>NZ_JAANTF010000046.1:0-1000 GCF_011290655.1 Rhodococcus sp. D-46 | reverse complement strand
GACATGTCCGAGCCCGCTATGGTTTCCGGTGATGGACCGGCCGTCGATGCTGCCTGCACCCGAGGCCACCGCCGGCTGAAGGAGACAATACTGTGCTGCATCTGCGTGTCATCTCGCCGAGTGAGCGGACCGGAGATGTGCTGAACATGTTGGCCGCCGAACCTGGGGCTACTCATGTGACACTCGCACTCAGAGCCGCTGTCGATCCGCCGGGAGATGTGATCGAGGCCGATGTAGCCCGCGCATGCGCGAACGACGTGCTTGCCGCGTTGACTGCTCTGGACCTGGTGAGGGCTGGCGGTATTTCGTTCGAGCCGGCGGGAACCATGCTGTCCTTCTCCGCAGAACGGGCGGACACTGCGGCCCCGAGAAGACCCGACGAGACAGTGGTGTGGGAGCAGTTGCTCGGTCAGGTGCGCGAAGGTGCCCGACTGACTCCGGCGTTCCTGGCCTTCCTGGTGATCGCGTTTTTGCTCTCGGCAGTCGGTGTTGCCACGGCGTCGCCGCTGACCCTGGTCGGTGCAATGGTGGTGGGGCCGGAGTTCCGGCCGCTGGCAGCGCTTTCAGTGGGTCTGGTACGTCGAGACAAAGATCTCGTGCGAAATTCGATTCGTACCCTCGCGATCTCGTTTCCGGCCGCGATGGCCCTCACCGGCCTGGCTACCTTGCTGTGGATTCGTCTGGGCTGGGTCGGAATCGGCGATGTCGAGAACGCCCGCGCATTCGACTTCATCTACGAGGTGGGGCCGTTCTCACTGGTGGTAGCACTGCTGGCGGGAGCGGCTGGCATGCTGGCAACGGTCACCTCTACCTCTACGGTCCTGGTGGGGGTGTTCATCTCGGTGACGACGGTGCCAGCTGCGGGATTGGCGGTCGTTGCGGTCTTCGCAGGTAAGTGGAATGTCGTGCTGAGTTCGCTGGCTCAGCTCGGTGTCAATCTGATCGGTATCGTGCTCGCTGGAGTAGTTGTGCTGCTGCTGTTCTCGTTGCCCCGATCCGG
>NZ_JAANTF010000045.1:0-1129 GCF_011290655.1 Rhodococcus sp. D-46 | reverse complement strand
CGAGGTGGTCACCGCCGCCGGCGCGGTGGCGGTGAAGGCGCCGCGGGTCAATGACAAGCGCGTCGACCCCGACACCGGTGAACGTAGGCGGTTCTCCTCGACGATCCTGCCGGCATGGGCCCGCAAATCCGCGCAGGTGTCCGAGGTGCTGCCGCTGCTGTACCTGCACGGGCTCTCGACCAGCGACTTCGGTCCCGCCCTCGAACAGTTCCTCGGCACCGGTGCCGGCCTGTCGGCCAGTTCGATCACCCGCCTCACGACGCAGTGGCAGGACGAGGCGAGAGCCTTCGCCGCCCGGGATCTCTCGGAGGCGGATTACGTCTATCTCTGGGTCGATGGTATTCACCTGAAAGTGCGTCTCGAGCAGGAGAAACTTTGCCTGTTGGTGATGATCGGTGTCCGCGCCGACGGCCGTAAGGAGCTCGTCGCCCTCTCCGACGGGTACCGGGAATCGACCGAGTCCTGGGCGGACCTGCTGCGGGATTGCCGCCGGCGTGGGATGCGGGCCCCGGTGCTGGCGGTCGGTGACGGTGCCTTGGGGTTCTGGCGGGCCCTGCGCGAGGTGTTCCCGGAAACGCGGGAACAGCGCTGCTGGTTTCACAAGCAGGCGAATGTTCTTTCTGCGCTGCCGAAGTCGGCTCATCCTGGTGCGTTGGCGGCGATGAAGGAGATCTACCTCGCCGAGGACATCGACAAGGCGCAGGTGGCGATCAAGGCATTCGAGATCGATTACGGCGCGAAGTACCCGAAGGCGGTCGCGAAGATCACCGACGACGCCGACGTGCTGCTCGAGTTCTTCCGGTATCCGGCTGAGCACTGGGTGCATCTGCGCACGACAAATCCGATCGAATCGACTTTTGCGACAGTGCGTTTGAGAACCAAGGTGACAAAGGGCCCGGGGTCGCGGGCGGCGGGGATGGCGATGGCCTACAAGCTGATCGAGGCCGCCCAGGCCCGCTGGCGGGCCGTGAACGCCCCGCACCTGGTGGCGTTGGTGCGGGCCGGTGCGCTGTTCCACAAGGGCAAGCTCCTCGAACGACCCGTCGAGATCACCCCGGAACCGTCACCGGACACGCCGGTATCCGAGGTCGCCTGACACACCTTAATCCACAGAATTTGACGATTCCTC
>NZ_JAANTF010000044.1:0-1219 GCF_011290655.1 Rhodococcus sp. D-46 | reverse complement strand
GAAACTATCCGACAAGCGTGATTCCCTCCACCTTGGTGTTGGATCGCAGACAGCGCGTCGCCGCTGTGTTTCTTCGCGCACTTCTCACCGAGGATCTGCAACCGGTCATCGAGCGTGTGGCGGCCGAGCGGTGAACGAACTCGCCCAAGGTGTCGGGTCCAGCTTCCAGACAGCCGCCGCGAGCGGCCCGTTACTGCTCGCCGTAGCAGCGTGCATTCTGGCCGGTCTGGTGTCGTTCGCATCGCCGTGTGTGGTGCCGCTCGTTCCCGGATATCTGTCGTATCTGGCCGGCATTTCCGGAGCTGATTCTCCAGCGGTGACCCGTGGCGACGAGACCTCGGAACCTGCAGGCAGATGGCGGGTTACCGGCGCGGCAACGATGTTCGTTGCCGGATTCACCGTGGTGTTCGTTCTCGCCACCGCGTCGGTGTTCGGGGTGATCGGCACCCTTCGTATCAACGAAGACCTGCTCCAACGGGTGGGTGGTGTGATCACCATCGTGATGGGGTTGACGTTCATCGGCTTGATTCCTGCCTTGCAGAAAGACGCACGGTTCGCCCCGCGGCGTATCTCATCCCTTGCCGGCGCTCCCTTGTTGGGGGGCGTGTTCGCGTTGGGTTGGACACCGTGTCTCGGCCCCACCCTCGCTGGGGTTATTTCGGTTGCGGCCGGAACTGAAGGCACGACAGCAGCGCGGGGCGTGATACTGATTGTCGCCTACTGTCTGGGATTGGGACTTCCGTTTATCGTGCTGGCGTTCGGGTCGGCGAAGGCGCTCCGCGGCGTCGGGTGGCTCAAACGCCATTCACGGACGATTCAGATCGTCGGCGGAATAATGCTCGTCGCTGTCGGGCTCGCACTGGTCACCGGCGTGTGGGGCATGTTCGTCGGCTGGTTGCGCAACGAATTCGTCAGTTCGGTCGTGTTGCCGATATGACAGATAGCGCCACCGCGGGAGGTCGCATCCGTCGCCTCCCGAGACTGATGATCCGAGAAAGCGTTCGGCTACTGCGCCAGAATTGGCGCAGGTTGACGTCGATGAGTACCGCGCTCGTGCTCCTGTTCCTCTTGGCGCTCGCAGCACTTCCCGGTGCTATGTTGCCTCAGCGAAATCTCAACGTACAGAAAGTTTCCCAGTACATCGCGGCGCAGCCAACCCTCGGCCCGCTATTCGACAAGCTGGAGTTGTTCGACGTCTTTTCCAGCTTCTGGTTCACTG
>NZ_JAANTF010000043.1:0-1325 GCF_011290655.1 Rhodococcus sp. D-46 | reverse complement strand
CCGAAGCCGGTGGCTTAACCCCTTGTGGGAGGGAGCCGTCGAAGGTGGGATCGGCGATTGGGACGAAGTCGTAACAAGGTAGCCGTACCGGAAGGTGCGGCTGGATCACCTCCTTTCTAAGGAGCATCTCTTTCGCTCGCTGCACACAGGTGTGGTTGAGGAAAGCAGAGGCCATTTCGTTCCCGTATGTGGAACGGTGGTTGCTCATGGGTGGACGCTGACAAGCATTCGTTTTCGTTACTGCCGGCCTCAGTGCTGGTGGGAGAACAAATTATATCGGCATACTGTTGGGTCCTGAGAGAACACGCGAGTGTTTCCTCTCTAGGAAGTAACGACAAATGACTGCTGCAGTCATACCGCAAGATTTTTTTCTTGTTGGTGTCTGCGTGAGGTGGTTGTTTGTGTGTTGTTTGAGAACTGCACAGTGGACGCGAGCATCTTTGTTGTAAGTAATGAAGAGCGTACGGTGGATGCCTTGGCACCAGGAGCCGATGAAGGACGTAGGAGGCTGCGATAAGCCTCGGGGAGCTGTCAACCGAGCTGTGATCCGAGGATGTCCGAATGGGGAAACCCAGCACGAGTGATGTCGTGTTACCCGCGCCTGAATATATAGGGCGTGTGGAGGGAACGTGGGGAAGTGAAACATCTCAGTACCCACAGGAAGAGAAAACAACCGTGATTCCGTGAGTAGTGGCGAGCGAAAGCGGAAGAGGCTAAACCATGGGTGTGTGATAGCCGGCAGGTGTTGCATTCGTGGGGTTGTGGGGTTCATTTTGTCAATACTGCCGTGTTGGCCAACAGTAAGAAATCACAGGGTTAGTGGAAGTGGTCTGGAACGGCCTGTCGTAGAGGGTGAGAATCCCGTACACGAAAACTTTGTGACTGTTGTAATGGAAACCCAAGTAGCACCGGGCCCGTGAAATCTGGTGTGAATCTGTCGGGACCACCCGATAAGCCTGAATACTCCCTGGTGACCGATAGCGGACTAGTACCGTGAGGGAAAGGTGAAAAGTACCCCGGGAGGGGAGTGAAATAGTACCTGAAACCGTGCGCTTACAATCCGTCAGAGCCTTCGAGCAGTTTACTGCTGGGGGTGATGGCGTGCCTTTTGAAGAATGAGCCTGCGAGTTAGTGGCATGTCGCGAGGTTAACCCGTGTGGGGTAGCCGTAGCGAAAGCGAGTCCGAATAGGGCGAGTCAGTGGCATGCTCTAGACCCGAAGCGGAGTGATCTACCCATGGCCAGGTTGAAGCGACGGTAAGACGTCGTGGAGGACCGAACCCACTTAGGTTGAAAACTGAGGGGATGAGTTGTGGGTAGGGGTGA
>NZ_JAANTF010000042.1:0-1424 GCF_011290655.1 Rhodococcus sp. D-46 | reverse complement strand
CGGAGGACATCGGAACCGAAAGTTCAGGGATCAACTATTCCGGAGACGAGGACGTGTGGGAGGACGTCCAGAGCCTTCTGACACCCATCGCCGCCCAATCACGATATGTCGGAGCCCGTCCCGGTGCCGCCAACGTGATCGACGCGGCCATGGCAGGCGCATTCTTCAACGTCGCGCTCGGTGCCTTCCACGAAGCAGCAGCGTACGTGCGGTCCGAGGACGTCGCGATCGCGGAGATGCGCCACAGTTTGCACCTGTGGACCGACAAACTTCTCGAACTCCTTCACGAAGCACTCAAAGCGTTCGAATCCGGAGAGTACGAGACCGATCAGGCAACCTTGAACGTATACGCAGCCGCAGTAGAAGCCTGGCAACAATCGATGCAGCGAGCAGGCCAACGCGCCGCTCTGATGACGGCGAATCTCGACAACTTGCAACGTGCATGCGCAGCCGGGCACGGGGACAAGGGCATCTTCGCCCAAATCGAAACACTCTCCGCCAACCCTCAATCCGCAATCTAAGGAGACATCAATGACAACCATGGCCAATCACCTCACCGCCCTGCCCTCGACAACAACAGTCGACGAGATCGTCGACGTGATCCACCGCGACGGCGGTGTCATCGTCGAAGATTTCCTCGACACCCCCCAGCTCGACGAGCTGCGCGCCCAACTTGGCCCCGTCCTTGAAAGCACCGGCTACGGAGAAGACGAATTCTTCGCCGGAACCCAAACGCGAAGAGCAGGAGGGCTGTTCGGTCGGATCGACCTCATGCCCGAGATCGCGCTCCACCCGCTCTACTACGGGGCCGCCAAGAAGATCCTTCAGGTGCCCCTGTCCGTCTGGGTCGGAGACGACCAGATCGAAATCACGCCTGATATCCAGATCGGTGTCACTCAGGCAATCGAAATCCACCCAGGGCAGGGTGCCCAGCGTCTCCATCGAGACGACACGAGCTTTCTGTGGCGCCACCCCGACTACGGACGCGAGGGCCGACTGCAGATCATGGTGGCGGTCAGCGATTTCACAGCAGAAAACGGCGGCACCCTCGTCATACCCGGAAGCCATCGGTGGGACGACCAACGAGGCCCGAAACAAGCCGAAGCGGCGCCGACCGTGATGCGGGCCGGTGCTGCCCTCATCTGGACCGGTTCTACGTACCACGGCGGTGGTAACAACTCGTCCGAGGCGCCACGGACCGGCTTGACGATGGCATTCGACCTCGCCTGCTTACGTCAGGAAGAGAACCAATACCTGTCAATCCCGCGTGAAAAACTGCTTGATCTTTCCGAAGAGGTACAGCGACTGCTCGGCTGGGGGTCCGGAGCGAACCTGATGGGTTACGTCGAACGGGGCGGTCAGATGATCGACGCACACGTTCTCCTCGAAAACGGCGCCGTCGAACTCCCGACTGCCCGCTGAAC
>NZ_JAANTF010000040.1:0-1880 GCF_011290655.1 Rhodococcus sp. D-46 | reverse complement strand
TGGTGTGGATTCGACGTTGTCGGCGTGGTTCGATGATGCTGCTGCGCGGTTTGGTGATCGGGTTGCGGTGCGGTTCGGTGGCGAGTCGTTGTCGTATGGTGAGTTGTCGGTGCGGGCTAATCGTTTGGCGCGCAGGTTGATTGCTCAGGGTTGTGGTCCGGAGTCGTTGGTGGCGGTGGCGTTGCCGCGGTCGGCGGATCTTGTGGTGGCGTTGTTGGCGGTGGTGAAGTCCGGTGCGGGGTATTTGCCGGTGGATCCGTCGTATCCGGCTGATCGTGTCGAGTTCATGTTGGCTGATGCTGCTCCGGTGGCTGCGATTTCGTGGTCCGGGCGTGAGTTGGTGTTGCCCGCTGGTTTGCCGGTGGTTGATATCGACGCGGTGGATGTGTCGGAGTTCGATGGCTCGGTGGTTTCGGATGCGGATCGTGTTGCGCCGTTGCGGTCGTCGAATGTTGCGTATGTGATTTACACGTCGGGTTCGACGGGTCGCCCGAAGGGTGTGCAGGTTCCGCACACGACGGTGGCGAAGTTGTTTGCGAATACCGAGGGTGTGTACGGGTTCGACGAATCCGATGTGTGGACGATGTTCCACAGTTATGCGTTCGACTTCTCGGTGTGGGAGTTGTGGGGTCCGCTGTTGTACGGCGGCACGTTGGTGGTTGTGGATTATGTGACGTCGCGGTCGCCGGAGCAGTTCTTGGAGTTGCTTGCTGCTGAGCGGGTGACGGTGCTCAATCAGACGCCGTCGGCGTTCTATCAGTTGGCCGAGGCTGATCGGTTGGCGTCGGAATCCGGTCGGGCTGCTGAGTTGTCGTTGCGGTGGGTTGTTTTCGGCGGCGAGGCGCTCGAGTTGCGTCGCTTGTCGGATTGGTACGGCCGCCGCGGTGACTTCGCGCCGACGTTGGTGAACATGTACGGCATCACGGAGACGACGGTGCATGTGAGCCATCGTGTGTTGGATGCTGCGTTGGCGGCGGATGCGTCGGCGAGTGTTGTGGGTCAGGCTATTTCGGGTCTGCAGGTGTTCGTGCTCGATACGCGTTTGGCTCCGGTGCCTGTTGGTGTCGCGGGTGAGATGTATGTCTCTGGTGTTCAGTTGGCTCGGGGTTATCTGGGTCAGGCGGGGTTGACGTCGACGCGGTTTGTGGCGAATCCGTTCAATGCCGGCGAGGTGTTGTACCGCACGGGTGACGTCGCGTCGTGGAACAGTGCTGGTGATTTGGAGTATCTGGGTCGCGCGGATGATCAGGTGAAGATCCGTGGTTTCCGGATCGAGATCGGTGAGATCGAGTCTGCGGTGTTGGCGGATGTGTCGGTGGCGCAGACGGCGGTGGTTGTTCGTGAGGATTCTCCGGGTGATCAGCGGTTGGTGGCGTATGTGGTTCCGGCTGCGGGTGTGAGCGTTTCGGTCGACGATCTTCGGGTGTCGGTGGGTTCGTTGTTGCCGGAGTACATGGTGCCGTCGGCGTTTGTGGTGTTGGATTCGATTCCGTTGACGGTGAACGGGAAGTTGGATCGTCGGGCGTTGCCGGTTCCGTCGTTGCAGGTTGCGGTGTTCCGTGCTCCGACGTCGGTGGTGGAAGAGGTTGTTGCGCAGACGTTTGCGGATGTTCTGGGCGTCGAGCGTGTTGGTTTGGATGATGATTTCTTCGCGCTCGGTGGTAATTCGCTGATTGCGACGCAGGTGACGTCTCGGTTGGGTCAGGCGTTGGATGCTTCGGTGTCGGTGCGGGAGTTGTTCGAGGCGTCGACGGTGGAGGCGTTGGCTGCTCGTTTGGGTTCTCATGTCGGTGGCGGTTCACGTGCGGCGTTGACTGCGCAGGTGCGTCCGGTTCGGGTTCCGTTGTCGTTGGCGCAGCAGCGCATGTGGTTCCTCAACC
>NZ_JAANTF010000004.1:0-551197 GCF_011290655.1 Rhodococcus sp. D-46 | reverse complement strand
AAGGCCGGCTAATCAGTCATAGACAAAAAGAGTCAAATCACTAGCAAAAAAACTCAACTAGCAAAAAATGTGTCGGCAACCATTCAGACGGAAGAATGAACAATCACCGACGAAAAATACTCACACCCCGAACATCAGAACCGAAACCCGAAGGCCCGGAACATCATCCGACATGCGAAGTACCAAAAAATTTGGCACTGACATTCATCGACACACTGTTGAGTTCTCAAAGAACACGCACACACCATCACCACGACCTTATGGCCGCCGCTCCGGGGCAACTTTTCCAGCCTATCCCAACCTGGCCACCGGCGCAAACCGGAACCCCGTGAAGAAAAACTGGATTGTGTTCGCCAGGCACTTCGTACAACCTCGTGTCACTCACCCTCGCAGGTGGGAGTCGGTGTCCGTGTCGCTCTGACCTGGACAAAGTTACGCGAAGATCAACACAACACCAAATCGCCAGGTCAGAGCACTGCGGTCGGTAAACTTCACGGAACCCAGTACCTCTCGGCCAGTTCTTCGACGATCGGATCGCCTTCCTCGGCCTGTTCCAACGCTTCGAGATCGTCGTTGATCGAAACCAGCCGGGGATCGTCACCCTCAGCTTCCTGAATCGGGTGCCGACCGTCCTCGGCGAGTTGCCTCAGCAGCTTTTCCTTGACGCGGGCTTTCAACGAATCAGCCATACCGCCAGCATGTGCCGCTCGGGCTCAGTTGTCGAGGCCTACTCGTCGTCCTTCTTGCCGAAGACACGTCGTGCCGTCGGAATCAGGATGATCAGCGCGCCGAGCAGAACGATGAGCGAAAAAACCTGCAGTGCCATGTCGACCTCTTACCGTCACGCCGGCGCGAGCCAGCTCCCCCACGGGGTGTTTCGAACAACCGTAAATGCAACGAGAACTCCGAGCACCACGATCGTCACAGTCGGCCGAAGCACGATCATGCGATCCCGCGTGCCTTTCCAACGGCGCACTGTCCAACCGATCCACGCGATCACCAACACCGCGATAAGCGGCACGATCAAGGCATTGCTGGACACTGCGGCGCCAATATCCAGATTAGTCAGGTCATTGACCGCACGAAGGCCACCACACGCCGGGCACCACAATCCCGTCAACGCGTACATCGGACAAACGCCGTAACTACCCGCGCTGTGGGGATCACGGAAGTGGAGTACCGCGGCGGCCGTCACGGCCACTGCAGCAACACCGACAGGTGCGGCCAGCGAGCGTCGTCGACTTGTGACCGCTTCCAACTCCATGGCACCCACTGTAAGAGACCTCGGCAGCGACTAGCGCGCGCGAACGACTACCGACCGGACCACCATGTCGTGCCAGCACTGGTGCTTCGAGTCCCAGAGCGGCCAGAGATAGTTGAGGAAGCAGGCGCCACCCAGGATCGCCATCATGATCCAACGAAGCAGCGCCATCACCGGGCCGAGAGGCACACCGTCGGACTCCCGAATCACCGAAATTCCCAGCCACTTCTTGCCGAGCGTCTGTCCGGTGTTCCCTTGCCTGAAGACGAGATTCCACACCTCGATCAAGAAGATCGCCAGTATGCCGACGACCATGACGATCACCCCGACCGGATTACCGCCTTCAGCGCTCACGCTGCCGTCGTCGTATGTGGTCACTTCGGATCCGGAGAACGCGATCACTGCTCCGATGCCCGCGAGGATGACGCCCGGGAGCGGAACGACGAAGCCGTCGAGAATTGACGCGAACACCCGAGAGATCCAGGTTGCGTACGGATAGGCGGGCGTCGGCGGCTGATAACCCTGCGGCGGCATCTGCCCGTACGGCGGCTGATTCTGCGGTGGTTGGCCTGGTCCCCAGTTCTGATCCGACATCGAGGTCTCCCCTGTTCAGGCACGTGTTCGCCGAACTCAGGATAAACCGCACATACGCAAGAATTGGGAACTAACGACAAGAGCCCCACATCCGGATTTCCGGGTGTGGGGCTCTTGGCTGAGCTGCCTGAGAGAATCGAACTCTCGACCTTTTCATTACGAGTGAAATGCTCTACCGACTGAGCTAAGGCAGCGTGCCTTTCGGCGGTGGCGAGTCTATCTGGTCAACCCCCGGATCGCGAAAACGGGGGTCGGAAAGCGGCTCCGATGGAGGCAACCATCGCATCGAGCGCCCACTGCAACTTGACGTTGAAGTCGACGGCCTCGCGGCATTCGAGCACCGCTTCGATGCACTTGAGCAACCCCTCCGGGGACGTTCGGGCAGCCAACTCGGCGGCCTGCCGAGCCATGTCGGGATGGGTCGCCGTCGACGTCGACCCCAGCGAATAGGAAAGCGCGTCCCGGTACATGCCGGCCAGGTCGATCAGCGTCCGGTCGAGAAGATCGCGGCGGGCCCGGGTGTCGCGCGATTTCTGGCGCGCTTCGAGGTCCTTGATCAGACCAGCCGATCCGCGCAGAGCCCCGGCTGTTCCCTTGCCGGTTCCACCGCCACCCAAGGAGACCTTGAGCTCCTCGAGTTCCTGTTCCTTGAGTTCGGCGTAGAACGCCTTGGTGTCAGCCTCGATCGACTTCACCAAGTTCTCTGCGGCCTTGTACGCCGTCGAAGCACCGATCGCGTCGGCGGCCAGCCGAAGCGAACGCTGACGCTCGTCGCGCGCGCTCTCGTCGGTGGCGAGGCGCCGCGCCCGACCGACATGTCCGCCGCTGATCGATGCGGCGATTCTCGCCCGTTCCGGATCCAGCCCGTCGCGGTCGATCAGTACCTGGGCGATCGATTCGACGGACGGCGTCACCAACGGCATGTGCCTACACCGCGATCGGAGGGTGACAGACATGTCTTCCGGATCGGTCGTCGGCGCGCAGAGCAGGATGACCGTGCGGTCCGGCGGCTCCTCGACAACCTTCAGGAGGGCGTTGGCTGCGCCTTCGGTCAAACGATCGGCATCCTCGACCACGATCACCTGCCACCGCCCCGTCGTCGGTCGACGCGAAGCGATGTTGACTATCTCGCGCATGCCTTTGACGCTGATGCTCAGGCCGTCGGGGATGATCCGTCGTACGTCACCATGGGTTCCACCCATCGTCGTCGTACACGCATGACACTCACCGCACCCTGGTGCACCGTCGGAGGTGCATTGCAGGGCAGCGGCGAAGCAGAGAGCAGCCACCGAACGACCAGAGCCGGGTGGCCCGGTGAAGAGCCACGCGTGGGTCATCTCCGAGCCGCTGGAATCGCCACGAGCCGACAGTGCAGCATCACGCAGGCTCTGCTCGACGTCGTGCTGACCCACCAGCCGACCGAACACACCTCGTTCGGCCACTTCAGTACTCATGCAAAAACCCTAACCGTCGGCACCGACGAAGCCTTACGAGTCCTTCTTCGCCGGGGCCTTCTTTGCGGCTGTTTTCTTGGCAGCGGCCTTCTTGGCCGGAGCCTTCTTGGCTGCTGCCTTCTTCTTGACCGGGCCGCGCGCACGACGATCAGCCAGCAACTCCGACGCCCGAGCATCGGAAATGGATTCGACGTCGTCGTCCTTGCGAAGGCTGGCGTTGGTCTCGCCGTCGGTGACGTACGGACCGAAACGGCCGTCCTTGATCACCATCGGCTTCTCGCTGACCGGATCGACGCCCAACTCACGCAGCGGAGGCGTTGCCGACGCCTGACGCCCACGACGCTTCGGCTCGGCGTAGATCTTGAGGGCCTCGTCGAGCGTGACGGTGAACATCTGCTCTTCGTTGGCGAGCGAGCGTGAGTCCGTGCCCTTCTTCAGGTACGGACCGTAACGGCCGTTCTGCGCGGTGATCTCTTCCTTCGATTCGGGGTCGACACCCACGACGCGCGGAAGCGACAGCAGACGCAGCGCATCTTCCAAGGTGATCGTCGCCAAGTCCATGGACTTGAGCAGCGATCCGGTCCGCGGCTTGGGGCCTGCGACCTTCTTGGCAGCCTTCTTCGCAGGCGCCTTCTTGGCCGCGGCCTTCTTCACCGCAGTCTTGGTGCTGCCCGAGCTGATTTCTTCCGGCTCGGGAGCGGTGACGGGAACGATGTCCGGTTCCGGCTCGGCCGGCGGTTCGGGCAGGATCTCGGTCACGTAGGGACCGAAGCGGCCTTCCTTCGCGACGATCTCGTGGCCCGTCAGCGGGTCGACGCCCAGCTTGCGGCCCTCTTGAGGCGTCGAGAACAACTTCTCGGCGTACTCGGGAGTGAGCTCGTCCGGTGGCAGGTCATCGGGAAGATTTGCCCGCTGCGAGATCAAATCGCCTTCGGGATCGTCCGGGTTCTGAACCATGCGCTCGAGATACGGGCCGAACCGGCCGACGCGCACGTGAACTTCGCGACCCTCGGCGTCGTCGAACAGTCGGATGGAGTTGACCTCGCGAGCGTCGATCTCCTCGAGATTGACACCGACCATCTTCTTCAGCCCGCCCTCGCGGGCGACCGAACCTTCAGCGCCTGTCTCGCCGCCGAAGTAGAAGCTGCTCAGCCAGTTGCCACGCTGCTCACGGCCACCGGCGATCGCGTCGAGATCGTCTTCCATTCCTGCCGTGAAATCGAAGTCGACCAGCCGGCCGAAGTGCACCTCGAGCAGCCCGATGACGGCAAACGCCACCCAGGACGGAACCAGCGCGCTGCCACGTTTGTAGACGTATCCGCGATCGAGGATGGTCTTGATGATCGACGAGTAGGTCGAAGGACGGCCGATGCCGAGTTCTTCGAGCGTCTTGATCAGGCTGGCTTCTGTGTAGCGAGCGGGCGGGTTGGTGCTGTGCCCGTCCGGATCGAGCTTGGTGGCCGTGACTTCCTGACCCTTGACCAGCACCGGAAGCCTGGATTCGGCGTCGTCGGACTGACCGCCGGCTTCTTCGTCGACGCTCTCGACGTAAGCCTTGAGGAAGCCGGCGAACACGATGGTGCGACCCGAAGCGGAGAACGTGCAGTCCTCGCCGGTGCCTGCCGTGCCGGAGATGCGAAGCGTCAACGTCGTACCGCGGGCGTCGGCCATCTGCGAAGCGACGGTCCGCTGCCAGATCAGTTCGTACAGCTTGAACTCGTCTGAATCGAGCTTGGAGTGCAGCTGACCCGGGGTCTGGAACACGTCGCCGGCGGGGCGGATCGCTTCGTGGGCTTCCTGCGCGTTCTTGACCTTGCGGGTGTACTGACGCGGCGTCGGATGCACGTATTCCGGACCGTACAACTCGGTGGCCTGCGCACGAGCGGCAGCGATCGCCGACTCCGAGAGAGTCGTCGAGTCGGTACGCATGTAGGTGATGTAGCCGTTTTCGTACAGACGCTGTGCGATGCGCATTGCACGCTCGGACGTGAAACGAAGTTTGCGTCCGGCTTCCTGCTGGAGCGTCGACGTCATGAACGGCGGGTAAGGCTTGCGGGTGTACGGCTTGTCTTCTGCGGAGGAAACAGTGAGGTCGACGCCCTGCAACGCTTCCGCGAGACGACGCGCGTACGCCTCGTCGAGCACGGTGACCGCGCTGCCCTTGAGCTTTCCGTCAGCTCCGAAATCACGGCCGGAGGCGACACGCGAACCGTCGACGGAGACCAGGCGAGCACCGAAACTACGCGGGCTGGCCTCTGCACCGGCGTCGAGCGTCGCGGAAATGTCCCAGTACGACGCCGACTTGAACGCCATGCGCTCGCGTTCACGCTGGACGATGACGCGAGTGGCCACCGATTGGACGCGGCCGGCCGAGAGCTTCGGCATGACCTTCTTCCAGAGAACCGGGCTGACCTCGTAACCGTAGAGACGGTCGAGGATGCGGCGGGTTTCCTGAGCATCGACGAGGTCGGTGTCGAGTTCGCGGGTGTCTTCGGCGGCAGCACGGATTGCCGGCTCGGTGATCTCGTGGAAGACCATTCGACGAACCGGAATCTTGGGCTTGAGAGTCTCGAGGAGATGCCAGGCGATTGCCTCGCCCTCGCGGTCGGGGTCAGTTGCGAGGAAGAGCTCGTCGGCGTCCTTCAACAGAGACTTGAGTTCCGCGACCTTGCCCTTCTTTTCCGGGCTCACGACATAGAGCGGCTCGAAGTCGTGATCGACGTTGACGCCGAGACGGGCCCACGACTCGCCCTTGTACTTGGCCGGAACGTCTGCTGCGCCTCGTGGCAGGTCGCGAATGTGACCGACCGATGCCTCGACGACGTAGTCCTTACCGAGGTAGGGAGCGATCTTGCGCGCCTTGGTCGGTGACTCGACGATCACGAGGCGACGAGGGTTACCGGACGCTCCCTGACCGCTGCCGTTGTCCGCTTTAGCCACCTGCTGCCCGAGCCTTCCTTTGGACGTTCACTGCCGTCGGCAGATCTTCAGAACTAGACGTGTGGAGCAAGTTATACCCCGTGTCTCTCTTTACAGAGTGACATACCCGCAAGACATTCGTGCAGATCAGTACAGTATGGGCTCCGTCGGACACGCGGCATGAGCACTGTCAGACGTGTGGCCAGGCGACAGAGGTGTCGACGTGTTTCGGCGCCTCACCGAGGTATTCGACGAGCTTTGTCAGTCTCTTCTTTCCCGACACACGGAGCCCCGGACCCGGTGTCCGGTTACCCAGTTGAGTCGGCGCGATACCAACCCTCATCAAGGCCTGAGCCAGCGGTGCGTGTGTCTCTTTCGCATGGGGGTCGAGGCCGAACACGAATCGTTCACCGCCTTCTTCGAGGCGGCCGGCGGCGACGGCCCACACCCGGAGTTGGCGAGAATTAGGAACCCACCCGACCGGCACGGCCTTCACTGCTCCCTTGGTCCATTGCACGGACAGCGGAAGGAGTGCGGGCGTCGACTGAGTTCGGACGAGTGGGCTGCCTTCTTCGCTACGCGTCACCTCGGCCCCGAGTCCGCACTGCGCGATCAACTCGGCAACGGCCTGTGCTCTCCAGTCCCGATCCACGACGATCGAGATCCGCGCGCGATCCTCCGAGGTCACGACCTGCCCCGGTCCGGCCAGCATTCCGGCAAGGTCCGTCACGGCAGGTGGAATCGACTCGGCAGAGAAAAAGGACAGTTGGCTCACAGAGTGAAACGTAAGCCACGAAGGTATCGACGGCATAGACGACCGGCCGTGGCCGAACAGCTGCGTGCATTCACCTCGGACAGGGAAAGTACTAACTCAGCCCGAAAAGATTTGTCCCCCACCGCACGGATGCGATGGGGGACAAATACTGTCCGAACTATTCGCTCAGCAAGTGAGCGGAAAAATCAGACCGCGCGAACGCCGGTAGCCTGGGGACCCTTGGTGCCCTGGCCGACCTCGAACTCCACACGCTGGTTCTCCTCGAGGGTACGGAAGCCGTTGCCCTGAATTTCGGAGTAGTGAACGAAGACGTCTGCGGAACCGTCTTCGGGAGCGATGAAGCCGAAGCCCTTTTCAGCGTTGAACCACTTCACAGTGCCCTGTGCCATGCTTTTCCTTCTCTTTCTAACACCGGATTCGGTGAACAGCCCTTACAGTCCACCGGGCCGGTTCCGACCGCTGTACGTCTTTATTTCCCCCTCAGGAAAGGCAGAGCACCGCGCCCGCAACAACGATCCTGCGAGCGTGCACTTTCTCAAGCCTACGAACACAGAAGCTGCGACCGATTGTCAGTCAACCATGTTCTCCGCGTGCACAACAGTCGAAAAGGGAACTAAAAACGTTAAAAGTTCGCTACGAGAAAAACAGCCCACGATCGTGGTTTCCCGCGCGCGCGCCGAGCACCCGGTTCCACCAAGACCGCCGACCGTTGCGTATCATCAAAACTGCAGGTAGCGACAGTTTCCGATTGCCGCCACACCCCAACGCCGAGCCCGGAGAGTCACGTGAACGCACCTTCCCCGATCCCCGCCCCGGGAGGGAAGCCTGGCGAGACCTACGGGCAGATGCTGCTCGATCGGGTCGTCGCCGGGGTCAGTGGAAGCGAAAACCCACTGATGTTCACCGCGCAGTTACCTGCTCGCGTAGCCGAGTTCACCGAATGGCCGGAGTGGGTGCACCCCAGCGTCGTACGTGCGCTCGCCGAGCACAGCGTGCGGTCCCCGTGGATCCACCAGAGTGAGGCCGCCGACCTCGCTTACGCCGGAAAACACGTGGTCGTGGCCACCGGTACGGCGTCGGGTAAGTCACTGGCGTACCAACTCCCGGTGCTGACGGCCATGGCGACCGATCCGCTCGCAACAGCCCTGTACCTCTCCCCCACCAAAGCGCTGGGCTCCGATCAACTGCGAGCAGTGCTGTCCCTCACCGACTTCGACGTCGAACTTCGCAGCACGAACGCCAGTGCGTACGACGGCGACACCTCTCAGGAACTCCGCACTTGGGCACGTGAGAACTCACGCTGGCTCTTCACCAACCCCGACATGATCCACATTTCGCTGCTTCGTACCCATCAGCGATGGGCGCACTTCTTCCGCAACCTGAAATACGTGATCATCGACGAATGCCACTCCTACAGGGGAGTCTTCGGATCCAACGTCGCGCTCGTGATCCGGCGACTACGCAGAATTGCAGCCCGTTACGGCGCCGAACCTACCTTCATCCTGGCGAGTGCGACCACAGCAGATCCCGGCGCAGCGGCATCGCGGCTCATCGGCGCACACTGCACCGAGGTCACGAAAGACGGATCGCCGCACGGCCCACGCACCGTCGCGCTGTGGGAGCCGCCGCTACTCGAGGCATTGACCGGCGAAAACGGTAGCCCGGTACGACGTCCCGCGGGCGCGGAAGCCGCGCGGATCATGGCCGACCTCATGATCGAAGGCGCCCGCACTCTCACCTTCGTCCGCTCCCGCCGCGGCGCCGAACTGACCGCGATGGCCACCAAACGTCTACTCGCCGAGGTGGACCCGGACCTCGCCGAGCGAGTCGCGTCGTATCGCGCCGGATATCTGGCCGAGGACCGACGCGAACTGGAAGCTGCACTCGCCGACGGCACACTGCTGGGCGCAGCCACCACCAACGCACTGGAGCTCGGCGTCGACATCGCAGGCCTCGACGCCGTTGTCGTGGCAGGCTTCCCGGGCACCGTCGCCTCGTTCTGGCAGCAAGCGGGTCGCTCCGGGCGACGCGGCGAGGGTTCACTCGTCGTGTTGATCGCCCGCGACGATCCACTCGACACCTACCTCGTTCACCATCCGTCAGCGGTACTCGACAAACCCGTCGAGGCGACGGTGACAGATCCCGGAAATCCGTACGTCCTGGGACCACAACTTCTCTGCGCTGCAATGGAACTCCCACTTTCCGATGCCGAGGTGGACGCGTTCGGGGCTCTCGAGGTTCTGACGAGACTGTCCGAGGAAGGCAAGATCCGGCGCCGAAAGCACGGGTGGTTCGTCACCGCCGATTCGAACCCCCACGGCTCTTTGGACATTCGCGGCGGCATCGGAACTCAGGTGGCCATTGTCGACGGGGAATCCGGCCGGATGCTGGGCACTGTCGACGCGGGCCGCGCTCCGGCCACAGTTCATCCCGGCGCCGTGCACATCCATCAAGGCGAGACCTACGTCGTCGACGAACTGGACCTCGACGTCGGACTCGCATTGGTACACACCGAGAATCCGGACTGGACCACCTCGGCCCGCGAGACCACCGAAATCACGATCACCGAACAACTCGAGCACAAGAACTACGGCGACATCGCCGTCGCTCTCGTCCAGGTCGAGGTGACACATCAAGTCGTCGGATACCTACGACGGTTGACTTCGGGTGAAGTCCTCGACTCGATCGAACTCGACATGCCCGCACACACTTTGCCCACCAGGGCAGTGATGTACACGGTCACGCCGGAACTCCTCGAATCCATCGGGGTCCCGCCCGAACGGTTCCCCGGATCACTGCATGCCGCCGAACATGCCGCAATCGGCCTGCTGCCACTGGTGGCGATCTGCGACCGCGGAGACATCGGCGGAGTGTCCACCGCGATGCACGCGGACACCGGACTCCCGACCGTCTTCGTCTACGACGGTCATGCCGGCGGCGCCGGGTTCGCCGACCGAGGGCACAGCGAACTGTCCCGATGGCTCACCGCGACGCGCGACGCCATACTGTCCTGCGAGTGCGCTCACGGTTGCCCGTCCTGCGTCTATTCACCCAAGTGCGGCAACGGAAACGACCCACTCGACAAAGACGGCGCGGTCAAGGTTCTGACCGCCGTGATCGACACGATCAGCTGACCGGACCCGCACGCGCGTAAGCCTGCGCATCCCCGATCCCGAAGCCCGACAACAACACCGGTGCGCGTATCTCGACCAATACATCCCACCCCTGCACCTCGCACTCCTCGAGCACCGTACGCATCCGCTCCGCGATCACCGCGGACATCTCACACGCCGACTCGTCGCCGCCGTCCAAGGCGCCCGCACCGCCGAGAGCCGAAAGATCAGCGGCCGACTGAGCCGTGTGCCGAGCCACCACTGCGGAACCGACATGCAGCATCCCACCGGTCACCATCACGATCGCCGCCAGAACGCAGCACGCCAGAACCGTGGCAACACCTTCGTCGTCACGTAGGTTCACCCCTCCTCCACTCCCGACTCCACTGCTGCCACCGCCTCGGAAGAAATGTCGACCAACGGCAGCAACGCACTCTCGGCGCTGACAACGGCCACCGCAAAGCCGTCCACGATCTCCACCGAGATCGACGCATCTTCGGGTGCGATCCGGCGGGCCGTGGCGACCGCAGACTCACGATCACCACGTGCCACCAACCGCGCGGCCTCACGAGCGGCGTCGACACACCGAACCTGCATCGACACCGCCAGGACTCCGCCGATACACAGCACGACCACCGTGACGATCGAAGCCAGAGCAATCGCGGCCTCCACCGTCACGGCGCCGTCGTCGGCTTGCCGAATACCTCTCGTGGACAACATCACACAGCTGTCTTGAGCGCCTTGTCAATGATGCCTGTCAGCGCCGAGACAATGGAGTCGCCAGTGACAACCGTGTACAGGACGGCACCGAATGCGGCAGCCGCAATCGTGCCGATCGCATACTCCGCGGTGGACATACCGTCGTCCTCCGTTACCAACAGCGCAAATCTGGCCGACACCGTCCTGAGCGTCTTCGAAATCATTTCTCCCCCTTCAATCGAAACCTGTGGCAGCACTTCTGCCGCAGGAGCTTTCACTCGGATCCGGCTCACAGCAGGCCGTTACCGAGCACAGTCGTGGCAAGCCCGATCACCACCGGGACGATGCCCAAGGCGATGAACGCCGGCAGGAAACACAGCCCGAGTGGACCGCTGATCAGCACTCCCGCGCGTTCGGCTGCGGCAGCAGCAAGATCCTCGGCGTCACCTCGACTGCGCTCGGCGAGTTCGGCCATGGATGAGGACAGCGACGAACCCGAACGGGCGGAACGCCGAGCCATTCTGGCGAGCGCCTCGGTATCGGGATCGAGAGCGGCTTCGCTCCACGCGGCGTCGGGATCGGCACCGAGCGCCAGAAGGTCGGCGACGCGACGAAGCGAGTCGGCCATCGGTTTCGGTGCCGTCGACGCCATCGCTGTGATCGCGGCGGAGACGGGAAGCCCCGCTCGTAGGCAGGCCCCGAGAAGGTCGAGACTTGCGGCAACTGCGAGTGGATCCGGCTTGTCCGGGACTGGAACCGAATCTTCTGTTGTTGTGTCCGCGAAGAGAATTTCTGCCGCCCTGGCCGAAGCACCGCGACGAGCGGGAATGATCGCGAACGCCAACGCCATCATCGCCACGGATGCCCAACTCACGACGTGACCTTCGCAGTTATCCGGTCGGTCCAGAGCAGACCAGCTGAGACACAGGCGGTTCCGATCACCAGGAGCACGCCGCCGAGCCCACCTCCGAACAGCACGCGCAGCGGCGAAGCACCCATAAATTGCCCGAGACCGATCCCCAACAGCGGGAGAAAGGCCAACACCGCAGCGGTCGCCCGAGCGCCCGCCAACCCGGCCTCGGTACGCTGACGAAAGCGTCTACGTCCCAACATGTCCGTCCGGACGGCGCCGAGTAGTTCCGCCAGTGCCAGCCCGTGTTGGTCGGCGACCCGCCAGACGGATCCGATGCGGGAGAACTCACGCTCGATGCACGAATCCGGTACCGCGAAGGCCGCTGCGGCAGAACCACCGAGACGCGCCCTGGCCCCAGCGGAACGGAATACGGCACTCACTTCTCCGGTACATTCTTCGCCTGCAACAGAACTGGCCGCTGCAGGATGCGCGCCGACGCTCAGCTCGGCGATCAGCACCTCCAGACCGGAGAGCAGCATCTTCTGTGAGAGATCCCGGGTTTCGGCTGCATTCGCGCGTCGGCCACGGAGGATCAGGGTCCCGGCGAGGACGACAGCCGCACACCCTGCCGGAAGACCTCCGAGGATCCACGCGGCCGAAATCGCGAGAAATGCGGCGACGAACTGCCACGGAATCTGCCGGGAGGGCTTGCGGACGCTCGGGGTGTACGTAGCGAGCCGAGCACGTGAATCCCGCACCGGCGCAATCGAGACCGCCAACGCGAAGGCCAAGAGGGAAACCGTCACGTCCCGACCTCTCGATTGCGAAGCCGGAACATCCGCTCGAGCCGCTCACGACCCGAACCGCCGTCCGGCCACGCCTGCATGATTCGTACATACCCGTCCGCACCGCGGTCGATGACACCGATCTGTTCGAGACGCCTCGATCCGTCAGCCAATCTGTGCACGTGCAGGATCACTTGAACTGCCGCGGCAAGTTGACTGTGCAACGCGTGGCGATCCATACCGCCGAGCGCCGCCAACGCCTCGAGTCTGGCCGGCACCTCTTCGGGCGAATTGGCGTGAACGGTGCCGGCGCCGCCGTCGTGGCCGGTGTTCATCGCCGTGAGCAGATCAGTCACCTCTGCGCCGCGGACCTCACCGACGACGATGCGATCGGGACGCATTCGTAGTGCCTGCCGAACCAGATCGCGCACCGTCACCTCTCCGACGCCCTCGACGTTGGGAGCTCTGGCGACGAGGCGGACGACGTGCGGATGCGGCGGCGCCAGTTCGGCCGCGTCCTCGACACAGACGATTCGCTCGCGCGGGTCGACCGCGCCGAGCATGGCGGACAACAACGTGGTCTTTCCCGCACCGGTCCCGCCGATCACCAGAAAAGCCAAGCGACAAGAAATGATGCGATTGAGGAGCTCCCGCGCGTCCGGTTCCACGGCGCCGTGGGCGGACAGCGCGTCGAGACCCTGGGTCGCGGGCCGCAACACTCGCAGTGACACGCAAGTTCCACCCTGGGCCACGGGTGCGAGTACGGCATGAAGTCGTACCCCGAAGTGCCCGTCGCCGACGCCCCGCAGGCGGCCGTCGACCCACGGTTGGGCGTCGTCGAGGCGTCGACCTGCCGACAGTGCCAACCGCTGCGCCAATCGACGCACAGCTGCCTCGTCGGTGAACCGCACCCCTGACCTTTCGAGGCCGACCCCGCGGTCCACCCAGACCTGATCCGGCGCGGTCACCAGTACGTCGGCGACCCCGGGTTCGTGCAGCAGAGGTTCGAGCGGCCCCGCTCCTGTCAGTTCCGTCTGGAGCACCCTGACGACCTCCAACAGATCCGTGTCCGCCAGAACGCCGGAGGACTCGGCTCGCACGGCATCGGCAACGGTGGCCGCCGTCGGCTCGGCGACCGACGACGCCGTCAATCGCTCGCGAACTCGGTCGAGCAGTTCGGCCGTGACCAACGCACTCATGCCGCAGCCCTGCGCGGGCGTGCGCCGGATTCGACGGCGTCGAGTACCGCTGTTGCCGCCACACTCAACGGACAACCGCGGGTCAATTCGAGGCCACCACGCTCGAGCATCGGCGCCAGCGATCGGTGGCCGCGCATCACGGCCGTCAGGGGCAGGCCGAGCATGTCTGCCACATCGGCGCCGCGTAGGCCTCCCGGTGCCGGCCCACGCACGACGAGACCGACGTTGGAGTTGTGTCGCACCACCCAGGCTCCGACCTTCTCGGCCGCGACGCATGCGGCCACGGTGGCCGGAACCACCACGAGCACCGAATCCGACATCTCCAACACGGCCTGACCTACCTCGCTGGGATGACGTGGCACGTCGCAGACCACGAGCCCGCCGGAACTGCGACCTGCGTCCAGCACGGCGCGAACGGCGGTCACTGTCGGACCGTCGATCTCCCGGCGACTGCTCGCCAGAACCCTCAGAAACTTTCCCTTCGCCGGCAGTGCATCGCGCAGCGCATCCGGGGACAACCGCCCGCCCTCGACGGTCAGTGCACCCCAACGTAATCCGGGAGCAGTCTCGATACCCAACAGCACGTCGGCGCCGGAACCGAGTGCGTCGACGTCCACCAACAGCGTCGGGACGTGACGTGCCGCCGACGTCAACGCGACAGCCGCAGCAGTTGCCGAGGCTCCGCCGCCGCCACAACCACCCACCACGCTCACGACGGTGCCGTCACCACTGACGTCTACGTGATCGGCCAGAACTGCGACCAGCGCGTTCTCTTCCTCGGGCAAGGACAGAACGCTGTCGGCTCCGATCGCGGTGGCGCTCTTCCAATCGTCGACGGTCGGTGTGCCGTCGCATACGAGGAACACTCGCGTTCGCTTGGGGGAACGAGCCAGAGCATCTCGCGCAGCCGACGCGTCCAGTACCACCGCCGAGGCCCGGTTCCACTGTTGCCGGGACACGGGATGTTCGGCCTCGTCCAGCCGGCGGTCCACCGCGGCAGCGACGCGTCGCACGCTCGCGAGGATTTTCGCGTCGTCGACGAGAACCAGAATGGGAGCCCCGGTTTCCTGAGAGCTGATCGTCGTGTTCATGACTGCAGAGCCTGAACGAGCACCGGCACCGAAAACAGTGGGCCGAACAACCCTGTGGACAACTGGGAGGTTGGGGAGAAACAGGCCTGAGACAGAGGACGGCCCCCGCCAATGGGGGGGAGGAGGCGGGGGCCGTCTGAGTTCAGCCCCGGGGGGTCGGGCTGAACTAGTTCGAACGAATCGAACAGCAACGATCTTACACCCGCCATCGGCGAGAAATGCAAGCCTGAGCTGCACTGAACTGCTGTTTTTCGCCGAAAGAGGACGCTTGCCGAAGAGCACACGAACCGCCTGTCGGACTATCCTCAATCCTGTGACCGACAAGCCTGCGAACGGACTGAATACCGGGCGGACAGCCGCTTTCTTCGATTTGGACAAAACGATCATCGCGAAGTCGAGCACCCTGGCGTTCAGCAAGCCATTCTTCGCACAGGGTCTGATCAATCGACGCTCGGTTCTCAAGAGCAGCTATGCGCAATTCCTGTTTCTACTGTCCGGCGCCGATCACGATCAGATGGAGCGCATGCGCGAGCATCTGACGGCGATGTGTGCGGGCTGGGACGTGGAACAGGTGAAGGCCGTCGTCGCGGAGACTCTGCACGACATCGTCGATCCACTCGTCTTCGCCGAGGCGGCCGATCTGATCGCAGATCACAAGCTGCGTGGACACGACGTCATCGTCGTGTCTGCTTCGGGTGAAGAGATCGTCGCACCGATCGCCCGCGCCCTCGGCGCCACCCATTCCGTCGCGACGTCGATGAGGGAGGAAGACGGCCACTACACCGGCGAGGTGGACTTCTACTGCTACGGCCCCGGCAAGGTCGAAGCCATGGAAAAACTCGCCGCGGAGTACGGTTACGACCTCGCCGCCAGTTACGCCTACTCCGACTCGGTGACGGATTTACCCATGCTCGAGGCTGTCGGACATCCGACCGCAGTCAACCCCGATCGAGCGTTGCGCAAGGAAGCAGCCGTAAACGGTTGGCCCATACTGACTTTCTCGAATCCGGTCTCACTTCGTGCCCGATTGTCGGCCCAGTCCACGACCACGGTGGCCACTACCGCTGCGGTGGGAATCGCAGCTCTGGTGGCCGGCGCCATGACCTTCGGGCTACTGCGCCGGAAACGCTGAAATCCAAGGCCCACAAACAAAAATTGGTACTTGCTGTGAGCCCGGACACAGGGTACAAAGGAGTTACGGAAGAACGGAAGGCCAGGAACGGCTCGGAAGAGAAGGACCGTTTCCCCAACCGAAATTCCTAGCACGGGCACTAGGGCACCCACGCGGAGCACAAGCCACTATAAGGGCAGAAGCGTTGTGGGCCTGCGAGATTCGTTCAATTTGAGCGAGGACCCCGCACAGGTTGCGGGGACGACCTCAGAAAGCGCGATCCCTCGCCGAGGCCACCCACACAACCCACCGAGCACGCTTGGTAACGAGTAGTCCGTGCTGACGGGCGGCGAAGTCGATTTATCGGCAGCGCCGCCCGTTCGTTATGTTCCGACAGGCGGAATTTGCCGGACTATCCGGTAGCGGCGTCGGCAATCGAAGTCGCCTCTCGCGCACCGGCTTCGAGAGCACCACAGCACAGAATCACCCAGCTGCCGACTCCGGCCGGATTTCCCGAAGCAAACCCTGCCGCGCCGTCCGTGTACGCCTGTGGCCGCCGAAGCCAACTGACCTCGGGGACCCCGAGATTGTGCGGATCCAGCCCCGACGAGACCGCAACCAGACGCGAGGCCGCGCGGGCGACGATGCCGTCAGCGGTGCCGAACGGGCTCAGCGCCAAGAGTTCTCCGTGAACGACGGCCGCCAGAACAGGTGCCGGTGCACTGGTTCCGCCTGTAACGAGTTGGGCGAGAGCGTCCAACCGCTCCCCCACTCCGCGATCCGACCGTGGCCGCCCCAGTTGATCCGCGTCCTCGACGAGATCCGCCGCGGCCAACAGGTGCAGCCGGGCCAGAGCCTGAAGTGGGGCGCGCTTCCACGTCGACTCCATGAGCGGAAGGCTGTCGCCGTCGAGAGCCTGAGCCACGCGCAGAGCACCCGCGAGAATCGGGTCACCGGCCATGCCCTCGGTCGGCAATTCGGTGGTGCCACCGGCGAGCGATGCGGAAGCGCGCGCGGCACGAACCGCGGCTTCGGCGGCAGTGGTGGGCCAACCGCGACGGTTGGTCTTGTGCCGATGAACCTCACCCAGAGCGTCGCGCGCATGATCGGCGGCGGCGCGTACGCCTGGAAGATCGACGAGGGGCTGCAAGGGGTCCGTCACGATCAACGACGGTACCCTTGCAGCCCCTCTGCGGACTTGCCTACCTACCTGTTGCGTCAGCTTCCCAGCTTGATGGACCCACCGGGAATCGCGTCGAGCAACTTGCGGGTGTAGTCCTGTTGCGGATTACCGAACACGTCGTCGATCGGTGCCGATTCGACGATCGAGCCACGCGACATCACCAACACGTTGTCCGCGATCTGACGAACCACGGCCAGGTCGTGCGTGATGAAGAGGTACGTCAACCCGAACTCTGCCTGCAGGTCGTTGAGCAGGGTCAAGATCTGATCCTGCACGAGCACGTCGAGAGCGGAGACCGCCTCGTCGCAGATCACGACCTCCGGTTGCAAGGCCAGTGCTCGCGCGATGGCGACGCGCTGACGCTGTCCACCGGAGAGTTCGTTCGGGAACCGACGCATGACCGACTGCGGTAGACCCACCTTGTCGAGAAGTTCGCGGACGCGAGCCTCACGCTCGGCTTTGGTCCCGACCTTGTGGGTACGCAGCGGCTCCTCGATCGTGCGGTAGATCGAGTACATCGGGTCGAGTGTGCCGTAGGGGTTCTGGAAGATCGGCTGCACTCGTCGACGGAACGCAAATGTTTCCTTCGCACCGAGTTTCGCCACGTCCTGACCGTCGAAGACCACGTTGCCTGCAGTGGGCTCGAGCAGACCGAGGACCATCTGTGCGACCGTCGACTTACCGGAACCCGATTCGCCGACGATTGCAGTCGTGGTTCCGCGGCGGACCTTGAAGGACACGTCGTTCACGGCTGTGAAGTCGGTGGTCTTGCGGAAACCCTTGCGCAGCTTGAACACCTTGGTCAGATGATCGACGACAAGAACGTCGTCGGTCACCTTGCCGAAGGACTCTGCCGCACTTTCCTCGGCCTTGACCGCTTCGGCGACCTCTTCCGCCTGTTCGCGAATCTCGGCGCGCGCCACCGACGAGCTGAGCCGCTTCGACGCCAACGACGGCGCAGCCGCGACCAGCTTCTGCGTGTACGGATGCTGCGGGCGCTTCAGAATCTCCAGTGCCGGACCGGATTCGACGATACGACCCTTGCTCATCACGATCAGATGCTCGGCGCGCTCGGCGGCCAGGCCCAGATCGTGAGTGATGAGAAGAACGGCGGTGCCGAGTTCCGTAGTCAGACCGTCGAGGTGGTCGAGGATCTGACGCTGGACGGTGACGTCGAGCGCCGACGTCGGCTCGTCCGCGATCAGGAGTTTCGGACGAGCGGACAACCCGATCGCGATCAGTGCGCGCTGACGCATACCGCCCGAGAACTCGTGCGGGTACTGGCCCAACCGACTCTCGGCTTCGGCGAGGCCGGCCTCCTCGAGCAGTTCGGCGGCCCTAACCTTGGCTGCCTTGCCCTTGGCAATTCCGTTGGCGGCCAGAGCTTCCTCGATCTGGAAGCCCACTTTCCACACGGGATTCAGATTCGACATCGGGTCCTGCGGAACCAAACCGATCTGGCTGCCCCGGATGTGGACGAAGTCCTTCTCCGAGACCTTCGAGATGTCCTTGCCGTCGAAGATGATCTCGCCTGCCGTCACCTTGCCGGTGCCGGGAAGCAGATTGATGATCGAGTGGGCGGTGGTGGACTTACCGGAACCCGATTCGCCCACGATGGCGACCGTCTGACCCGGATACACGGTCAGGCTGACGCCTCGAACTGCCGGAACCGGACCGGAATTGGACTGGAAAGACACCTCGAGATCACGAATCTCGAGCAACGGAGTTTCCTCCGAGGTGAGAGTTTCCTTGGTGGTCATCGTGCTCACCGCTTCCGCGACTTGGGATCGAGGGCGTCGCGCAGAGCGTCACCCATCATGATGAATCCGAGAACGGTGATCGCCAAAGCCGTTGCCGGGTAGAACAGAATGGTCGAACCCTGACGCAGCGTCACCTGAGCGTTGCTGATGTCGCCGCCCCACGAAACCTCGGTGGACGGAAGACCGATACCGAGGAAGGACAGCGTCGCCTCGGCAACGATGTACGTACCGAGCGAGATGGTGGCGACCACGATGATGGGCGCCAACGAGTTCGGGATGACGTGGCGGATCAGTGTCTTGAGCTTCGAGACACCCAACGCTTCCGAGGCCATGACGTAATCGTTGTTCTTCGCCGAGATCACCGCGCCTCGAGCGATTCTTGCCATCTGCGGCCAGCCGAAGAGCGCCAGCACGCCGACGACGGTCCAGATGGTGCGATCGGTGAACAGCTGCATCAGGACGATGGCAGCCAGGATCAGCGGGATGCCGAAGAAGATGTCGGCGACACGGGAGAGGATCGAATCGGTCCATCCGCCGTAGAAACCGGACAGCGCACCGAAGATCACGCCGATCACCAGCACCGACGCCGTGACGCCGACGCCCACGAGTACGGATGCGCGAGCACCGTAGATGGTGCGCGAGTACACGTCACAGCCCTGGCGGTCGAAACCGAACCAGTGCCCTGAGGTCGGCCCCTGCATGCTGTAGGTCAGGTCGCAGAACCGCGGATCGGTGCTCGTGAACAAGCTCGGAAACGCTGCGATGACGATGACCGCGAGGATGATGATCGTCGAGATGATGAACAGGGGGCGCTTGCGTAGGTCGCGCCACGCATCGGTCCACATGCTGGTCGGCGCCTGATCGAGTTTGACGGCGTCCGTCTCCCCCGGTGCCGCAACTTCGGGCGGTGCCACGAAATGACTTTGCCGGACTGCGCGTCCGGTCTTCACGGTCTCAGACATAGCGGATCCTCGGATCGAGCGCGGCGTACAAGAGGTCGACGAGCAGATTTGCGATCAGGTAGATCACGATGAGAATGGTGACGAACGAAACCACCGTCGGCGCTTCACCTCTGGTCACGGCCTGGTAGATCGTGCCGCCGACGCCGTTGATGTTGAAGATGCCCTCGGTGACGATGGCGCCGCCCATCAACGTTGCGAGGTCGGCGCCCAGGAACGTGACCACGGGGATCAGCGAGTTGCGCAACACGTGCACGCGAACCACTCGTCCACGGGAAAGTCCCTTGGCGGTGGCAGTGCGCACGTAGTCGGCACTCAGGTTCTCCGCCACGGACGTTCGGGTCAGTCGCAGTACGTAGGCGAACGAGACCGAACCCAGAACCAGGGCGGGGAGCAGGAGATTGGTGAAGCTGGTGTTGCCACCGACCGTCGGCGGGACGATGCCCCATTTGACGCCGATGAAGAACTGAGCCAGGAAGCCGATCACGAAGATCGGGATGGCGATGAGAACGAGGCTGAACAGCAGGACGGTGCTGTCGAAGAATCCGCCCTTACGCAGGCCGGCGATGAGGCCGAAGCCGACACCGAAGACGGTCTCGACGATCAGTGCCATGAAGGCAAGTTTCATCGTGATCGGAAATGCCTGTGCCAGAACTTCACTGACAGGTCGTCCGGAGAACGATGTGCCGAAGTCCAGCGTGAAGATGCCCTTCAGGTACAGCAGGTACTGCTGATAGAAGGGGAGATCGAGGTGGTAGCGCTCCCGAAGCTGTGCTGCCACAGCCGGACTGAGCGCCTTGTCGCCCGCCAACGCGGCAATCGGATCACCGGGAAGCAGGAAGACCATGGCGTAGATCAGAAGAGTGGCCCCGAGAAAAACCGGGATCATTTGAAGCACTCGGCGACCGATGTACCAGAGCATCGGATCACCTCCTTGTCGATGATCGTGTACGTCAGCGGACAGTCCGGTGTGAACACGAGTTCGGGACGGCAGGCAGGGCGCCTGCCGCCCCGAACTCACGTTTCAGATGCGGATCGTTCTACGCGTCAGTTCTTTTCGATGTCTTCGTAGACCGGAACACCGTTCCAGCTGATGGTCACGTTGGAAACGTTCTCCGACCATCCACTGGCAGCGTTGCGGTACCACGTCGGAACTGCGGGCAGGTCCTTGAGCAGGACTTCCTGGGCCTGATCGAGCAGTTCCTGAGCCTTCGCCTGATCGGTCTGGCCGGCCGATTCGCGCAGGAGGCGGTCGAACTCGGGGTTGGAGTACTCACCGTCGTTGGAGCTGCCGCCGGTCTGGTAGTTCTGCGCCAGGAAGCCGTACTGCTGCGGGTAGTCGCCCTGCCAACCGGAGCGGAAAGAGCTCTGGATGGTGCGGTCGGTGGCTTCGGTGCGGATCTGAGCGAAGGTGGCGTACTGCTTGCCCTTTGCGTCGATACCGAGGGTGTTGCGGATGCTGTTCGCCGTGGCATCGACCCATTCCTGGTGTCCGCCGTCGGAGTTGTAGGCGATCTCGAAGCTGCCGGACCACGGTGCGATGGCGTCGGCCTTGGCCCAAGCAGCCTTGGCCGCCTCGGGATCGAACTTCACGTTGCTGTTACCGGTCAGCGAGTCGTTCCAGCCCTTGATTGCGGGGCTGGTGAAGTCGAGTGCAGGCGTCCTGGTCTTGTTGAAGATCTGCTGGGTGATCTGATCGCGGTTGATCGCCATCGAGATCGCCTGACGGCGGAGCATGCCCTCTTCGCCGCTGAAGTGCGGCAGGCGACCCGGGATCGTGAACGTCTCGATGGTTGCCGACGGCTGGTTGACGGTGCGTCCGGGCAGGTCCGACTCGAAGGTCGTGACGGCGCTCGGCGGAACCTGGTCGAGAACGTCGACGTTGTTGGCCAGGAGATCGGTGTACGCCGTGTCGAGGCTGTTGTACATGATGAAGTCGACGCCGGCGTTCTTCGGCTTACGGTTGCCGTTGTAGTCCGGGTTCACGACGGTGTCGATGCGGACGTTGTGCTGCCACGCGCCGGTTCCGTCGAGCTTGTACGGGCCGTTGCCGATCGGGTTCTCACCGAAGGCGGTCATGTCCTTGAACGCGACCTCGGGCAGCGGGTAGTACGCCGTGAAGCCGAGGCGATCGGGGAACGCCGACTCGGGCTGCTTGAGTTCGATGGTGAAGGTGGAGTCGTCCACAACCTTCAGACCCGACATGGTCTGTGCCGTCGGAACCTCGGCGGCAACTTCGTCGTAGCCCTTGATCGGATCGAAGAACGATGCCTGAAGCTGAGCGTTGGTGGAGAGGGCGCCGTAGTTCCACGCGTCGACGAACGACTTCGCGGTGACGGGGGTGCCGTCCGTGAAGGTCCAACCGTCCTTGAGCTTGACGGTGAAGTTCTGACCGTCGGTGCTCTCGATGGACTCGGCAACCTCGTTCTCCGTACCGCCGTCTGCGGTGTACGAAACGAGACCGGAGAACAGCGAGTCGAGGACGCGGCCGCCCATGTTCTCACTCGTGTTCGTGGGGATCAACGGGTTCTGAGGCTCGCCCGCCCAGGCGTTGACGACGCCACTGGACGATCCGCCCGACGAATCGCCGGACGAACATGCCGTGATCAGCACTGCCGTCATTCCGAGCGCGACCGCGCCCGTCGCTATGCGTGAGATACGCAAAGGAATTCCTTCCACATCTAAGTGACCCCGAGCATGCTCGCGGCCTGCCGACAGCCGTAACTGCCGGCGTCGTGTCGCCTACAACTGAAAGTGAACGTGACTTCGAGTTGTGGTCGAATAATGGTTTGACAATAGACACATCCGACGCGGGGCGCGCATCGCACCCATTGTCCGCAATTCCAAGGGAAATCTGTCCGCGCCCATTCACTCGTCGGCGGAAGCGACCACCCGTCGCATCAATTCGACCGATCGTCGCAGGACAACGGGTTGCAACGTGATGCAACGGTGCGTTTACGCGAGCTTGTGACTACCCTCACACGGAGTCAGAAAAGTGTCGATCAAAGTGGAAAGAAGGCCGTCAGCCATGACAAGCGCAGCCGAAACAGACGTCCCCCAGGCATATCCGCCGAGCGCAGAGTTCGCTGCGGCCGCCAACGCGGGACCGGAGTTGCAGGCTGCTGCAGATACCGACCGCCTCGCTTTCTGGGCGAATCAGGCTGAGCGCCTTCACTGGCACGAGAAATGGACCGACGTCCTCGACTGGACCGACGCCCCCGTCGCCAAGTGGTTCGTCGGCGGAAAACTCAACGTCGCCTACAACTGCGTCGACCGCCACGTCCTCGCCGGCAACGGCGACCGCATCGCCATCCACTTCGAAGGCGAACCAGGCGATTCCCGCGACCTGACCTACAACGACCTCCTCGCCGAAGTCAGCCGCGCCGCAAATACTTTCACCGACCTCGGCCTCGTCGCCGGTGATCGCGTCGCGATCTACATGCCGATGATCCCCGAAGCGATCGTCACCATGCTCGCCTGCGCCCGCCTCGGCCTGACTCACTCGGTCGTCTTCGCCGGATTCTCCGCCACCGCCCTACGCTCACGCATCGACGACGCCCAAGCCAAACTCGTCGTCACCGTCGACGGGCAGTGGCGACGCGGCGCAGCAGCACCCATCAAAACAGCGGTCGACGAATCCGTCGCCGGCGCCGAATCCGTCCAGAACGTGTTGGTGGTCAACCGGACCGGCATCGACGTCGACTGGACCGACGGCCGCGACCTGTGGTGGCACGAAACCGTCGCACAGGCCTCACCCGAGCACGAGGCGCAGGCCTTCGACGCCGAGCATCCCCTGTTCATTCTCTACACCTCCGGCACCACCGGAAAGCCCAAGGGCATCATCCACACCTCCGGCGGCTACCTCACCCAGGCCTCGTACACCCACCACAACGTCTTCGATCACAAAGCGGGACAAGACGTCTACTGGTGCACCGCCGACATCGGCTGGGTCACCGGACACTCCTACATCGTCTACGGACCCCTCTCGAACGGCGTCACCCAGGTCGTCTACGAAGGCACCCCCAACTCCCCGAACGAGCACCGCCACTTCGACATCATCGAGAAGTACGGCGTCTCCATCTACTACACCGCCCCCACCCTCGTGCGGACGTTCATGAAGTGGGGCCGCGAGATCCCCGACGCCCACGACCTGTCCTCGATCCGCCTCCTCGGATCTGTGGGCGAGCCCATCAACCCCGAAGCGTGGCGCTGGTTCCGAGAGGTCATCGGCGGCAACAAAGCCCCCATCGTCGACACCTGGTGGCAGACCGAGACCGGCGCGATCATGATCTCCCCACTCCCCGGTATCACCGCCACCAAACCCGGATCCGCCATGGCACCACTGCCCGGCATCTCCGCCAAGATCGTCGACGACGACGCCAAGCCCCTCGGCCCCGGCGGCAACGGCTACCTCGTCCTCGACGAGCCGTGGCCGGCGATGCTGCGCGGCATCTGGGGCGACATGGACCGCTACCGCGACACCTACTGGTCCCGCTACGCCGAAGAAGGCTGGTACTTCGCCGGTGACGGCGCCAAGTACGACGACGACGGCGCACTCTGGGTCCTCGGCCGCGTCGACGACGTCATGAACGTCTCCGGTCACCGCATCTCCACCTCCGAAGTGGAATCAGCACTGGTGAACCATCACGGAGTCGCCGAAGCCGCCGTCGTCGGTGCCGCCGACGAGACCACCGGACAGGGCATCGTCGCGTTCGTCATCCTCCGTGAAGGCGTCGAGAACACCGGCGACGTCCTCATCGCCGAACTCAAGGCTCAGGTCTCCACCGACATCAGCCCCATCGCCAAGCCCCGTCAGATCACGATCGTGCCGGAACTGCCGAAGACCCGGTCCGGCAAGATCATGCGCCGCCTCCTGCGCGACGTCGCCGAAGGCCGCGACCTCGGAGACACCTCGACCCTGGTCGATCCCAAGGTATTCGACGCCATCCGCGGCAAGTAGGGCCTTCGGCCCCTGTGCGCCTTTTTGGTAGTCCCCACTACCGGAAAGGCACACAGGGGCGAAGCCCCTCTCGCAACTTCACTTCCTCTTTCGACGTCAGCCAGGACTCCTCGGCTACGCGGATGTCTGCGGCAACCCTCTTGTGCAAGGACTTTCCGCGCGAGGAGAGAAACACGCGCACCTTCCGACGGTCGTCCTCACCGACCTCGCGGTAGATAAGCGCCAGCGAGACCAACTTGTCCGCAACTCGCGTCAGCGTCGGAGCCGGTGTTCCCGTTCGATCGCGCAGCTCAGCCATCGTCAGCCCCTCGGTCGACGCCAGGGCTTCGAGCGTCATCCAGTGATCAAGAGTGAGATTCTCTGCCGCCAGCGCCTTCTCCGCCGCTGCCGCGGCCATTCGAGCTGCTCGGACCAGCGCAGTCGTCAGCGACGCATCAAGAATTCCGGAGTCACTTTTTCCCACTGATCGCTCCCCCGCTGTTGCGCAGTTCACACTTCTCGGGCAATACTTTCAAATGAAATGATAGTAACCCAGGCCAGGCCGCTGACTCCCGATTCCGGCGGCGACGCATGAGCGCTACCGGCGCGCTCGAACGCGCGCGTAGCGCGGTGTGGCGCCTGGGCATGGTGGTTCCCCTTCAGGGGCCGGCCGGACTGTTCGGCCCCTCCTGCGAAGCAATCAGCGAGTTGGCCGCCCGCGACCTCAACAACTCCGGTGGCGTGCTGGGACGCGAAGTCCAGATCGAAGTGATCGACGGCGGCGCTTCGCCGAGCGTCGTCGCCGCCAGCGTGGGACAACTACTCGACGCAGGCGACATCGACGCCGTCAGCGGTTGGCACATCTCCTCTGTCCGCCACGCTCTTGCACCCGTGGTCGCGGACCGCATTCCGTACTCGTACACCTCGCTCTACGAGGGCGGCGAGGTCAGGTCCGGCATCTACTGCTCCGGCGAAACACCACGGCAGCAGATCGCGCCGGCGCTGAAGTGGCTGCGCGACAACGTCGGAGCGCGTAAGTGGTTTGTCGTCGGGGACGACTACATCTGGCCGCACAGCTCTCTCGGAGCCGTGAGGCAATTCGCCACCGAACTCGATCTCAGCCTTGTCGGCGGTTCGTTTGTCGACCTGGGGCGCGGCAACATGAAACAACTGGTCGAGACCGTCTCGAACTCCGGTTGCGACGGCGTGATCATGCTCCTCGTCGGCCAGGACGCCGTCGATTTCAACCGCGCCTTCGCCCGCCGCGGCCTCGACGAGTCGATGATCCGGTTCAGCCCGTTGATGGAAGAGAACATGCTGCTCGCGAGCGGGCCGAGGGCAACCCGCAACCTGTTTGCCTCCGCCGCGTACTTCCGTTCGATGGTCGACGGCAACTCCATGGATCTTCTCGGGCGCTACGTTGCACTGCACGGCGCGCACGCTCCGGCGCTGAACAATGCCGCCGAATCGTGTTACGAAGGGATACATACCCTTTCGGCCCTGGTGCGGCGCGCCGACAGCACTCATCCGCGTGACCTGGACGCCGTCGTCGAGGGTGCCGCGTACGACGGGCCTCGCGGAACCGTCGAGTTTCGTGATCGTGTTGCACGGCAGAAGATTCAGCTCGCCGTCGCCGACGGACTCGACTTCTCGATCATCGCAACGCTCTGAGATTTTCCCTGAGATCTCCCTCTTGACTTCTGTGGCGCGCATCACTTAGTTTCATTTGGAATCATTTCATTTGAAAGTAACCCGTTCCGCAGTAACCGTCCCGAAGTAACCGGAGGTGCCCGATGGGCAGTGTTGGTTTGCTTTACGTGGGAGCCGTCCTCTTCGTCAACGGACTGATGCTGCTCGGCACAGTTCCCGTTCGATCCGCCTCGGTCCTCAACCTCTTCGTCGGCGCACTTCAATGCGTCGTCCCCACCGTCATGTTGATTCAGGCTCAGGGAGATTCGAGTGCCGTCCTGGCGGCCTCAGGGCTCTATCTGTTCGGATTCACCTATCTCTACGTGGGCATCAGCAATCTCGCCGGCTTCGAGCCGGAAGGAATCGGGTGGTTCTCGCTGTTCGTCGCGTGCGCCGCGCTCGTGTACTCCTTCCTCTCTTTCACCGTGAGCAACGACCCCGTCTTCGGGGTCATCTGGCTCGCATGGGCAGCGCTGTGGACGCTGTTCTTCCTGGTACTCGGGCTCGGCCGCGAGAATCTCAGTCGCTTCACCGGCTGGGCAGCGGTCCTCCTGAGCCAGCCCACGTGCACGGTCCCCGCATTTCTGATCCTGACCGACAACTTCCACACCACACCCGCCGTCGCGGCCGGTTGGGCCGGAGCGCTTCTGGTTCTCCTGGGCCTGGCCAAGATCCTCGCTGCACCCAAAACCGCAGTACCCCAATCCCGTCCAGTCTTCAACTGATCGACACAACCAAGGAGTGAAAGACAATGCGACACGGTGACATCTCCTCGAGCAACGACACGGTCGGCGTAGCAGTGGTCAACTACAAGATGCCCCGCCTGCACGATCGCGCCGGCGTCCTCGAGAACGCGCGCAAGATCGCCGACATGATGATCGGCATGAAGACCGGCCTCCCCGGAATGGATCTGGTGGTCTTCCCCGAATACTCCACGCAGGGAATCATGTACAACGAAGAGGAGATGTACGCGACAGCAGCCACCATCCCGGGCGACGAGACCGCGATCTTCTCCGCAGCGTGCCGCGAAGCCGACACGTGGGGAATCTTCTCCATCACCGGCGAACAGCACGAAGACCACCCGAACAAGCCCCCGTACAACACGTTGATCCTCATCGACAACAAGGGCGAGATCGTTCAGAGGTACCGAAAGATCCTGCCCTGGTGCCCCATCGAAGGGTGGTACCCGGGAGACACGACGTATGTCACCGAAGGCCCGAAGGGGCTGAAGATCTCGCTCATCATCTGCGACGACGGCAACTACCCGGAGATCTGGCGCGACTGCGCGATGAAGGGTGCGGAACTGATCGTCCGTTGCCAGGGATACATGTACCCCGCCAAGGACCAGCAGGTAATGATGTCCAAGGCAATGGCCTGGGCCAACAATTGTTATGTGGCAGTTGCCAATGCGGCCGGATTCGACGGCGTCTACTCCTACTTCGGACACTCCGCGATCATCGGATTCGACGGCCGGACGCTGGGTGAAACCGGCGAAGAAGAATACGGAATCCAGTACGCGCAGCTTTCCGTCTCAGCCATTCGCGACGCACGCGAGAACGATCAGTCCCAGAACCACATCTTCAAACTCCTCCATCGCGGCTACTCCGGTGTCCACGCAGCAGGTGACGGAGACAAGGGCGTCGCGGACTGCCCGTTCGAGTTCTACAAGCTGTGGGTCACCGACGCCCAGAAGGCTCAGGAACGCGTCGAGGCCATCACCCGAGACACAGTGGGTGTAGCGGATTGTCGCGTCGGAAACCTGCCGGTCGAGAAGACAATCGAAGCGTAAGGATCTCACTGTGCCTTATATCACCGACATGCTCCATGACCGGAACAGTGCAGCAGCACCACCGCCGGCCGAGGAACGAACCGAACCCGTACCGGTCGGGGCCTTCGACGCTCGCAAGCTCTCGAAAGCCCTGAGTTCCAAGATCGTCGGACAACAGGCCGCCGTCGACGCAGTGGTTCGTGCGATTTCGATCGCGCATGTCGGTGCCACGGATCCGACGCGTCCGCTCGCAAACATCCTTCTCGTTGGCCCGACCGGCGTCGGAAAGACGGAATTGGTGCGGCGCGTGGCCGCAGAACTACGGTCAGGACCCGATGATCTGTGCCGCATCGACATGAATGCTCTTGCGCAAGAGCATTATGCGGCGTCATTCTCCGGGGCTCCACCTGGATATGCCGGTAGCAAGGAGTCCTTCACGCTGTTCGACAAGAACACCGTCGAGGGCGATCCGTACACCCCCGGAATCGTCCTGTTCGACGAAGTGGAGAAGGCCGACCCCACCGTGCTGCGTGCGCTCCTGCAGGTCCTCGACAACGGCGAACTCCGGTTGGCGAACGGTCAGCAGAAGATCTCGTTCCGCAACAGCTACGTGTTCCTGACCTCGAATCTCGGCTCTGCTGCGGTGGCAGAACGTCGGCGCTCTCACCTGCGGCAGCTCGCCGATCGCGTCCGGATCGATCGACCGCGCCATGGTCATCATCTGGTGCAACGCGCGTTGGAGAAGTTCTTCGACCCCGAATTCTTCAACCGCATCGACGAAACCGTGATCCTCGACGAGTTCGACGAACAGACCGCGGAACAAGTGACCCGTCTCGAGATCGAACTGATCACGACTCGGTTGGCCAGGAGAGGCATCGACGTCGAGGTGGAGGACAGCGCCGTCGCCCTGTTGCAACGGCGCGGGTTCGACCCGGTGTACGGAGCACGTGGCCTGCGCCGGACCATCCGGAACGTTTTGGCCGACCCGGTGGCCGCCGCCGTTCTCGACCTTCGGCCGGTCGGGACGCAACCACTCGCCTTGCAGGCGCGGGCAGTTGGTGATCAGATACAGGTAAAGAAAGTCCCATGAGTGCTCGCTCACGTTGCGGATCGAATCCGCAACGTGGGCGACACATTTCAAACATGTCCGCGTAACGCCACCTCCCTAGGTTGGGTGCCTGCACCACAAAGTGCACATGCACAGGCACCCAGGGGAAGTGACGTCATGACAGCAGTGAACGAGCAGGTGTCCGCCGGCGCACCGGACAGGGCAGATCTCGGTGAGAATGCCGCACTGAAGGAGACTCTGGAGGACTACACCCTCCGATTTGCGCCACGCAGCTACCGCAAATGGGGAACCGGCGTCGTCGCGACCTCCGCGCTCGGCGGAATCGCGTATCTCGCAGACTTCTCGATCGGCGCCAACATCGGCATCTCGTACGGCACCGGTAACGCATTGCTGGGCATCGCCGTGTTTGCCGTCGTCATCATGGCGACCGGCTTCCCACTTGCCTACTATGCCGCGCGATACAATATCGACCTCGATTTGATCACTCGCGGAAGCGGTTTCGGCTACTACGGCTCGGTGGTCACCAACGTCATCTTCGCGACGTTCACCTTCATCTTCTTCGCGCTCGAAGGTTCCATCATGGCCCAGGGTTTGAAACTGGGGCTCGGGATCCCACTCTCGATCGGCTACGCGGTCTCGACCCTGATGGTCATTCCACTGGTCATCTACGGAATGAAGGCTCTGGCAAAGCTCCAAGTGTGGACGACGCCTCTGTGGCTCGTCATGATGGTGCTGCCGTTCCTGTATCTGCTGTTCAAGCACCCTGATTCGGTGAGCGCGTTCTTCGCCTTCGGCGGTGAGGACGGCGCAAACGGCAAGGGCGTCAACTTCGGATCGGTGATGCTGGCCGCGGGTGTCTGCTTGTCGCTGATCGCACAGATCGCCGAGCAGATCGACTACCTACGCTTCATGCCGCCCAAGACGCCGGAAAACACCCGCCGTTGGTGGGCTGCAGTAATTCTCGCCGGCCCCGGCTGGGTGATCTTCGGCGCGTTCAAGCAGATCGTCGGACTGTTCCTCGCCGTGTACATCATCGCGAACGTCGTCGACGGATCCTCGATCGCCAACCAGCCCGTGCACCAGTTCCTCGAGATCTACCAGGACATGATGCCTCACTGGCTGGCCATGACGCTGGCCGTGATCCTCGTGGTCATCAGCCAGATCAAGATCAACGTCACCAACGCGTACTCCGGCTCACTGGCCTGGACCAACTCGTACACCCGCGTCACCAAGACCTACCCCGGACGCATGGTCTTCGTTCTGGTCAACCTGGCGATCGCACTGATCTTGATGGAAGCCAACATGTTCGACTTCCTCAACACGATCCTCGGGTTCTACGCCAACTGCGGTATCGCCTGGGTCGTGGTCGTCGCCTCGGACATCGCGATCAACAAGTACTGGTTGAAGCTCTCCCCGAAAGTCCCCGAGTTCCGACGCGGGATGCTCTACGACGTCAACCCCGTCGGCTTCGTGTCGATGCTGCTGGCCGCGGGCATTTCGATCCTGGTGTTCTTCGGTGCTTTCGGTTCGGCGATCAAGCCGTTCTCCCCGATCGTCGCAATCGTCATCGCACTGGTGATGCCGCCGATCCTGGCCGTCGCCACCAAGGGAAAGTACTACCTACGACGCACCGACGACGGCATCGATCTGCCGATGTTCGACGAGTACGGGAACCCCTCCGGTGAAACGCTTCTGTGCTGCGTCAGCGGAATCGAATTCGAGCGTCCCGACATGCTCGCGTCGAACGTGCCCGGCCCGAACGGCGAGAAGCAGTACATCAGCTCCCTGGCCTTGAGCACCGACAAGACCGGTGAGCACGTCCTGCCTGCTCAGCTTCCCTGACAACTGCTGTGCGCCTTTATTAACCGCCGGGGGTTAATAAAGGCGCACAGCAGGGTTATGCCCCTACATCGTCGAGCGACTCACCCTTCGTCTCACGCATGACCAGCAGCGCGACAAAAGTCAGCGTCGCCGCTACGAGAAGATAGATGCCGACCCAACCGACGCCGTAGTTCTTCGCGAGGTAGACGGCGATGAACGGCGCCACCGCTGCGCCCAGAATACTGGCCGTGTTGTACGCGATTCCCGAGCCCGTGTAGCGGACGTTGGTCGGGAAGAGTTCCGGGAGAACGGCACTCATCGGGCCGAAGGTCAGGCCCATGAGCAGCATGCCCACGATGAGGAACGCCAACATGCGACCGTCGTTCATTCCGTCCGGTTCGAGGAAGACACCGAAGGTCAAGCCGAACACCATGATCAGACCGGTGATGATCAGCAAGGTGATACGACGCCCGTAACGGTCGGCGAGCCAACCCGAGACCGGCACGGCGGCAGCGAAGAACACGACTGCGATCAACTGCAGGACAAGGAAATCGGTGTACTTGAAGCCCGCACCGGTTCCACCGTCGGCCGGCGTCTTGCCGGTTCCGTGGCTGAGAACCCAGGTGGTCATGATGTAGAACAGCGTGTACGTCGCGAGCATCACGAACGTACCGACGATCAGCTGACGCCAGCTGGTCTTGAACACCTCGGCCACCGGAGTCTTGACCTTCTCGCCGCGCTCGACTGCACGCGCGAACACCGGGGTTTCTTCGAGCTTGAGCCGGACGTACAGGCCGATCATCACCATGATTGCGCTGAGCAGGAACGGAATTCGCCATCCCCAACTCAGGAAGGCACCCTCGAGGTCCGGGCTGGAATTGTCGTGGTTCATGAACAACGTGATGATCAGGAACAGTCCGTTGGCCATGAAGAAGCCGATGGGCGCACCGAGTTGCGGCCACATCGCCGCCCAGGCCCGCTTGCCTTCCTTGGCCGTCTCGGTTGCGAGCAGAGCCGCGCCCGACCATTCGCCGCCGAGTCCGAGGCCCTGGCAGAAACGCATGAGCGCCAACAGCGCCGGGGCCAGTAGACCGATCTGGTGATAAGTGGGCAGCAGTCCGATGAGGAAGGTCGCTATGCCCATCGTCAGCAGCGAGCCGACCAGAGTTGCCTTGCGTCCGACGCGGTCACCGAAGTGCCCGAAGAGAATCGAGCCGAGGGGACGGGCGACAAACGCGAGTCCGAACGTCGCCAACGACGCGAGAAGCGCGGTGGTGTCGTTGCCCTTCGGGAAGAACAGGTGCGGGAACACCGATACTGCCGCTGTTGCATAGATGTAGAAGTCGTAGAACTCGATGGACGTACCCACCATGCTGGCAACCACGATTCGGCTGCGCGGCACTCCGGCGACGGTATCTGCGTGGCCGCCCTCCGGCTTGGGTGGATTCTCACTGACTGACGTGCTCAAAACATGCTCCTGCGCCGTTATACGAAAGATGTCCAATTGGTGGGATAGTGTCCCAATCAGTAGGAATTGAACACCCGCGGGGTTTTCCGACGCAAATTCGGTTCGCGAATTCGGCTCAGCGGGCAATCCGCGATAAAATTCCGTAAAGGTGAGCCGGGAAGTCTGGTCGGCACGTGCATTCGATGCGTCACAACGTCGATCACGTTCATGTCTGTTGCATCCGAATTCGGTTGCACGAACAAAGGTCGTCCCCACGCGTGATCTCCACCCTGCGTTCCGAACTGTCCCGCTACCTCCGCACCGAAACGGTGGGCGGATCGATCCTCCTGATCGCTGCCGCCCTCGCTCTGATCTGGGTGAACTCTCCTTTCGGTGAGAGCTACATCGCACTACGTGACTTCCAGATCGGTCCGTCCGCACTCCATCTCGACCTCAGCTTGGGCACGTGGGCGCAGGACGGACTGCTTGCCGTCTTCTTCTTCGTCGCCGGCCTCGAACTCAAACGTGAACTGGTGGTCGGCGAACTCGCGGACCGCAAAGCCGCGATGCTCCCGATCATCGCGGCGTGCGGCGGCGTCCTGGTCCCCGCGATCATCGCGGCGTCCATCGGCTTCGGCACGCCCGGCATGGACAAGGGCTGGGCCATTCCCGTCGCGACGGACATCGCTTTTGCCCTCGGCGTGCTCGCGCTGACCGGCTCGAAGATCCCGGCGAGCGCCCGAGTTTTCCTGCTCAGCCTGGCCGTCGTCGACGATCTGCTCGCGATCATCCTCATCGCCGTACTGTTCACCGGTTCCCTCGCGATGTTGTGGCTGCTGACCGCGGCCGCAGCCCTGGCTGCCTACGCCTACGCCCAACACAAACGCATCACGACGCCGTTCCTCTACGTCCCGCTGGCACTACTGACCTGGTACGCGATGCACGAAGCGGGGATACACGCCACACTCGCGGGCGTCGCGCTCGGCTTACTCACCCGGGTGAGGCGCGATCCGGACGAGGAGTACGCGCCCGGTAGCCGTCTCGAGCACCGTATTCAGCCTTACTCCGCAGGCTTCTGTGTCCCCGTCTTCGCACTGTTCGCCTCCGGTGTTCCGATCAACGCGGCGGTGCTCGGCGACATTTTCACCGACCCAGTCGGGCAATCGGTCGTCGTCGGTCTTCTGGTCGGCAAAACCGTCGGAATCTTCGGAATTTCCCTGCTCGCGATCAAATTGGGGATAGCAACCAAACCCAAGACACTGGAATTGAGAGACATGTTTGCCCTCTCAGTTCTCGGTGGCATCGGGTTCACCGTTAGCCTGCTTGTAGCAGACCTCGCATTGGACGGGGTCGGCGATGGTAGCGAGGCCGAGATAGCGAAGGCCGCAGTTCTCGTGACATCGTTGGTGGCATCGCTGATCGGATCAGCGCTGCTGTGGCGACGTGGACGAGTTCATGCGGCTCGAGACGACGCTTCCACCGCCATTGCCACGGACGCGAGAGAACTACCTGGAGAGGTCGACAAGTGAGCTTGACCAACGGAGAGAGCCAGCGCTTCACCGGAGATGGAGTACCGAACACGGTCTCTTCCATCCCTCTCACCGATGTGGACGCCCGCACGCCGGGCGAGGCCACCATCGGGGCCCTCGTCAAGGACGCGACCGCACAGGTCTCCACCCTCGTGCGCGCCGAGGTCGAACTTGCCAAGGCCGAGGTGACGGGCGAGGTCAAGAAGGGTCTGCAGGGCAGCGTCTTCTTCATCCTGGCCTTCACTGTTCTGCTGTTCAGCTCGTTCTTCTTCTTTTTCTTCCTGGCCGAGATGCTCGACACCTGGGTGCCGCGCTGGCTGGCGTTCCTCATCGTCTTCCTGATCATGGTGGTGACCACCGCGATTCTGGCGCTGCTCGGTTATCTGCGCGTGCGCAAGTTGAGGGCTCCGGAGAAGACGATCGAATCGCTCAAGCAGGCCAAGAACGTCATCCCCGGCAGCCATGACGACGCAAAGCCGTCGGTCGATTTCAACGCGCGCCGGTAGCGAGTCTGATCGAAAGTGGCAGCCCCAGATCCATCCACCGTCAGGTTCGACGGCCCCTGGATTCACCGGGACATTCACGCCAACGGCATCCGGTTTCACGTCGTCGAGGTAGGCGACGCGGAGCCGGATGCTCCGTTGGTGGTGCTTCTGCACGGATTCGCCGATTTCTGGTGGTCCTGGCGCCATCAATTGACGGCACTGTCCGAGCAGGGCTTCCGCGTCGTCGCGATGGACCTTCGTGGGTACGGCGATTCCGACAAGCCCCCTCGCGGCTACGACGGTTGGACGCTCGCCGGTGACGTAGCCGGCCTCATTCGTGCGATGGGTTACGGCAAGGCCACGCTGATCGGTCATGCCGACGGCGGGTTGGTGTGCTGGGCGACCGCGCTCCTGCATCCACGCCTGGTGCGGTCGATCGCGCTGATCTCGTCTCCACACCCGATGGCGCTCAAGAAAGCAGTCGTCCGCGACCCCTATCAGCGCCGCGCGCTTTTGCCCTCGTTCCTGGCCTACCAGGTACCGCTACGCCCGGAACGTCGGTTGACGGCCGACAACGGCGCCGAAGTGGAGCGTCTGGTTCGCTCGCGGTCCGGCCCCACCTGGCCGCAGCAACCCGAATTCGCAGACGTCATGAGCAAGATGCGGTCCGCGATCCGGATCCCGGGCGTCGCGCATTCCACGTTGGAGTACCAGCGTTGGGCCTTCCGCAGCCAGCTCCGCCCCGAGGGCCGACGTTTCATGCGTTTGATGGATCAGGTTCTTCGCATTCCGATCGTCCAGATTCACGGCGAACTCGACCCGTACGTGCTCACCCGTACCGTGCGTCGCGACAAGCACTGGGCTCCCGGCGAGAAACTGCGCACCATTGCCGGAGTCGGTCATTACGCGCATCAGGAAGCCCCCGAGCGCGTCAATCGCGAACTCGGGGACTTCCTCCTTACGGAGAAGTGACCGCTACAGGATGCACGCGCCCGTCGGTACGGGCGTCGATGCCGAGGCAGCCGCGTTCAACTGGCGCGAGACTTCCTGCGCGGTGAGGACGAATCCGGTGTCACTGTCGTCGACGGCAGCGCCGAACACGACGCCGAGGACCCGCCCCTGATCGTCGACCATCGGTCCACCCGAGTTGCCCTGCCGGATGGATCCGCGGACGGTGTAGACCTCACGCTGGGTGGTTCCGGCCTTGTAGATGTCCGGCCCGTTCAGGTTGAGGACCTCACGAACGCGGGCTGCGCTGGCCGTGTACGGACCACCGCCGGGGTAACCGAGCACCAACGCGTTGTCACCGGTCCGAGCCTGCTCCGGAGCGAACGGCAGCACCGGCGCGTCCAATCCGGGAACCGCCAGAATCGCGATGTCCACGGCGGAGTCGAAGAGAACCACCTGCGCGGGCAGTGCGCCTTCCATGGTGTCCACGGTGATGCTCTCGGTTCCGGCAACCACGTGGGCGTTGGTCATGACGCGTTCGGGGGCGACGATAAATCCGGATCCCTCGAGCGCGCGCTGGCAACTCGGTGCGACGCCGTTGATGCGGAGAACACTCGGACGCAACTGCGCCGCCAACGGACTGGCGAGAACGCTCGCGTCGGGTGCTTCGACCTCGGTGATGGGCGTGCGCCCGAACGGGCCGATGACGTCAGGCAGGCCGGAGGTGTCGAGCAGCGCCGAGAACTCGGTCGGGATGCGGCGCAGCCACTGCGGCGCCACTTCGTCCACGCTGGCGAGAACGTCCGAACCACGAACAGCGGCGGCAATGTTCGGCTGCGACGAGGAAGTGAGCGGAATCGCGAGCAACCACGCCGCGACCACGACAGCCACCGCCTGTAGACCCGCACCGATGACGCTGTCGACGGATCGCGCCGTCGGACTGTGCATTCCGCTGCGCGCCGCGCGTCCGAGCACCATGCCGGCGACCTCGCCGATGATGACCAACACGACGATCAGCGAGATGCCCGCGAGGATTCGCAGCTTGCCTTCGGTGACGTGCACGAGCAGGTGCGGCGCCAACAGAATCCCGGCGACGGCACCGAGGATCACGCCGACGAACGCCAGCGCCGACGCCACCGCTCCCTGACGCCATCCGGACGTGGCCGCGATGAGGGCGACCAGAACGATGGCGATGTCCACCCAACGAGAACCTGTCATCGCGGCACCGCCGAATCCTCGACACCTTCACCGAACTCGGACAGCGCTGTGTCCAGGTCTCTCACGTCCTCGTAGTTCCACGGAATCTCCCAGCCCGACACCGTGAACAGCGCCGCGAGGATTCCTGCTGTGAACCCCCAGACCAGCATGCCGTCGGCGCGGAACGCCGGGCCCTGGTACCCGAGGGGATGTCGAACCTGAAACCGGTTGTCTGGGTCGAGCAACGTGCGCAGCGGCACCCTGGCCACCCGTCCGACCTCGCCCTCGTCCTGAATGCCCACCGTCGTCGGCTGCTCCCAGTAGCCGAGCACCGGCGTCACGTCGAAACCCGACGGCGGGATGAAGATCTCCGGCAGCACGGTGAGCGGCTGAACTCCGCTCGGATCGAGCCCGGTCTCTTCCTGAGCTTCACGCAGCGCGGTGCCGACGGGGCCGTCGTCGCCCGGGTCGGCGGCGCCGCCCGGGAATGCGACCTGTCCGCTGTGCTGACGCATCGTCGACGCCCGTTGGGTCAGCAGGACGTCTGCGCCCTCCGGCAAGCCGCCGACGGCGAGAGGGTCGGCCTCACGCGGTCCGCCGAAGAGCACGAGCACCGCGGCCGGACGCGTCACGGTGCCGCGCGGCGCGCGACGCTCGAGGACTGGGTTGATCCGATGGGGATCGGTGGGCTGGGTGCTGGCGACAGCGCGCAACCACTCGGGAACCGGTGTACTCATACGACGACTCCCAGATATTGCGCCGCAGCGGCGGCGATCTCGTCCGCACTGCGGAAGGGTTGGGGCAAGACCTTGGCGACTGTTCCATCCGCGCGCACGAGCACCGACACCGGCAGCACCGGCGGTGCGCCCACTGCGATCCGTACCTTGCCGTCACCGTCCTGGACGCCGGGCAAACGCACCGAGTAGTCGATGAGTCGCGTCAAAGCGTTCTCCTGATTCGGATCCGAATGCACGGTCAGCACGTTGATGCTGCCGTCGGCGCGCTCCGCGAATTCCTGAAGGTACGGAAGCTCTTCGGCGCATGGCGCGCACCAGTACGCCCACAGATTGAGCAGAGTCGGCTTTCCGCCCACCGCTGCGGCAAGGTCGACGGGCGCTCCGTCGGAGACGCAGTCGAGGGTGATTCCGGCGAGAGCCGAGCCGGCAGGCGCTTCGCCGGTCGGAGTCGGGCAGGAGGCCAGAGCCGCCTGGCTACGGAGTTGATCGAGCGATTCCGACGACGGAGTGAACGTCGGCGGCTGATACGCGGACGAGGACGGGCCCGTCGAGGTGGGCGTCGTGTCGTCTCCTCCGCGCGGCCAGATCGCCACGACGAGAGCCGCGACGACCACGAGCGCAGCGAGAGACCATCTTCCGGCACTTGTCATCGGTGATCACAACCCTGCCAGGGCGAGCAGATGATCGGTCTCGGGGCCTTTCACCAGGGCCGCGGCCTCGGTTTTGTCGGTCGGGCCGAGACCGTACGACGGGCAGTCCTTGGCCAGAACACACACACCGCATGCGGGCTTGCGCGCGTGGCAGACCCGTCGGCCGTGAAAGATCACGCGATGCGAGAGCAGAGTCCATTCCTTACGTTCGATCAGTGCCCCGACGGCGTGTTCCACCTTGACGGCATCTTCTTCCTCGGTCCACTTCCACCGACGCACGAGCCGACCGAAGTGGGTGTCGACGGTGATTCCCGGAATGTCGAAGGCATTGCCCAGCACGACGTTCGCGGTCTTGCGTCCGATGCCTGGGAGTTTCACCAGATCTTCGAGCTTGTTCGGGACCTGCCCGTCGTGGCGTTCGAGTAGCGCCTGACCGAGTCCGATCAGCGACGTCGTCTTGTTCCGGTAGAAGCCGGTGGAGCGGATGTACTCCTCGAGTTCGGTCCGATCGGCTTCCGCGTATGCCTTTGCGTCGGGATAACGGGCGAAGAGTGCCGGCGTGACCATGTTGACGCGGACGTCGGTGCATTGCGCCGACAGGATTGTCGCCACTGCCAGTTCCAACGGAGTCGTGAAGTCGAGTTCGCAGTACACGTGTGGGAAAGCCACAGCGAGCTCACGATTCATCCGACGCGCCCGGCGTACCAATCCGAGGTGTGATTCTTCCTTCCGCGCACCCCCCGAACGCGGTTTCTTCCGCTGCTCTGAACTGCCTGTCGGGGTGGTCTGCACTCAGACAACTGTACGGATACGACATGAGTGGAGACTCCGTCGTGTCGATTCTGAGACCTTCGACGTGTTTACTTCCCCCTATGCAAGGACTCGCAGTAATTCTCTTTCCGCTACTGCTTATGCTCTTTGCCCTGGCGATGGAACGAGTCGAAGGGCGATTGCGTCGGCTCTCGGTCCAAGAGCATGAAGTAGAAGACTTCCTCGACCAGGCAAGTCACGACGACGTCGCCCGCCTGGCAAGCGATGGGTTTCCCCATGCGTTCGCCCGCTTCCACCGGAAGCGTAAGGGCCGTCAGTCGGAGGCTCCCGAGAGCGCCAGCCTGGGCGAAATCCGGACACAACGGGCAAGTTGACGGCCATACAAAGTAGTCACCGCAGCAGATTCCGGAAGAATTTTCGGCTCTTACGTGGCATCAATCACTCGTCGCGAGCTAACGGGACGTAGACTTCGATGCCGTACCTGTTGCATTGAACACAGATTGCATTGGACACAGTGTCTCACTCATGAGGGCTGAGCCTGTGTACGACGGTTTGTGCGCAGCGCGGGTACAAAGATAGATAGCGCAAAAATGACACCACAAACGAACAAATCCCAACAAGGAGCGCACGTGGACGACGTCCTGGCAAGAGCCGGCATCTTCCAAGGAGTCGAGCCCTCAGCGGTAGCGGCGCTGACAAAGCAGCTGCAGCCCGTCGACTTCCCCCGTGGACATGTCATCTTCAACGAAGGTGAACCCGGTGACCGCCTGTACATCATCGTGTCCGGCAAGGTGAAGATCGGTCGACGCTCACCCGACGGTCGCGAGAACCTGCTGACGATCATGGGCCCGTCCGACATGTTCGGCGAACTGTCCATCTTCGACCCCGGCCCCCGCACCTCGACGGCTACGACCGTCACCGAGGTTCGCGCCGTGAGCATGGACCGCGACGCTCTCAAGGCATGGATCCAGCAGCGCCCCGAGATCGCCGAGCAGCTTCTGCGCGTTCTCGCCCGCCGTCTGCGTCGTACCAACAACACCCTGGCCGACCTGATCTTCACGGACGTTCCCGGCCGTGTCGCCAAGGCGCTCCTGCAGCTCGCGCAGCGCTTCGGCACTCAGGAAGGTGGCGCCCTGCGCGTCACTCACGACCTCACGCAGGAAGAGATCGCCCAGCTCGTCGGCGCTTCCCGCGAGACCGTCAACAAGGCGCTCGCCGATTTCGCACACCGCGGATGGCTTCGCCTCGAAGGCAAGAGCGTCCTGATCTCGGATTCCGAGCGTCTCGCTCGTCGCGCGCGCTAGTTTCTTCCGGTTCGACTCTTTCGGCCGCTCCCGCTTCGGCGGGGGCGGCCGAAGTCGTTCACTGGACTCTTGTTGTACCTATCGGTAAAGTCTGTACCGATAGGTACACATCTGATCGAGAGGCCCCGCAATGACCGTCCGAGCACCGATTCCGCCCTTCACTCACGAAACTGCCGTCCAGAAGGTCCGCCTCGCCGAGGACGGATGGAACTCACGCGATCCGCACAAGGTGTCGCTGGCCTACACGCCGGACAGTTGGTGGCGTAATCGGTCGACGTTCGTCACCGGCCGATCCGAGATCGTCGAACTTCTGACCGAGAAGTGGACCCGCGAACTGGACTACCGGTTGATCAAAGAGTTGTGGGCACACAGCGACGACCGCATCGCAGTGCGATTCGCGTACGAGTGGCACGATCACGACGGGCAGTGGTTCCGCTCCTACGGCAACGAGAACTGGGAATTCGACGCCGACGGACTCATGCACCACCGTCATGCCAGCATCAACGACGTTCCCATCGAGGAGTCCGAGCGAAAGTTCTTCTGGGATCCGACCGGACCACGCCCGCACGATCATCCGGGCCTGAGCGAGTTGGGTCTGTGATGAAAGGATGAATCCATGGCCAGACAGGTAGCTGAACGCTCGGACACGATTCCCGCTCTCGCAAACGTGTTTCGAACCTACGGGTTCGACGGAGCAAGCCTGGCCGTCATCACCGAACACACCGGTTTAGGCAAAGGCAGTCTCTACAACTTCTTTCCGCGCGGGAAGGAAGAGATGGCCGAGGCCGTACTCGACGAGGTCGACGGATGGTTTCGCGCCGAAGTCTTCGAACCTCTTCGAGCAGAATCGGTTCCACCGAGGCAGCGCATCCAGAGCATGTTCGCTACCGCGGGCGACTACTTTCGGTCAGGGCAACGCATTTGCCTGTTCGGCGCATTTGCACTCGGTGAAGAGCGAAACCGCTTCGGCGCCAGGGTCCGAACATACTTCGACGAATGGACAGCGGCTCTCGAGGCGGCACTCGTCGGTGCCGAAGATTCCATCGGACTCGCCGAAGAAGCCGTGGCCGGGATCCAAGGGGCGATCGTGATGTCCCGGGCACTGGACGACGGTTCCGTATACAGCCGAGTGACGACGCGACTCGAAGATCGACTGGTACAGGCACTCACGCCGTAACGCATACCGCACGACCACAAAGGCATTTGTGCCGCGGCATCCACCTGGCATGCTCGAAAAAGCATGCACAAGAAGAAAGGAACCCATGCCCTCGTTCGAGACGGTGATCGCATCCACCCCTTCGGGGAAGGTCCGCGGCCGAAAGCGTGACGGTTCCTACTACTTCGGTGCGATCCCCTACGCCAGCGCACCGCGCTTCGAGAAGCCGCGACCGGTGGAACCGTTCTCCGACGTCTTCGACGCCACAGCGCTTGGAACGGTCTTCCCCCAACCACCTTCACGACTCGAACGCATCATGGGGCCACCGCTCCCCGAACCGGGGCACAGCGAGGACAGCTTCACCGTCACCGTCACAACCCCGTCGCTGACCGGTCATCGCCCGGTGATGGTGTGGCTTCACGGTGGCGGGTACTCCAGTGGCGGCGGCTCACTCCCCTGGTACGACGGCGGCGCTTTGTCAGCCGAGGGCGACGTCGTCGTGGTGTCGGTCAACTATCGCGTCGGCGTGCTCGGATACCTCCTCCTCGACGGCGTCAGCGAAGGCAATCTCGGGGTACACGATCAGATCGCGGCGCTCGAGTGGGTGCGCGAGAACATCGAGGCATTCGGCGGCGACCCAGACTCGGTCACCGTATTCGGGCAGTCGGCCGGCGCCCATTCCATTGTGAATCTGTTGAGCAGTAACAACTCTCGAACCCTGTTCCATCGAGCAATTCTGCAGAGCACCCCACGGCCGGACCTCAACTTCACGCAGGCTGCCGCGATCGAGAACGGGGAGACGTTTGCCCGACTGCTCGACGGAGATCCTCGGACCGCACCGCTCTCCCACATTCTCGACGCATTCCGCGGCACGGCTGTCGAGTTCAGCCGGCGGTCCCCCAATGTCGTGCAACCGCCCTTCGCGCCGATCTCCGAACTGGAACCGGTGATCCGAACTTTCGAAACAGCGCCTGACGTCATCGTGGGATACACCCGAGAGGAGGGATCTGCTTTCGTGCGCGACGTAGCGGGAGTACCCGATCCCGAACACGTCGCCGAAAAGGCACTGACACAGAACATGTTTGCCGAACCGGCAATGGAGCTGGCCGAGACCTTCACAGCGGCCGGCGCGTCGGTGTACACGTACCGCTTCGACTGGGCACCGACGGACGACGTCTTCGGAGCAACTCACTGCATAGAACTACCCTTCGTGTTGGGAACCGAGCAGTCCTGGCAGGGCTCACCGATGCTGGGCAGCAGCGACTGGCAGAGCATCGACGCACTAGGCCGTCGGATACGCCGGCACTGGACGTCGTTTGCGCACACGGGAAGTCCGGACAGCAGCGAAACCTGGGAGAAGTACACTTCGTCCCAATCGATCGGAATCACCTTCTCCTGAGCAACTTCGGGCGCCTACCCACCCGGAGAAATCCCGTCTAGGATTGCTCCATGGACATGCCCAAGCTCCTCGACGGGCGACTCAAACTCCGCCATCTCCTGCTCGTCGACGCATTGAGCCGTCAGGGCAGTGTGGTCGGCGCCGCTGCCGCACTTCACATCACGCAACCTGTCGCGACTCGGAGTCTGCACGACATCGAGTCCATTCTCGGCGTCTCGCTCTTCGACCGCGGCCCTCGCGGCATCACCCCGACCATTTTCGGCGAGGCCTTCACAACTCATGCACGGGCCGTGATCGCGCAGCTGACCGAAGCCGGGCGACACGTCGTCGAACTTGCCGACGCCAATCGCGGAACCGTCATCGTGGGAACACATCTCGCCGGATCCAACGTGCTGCTTCCCGGCGCTATCGCGCGCCTGAAGGTTCACCACCCGTTGCTCACCGTCGTCGTGCGCGAAGGTACGCCAGAGCAGTTGCTCACCGATCTGGAAGCGGGCCGAATCGACCTGATCGTCGGCCGGCTCACCTCACCTACCGATGACACCGCGACAAGACGGAACCTCTACGCCGAATCCGTCGAACTCGTCACCCGCGTAGATCACCCGCTCGCTCACCGCGAGGACGTCCAACTCGAAGAACTACGCGGCTTCCCCTGGATCCTTCCCGGGGTCGAGACAGTGCTCCGCCGCGAACTCGAGGAGTTCTTCGCCCGCAACGGCTTGCCGTTGCCCGAAAATCGGGTCGAGGCAACCTCTTTCCTCACCGTGCGTCAGCTACTGGTCGAGACCGACATGATCGCGGTACTACCGAGCCTCATCCCCCGCGACGATGCGCGCTTGACCACCCTGTCCATCACACTCGATCCGATCGGGCACAGCGTCGGCATCACCTCGTCGGCGACTCGCACGTCGAGTCCGTCCGCGCAGGCCCTGATCGCGACGCTGGAGTCCTTTGCAACTGAGCTCATGCGACCGTGAAACGCCGATCGGCCCGTTCCCTCTGGAGGGAACGGGCCGATGTCGGATCGACCAGGACTCAGGCGTTTTCGGAGACGCGAATCTCCTCGTGCTCCAAGCCCCGCGACGAATCGGGGACAATCTTGAACAGTGCGATGGCGCCGACCAGGCTGATCGTGCACACCCCGGCGAGATACCAGGTCACACCGACCGAAGATCCGGTGGCGTCGAGCAGAGCCGTGGCGATCATCGGTGCCAGTCCACCGCCGAGAATCGCACCGCTCTGGAGGATCAGAGACGAGCCGGAATAGCGGACCTTGGCCGGGAAGGTATCGGCGATGATGCTGCCCTGGACACAATGTGTGACCGGAACGATCAGGCCCATGCCCAGGAACGCGATGACGGCGACCATTTTGTTCTCGGTGTTGAGGAGCGGGAAGAACACGATGCACCACAACAGGATTGCGGCAGATCCGCCGATGAACATGTGCCGACGCCCGTACTTGTCGGCGATCTTTGTCCAGAACGGGATGGAAAGGAACCACAGGACTGCTGCCGCGGTCACGCTGAGCACCAGGAATTGCTTGTCGTAGCCCAGATGTTGAGTTCCGTACGACAGGGTGAACACCATGAAGGCGTACGCCACGGCGGAGTTCGCCAAGCACGCGGCAAGCGTGAGAGACAAACGGGGGAAGCCGACCTTGAGCGACTCACGCAGCGGGAAGCGGACTATTTCGCCCTTCTCCATGATCCCGGCGAATGACGGCGACTCGGTGACGCGCAGGCGAATCACCAGACCGATCGCCACCAGAACGAAGCTGAGCAGGAACGGGATTCGCCAACCCCACGAAGCGAATGCCGAGTCCGACATCACGGCGTTGGTCGTCAGGAAGATGCCGTTGGCGAGAACCAGTCCGGCGGGTGTGCCCATCTGCGGGAAACCTGCATAGAGATTCTTCTGCCCCGCCGGCGCGTGCTCCATCGACATGAGCGTCGCTCCGGCGCCTTCACCGCCCAGACCGATGCCCTGAACGACGCGCATCGCCACCAGGAGGACGGGCGCCCAGAAACCGATGGAGTCGTAGTTCGGGATGATGCCGATGAGTGTGGACCCGACGCCCATCATCACCAATGAGACCACGAGCGTGGCCTTGCGCCCGATCCGGTCACCGAAGTGCCCGAACACGAGTCCACCCACCGGCCGTGCAATGAACCCGACGGCGAAGGTGCTGAAGGCAGCCAGCGTGCCGGCCGTGGGGCTCAGGCTCGGGAAGAATTGTTTGTTGAAGATCAACGCGGCAGCTGTGCCGTAGAGGAAGAAGTCGTACCATTCGAGAGTTGTGCCGGCCAGGGTTGCCATGGCAACGCGGCTACGGGCCGCTTTCTCCGGCAACGGCTTTCCGTCGCTCGTAGTGCTGTTGGATATCTTGTCTGACATCGCGGAACCTATCGATTGGATGGGGCAGGCGGACGATGAAATCTGTAGTCACCGACCCCGTCTTCGGGATTGTCGGTATCACGAGCGTCGTCGATCGTTGTGTTTGGAATTGTGCTCGCTCGAGACATGACTCACAAATGCCGAATTCACCGTCCGCCATACCGGAAAAGGTATAGCCGGGCCTCAGACGAGACCCAGGAAGCGTTCGGCATTCCCCCGCGAAATCAGTTGGCGCGCAGTATCGTCCAAGAACTCACTCTTGCGAACCACCTCACCGACCGGACGCTCCCCCAAGGGGTACGGGTAATCACTACCCACCATCACACGGTCCACCCCCACCGTGTCCACCAACAGTCGCAGCGCACGCTCGTCGAAGACGACGGAATCCACGTAGAACCTTCCCAGGTAGTGCGACGGCGGGAACTGCGACGTACCGATGATGTCGTTGCGGCCGTGCCAGGCGTTTTCCATCCGTCCCAACCAGAACGCGAAAGATCCACCACCGTGCGCAAATCCGATCTTGAGACGATCGTCGATCTTGTCGAACACCCCACCGAGAATCAGTGCGAGTATCGACAGGTGCGTTTCGGCCGGCATCGCAGTGAGCCACTGCGCCATCCAGCGATCGAGGCGCGGAGAGTTGGCCATGTCCCACGGGTGCACGAATACCGGCACGTCCAGCGACGCGCAGTGCTGCAGGAACGTCACCACGCCCTCGCTGTCGAGGTCCAGATCGCCGACATGATTGCCGATCTCGACACCGCGGTGCCCGTTCGCGATGCACCGCTCCAACTCACGGCACGCCGCGTCGGTGTCTTGCAGAGGCACCTGGCAGAAGGGAATCAAACGATCCTTCGCCGGCTCCACGATCTCGAGTGCGAGGTCGTTGAAGATCCGTGCAATGCGACTTGCCTGCTCACCGCTCCGGCCGTAGTTGAAGAACGCCGGAGTAGGTGAGACGACCTGCGTCTGCACGCCGTCGGCATCCATGTCCCGAAGCCGCACCTCGGCGTCCCAGGCATCGGACTGGATGCGACGGAACTCCTTGGTGCCCATCATGATCATTGCTTCGGTTTCCGACTCGACCTTCAGCCACGGCGCTTGCGGCCCCGCGTCTTCGGTCAGATCCGGCCACCCGTTGGGCACGTAGTGGGTGTGGATGTCGATCAGGTTGCTCATAGCTCAGCCCTTGCCGGGATGGAGCGTGCCGCACTTGTCACACGTGCGGGCTTCTTCGCTCTCGTAGAACTTGACGAACACCGGCGGAAGGTCGGCCACGATGTCGCGCACCTGAAGTTCGACCTCGTGAATCTTGTGATCACATTCGAGGCAGTACCACTGGAACTTCTCGAGCGTGCCTTCCTTGCGGACGCGTTCGATGACCAGGCCGATCGAGCCTGCGGTGGGACGCTGCGGCGAATGCGGAATGTCTCCTGGCAGCAACCAAGTTTCACCCTCGCGAATGTCGACGCGCTGAGGACCGTCTTCGGTCATGACATTGACGTGGATGTCGCCTTCGAGCTGGTAGAACCACTCCTCGTACGGATCGAGGTGGTAGTCGGTCCGCTGGTTGGGGCCGCCGACGACCTGCACGATGAAGTCGTCTCCGAGCGCCATCGTCTGATTGTTGACTGGCGGCTGCAGGAGGTGGCGGTTGTCGTCGATCCACTTCTTGAAGTCGATGACGGGAGGAATCGTGGTCATGATGCATTCTCCGTATCTTCGGACGCCGTGCGTCGGGAGGCGGGCACGTACGCCACGCCGGAAATTTCGATGAGCAGGTGAGGGTGGGGCAGCTGGTGAACAGCCACAGTCGTTCTCGTCGGACCGTTTTCGTCGAACAGTTCGGCGTACACCTCGTTGTATCCACCGAAGTCGTTCATCGACACCAGGTAGGAGGTGACCTGAACCAGATCACTCAGTTCTCCGCCCACTTCGGCGAGAATCGCCGTGATGTTCTCGATGACGGCACGCGTCTGCGCCCGAATGTCGAGCGCCGTGGTCCCCATCTCGTCGACCTCGACGCCGACAAACGTGTTGTCGGGTCGACGCGAACTGGTCCCGGAGACATAGACGAAATCGCCGACCACCTTGACGTGGGGGAACTTTCCGCGCGGCTTCGCCAGCTTCTCGATGACCTGCGCCCCACTCATCGCTTCACACCTTTCACCGTGACGGTTCCGAGTCCGTCGATCGTGCACTGTGCGACGCCCTCGTCGAGTCGCACAGCTGCTGTGGCGGCACCGGCCAGAATTACCTGCCCGGCGCGCAACGGGATTCGGCGTCGACGAGCGATGTCGAGCAGTGCATGCAGAGCTCGCACCGGATCGCCGAGAATGGCCGACGTGGAACCGACTACCGTCTCGCCGCCGACTTCCATACGTACGGAACGGTCTTCGACGTTCTGTAGCGGCAGCCACCTCCCGATCACGTACCCGGCAGCGCTGGTGTTGTCAGCGACGACGTCGGTGTAGGTGAAGCGGAAGTCGCGGTACCGCGAGTCGATGATCTCCATTGCGGGAGCCAGTGCGTCGACGCAGGTTTCGATGTCGACGTTCGGATCGTCGAGATCGACGTCCTTCGACAAGCGGTATGCCACTTCGGGTTCGATCTTGGGATGAATGAACGTCCTCAGGTCGACTTCGCCGCCGTTGCTCACGCACATCGCGTCGGTCAACTGACCGACGATCACTTCGGAGACACCCATCTGCGCCATCTTCGCTTTGCTCGTGAAGCCGAGCTTGATGCCCACAATCGATTCACCACGGCTGGTGCGCCGTTCGAGGAGTTCGTTCTGGATCCGGTAGGCCTGGTCGATGTCGATGGTGTGTTCGTCGGCGAGGCTCGGCGTGTCGGTGCGCGTCTGCGCAGCGTCGTCGAGGCGACGCGCGAGCGCGGATACGGTGTCTTCGGGGGCTGTCATCACGCCTCGCTCATTTCTGGAAATCTTTTGCGGTTTCGATGTTCACAGTTGCACACATACATTCGTCGGTTCGGTGTAGAAGTGCAGCGAGGACTCGCCGCCCTCACGTCCGATGCCGGACAGGCCCATGCCGCCGAAGGGAGATCGCAGTTCGCGGGTGAACCACGTGTTGACCCAGGAGATTCCGACGTTCATCTTCTGCGCGACGCGGTGCCCGCGGCGCAGGTCGTTGGTCCACACGGAGGCAGCGAGGCCGTACTCGGTGTCGTTTGCCAGGGCGATCGCCTCGGCTTCGGTCTCGAACGGAATGAGTGCTGCGACGGGTCCGAAGATCTCCTCGCGCACGACGCGATCCTTGTTGGTCAAGCCTGTCCACAGGGTGGGTTCGATCCAGGATCCGCCCGACAGTTCCTGTCCGAGGTCCGGAATACCGCCGCCGGTCAGCACTTTCGCGCCTTCCTGCTCGGCGATCTCGAAGTAGTCGAGTACCTTCTTCCGGTGTGCCTGCGAAATGAGCGGTCCGGTCGTCGTTGCATCGAGCGTCGGGTCGCCCAGACGCAGTCCTGCTGCCCGCTCGACGAGTCCACCGGCGATGTCGTCGAAAATGCTGCGGTGCACGTACACCCGCTCGGTGCACAGGCAGACCTGGCCGGTATTGGTGAACACCGATTTGGTCAGGCCCGTCAGAGCTTCGTCGATGTCGACGTCGTCGAAGACGATCGCGGCGTTCTTGCCGCCTAGTTCGAACGAGACCGGACGGACCCGCGGGGCAACGGTTTTCATGACATGCGAACCCGTTGCCGAAGATCCGGTGAAGGTGACCCCGTCGATACCGGGGTGCGTGGTGAGGAACTCGCCGGCCGAGTTCGCGCCGAATCCATGGACGACGTTGTAGACGCCGGCAGGCAGGCCGACCTCTTCGAGCACCTCGGCCAGCAACGTCGCAGTCGCCGGGGTCTCCTCGGAAGGTTTGACCACCACGGAGTTTCCGCACGCGAGCGCGGGCGCAACCTTCCAGGTCAGGAGAAGCAGCGGCAGGTTCCACGGAACGATCACGGCGACGACGCCGAGCGGCTTGCGGATCGCGTAGTTCAGCGCCTGCTTGCCGCCCGCGAGATCCGTGACAAACGATTCCTGTCCCGCCGCGGCGACGATGTCGGCGAAGGTGCGGAAGTTCGTCAGGGCGCGCGCGACGTCGAGTTCGCGTGCCTGCGTGATCGGCTTGCCGGTGTCCGCCATCTCTGCGGCGACGAACTCTTCGAATCGCTCCTCGATCCGGTCGGCAGCGCGTCGCAGCAGAGCCGTCCGCTCTCGAACCGGCGTATCGGCCCAACCGTTGTCCAGAGCACGTCTGGCAGAGGTCACGGCCCGATCGACCAGGGCCTTGTCGGCCTCGTGGACCCGGGCGAGAACACGGCCCGTTGCTGGGTCGACCTGATCGAAGCTCGACGACTCGTCGGGTTCGACATAGGAGCCGTCCACGTAATTGCGGATCCATCCGTCGCATTGTGAGGTCATGGACTAACTATTGGCCCGTGACCCATATCAAACAAATGCAAAAACTGCCGCCAGCTATACCTCGATCGGCATAGATGGCGGCAGTTCGGCCACACAACTCAGCTCTGCATGTCGGCGCCGAGCGCCTCAGCGTCGCAGATACGCCAACTGCACGTTGACGGATTTCTCCGCGACCGGCCACAACTTCGGGTCCACGTCGGAGTAGACGTGTTCGACTACGTCGCGCACCGAGGCCGACTCGCCCAACGTCGACAGAGCGGCCCGCACCTGATCCAGACGCTCCTCGCGGTGAGCAAGGTACTGCTGCGAAATCGCCTGCAGATCGGGCAGGTCCGGACCGTGCCCGGGAAGAACCGTCAGTCCTTCGCCGAGTGCGGCCAGCGATCGCAGCGAGGTGAGGTAGTCCCCCAGATCGCCGTCGGAGTCGTCGAGAACTGCCGTGCCGCGGCCGAGAATGGTGTCGCCCGTCAGCACGCTCGCATCGTTCTCGATGACTATCGACACCGAATCCGCGGTATGGCCCGGCGTCGCGAGGATCCGCAACTTCAGGCCCGCTACCTCGATCACTTCACCGTCGACAAGCGCCGAAGCGCCCCCGCGAAGAAAAGTTGGGTCGACGGAACGCACTGGAGCCGAAGTCAATTCGTGGAAACAGTCCACCCCGCCGGTGTGGTCGTAGTGCCGGTGCGTGATCAAGGTCAGCGCTACCGGACCGATACCAGCGACACGTTGCAGGTGTTCCTCGTCGTTGTCGCCTGGATCGACGACAACACACTCGACGCTGCCCGGAGCGTGCAAAATCCAAGTGTTCGTACCGTCCAGCGTCATCATGCCCGGGTTGTTCTCGAGCAAGACCGAAGCGATGTCGGTGACGCGGCGAAGCTGCGCGTAGGCGGGATGGACAGTCGACATCAGCGAACTTCGACGATCAGTTCCACCTCGACCGGAGAGCCGAGGGGAAGTTCTGCCACGCCGACTGCCGAACGGGCGTGGATACCGGCGTCGCCGAGCACCTCACCGAGGAACTCGGATGCGCCGTTGATCACGCCGGGCTGACCGGTGAATCCTTCGGCGGATGCCACGAAGCCGACAACCTTGACGACACGGACGACGTTGTCGATGCCGACCAGGGCGTCGATGGCAGCGAGAGCGTTGAGCGCGCAGGTGCGAGCCGCGGCCTTGGCGTCCTCATCCGACACGCCCGCGCCGAGCTTGCCGGTCAGCGCCAGTTTTCCGTCGACGAACGGGAGCTGACCCGACGTGTACACGTGGTTGCCGCTGCGAACCGCGGGAACGTAAGCAGCGACGGGTGCCGCGACGGCGGGAAGTGCAATGCCCAGTTCGGCGAGACGCTCCGACCAGGTCTGTGTTGCCTCTGCCATGTGATTCAGCCCTTCGGACGCTTCATGTACGCGACGTGCTGCTCGCCCGACGCGCTCGGCAGGACGGCGACGAGTTCCCAGCCGTCGACACCCCAGTTGTCGAGAATTGCCTTCGGATTGTGGACCAGCAACGGAGTCACGGTGTATTCCCAGGAAGTTATTTCGCTCATGCGGTGAGCCTATCCCGCGTACATCTTCGGCCCCAGACTTATAGGCTCGCGGTGTGGTTGCATCCCAAGATGAGCTGAGCAGGACCTGGCCCGAGTCTGCGACGAAGGCCCGCCTGCACTTTGTGTCAGGTAAAGGCGGAACCGGTAAGTCCACGGTTGCCGCCGCGTTGGCGCTCGCGTTGGCCGAAGGCGGCAAGCGCGTTCTCCTCGTGGAGGTCGAGGGCCGCCAGGGAATCGCGCAGCTCTTCGACGTACCACCGCTTCCACCGCAGGAGACCAAGGTCGCGGCCGCCGAAGGTGGCGGTGAAGTGATGGCTCTGGCCGTCGACATCGAGACCGCGTTCCTCGAATACCTCGAAATGTTCTACAACCTCGGCTTCGCCGGCCGGGCGATGCGTAAGTTCGGCGCCATCGAATTCGCCACCACAATCGCTCCAGGCCTTCGCGACGTTCTGCTCACCGGCAAGATCAAGGAGTGCGTCATCCGCACCGATCGAACCGGCAAACGCGTGTACGACGCCGTTGTCGTCGATGCTCCCCCGACCGGGCGGATCGGCAGCTTCCTCGACGTCACCAAGGCGATGGCCGACCTCGCCAAGGGCGGCCCGGTGCATTCGCAGAGTGAAGGCGTCGTTCGGCTGCTGCACTCGCCGGAGACCGTCGTACATCTTGTTGCGCTTCTCGAAGCGCTGCCCGTTCAGGAAACCGCCGACGCCGCCGCAGAACTGGCGCGTGACGACCTCAACCTCGGTGCCATCATCGTCAACCGCGCCAGCCCGAGGTTCTTGCCCGAAGACCAACTCTCCGGTGCTGCAGCCGGCAACATCGATGCAGCTTCGATCCGGTCGACGCTCTCCGATGTCGGCATCGATCTGTCCGACGACGACTTCGCCGGCCTGCTCACCGAGACGATCGAGCACGCGTCGGTGCTCGAAGCTCAAGAATCCAGTGCGGAGAAGCTCCGCGAGATCGACGGCGCGCGGGTGCAACTTCCCGCACTCGCCGACGGCGTCGATCTCGGTGGGCTCTACGAGCTGGCCGAATACCTCACGGAACAGGGCGTGTGATGACCGAGACCACCGAGAACGTGACGGTCGGCAGTTCCAGGACCGGCCGACGCGCAGCTCCTGCCCTCGATATTTCGGCGATCATCAAGGACCCGACGGCCCGGATCGTGGTGTGTTGCGGCGCAGGTGGCGTCGGCAAGACCACGACGGCTGCGTCGCTGGCGTTGCGGGCAGCCGAAGAGGGCCGACGCGTAGTCGTCCTCACCATCGATCCGGCCCGTCGCCTCGCACAGGCCTTGGGTGTGGCCGAACTCGACAACACTCCGCAGCCGGTGAAGCTGGGTCCCGAGGCCACGGGCGAACTCCACGCGATGATGCTGAACATGCGTCGGACTTTCGACGAGATGGTCATCGAGCATTCGAGCCCTGAGAAGGCCGAGCAGATCCTGGCGAATCCCTTTTACCAAACCGTTGCCACATCGTTCTCCGGAACGCAGGAGTACATGGCGATGGAGAAGTTGGGGCAGCTGGCGTCGAACGACGCGTGGGATCTGGTGATCGTCGATACCCCGCCGTCGCGCAATGCGCTCGACTTCCTCGACGCTCCACAGAGGCTCGGAACATTCCTCGACGGACGGATGATCCGGCTGCTCTCGGCACCCGGCCGTGGCCTGACCAGGCTCGTGGCCGGCGCGATGGGATTGGCCCTGAAGGGTGTCTCGACCATCGTGGGAAGCCAAATGCTTTCGGATGCATCGGCATTCGTGCAGTCGCTCGACTCGATGTTCGGCGGTTTCCGTGAACGCGCCACGAAGACCTACGAGTTGCTGCGTCAGCCGGGGACTCATTTCCTGGTGATCGCAGCGGCCGAGCCCGACGCTCTCCGTGAGGCGGCGTTCTTCGTCGATCGCCTTGCGGGTGACTCGATGCCGTTGGCCGGTCTGGTTCTCAACCGCACTCACCCGACGTTGACGGCTCTGCCTGCCGATCATGCGGTGACCGCCGCCGACAAACTGGAAGCGAAGGAAAATGCGACCGAGGCCGAGGCCCTCACCGCAGCCGTTCTCCGCATCCATGCCCATCGGGCAGTGATCGCGAAGCGAGAAATCGCCTTGCTGAGTCGATTCACCGCAGCTCACCCGAGGGTGCCGCTGATCGGTGTTCCGTCGCTACCGTTCGAGGTCTCGGACCTCGAGGCGCTGCGCGCGGTGGGAGATCAGCTCACTCGTAAGGGCTGATCCCCCGATCGACCTGGATCAGACTGCTGAGTGATGCTGGCGCTGGTCTTCGAAGAACTCGGACCAGGAGTCGACGTCGGGGTGCTGCTTGAGCAGTGCACGGCGCTGACGTTCGGTCATTCCGCCCCACACACCGAACTCGACACGGTTGTCGAGAGCATCTGCTCCGCACTGCATGAGGACCGGGCAGTGACGGCAGATGGTGGCTGCCTTGCGCTGTGCGGCGCCACGAACAAAAAGTTGGTCGGGATCGACCTCGCGGCATCGCGCCTGAGTTACCCAGGCAATTCGTGCCTCGGCCTGCTCGATGTCCAAACGGCTACTCGGGGTGGCTGTGTACATTCTGGGTCCCCTCTACAAAGTCTGACCGTCGCCATGAGGCGAGCAGCGCACCATCTCAGCCGTCTCGCGGTAGCACGTGAAAGCTGAGACACATTCGTGATCGAGTGTTACGTCGATCACACTGATCACAATTTAGGTAAAGAACGCCCCTAACGCAAGACGGTCGGGAGCATTTTTTGGTACGGCAGTACAAAGCGCGTGTTCAGGAGGTTTTGAACACCCGCAAAACACTGAAACCGGTTCCAATGGGTGGGCACACGTACTCTGTAGATCGTGTCGATTGCAAAAACAGTGGCGAAGCTCGCCGGAAGCTCCGCATTGGCGGGTGTCCTGGTCGCAGGGGTGATGTTCCCGGTGGCCGGCGGATTCGGATTCGCGTCCAATCGCGCTGCCGATACCGTCGACAACGTCTCGGCCGAACTGGTCGAAGGCACGGTCCCCGCGGTGTCCACCATGGTCGATGCGGCAGGCAATCCCATTGCCTGGCTGTACGACCAACGACGCTTCGAAGTCCCGAGCGAGAAGATCTCCAACAACATGAAGTTGGCGATCGTCTCCATCGAGGACCGCCGGTTCCCCGACCACAAGGGCGTCGACTGGCAGGGAACGCTGCGCGCCTTCCTCACCAACACGACGACCGGTGAAGTGCAGCAGGGCGCGTCGACACTCGATCAGCAGTATGTGAAGAACTACCAACTGTTGGTCGTGGCCAAGACGGATGCCGAGCGCCGCGCTGCCATCGAGACCACCCCGGCCCGAAAGATCCGCGAGATCCGGATGGCGCTGACGCTGGACAAGGAACTCACGAAAGACGAGATCCTCACCCGGTACCTCAACCTCGTACCGTTCGGCAACGGATCCTTCGGCATTCAGGACGCGGCTCAGACCTACTTCGGCGTCGACGCCGCAGATCTGACCGTTCCGCAGTCCGCGATGCTGGCCGGCATGGTTCAGTCCAGCTCCGCGCTGAACCCGTACACGAACGTCGAGGGCGTGACCGAGCGTCGTAACACCGTGCTCGACACCATGATCACGAACATTCCGGATCGTGCCGACGAGTTCCGTGCAGCCAAGGAAGAGCCCCTCGGCGTCCTCGAAACCCCCAACAACTTGCCGCGCGGCTGCATCGCTGCAGGCGATCGCGGATTCTTCTGTGATTACGCACTGAAGTACCTCTCGGATGCCGGAATCACCCGCGACCAGATCAACGAGGGTGGTTACCTCATCAAGACCACTCTCGATCCGCAGGTCCAGGCGTCCACCAAGGCCGGACTGAACGCGAACGCGAGCGCCAACCTCGACGGCATCGCGAACGTGATGAACGTGATCAGGCCGGGCCAGGATTCACACAAGGTCATCGCGATGGCCAGCAGTCGCACGTACGGACTCAATGCCGACGCCGACGAAACCGTCCAGGCGCAGCCGTACTCCCTTGCCGGTGACGGTGCGGGTTCCGTCTTCAAGATCTTCACGACCGCTGCGGCGATGGAGAAGGGCCTCGGCATCAACGCGACCCTCGACGTGCCCAAGCGCTTCGAAGCCAAGGGCATGGGTAGCGGTGGTGCGGCAGGCTGCCCGGTCTCGACGTACTGCGTGGAGAACGCCGGCAACTATCCGCCGACGCTGTCCGTGACCGACGCCCTGGCACAGTCCCCAAACACCGCTTTCGTCAAGCTCATCGAGGCGACCGGCGTCACGCCGACCGTCGACATGGCTGTCCGTCTCGGCATGCGCTCGTACGCCGATCCCAACACCTCGGGCTTCGACGAGCGCAGCATGGCCGACTTCCAGAAGGAACAAAACCTCGGTTCGTTCACCCTCGGCCCCACCTGGATCAACCCGCTCGAACTCTCCAACGTCGCGGCCACTCTCGCCTCGCACGGCAAGTGGTGCCCGCCGAGTCCCATCGATTCGGTCTTCGACCGCTACGGCAAGCCGGTGGCCGTCACCGAGCAGGGCTGTGAGCAGGTCGTCGAGCCCGGCTTGGCAGACACACTCGCCAACGCCATGAGCCGTGACGACGTCGGCGCCGGTACGTCTGCCGGTGCCGCGAGCAGCGCCGGATGGAGCCTGCCGATGTCGGGCAAGACGGGTACCACCGAGACCCACAAGTCCTCGGCGTTCCTCGGTTTCACCAACAACCTCGCTGCGGCCGTCTACATCTTCGGCGACTCCCCGACACCCGGCGAGATCTGCTCGAGCCCGCTACGCCCCTGCTACAGCGGCAACCTGTACGGCGGTACCGAACCGGCGAGATCCTGGTTCGCGGCAATGAACCCGGTCGCCAACAACTTCGGGCCCACCTCGCTGCCCCCGATCGACGAGAAGTACGCACGGGGATCACAGAACGGCCAGGTTCCCGAGGTTGTCGGCCTGAGCCAGTCGGCGGCGACGTCGAGGTTGCAGGCGTCCGGCTTCACGGTCAATTCCGTGACCACGGCATCCGGAGCACGGGCGGGAACGGTCACCGGAGTTTCGCCGTCCGGGTCCGCGATCCCGGGTTCGACCGTCACGATCTACATCAGTGACGGGTCCGTAAGGGCTCCGGCAGCACCCGCATCCCCGGCAGCTCCAGCAGCTCCGGCACCGGGCGCGACTCCCCCGGATGCGACTCCGCCGGGAGGCGAACCCGCACCGCCTGCGGGGACCCCACCGAACTGACGGCCCTGAAAACTGACGGCCCTGAAAACAAGAACGGCCGCGATCTCCGAGTGACTCGGAGTTCGCGGCCGTTTTCGGTTTCCGGTGGCGCGCTTCTACAGGCGGGACTTCACTGCTGCAGAGATACGTGCGCCATCGGCCTTGCCCTTGGCCAGCGCGCTGGCGGCCTTGATGACCTGGCCCATCTGACGCATACCCGGACGCTCACCGAGCTCCTCGGACACCTGAGCGAGGGCGGTGTCGACGACGTCGACGAGTTCGGCGTCGGTCAACGGCGTCGGCAGGTACTCGTCGATGATCTGAGCTTCGGCGCGCTCTTTCGCGGCAAGTTCACCGCGGCCGTTCTCGGTGTAGATCTCGGCCGATTCGCCGCGCTTCTTCGATTCCTTTGCAAGGACTTTGATGATTTCTTCGTCGGTGAGGACCCGTGCTTCCTTACCGGCAACCTCTTCGGTCTGGATGGCTGCCATGAGCATCCGAAGGGTGGCTGTACGTAGCGGATCCTTCGCCTTCATGGATGCAACCATGTCGGTTCGGAGGGTGGCTTTGAGCGATGGTGTCGTGTCGGACATGGTGGAAACGCTACGCGCTCGGCGTTTCGAGCGTGCCGATAGTTACCTCCGCCCGGACACAATTCTCTGTGGAATAGCTGTAAAAGGCAGCGAGAGCGACGCAGAAGAACGCCACACCCGTATCCTTGAGAGGTGTCTTCCCAGTTCCGCACCAATCTGACCCGCACCGCACTTGGTGCCGCGGGCGCCGCTGCACTAGGGATCGGGTACGCATCCGGCATCGAACGCAATGCATTTGCACTGCGTGAGGTGACGATGCCAGTCCTGGCGCCCGGTTCGTCGTCGCTGCGGGTCCTCCATCTCAGCGACCTGCACATGATGCCGAACCAACGGTTGAAACAGAATTGGTTGCGTGAACTCGAAGGCCTCGACCCCGACCTCGTGGTCAACACCGGCGACAACTTGTCGCATCAGCGCAGCGTCCCGGCAGTGGTCCAGGCGCTCGGCGATCTGTTGGCTCGGCCGGGTCTGTTCGTCTTCGGCAGCAACGACTACTTCGCTCCGAAACCGAAGAATCCACTGAGCTACATCTTCAACAAGGACAAGCGCATCACCGGCGATCCCCTCCCCTGGGGCGATCTGCGGGCCGCGTTCACCGAACGTGGATGGCTGGACATGACCCACGTGCGCCGCGAACTCGAAGTGGCCGGAATTCGCATTGCTGCCGCCGGCGTCGATGATCCGCACCTGAAGCGCGATCGCTACGACACCGTCGCCGGAACACCCAATCCCGTCGCCCAGCTCAAGCTCGGCCTGACGCACTCGCCCGAACCTCGAGTTCTCGACCGGTTCGCCGACGACGGCTACGACCTGGTGCTCGCCGGCCACACGCACGGTGGTCAGCTGTGCCTTCCGTTCTACGGCGCGCTGGTCACCAACTGCCAGATCGACCGATCCCGGGTCAAGGGACCGTCGAAGTGGGGCGCACACACCCAGCTGCACGTCTCAGCAGGCATCGGCACTTCGCCGTGGGCTCCGGCACGCTTCTGCTGCCGCCCCGAGGCAACTCTGCTGACTTTGGTTCCGGCGACCAGGCGCGAACCGGAGCATGTCTCCGCACACAGTTCCGCAGAGTCTCCAGCGTCGGTTCTACGCAACTGACCTGCGGATTTAATGTCAGTCGACTCGGTAATGTAAGCTAACCGAGGTTCGACACGGGGTGTGGCGCAGCTTGGTAGCGCGCTTCGTTCGGGACGAAGAGGTCGTGGGTTCAAATCCCGCCACCCCGACAGTGAAGAACAGAAATCGAGGCCCTTCCGCTTACGCGGGAGGGCCTCGATTTCGTTGACGATAAGGTGAAGCCGTGGCATCCGAACCAGACTTCGCGCACAACGACATGGCGAGCCGTAGCCGACGTGAGAAAGCTGTCGGTCTTGCCAAGTTCGCCTGGGATCGCGATATCAGTAGTGCAGAGTTGCTCGACATGCCCGACGATCGGCTGCGCAAGCTTGCGCGGGCGGCGGGCGCCAATCCGCCGAGCACGCGGGAGACCTGGACGATCGCGGCCGGACTGCTCGACGAGAAAGCCGTGTGGGCAGCAGCCAACCCAGACCGTCCCGAAGCTCGGCGTGAGCATCCGGACGAGAAGATCATGTGGGTGAAGAAGCCGATCGAGCCCTGGCTGTGACAGCCGAATTCAGCGCAGGTGTGACAGCCGAATTGAGTGCAGCTGTGACAGCCGAATTCAGCGGAGCTGTGAAGCGGTGATCGGGCAGGTCGATGAAGTAGTTGTGGATTGCTCCGCACCAGCCCAGTTGGCGACCTTCTGGGCCGGAATCCTCGGTGGGCAGCCGGTGGAGCGGAGCGCGGAGTGGGCGTTTGTCGACCCTCCAGGATGGACTCGCCTCGCCTTCCAGCGTGTACCGGAATCCAAGCTGACGAAGAATCGTCTACACATCGACGTCAGTGTGGATGACGTCGTCGCTGCGACCGAAGCTGCCGAGCGCCTCGGCGCAACTCGGGTCGGTACTGTCCAGCAGGACCCGGCCGGCACCTTTCAGGTGCTGCTGGATCCCGAGGGAAACGAGTGGTGCGTCGTCCGAAGTGCCGGAAGGTGATTTACGCTCCCGCTACGGTTTCGCGAGCCCAACGGTAGTCGGCCTTACCGCTGGGCGAGCGGAGGATGGTTGGTACGAGCACGATCGAGCGGGGGATCTTGTACCCGGCGACGTGGGTGCGGCAATGCTCCGACAATGATTCCGTCGCAACATCTTCGAATCCCGGTCGAACCTGCACCACCGCGGCGACCTTCTCGCCGAATCGTGCGTCGGGCGCGCCCGCTACCAAGGCGTCGAAAACTGCCGGGTGAGTTTTGAGTGCCTGCTCCACTTCTTCGGGGTAGACCTTCTCGCCACCGGAGTTGATGCACATCGAACCGCGCCCGAGCAGCACGATGGTTCCGTCGGCTTCCATCGTGCCCATGTCCCCGAGTACCGCCAGACGAACCCCGTCGACGACGGGAAAAGTTGCAGCAGTCTTGGCCGGGTCGCCGAAGTAGGCAACGGGAACATGGCCGACCCGGGCGATGAAACCGACTGTGTCCGAGCCTGGTTCGATGCGACGGAATTCGTCGTCGACAAGAATCATGTTGGGGTTGGATCGAATTCGTTTGGAACCGTCCACGCCGAATTCGACGACGCCGTCGTTGCCGGATTCCGAAGCACCGAATGCATCCTTGATCACCAACCCCGGTAGTCGGGTTGTCAGTTCTGCCTTCAGGTTCGGGGAGAACAACGCGCCACCAGACCCGATCAGTTGGAGAGTCGAAAGGTCGTAGCGCCCTTCGCTTGCGGTGATGGCGTCGGCGATCGGCCGAGCAATCGCGTCGCCGACGACGGTGATTCCGGCGATCTTCTCGGCCTCGACCAGTCGCAGCACTTCCATCGGATCGAAGCTGCGGGTCAGTACTCGGGGCGCTCCCATGAGGAATGCCGTGAGCAGTGAATAGATTGCGGCTCCATGCATGAGCGGCGGGATGAGTAGCAGCACAGTTGGATTGGTGTTCGCTACAGCTGCATCCACAACCTCTTCGAGACTCCGACGCGGCGGCCCGCTGAGGTTCGCTCCGGACAGCGCGGCGAAGAAGAAGTCCTCGTGCCGCCACACCACACCCTTGGGCATTCCGGTTGTGCCGCCGGTGTAGATGATGAAATGGTCGTCGTTGCTGCGAGGGCCGAAGTCGCGGGTATCAGTCTGCGCGGCAAGGGCGTTCTCGTAGTCTTCGCCGACGATCAGCACGTGGGTGATCTCCGGACACTGCGGAACCACGGCCAATGCCGTCGGCGCGAATTCCTCTTCGACCAGCAGTGCCACCATTTGAGAGTTGGTGTAGATGTACAGGAGTTCTGCATCGGTATAGCGGAAGTTGACGTTGATCGGTACCGCTCTGATCTTCAAGCAAGCCAGGAGCGCTTCGACGTACTCGACGCAGTTACGCATGTGAATACCGACGTGCTGCCCAGGCTCGACGCCCACCGACTGCAGGTGATGAGCGAGTCGGTTCGATCGCAGTTCGAGCTCGGCGTAGCTCAATCGCACGTCTTCCAGAATCAAGGGAACTCGATCGGGGATCGCATCGGCAACGGCCTCGAACAGATCGGCAGTGTTCAGGGTCATCGAAATCCTCACTACACGCGTCTTCGCTTACCAGTACAGGTCTTTCGCGAAGCTAACACGTTGGTCGCACCCTGTAGTCCGAATTGCGTAGCGGTCCCGCTGAGCGAGACCTGACGCGCCGCTCACCTGGCATCAACGGTGCGGATACCTCCCTGACCAAGCCCGATAGCCGAAAGGTAGGGTAGCCTAATGCACTCACGCACCACTCTCCGGAGCCGCACGTCGGTCCGGGTCGCCATGGTTGCCCTGGCGACTGTTTTTGCCGCTACGGCCTGCGGCTCTTCCGACGCCGGCGGCAACGCAAACGGCAACACCGATGTCGCGACCGGCGGCAAGCTGTTCAGCACCGCCGACACGGAAACAGCGAAGCTCGGCAGCGATGCCGCGCCAGGCGAGTTCCCTCGCACCATCACCCATGCCCTGGGTGAGACCACCCTCGAGGCCAAGCCGACCCGCGTCGTCGTCCTCGACAGCGGTGAACTCGACGAGGTTCTCTCGCTCGGGATCACCCCGGTCGGCATCGCCAGCCCGGAAAGCGCCGCCGGTCAGCCGTCGTACCTGGCGGACAAGTTGGTCGGTGTCCCCGACGTCGGCACGACCAACAACCTCAACCTCGAGGCGATCACCGCACTGCAGCCCGATCTGATCCTCGGCAGCAAGCTGCGCCAGGACAAGCTTTACCCGCAACTCGCGGCAATCGCTCCGACGGTCTTCAGCATCCGCCCCGGCTTTCCGTGGAAGGAGAACTTCCTCCTTGCCGGTGACGCACTCGGCGAGGAGACCAAGGCTGAGCAGGTTCTCAACGACTACCAAGAGCACGCCGACAAGGTACGTGAGTCGATCGACGGTTCCCCGACCGTTTCACTGGTTCGTTTCATGTCCGGGAAGCTGCGCCTGTACGGCAATCTGTCGTTCATCGGCGTCATCTTGAAGGACGTCGGCCTGCCCCGCCCGGCGATCCAGGACATCGACGAACTGGCCGTCGAGGTCAGCCCCGAAACGATCACCGAGGCGGAGGGTGACCGAATCTTCTACTCCAGCTACGGAAATCCCGCCGACACGGGCCAGACCACGGTTGTTGCCGGACCGCTGTGGGCCAGCATGGACGCAGTCAAGGAAGGACGCGCCACCGAGGTGAGCGACGAGACCTGGTTCCTGGGCCTCGGCCCGACAGGTGCCGGCCTGGTTCTCGACGACCTGCAGGCCAAGCTCGGCAAGTAGCCGTCACCGGCACAAAGAACGCCGCCCGACTCTCCGGAGTCGAGCGGCGTTCTTTGTTCAGCGGTTGTCCTGCTCGAGGTGTTCGTTCATCGTCGAGTGAAGGTCGACGAGAAATTCCTCGAATCGACTGAGCAGTTCGGGCGGGTACTTCGCCATCATGGCGTCGAGTCGCACGGCAAGGGGCCCGAAGAACTCGTCCGCCAGGTCCTGCACATGCGCACTGCTGTGCAGCGTGACCACTCGCCGGTCGGCATTCTCTCGGGTCCGGACGATATGTCCCGCCTTCTCCAGGCGGTTGAGCAACGCGGTGGTTGCACCCGACGTCAGCGAGATCCGCTCTCCGAGGCGGGCGGGTGAGAGCGGCGTCCCCTTCTCCTCGGCAGCGGTGATTTCCATCAAGGCAGTCGCGTCGGTGGAATGCAGGCCGAGCCACGACGCGAATCGATGGCTGAATTCGGTGAACGTGCCACCGTACGCGCGGAATTCGTCCATCAGCCGCTCCCGCTCCACGGAGATGTCGCGCGGTGCCTCCACCTCGGTGATCCCACCTTTCCTGTGCCAGACGGCGGCCGGTCGAACCCAGCGCGCACGTTGACAACTTACCGCCTCAAATATACCTTCATAATGAAGTTACTTCACAATGGAGGTTTATTCGTGAACATCTCACCCACCACCCGCAAGTGGTTGGGCCTGATCGCCATTGCACTCGGCGTGGCACTGATCGTCGTCGACACCACGATCGTCAACGTCATAGTTCCCTCGATCATCGAAGATCTCGGGATCAATTCCGTTCAGGCTCAATGGATCCAAGAGTCCTACGCAATCGTGTTCGCGGCACTCCTGCTTCTGGTCGGCAGAGTTGCCGACCTGGTCGGCGCCCGTCGTATCTTCATCGCCGGTGTCGTCGTGTTCGGCGCAACGAGCCTGCTGGCCGGACTGGCGCCGAACGGCGGTCTGCTCATCCTGGCGCGCTTCCTGCAGGGCGCCGGCGCGGCCATGATCCTGCCCACGTCACTGTCGCTTCTGAACGCGATGTTCACCGGAAAGGCGCGCGGCCAGGCCTTCGCGGTCTGGGGCTCCACCATCGGCGCTGCATCCGCCCTCGGCCCATTGCTCGGCGGCTGGCTTGCCGAACATGCCTCATGGCGTTGGGCATTCGGGATCAACATTCCGCTTGCTGCGCTCATTCTGATCGGCGCAGTGCTGTTCATCGCGCCCTCACCCCGCACCGCTGGGCGCATCGACGCCACCGGAGCAACACTGTCCATCGCCGGGCTCGGCCTGCTGGCCTTCGGCCTCGTCGAGGGACGAACGTACGGGTGGCTGACCACGAAGGAACCCTTCGATCTGTTCGGTCTTTCATGGTCCAGCGGACCGTCGCCGGTTCTGGTGGCGCTGGTTCTCGCCGTTCTGTCGCTCGGTGCGTTCGCCTACCGTCAAACCATGCTCACCCGCAGCGCCGATCCGTCGCGGGCACTGATGGACGTACGGTTGTTCTCCATCTCGTCGTTCCGCAACGGCAACATCGCGACGCTGATCATCGGGCTCGGCGAGTTCGGAATCGTTGCGGTGCTTCCTCTCTGGCTCCAGTTCACGCTCGGATACAGCGCACTCCAGGCAGGGCTCGCACTGGTTCCCATTGCCATCGGCAGCTTTGTCGCCAGTGGTGCGAGCTTCGGGCTGGCATCGAAGGTCTCGCCGTTGGGCTTGGTCCGTATCGGCCTGGCTCTCGAAGCGCTCGGTCTCGCCGGCCTCGGATTCATCGCTGCGACAGACAGCCCCTGGTGGACTATCGCCGCAGTGCTGTTCTTCTACGGAATCGGCGTCGGTTTTGCGACTGCCCAGGTGACCAACGTCGTGCTCGAGGAGATTCCCGAGCAGAGCGCCGGTCAAGGCTCCGGCATTCAGAGCGCGTTCCGCCAACTCGGATCCGCACTGGGCATCGCTGTCCTCACCACGGTCTTCTTCAGCACTCTCAATTCGACACTGAACAACGACCTCACCGGATCCGGTGTCGACCAAGCTCAGGCTGATCAGTTGACGCGGGCAGTCACCGACAGCGCAGGCGCCGCCATCGACTCGCTGGCCGGTTCACCGAACACTGCCTTCGTCGCCGACGCTGCCCAATCTGCGATGACTCACGGCATCACACTCGGCGGATACCTTGCAGCCGGATTTGTCGTGGTGGGCCTGATCGCCACGGCGCTCATCCCGAACAAGCCGGCCCCGTCAAACGAGGAGGAAACGAAAGCAGCAGCCGACGTCGCCTGACGGTCGGATCGGTGCAGTACGGTGCCGGTATGCGATTGCCCTGGTCACGGTCAGCACAGTCACGGTCAGCACCGGTGCTCAGTGAGGCCGACATCGTCGCCGTACGTGAGCAAGCACGCGAACTGGTAGTCCCAGGTTTCGCTACGTTCGACGAAATCTGCGAAGCCGCCCGAGACTGTGTCGAGGGCGGCTTCGAGAACGACGAACTCGGCAGACAGATCGACGCAGTAGTGCGTGAGGTCTGGGACCACAGACTCGGGGAGCAGACCCAGTGGACGGCTCCCGGCGACTTCGAGCGCCTCTCCGCAGCCTTCGCCGAACTCGAGCGCAACGGCATCGTAGCCCGGATGAACTTCACCTGCTGCATGCAGTGCGGCACTACCGAAATCGACGACGAACGCACGCCGTCCGAACCCGACGAGAACGGGTATCCCTTTGCTCAGTGGGCGTACACGTTCTTCCACATGCAAGATGCGGAGCGTCTCGGCGACGAGCCGTCCGATCTCTACTTGTCCTACAGTGCGTTTCGTCCGGCCCACGATCTCGATCCCGCGCTGGTCGCCGCTGCCTTCAGCGGCGACGAAACCGCCAAGGCACATATGATTGCGCACACCGATCAGACCGTCGGGCGCCAGGTAGCCGACGCACTCCGAACTCAGGGACTGAGCGTCGATTGGAACGGTGACAACAATCAGCGTATCCGTGTCACCGACGTATGTTGGCGCAAACCGCTTCCGCAGTAGGAGATTCAGCTGGGTGGCAATACGCGGTCGAGGAACGTATTGCTGAATACGCGGTGCGGGTCGTGCTCGTCGAGAGTGGCGAGAGCGAAGTCCCAATTCCCGTCGCCACCGGCACGAAAGGTGGCAGGCACTGTGCTGGTGAGGAATTCGTCGTCCTGGTACGCCGCCTGATCGGTGAATGCCCACCCCTTGGACCACTCCGGACGGAAGGTCGCGTAATCGCCGGAGTAGTTCGCGACCATCCACCGTTCCATTTCGCGAAGGAACGCAGGCAATCCCGCGGTGCCGGGAATCGAGACCACGTTCATCCAGATCGCTGTGTCCCAGTCCTGACGATCCGCCCGCGGCCGCACCGCTGACAGGTCCGGCACTCCGGCGCTGTCGACCAACACCTCGCCGTCATCGTCGACACCGCAGAGACGCACTTCGAACGGCATGTTGACGGGATACTGCCCCAACGACGCGTAGTGCGTCATTCGTTCGTTCAGCCAACTCGTCATCTCGTGGACGACTCGGCCGATGTTGGACCGCTTGGTGATCACCGCCCCGCCCCCGGCTACGACGCGCAAGGTCGTGTGCCGGAGGTAGAACAGAACGTCTTTCGACCAACCCCAGAGATCGTCGGTGTCAGTCAGCACCAATCCTGCTGCTACAGCGCCGAACTGAGAGGCGCCGAACAGCGGCGTCGCAGCTTGGAGACCCTGTGCCACCATCCCCAACGGGGTGGTGACTTCTTCGGGAATCGCGTCGGAGAAGAAGTAGTTGTACGGCCCGCTCACCTCTCGGGACTCCGGCGGTTTGACCGGGGTCGGTGTCCAGACCTTGAGCCACGGTGTTTGCGTGAACGGGAACCAGATTGCTTCCACCCGTCCGGATTTCTCGACGAAACTCTCGTAGGTACGCCCTGGCGACCCGGGAGCAGCAAAGAGTTCTTGCCACGGAATGTCGGTGAAACTCTGGCACCGCAGCCGATAATTCTCCCCGGCTTGCAGCGTCACGGAGGTGACGAAGGTTCGACCCAGATGGGCCAGGAAGGCGGTGCTCTCGACGTCCGATCGGTGAAATGTCTTCAGTGCGTACCGATTGATGCCTTCCTCCCACGCCACCACCGTGATCTCGGTGATCAGGTTGCTCAGCGAACCATACGATTGACCAGGGGTGATCGTCTCCCCCACAGCCGGATAGGTTGCCCCGTGAGCACCGATCGCCAGCGCGCCGGCGATGGACAGCTCACCGATCGCCGGAGAGTTGGCCCAGCCGAGCCCTTCTCGCTCGAGCGCTGTCAGAATCGCTTCGATACTGGCGCCGGCGCCCGCCGTGACCGTTGCGGGCGTGCCGTGCTGCACCACAACCGAATTCAGTTTGGCCATCGTATCGACCAGCAGAACTCGATCCGAAGGCGCGCCGGGCACCACCGTCAACGGACTCCACCCGTGCATCGTTCCCTTCGCACGCACTGTGTACCCGTTGTCGAACGCCCAGTTGGCGAGGGTGACGACGTCATCGCTGTGACGTGCCGTGGCCGTCCACACGCTGTCGAGCATGATTTCTCGCGACCAGTTCGCGTACGCCTGCTGTGACAACGGAATGTCCGACGGAAATCCGGGCGGTGGCGCGATGGTCGATGCCGAACCCCAGGGAACTGCTCCAGCCGGCGCCCAGGAAATGCCCGCGAGAGCAGCTGCGCCGGCACTCGCTGCGAGAAATCCGCGCCGGCTCACACCGTCTTCGCTCGAGCTGTGCTCTGCCATGCGCTCTGCTTGATGCACCACTGCTCACTCCGTCAGCCGACTCGGTTCATGTCAGGGACGAACGTAGAACAAATATGATTACGATGCCAGTGGTTCCGTAATAAAAGTTTTCCGAAGCTCACTGCACCATCGGAGCGAAGACCGCGTAGATCGCTTCCGGGGCACCGTCGAACGCACTGATGATCAACCAGGCAGTCAGAACCGTCAACGCCGGCCCGATCAGGATCTTCTCGAGGTTCCCACCTGCACGGATGGACAGGAATGACGGCAGCCGTTGTTCCCACCATCGTTTGCCGCCGAGCGGAATCAGGGGCGCGAGAAACGGCACCCCTTCCTTGGTGATCGCATCGCCGAGACAGTGCGTGGCGCAACCCAGTGCCACCGCAACACCTAGCCCCGTGGATCCAGCCTCACTCGGATACCACTGCCAGGTGAGGGCAGAGAGCACCAACGCAACGGCGGAGACCGCGAGCCAACCCTTCTCCTTGGCCAATTCACCCGCCAATCCACGGATGGCCAACCCGAGGCAGAAGAACAGGGTGATGATGATGGCTGGCTTCCCGAACTGAACAACCAGCGCCGAGACCCCGGCACCCAACCCGGCGGCGAACAGCGCGGTGTGCGTGAGCGTCCGATGCCCACCACGACGCTTGCCGTCCTTCTTGCCTTTGGTGATGCGGTAGAAGGTCACCGAAATTGCGTCGATGCCTTTGGCCAGAGCCTTGCTGAGCGGACCGAATGATCGCGAAACCGTCGACTGACCGGTATCGAGGTCGGGAAGCAAGGCGGCTCCGGCACACACTCCGGCAAAGGTCAAAGTTTCCGCAGTGGATGTGGGCCCTCCCCAGTCAAGAGGCAACAACTCCGCAACCACCAACCCCACAGCAGCACCGGACATCGCGTGGGTGGGGCCCATGACCATGAAACACAACACCTTTCGAAACGCGCCCCGCATCAGGCCGTACCGCACCCTCTGCAAGACACCACACACATGACGCCGTCGGCGACGGCCCCGGCATGCTCGCCGAGACCGCCCCGAACGTAGCAAGTGCTACCGACAGGCTTGACCAACCTCCAGACCCAGTTGAGTACGGCCGTACCGTTCCAGGTCAAAGCGGTTCATGCGGAGCTTTTTTCGCTCGTCAGCCCGCGGCAACCGTGCATGACAGGGCAACGCCTTCCTCCAGCGGAGCGACACCGGCCATGTCGAGCACCTCTGCCGGAACACCTTCGGTCGTCGGAGCCCACTCGACGGTCGGCAACGCCGGCACCCCTTCACGCGCAACGAATGTCGCAGCTTCGCTCGGCACTTCGATAGTGACTGCGGCCGTACCGGCCTCCTCCGCGCGCACGACCTTCCCCTCGTCGATGAGCTTCTGCAGCTCCTCGTCGGAAATCGGCGCCGCGACACCACACGCTACTTCGGGAGCCACACCCCACTCGGCTGGAGCGGTCGCGATCGACCGCACCGCCACCGGTGACCCGTTGGAAATCGGGTTGGAAGCCCAGGCGATTCCCGGCGCCACTGCCATACCGAGGACCGCCACGGACGCCACCACCACACCGGTCCGGCGGGCCCGCTTGCCGTTCACTTTCAATCGCGTCATCGTAGTTCTCCTTGATCGAACGTTCTCGAGTTCTCGGCGCGGTCGCATCCGAGAAACCCGAGGTTATGAAGCCAACACTGCAGATCTGTTGTCGGTTTCTTAGGAGTTGATGAGAATGCGACGGCCCTCGCTCCGAGCGAGGCCCCAGGCCTTGATCCAATGGCACCATGGCTGGGGTGAGTACACGCGAGCGCATCCTGATCGTTGACGACGACGCGAAGGTTCTGAATTCGCTCGAACGTGGACTCCGATTGTCGGGCTTCGACACGGCAACTGCCGTCGACGGACGATCGGCCTTGTCATCGGTGAACAAGCAATGCCCGGCCGCGCTCGTTCTCGACGTCAACATGCCCGGCCTCGACGGCGTCGGGGTGGTGACCGCCCTGCGCGCGATCGGCAACGAGGTTCCGATCTGCGTGCTCAGCGCCCGAAGTTCCGTGGGTGATCGCATCGCGGGGCTGGAGGCGGGCGCCGACGACTACCTCACCAAGCCCTTCGAGTTGGCCGAGCTCGTCGCCAGACTCCGCGCATTGCTTCGACGCACGACGCGAGCCACCCCGTCGGTCGCTCATCCGATCACGGTGGGACCGCTGACGGTCGATCTCCGTGGCCATCGAGCGCACATCGACGGTAGGCGAATCGAACTCACCAAAAGAGAATTCGACCTGTTGTCGGTACTCGCCGAGCACGCCGGTGTCGTACTCAGTCGCGCACAACTCCTGCGACTCGTCTGGGGTTACGACTTCGCCGCCGACACCAATGTCGTCGACGTCTTTGTCACCTACCTACGCAAGAAACTCGAAGTCGACGGAGCGCCCCGCGTGATCCACACAGTGCGTGGCGTGGGCTTCGTCCTGACGGCCGAACGATGAAGCGGCCGCTGTCACTTCAGACTCGCGTAGCCATCGCCTCGGGCCTGGCCGCCGGAATCGTGATTGCCGCGATCGGAATTGCGTTCGCGGTCTTTCTGCGTGTCAACGGATCCGAACAACTCGAACGCACTCTCGATTCCGTCACCCTGGGCGTCGCGGCGAGTGCGCCGAGCCCGCTATTCATCGAAACACCAACTGCAACAACAGAACCATCCGTGGTCAGCCCCGGATTCAACGCCGCGACCGTCAGCGCCTTGGCTACCACCGATGTTCGCAGTCGTGATGTTCTGGTGCCCGGCGACAGCGGCGCCGCACTGGCCGTCAGCATCCCCGAAGACCCACTGACCCAGGCAATCCGTGAGCAGCAGTTCCAAGTGGCCGCTGCAGCAGTGGTCGCCATCCTTGCCGCGGCCGGGCTCGGTTGGTTCCTCACCGGCCGAGCCGTCCGGCCACTACAGCAATTGACCGAGACCACCAGTTCGATCGGCAACAACCTCGACGTCGACGGACTCTCGCACCGGGCACCGTCGGTACGTGGAACGCGAGAAGCCGAAGAACTGTCGGAGGCAATCCACAGCATGCTCAGTCGCATCGAAAGCGATCGAAGCCGCACCGAGGAGGCGTTGGAGTCGGCACGCGATTTCGCTCGCGTCTCCGCCCACGAACTGCGCACACCTCTCACGTCGATGCGTACCGATCTCGAAGTTCTCGCAACACTCGATCTCACGGAAAGCCAACGGCGCGAACTGTCCGGCGAATTGTTGGAAGCGCAGCGCCAGATCGAGCGCACCCTGACCGACCTCGAGACTCTAGCCCTGGGTGACGTGGCCGATCCCGAGGATTGTGCCGACGTCGATCTCGTCGAGGTTGCCGATCGCGCCGTCGCTGACGCCGGCCGTCTGCACCCGCAGGTCGACGTTCGTTTGAAAGCACCGGAAGAACTTTCGATTCAGGCCTTTCCCGCGGGCATCCGTCTGGTGCTGACCAACGCCGTCACCAATTCCGTTCGGCACGGCAATGCCGACGAAGTCGAGATCACCGTCCGATCAGGGGCCGCGACGGGTTCGGCGACGGTTTTCGTCGACGACAACGGCACCGTGATCGCGCCTTCGGAACGCGAAGCGATGTTCGAGAGATTCGTTCGTGGTACCGGTGCGGGCGACGCCGGAAGCGGTTTGGGACTGGCCCTCGTCGCGCAGCAGGCGAGGCTGCACGGCGGTAGCGCGCGACTCGACAAGAGCCCACTCGGCGGAACTCGATTGATCTTCTCGATCAACCCAATTCGACGTGCAGAGCCTCGAGCAGCGGCTTGGCCGCCTCGTCGAAGAATCGGTCTTGGGTATCTCCACCGATCTGTACCAGTGCCACATCGGTGAATCCGGCGTCCGTGTATGCCTTGACCGCTTCGACGATCACATCGAGATCGGGACCACACGGAATGCTTTCAGCTACATCCTCTTTGCGCACGAACTGAGTCGCACCCGAGAAGCTCGCCGGCGTCGGCAGTTCGGAGTTCACGGACCACCCTCCGCCGAACCACCGGAACTGCTGATGAGCTCGTGCAATTGCCGTGTCGCGATCAGGGTCCCACGAGATCGGAATCTGACCGATGGTCCGGCCTGCGGGAGCCAATCCGTATGCTCGGCCGTGCACGTGCTTCCACAAGTGCACTAGCTCCGAATCCGGTTGCACGGCAATCAGATCGTCGGCCATCGGACCGAAACGCTCGACGGACTTGTCTCCGGACATGGCCAGCGCCAGCGGAACCGGGTTCTCGGGGAGATCCCAGATCCTGGCGGACTGGACGTCGAAGTACTCCCCCTTCCAGCTCACCAGATCTCCGGCGAGCAGTGCGCGAATGATGCTCACCGCCTCCTGCAGCATGTCCTGGCGGGTGTCGATGGACGGCCAACCCTCGCCGACCACATGCTCGTTCAGGCTCTCGCCACTTCCCAATCCCAGGGTGAAGCGTCCGTCCGCGAGGATCTGGATCGTCGCAGCTTTCTGAGCGACGACGGCGGGGTGGTACCTCACGGTCGGACAAGTCACGTACGTCATCAAACCGACTCGCTCGGTGGCGTGGGCGACTGCCCCCAGCACCGACCAGGCGTAGGGTGCATGCCCCTGCTCGGTCAGCCACGGCGAGTAGTGATCACTCATCACTTCGAAGTCGAAGCCGACTTCTTCGGCCCGAACTGCATGACGAACCAGTTCTTTCGGACCTGCCTGCTCCGTCATCAAGGTGTAGCCGAATCGTGCCATCACTGATCAACTCCCGGTATCTAGGCCTGAAACGAGTTCGGAAATCACACTGCCGTCGAGGTGGTCGAGGAGGTCGCGGGCGTCGTCGTACACGGCAGCCGCACCCGCACCTTCGAGTTCGTCGGTCGACATGCCACCACTGCGCACTCCCACAGCCACAACGCCCGCCCATGTCGCCGCCTTCATGTCCCAGACGGCATCCCCGACCATGACCGCATTGCCCGCGTCGACACCTGCCTTCGCGAGCGCGACCTCGATCAGGTCCGGATCAGGTTTGGCCTCGTCGACGGATTCCGAAGAGGTGGCGGCGTAGATCATTTCGTCGATGTCGAGCGTCCGGCGTAGCAAATTCAGTTCTTCGTCCGGCGCCGAGGTAGCGAGCACCACGTGCAGTCCGAGCGAGTGAACTCGGCGGATCAACTCGCGCGCTCCCGGCAGTACTCGGAGACGGTCGGCCGACTGCCGGTAGTACGTGGTGTGAAGTTCTTTGGCTCGCGGTCCGCACCCGTCGATGTCTTCGCCGAGCAAGGACTCCAGTAGTTGGTCTCCGTCCATGCCGATGCTGCGGTGTACCCGCCACGCGTCGACCGGGCGACCTACCTCGAAGAAAGCTCGCGACCACGCTTCTACGTGCAGATAGTTGGAATCGACGAGCGTTCCGTCGATGTCGAAGAGAACCGCACCTATTGCCATGGGAATTGACTGCCCAACACCTCGGTTCGCGAAACTTGTGCCCCGAGCATTCTCAGCTCGAGAAGCGGATCATGGAGAGTGCGAACAGCAGAAGTGCACGTCGAACAGGGGTGTCGTCATGGAGTCAGTCGTTGTATTCCTTCTCGCATGCTTCGTCTATTGGTTTGCGCTTCTGTAGTTGGGTAGACGGAAACGGACCGCTGCCGGGAAGTGATTTCCCTTGCAGCGGTCCGCATTCGGTAGACCTAGGCGATGCTCATGTCAGCGGGTCACTGACCTGCGCGTACACCTTCTTCGACGCGCTTGCCCAAATCTGCGTCGACGTTCTTCCAGTACTCGAAGACACGCAACAGAACTTCCTCACTGACGCCGGCAAGGGCGTGGCCGACGATGTTGCTCACCAGGCGCTCACGAGCTGCGTCGTCGAGAACTTCACGGACCAGCGTTCCGGCCTGCGTGAAGTCGCCGTCCTCGGCGTGCTCGATGTATCCGGCGCGCACTGCCTTGCCGTCGAACGCCCACAGTCCTTCGTCACCGGCAACCGACGGATCGGCATGCGGTCCGCCGTACGAGTTCGGTGCGTACACCGGCGTCGACGGGGAATTGAAGCTGTAACGCATGGCGCCCTCCTTGGAGTAGGAGTTCACCTCGTTCTTCGGGGCATTGACCGGCAGGTCGGCGTAGTTGGTGCCGATGCGGTAACGATGTGCGTCGGCGTAGGAGAAGACGCGGCCGAGAAGCATCTTGTCCGGGCTGAATCCGATGCCGGGCACCACGTTCGACGGCTCGAACGAAGCCTGCTCGATCTGCGCGAAGAAGTTCTCCGGATTGAGGTTCAGCGTCCACTTGCCGACCTCGATCAGTGGGTAGTCCTTCTGGGACCAGACCTTGGTGAGGTCGAACGGGTTGAAGCGGTAGCCTTCGGCCTCGTCGACCGGCATGATCTGAACCTTGAGTGTCCAGCTCGGGAAATTACCGGCCTCGATGGCGTTGTACAGATCCGCGCGGTGGTAGTCGGGATCGCTACCGGCGAGGCTGTCTGCTTCGGCCTGCGTCAGGAACTCGATGCCCTGATCGGTCTTGAAGTGGTACTTCACCCAGAAGCGTTCACCCGCAGCGTTGACCCACTGGTAGGTGTGCGATCCGAAGCCGTCCATGTTGCGCCAGGTCTTCGGGATACCGCGGTCACCCATCAGCCAGGTCACCTGGTGAGCGGTCTCGGGACGCAGAGTCCAGAAGTCCCACTGCATGTCGTGGTCACGAAGACCGGAGCCGGGCAGTCGCTTCTGCGAACGAATGAAGTCGGGGAACTTGATGGCGTCCTTGATGAAGAACACCGGGGTGTTGTTGCCGACGAGGTCGTAGTTTCCCTCTTCGGTGTAGAACTTCATCGCAAAACCGCGCGGATCGCGCCAGGTGTCCGGGCTGCCCTGCTCACCGGCGACGGTGGAGAAGCGGACGAGTGACTCGGTCTTCTTACCCGGCTGCAGGAACGCGGCCTTGGTGTACTTGCTGACGTCGTGTGTGATGACGAGTTCACCGAAAGCGCCGCCGCCCTTGGCGTGGACGATGCGCTCCGGGACACGCTCGCGGTTGAACTGCGCGAGCTTCTCGATCAGGTAGTGGTCGTGAAGGAGCACCGGCCCCTGAATACCCGCGGTCAGCGATTCGTCATCACTTGCGACCGCGATACCGAAATTGTTGGTGGTGGGCTTGGTCATGGCGAAGCCTCCTAGCGTTGTGGGCTGGGCGTCAGAGGAGCGGGGCTGCATCCGAGTCGAACGCATGGGCTGCATGCGAGGTGGCTGACTCGGAGGTTCTGGACGCATCAATTCGATTCTGCGAGACCGCGTCCGACTCGGTGTCGGATTCGGCAGAATTCTTCAGGCAATCTTCGCAACGGCCCCAGAACACGACCTCGGCTTCGTCGATTTCGAAGCCATGATTATCGGAAGGTTCGAGGCAGGGAGCTTGGCCGACAACACAATCGACGTCGACGACCTTGCCGCAGCCGCGACAGACGAGGTGATGGTGGTTGTCACCAGTTCTCGTCTCGAACCGTGCGGGCGAACCCGCCGGCTCGATGCGTCGCAGCAATCCTGCGTTCACGCATGCCTTCAGCACGTCGTAAACGGCCTGTGTGGATACCGATCCGAGCTGCTGCCGCACGAGTGCTGCAACAGAATCGGCGTCTGAATGCGGTTGGGCTGTAACCGCATCCAGCACGGCGAGGCGCGGAGCAGTGACCCTCAACCCGACGGCGCGCAATTGCGCTCGGGGGTCGAAGTCATGCTCTCCGTCTCGCATGTTTCCCAGTATGCCGCTTTTCTGGAATTAGTCAAGAAAAGGATTGCCTAAGTTGAATCGAGACCGGTGTCACATATCGAGGACGGGAACAAATCCGGGGAGACCGCCGTTGAACACCCTGTCGGCGTCCGAACAAGCCCCGGGCCCCACCCCTTTTGTCGCTGCGAGCGACCACCCGCCGAGAGGCGCCTGTGGGACGTCGACACCTGACTTTCACACCACACGACCAAGGCCGCCCGGTCACTGACGGGCGGCCTTGGTCGCTTTTCGCAGGTCAAACCCCCGCTACCGATGCTTGGCCGCTCCCGTAGTCATTTTTCCGCCCAGAATCACGACGCCGTGATGGGTGCCCGCAGCCAACCAGTCCGGCAGGGTCTGCCCCTCTGCCTCGACGCTCACGCGCGCGTATCGGAACGATCCCGTCAGCCTTGCCGACGCGATCGCCAGACCTCCACCGGACTCCGGCTGCGCAAATCCCAACGCCCCGGCAATCGGCAGACGCGGCCCGAGCATCCGCGTATCCGAACGCACCCGCCATCCGTCGCCGGTTGCAGTGAATTTCTGCTGCACGTCTCCGTCGAACTCGGCCAGAACCTTGGGTAGTTGCCAGTGGACTCGCCCACCGTGCACCGACGGTTCCGAATCCACCGCGATGAAAGGGACCGCCATCCGCGGCATAGGCCCGATCCGTTTCCCTGGCGCATGCAAGACCGGACTGGCGAGGATCTCGCGATACGGGCCGACCGGCGAATCGAGGTAGTCCACCATCATGGCCACCGTCATCGGAATAGTTCGACCATCCGGGCCGAGCTCGCGTGCCGCCGACGTACTGCGGTGCCACCACAGTGTCGCGCGAACGCGAGCCGGCCACGGCGGCGGATCACTCACCGGCCAGTCGACGCGGTCACTTGTCGATTCAGGCACGCTCCACATCGGACACCTTCTCAGCTCGAATGGTCAGGGGAAGCCGCAAAGCGCCTGGTGCATGCGTCGGCACCACCGGATCGGACGGCAAAGTCGGATCGATACGTACGTATGGCTCGCCGGTCTTCGGGCGGGCGTCCGCGCCACCCTTGTTCGGCCACATCGCGCACGCTCGTTCCGCCTGCGCAGTGATGGTCAGGGAAGGATTCACTCCGAGATTTGCGCTCACCACCGAACCGTCCATGACGTGCAGTCCCTCATGACCGTATGCACGCAGATACGGATCGACGACGCCACTCGACGCGCTGTCACCGATCGCGCAGCCACCCAGAAAGTGTGCCGTCATCGGGATGTTCACGATCTCGGCGATGGAACCACCCGGGTCGCCGTCGATCTTCTCGGCGACCTTGCGAATGGCTGTATGACCCTGCGGAATCCACTGAGGAGGTGGATCGCCCGGTCCCGGTCTACTGGTGAGGGAGCGCCCGAATCGTTTGGTGTTCTTGGAAAGTTCGAGGGAGTTGTCGTCGGTCTGCATCACCAGCGCGATGACGGTTCGCTCGGACCAGTTCCGTACCGACAACGACCGCAAGAACGCTCCTGGGTGTCGGGCCGCGACTGCCAGAGTCTTCAGCACCCGGGGAGTTCGCCCACCGCCGTCACTCAGGACGGTCTGCAGAAGTCCTATTGCATTGCTGCCCTTGCCGTATCGCACCGGCTCGATGTGCGTGTGATCATCCGGGTGAAAGGACGACGTGATGGCTACGCCCTGCGTGAAGTTCCGTCGACGCGACTTCGACGTTGCGGCCAGTACGGCTTCGGAATTGGTACGTACGACGGTGCCGAGAGTGTCCGACAGGCCCGGCAGGGCACCGGATTCCTTCATACCGAGCAGCAGTCTCGCCGTTCCGTACGTTCCGGCGGCAACCACCACCTGATCGGCGGTGAACCGAACTTCTCGCCGGCGGACGCCGTCCGTTCGCCTCGCGAGCAGGCGGTAACCACCGCTTGCCGCCGGCCGAAGGTCGGTGACGGTCGTGAGCGGATGAACCCTGGCGCCCGCTTGCTCGGCGAGATGGAGGTAGTTCTTGACCAGCGTGTTCTTCGCACCGACTCGGCAGCCGGTCATACATCCCCCGCATTCCGTGCAACCTGTGCGTTCGGGTCCTTTTCCGCCGAAGAACGGGTCCGGCACGGAAACTCCTGCCTCCCCGAAGAAAACCCCGACGGGGGTGGACGTGAAGGTCTCCCCCACGCCCATCTCTTCGGCTACGTCCTTCATCACCGCATCGGCAGGAGTGAAGGACGGATTGGTGCGAACACCCAACATCCGTTTGGCCTGGTCGTAGTACGGCGCCAGTTCGTCGTGCCAGTCAGTGATGTGCGCCCACTGACGGTCTTCGAAGAACCGATTGGGTGGCTGATACAACGTGTTGGCGTAGTTCAACGACCCACCTCCGACGCCGGACCCCGCCATCACGAGCACATCCGGAAGAAGATGGATGCGCTGAACCCCATAACATCCGATCCACGGCGCCCACAGGTACTTTCGAAGTCTCCAACTGGTTTCAGGCAACTCGTCGTCGGCAAACCGTCGACCGGCTTCGAGCACCCCGACACGGTAGCCCTTCTCCGTCAGGCGAAGAGCGGCGACACTGCCACCGAATCCCGAACCGATAACCACCACGTCGTAGTGCGTCGCGGTCATGCCTCGACGCTTTCGATCTTGCGAGCGGAGTAGTTCTCCCGATCGAAATGCTCCAGCAGCGAACGGAATTTGAAAGTGAACGTCGGCCACTGCACCGAGTTGCGCCCCTCCGGATCGATGTACCAACTCGAGCATCCGCCCTTGTTCCACACCGTGTGCTGCAACTCGTGCTGAATTCCCTTGTTGTAGTGCACCTGCTCCGTCTCGTTCACGTCGAGGGCATCGATCCGCTCTCGCTTCATGGTGTTCAAGGCGTCGTTGACGTACTCGGCCTGGGACTCGAGCATGTACACGATCGAACTGTGTCCGAGGTTGGTGTTCGGACCGTACATGAGGAACAGATTCGGGAACCCGCTGACCGCAGTACCCTTGTACGCGTTGGGACTACCGTTCCAATGTGCGGCCAGCGTCTCGCCACGTTTTCCGGTGATCAGATGCGCAACAGGCGGTTCCGTCGGCGTGAACCCCGTGGCGAAGATGATGGTGTCGACCTTGTGCTCGACTCCGCGTGCGTCGACCACTCCGTTTTCGGTGACCGAGACGAGCCCACTGTCGACCAGACTCACGTCCGCGCGGTCAAGGGTGCGCAACCAGTCGTTGGACAGAAGCATGCGCTTGCAACCGATCGTGAAATCGGGAGTCAGTTTCCGGCGCAACTCCGGATCTTTCACCTGTCTGCGCAGATGGAGGCGCGCGGCCGCCTCGAAGGCAGGCAGCACCCACGTCGCGTGCGACATCGCGGCGCCGAGTAGCTCGCGGAAGCCGTAAACCCACCCTCGAATCACCTTCTGTGTAACGGGAATCCGCGAGTACACGGCCTTCTGTGCAGCAGGCAGGGTGCGATCCATCCGAGGGATCACCCAGGCCGGAGTTCGCTGGAACACGGTGACATGGGCAGCAGGGTCGGCAATTTCGGGAACGAACTGAACCGCCGACGCTCCCGTTCCGATCACGGCTACGCGCTCGCCGCGCAGTTCGTGTTCGTGGTTCCACGTCGCCGAATGGAAAGTGGTCCCGGAGAATTGGTCGAGACCGGGAAAATCCGGGATCTTGGGCGTCGACAACGCTCCGGTCGCGGCGACCAGAGCTTTGGCCGTCAACGACCCTCGAGATGTCCGAATACGCCACAGCGCCGCATCCTCGTCCCACACAGCAGCTTCGAGTTCGCAGTTCAGGACTACGCGTTCCACGATGCCGGTGTCTGCGGCCACCTTCTTCAGATAGTTGTAGATCTCGGGTTGACGAGCAAAGGTATGACTCCAATCGGCGCTCGGCGCAAAAGAATACGAGTACAACGCCGTCGGCACGTCACAGGCACAGCCTGGATAGGTGTTGTCGCGCCAAGTGCCGCCGATGTCAGCTCCACGCTCGATCAACACGACGTCTGCAGCGCGGTTGTCGCGAAGCATTCTGGCGGCCAAGCCCATACCGGCAAATCCGGCACCGACGATCAGCGTTTCGACATGTTCGGGAAGCTTCACTTCTTCTCCACTCGGGATTGCCAGGCCGGCAACAGTCGCGCTCTGAGCGCGTCGTCGGCTTCGGATGTACGAAACAGGGCTGAGACGGCAAGCCCACGAACGAGTTCGATGGTGAGTTCGACCGACTCGGAATCGAACCGATCACCGAACAACTCGGCGCTGCCGAACTCGAGCGCCTCACTCACCTTGCGTTCGAGGGGCACCGTCGCCGCATGCAGAACGGGATCGGTCCGCGCCGCGACCCACAATTCGAGGGCGGCATAGAACAGCGGCCCGGAGAACGCGTCCGACAGGACCTCGAGGCCTCGACCACGATCCACTTCAGCGGTGAGGATTTCTTCCAGCCGCTTGTCGACCAGATACTCGACGGCCGCAACGACCAGCGATTCCTTGGTCGGAAAATGATGCAGTTGCGTACCCCGCGAGACGCCTGCGCGGCGGGCGATCTCTTGCGTGCTGGTCCGTGCGTAGCCCAGCTCGACCAACGATTCGACGGCGGCGTCGAGGAGGCGCCCGCGCATCGCCGCTGTACGTTCGGCCTGGGTACGGCTTACTTTCGCATCGGAAGTGGTCTCGGTCACAAGACAACTGTAGAGCCGAAACGTAAAACAGTCCAGGCTGACTTCAAATCTTGACACGTAACATACCGGTCAGTCAGCTCTGCCTGATAACGTCCTCGCATCGAGCGGAGGGAAACAATCGCTATGCCAGAGCAAACAGCATTTCCACACCGCCGTGTCGGGTTGGTGGAAGACCACGAGTCGGTAGCAATCGGCGTGTCCGTGATGCTCGAGGACGAGCCGGACCTCGAATTGGTGTGCATCGCGACCACTGTGTCCGAGATGCTCGCTCAGAACGTCGCCTTGGATCTGGCAATCCTCGACCTCCGGCTGGCCGACGGTTCATCGCCCAAGAGCAATGTCGAGCAACTGCGGGCCGCCGGGCTCGAGACATTGATCTTCACCGGGGCGGAAAACCCGTACCTCGTTCGCTCGGCCGCCCGTGCCGGCGTACTGGGTGTTGTACGCAAGTCCGAACCGACTGCCGTCGTGGTTGATGCGATACGCGCCGCCGCGTCGGGAAGGCAGGTGGTGACGACAGAGTGGGCTGCCGCAATCGACGGGGATCCAGGTCTCGACGAAGTGGGTCTGAGCCCTCGACAACTCGAGGTCCTCGAACTTTACGCATCCGGAGAGAAGGCGGATCGAGTTGCGCGACTCACCGGTTTGGCGCCGCAGACGGTTAACGACTACCTCCAGCGCATCAGGCAGAAATATGCGGCTGTCGGACGACCCGCACCGACAAAAACGGATTTGTACAAACGCGCGGTCGAAGACGGGGTGTTACCAATTCCTGAACGGCCTACTTCCGGAAAAAAGCTGACTTTGACTAACAATGAGGTTCGGCAACAATAACTCTCTTAGCGCTGCCCCTGAAAATATGGGCAGAGGAATTGATGTCTGGGAAAAATTTCCCTCTTCGAATTACATTCATCTGACAAGAAGACGGCACTGTCGGGGGTCTGTCATTCCGCTACAGAGAAGTAAGGACGAAACTCATGACAGTCACTGTGGAAAACTGCATGGCACAGGATCCCGTAGGACCGCACCTTTCGGAGCGCGAAATCGAGGTTCTCAGGGAATGGCTACTGAGTGATTCGAAGTCACGCGTTGCTCAAAACCTCTACATCAGCGTGGGAACGGTGGGGACCCACCTGTCGCGGATTCGCGAGAAGTATGCCGACGTTGGAAGGAACGCACCGACGAAATGCGAATTACTCGTGCGAGCGATACAAGATCAGATAGTGACGATCGACGAACTCTGATCGACAGAGTTGCTTTCGACAAAACAGCCAGTGCTTCTGACGAAATTCTGAGGCTCTTCGGCCGCTTCATCGGCGCCGGCTATGTCTGCTATTTGATATTGCTTGCCCCTGCGATTGCAGAAGCCACCACGATGTCTGCGTCGTGGTGGACTCCACTGGCGGTGGTCGCGACTTTCGGTAGTGGGCTGGCGCTGGGAGCATCGACGTTCCACGCCGACACCCGATGGGTGAAACGAACTGCGAGCGCAAATGCGGTTCTCTACGTCGTGGTCATCCTCCTGTGGTGGCCGGCGTGGAATGGTGACCACGTCACAGATTTCACCTTGTGGATTTCCAATTTCCCCGGCGTCGCCAGCCTTGCTGCCGCTGCAGCTTGGCGACCGGCCGCTGCCGTCGTGCACCTTTTCGTAGTGGCAACACTCGCACAGTTGACCAATCACATAATCCGGACGAGTCCCACGACGCACCTGTTGGTTCCCGACCTCGCCTTCGCCTGGACATTCTGCGCGGTTTTCGTAGCAGCGGCCGTCATGGCCTTGCGAACCGGACGAGTACTGGATGCGACCATCGCCACCACTCATGCCGCTGCCGCCGGCGCCGCCGCGGCCGAGGCCAAATCCGTCGAACGCGAGAGATTCGACGCACTCATCCACGACACCGTGATGTCGACTCTGCTCGCTGCTTCGAGAAACGATGCCGATCCCTCGGTCGTCGCTCAGGCGCGAAGGACGGTGGCAAGACTCGACGAACTGCGCTCCGGAACCGACCACGAGACGAGTTTCGACTTCGACGGAATCCTCGCTCAGTTGCGTTCAGCCGCTTCGGAAGTGGACGAAAACATCACGTTCGAGACCGCCCTCTCCGACGGGTCTGATCCGAGCGGATACGCACCCGACTCGATTCGTGCGATGGCCGGTGCGATGGCCGAGGCACTGCGCAACAGCGTCAAACACGCCGGAAGCAGTGCACGGCGTTCGGTCACGGTCACGGCAACCGCCACCCACCTCGAAGTAGTCGTCACCGACGACGGCGTCGGCTTCGATCCGAGCTCCGTCGAGACGCATCGCCTCGGAATCACTGTCAGCATCCGCGGCAGAATGCGTCAACTCGACGGCGGATCGGCAACCATTCGATCGTCACCCGGCCGCGGCACTTCGGTGACTCTGACGTTGAGCTTGCCCGTAGCGGTGATGACATGACCAGGCCGGACGGACGAGATGTCCGCGATCTTCTCGGCATGCACAGCCGTGCTGCTCGATTCATGGCTGCATGCTTCGCGCTCACCTGCGTGATCTCCGTCGCCTACACATCCTCCGACGTCCGCGCAGTCTGGCCGATGATCTTGGCAATTATCGTGTGCTCGACTGCGGCTTTCACACTCGTACTGAGCAGAGGCGACCCGATGCCGCTGGGGCAGAGCGTTCTGGTGTCTCTGACCGGCGCCGTCACGAGCGGCCTGGTGTTGTCAGTGGTTCCCGTCCCCGTCAACGACATGACTCAACTCTGGATGTTCGGGATGTCGACGGCAGTCTTCACCTTCATGTGCGTTCGTGGGCGTACAGCACTCGCGTGGCTCGGGCTTGGACTCATGGTGTTGGTGACCGCCATCTGGTCCTCCACCACCGGCCAGGGGGCCATGTACGGAGTGTCGTTGACGGTCATCAACGCGGGCCCTGTTCTGATGTCGACCTTCTTCGCATACACCATCCGTCCTCAAGCCAGGGTTATCTACGAACTTCGTGAGCAGTCCACCCAACGAATTGCCTCCGCATCCGCCAGTGCTGCGATTCTCGAGGAACGCGACGCGCAACTCGACAGGCTCGATGTCCTTGCACGCCCGCTCCTCGAACGGGTCGCTTCCGGGGTTCCACTGACAACCACCGAGCGGCAAGAATGCGAACTCCTCGAGGCGCAACTCCGAGATTCACTGAGGGCGACAGGCTTACAACAAACAGATGTCATCGATGCTGTGCGTGCCGCTCGAAACCGCGGCGTCGAAGTGGTCCTGCTCGACGACCACGGAATGGATGGCGCGAACCCCGACGTGCGCGACCGAATCCACTCGAGCATCGTCCGGGAACTCACCGCGATCACGCGAGGAAAAGTGACCATACGGATCCTTCCACCTCGGCGTACCGCTATGGCCACGATGCTGGTCGATACTGAAGACGTTCGACGAATCGAGTTCGATCACAACGGAATGCAGCTGCTACGGCAGGGGGACCGGGGAGAGCTCGGCACCTCGTCCATGTCCGTCGATCCGACTACAGACAGCGCCGTCGAACCCGAATAGCTTTCGAGGAGAGTGAGATTCACCGGGTCGATCACCAGGAGAAATGAATGATCTTCGAACTGCGTCCAGCGCATGTCGCACGTGCCCTCGCCGCACTGTGTGCCCTTCCGATTCTGTGGACCTTCGCAGTAGAGGGAATCACCACGACAACGGAATACGACTACAGCACAGGCGAAGTGTCCTCGTCGAGCGACCTGGGCTCTCAGATCGGAAGCGTCGTGATCTGGATCGTCCTCGCGATCGCATTTGCCGCCGGTGCCTGGTATCTGGAGAAGCAGCGCATCGGTTGGCCGCCGGCGGCGCACGAGCAGCTGGTCAGACTGCAGCTGGCATCACCCAACCGAGAAGAGTAAAGGTCCCTACCGCTTCCGATCGCCGGCGCGGAGAAGATTACTGGGAACCGTATGGCCCACTATCTCCTCTGCAACGGCAGCGGCACGAATGCTCGCATCCAGGTCGATACCCGTCGCAATGCCCATGTCTTCGAGCATGTAGACCAGTTCCTCCGTCGCGATGTTGCCACTGGCACCGGGAGCGAACGGACAACCGCCGAGACCTCCGGTGGACGCGTCGAGGTTTCGAACACCGTGCTGCACAGCCGCAAACGCGCAAGCAAGACCAGCGCCACGCGTGTTGTGGAAGTGCGCACCCAAGCCGAAGTCACCTACTCTTTCGCCCACAGCGTCGATCAATCGTCCGACACGTCCCGGCGTGGCAGTGCCGATGGTATCTGCGATCGAGAACTGATCAGCACCGAACTCCTTGGCCTGCTCCGCAATCCGCAGAACACGATCCGGGTCGGTTGGACCGTCGAACGGACAGTCCCAGGCGGTGGCCACGATGACCTCCACCCGTCCTCCGGCGTCGTGGACGATCCTGACGACCTCTCCGATACGTTCGGTCGCTTGCTCCGTCGTCGACCGAGTGTTGGCCTCGCTGTGGCCATTCGATGCCGACACAACATATTCGACGGTTTTCATTCCTGCGGCGACGGCCCGTTTCGCTCCACCGATTCCGGCGACCAATGCCGAGAACTCGATGCCGGGCCACTGGTGCAGTTCTGCGGCCAACAATTCCGCGTCGGCCAACGCCGGCACAGCGCGCGGTGAGACGAACGACGTCGCCTCGATACGCGAAACACCCGTCGCAGCCAGAGCGTCGACAAGACGAAGTTTCTCCGCCAGCGACACCGGGTCTTCGATCTGCAACCCGTCCCGTGGTCCGACTTCACGAATACTGACTGCTGGAATACCCACGCCAGGTACCGACATGTCAGATCACGCCCTTCATCTTCAGTTCTGCCTGCTCGTCGTCCGAGAGTCCGAGGAGCCCGCCCCACACCGAGGAGTTGTCGTGACCCGGCGCCGACGCTCCCGCGTTGCGCACGGATCCGGGTGTCTCACTGAAGGTAGGCACGACGCCCAAGCCGAGGACGTTTTCACCGATCCGCTCGTCGTAGTGGTCGACGAGCATCCCCCGCTCGATCAGCTGCGGATCCTTGACGACATCTTCAACCGTATTGATCGGCCCGGCAACAACTCCCACTTCGGTGAGGCGTTCCACCAGGCTGGTGGGATCTTGGAGCGCGACCCAGGCGCTGATCAGTTCGTCGAGCTCGTCCTGATGTTTGCCACGGGCAACATGATTGGAGAAGCGGTCGTCATGCGCTAGTTCCGGTCGCCCCATGATGGTGCACAGACGCACGAAGAGCGTATCCTGATTGGCTGCGATCACCACCCAGTTTCCTTCAGAGGTCTGATAGATGTTGGACGGCGCAATACCCTCCAATCTCGTTCCCGAGGGCTGCCGGATGATCCCGCCCCGATCGTAATCCGGGATCGTGGATTCCTGCACCGCCAGACAGGATTCCGTGAGGGCAACGTCGACCACCTGACCACGGCCGGTCCGCTCTCGTGAGAGCAACGCCGCCAGCACTCCCTGAACGGCGAACATCCCGCCGAGAGAATCTCCGAGCGAAAGGGCAATACGCGGAGGCGCCTGCCCTGGATAACCGTTCAGATGCCGAAATCCGCTGACCGCTTCGGCAACCGAGGCGTAGCCGGCGCTCTTGGCTTGCGGTCCGCTCTGCCCGTAACCGGATACCCTGGCCAACACCAACTTCGGATTGCGCGCACTGAGAACGTCGAATCCCAGGCCCCACTTCTCGAGGGTGCCCGGCCGGAAGTTCTCGACCACCACATCGGCATGTTCGATCAGATTCAGAAACAGGTCTCGTCCCGCGTCGACGCGAAGGTCCAACGTCACACACCGCTTGTTGCGGGCGTGAACCGTCCAGAAGAATCGATGACCGTCCTGCTCGGCCTGACCCCAGGTACGAAGCGGGTCCGGGCGGTCCGGCGATTCGATCTTGATCACGTCGGCGCCCATGTCGCCGAGCAGTTTCCCGGCGAAGGGCCCGGCGATCAAGGTTCCGAGTTCAATCACCCGATATCCGTCCAGGGGCCCGGTGGGCGCACCTTCCGACACAGCTGCCTCCTCTGGGAACTTTTCTCCCCTTGAAGGCTACGTCACCACCCGATATCGCAACATCATGTCGTGGTCTTCGTGATCGAGCATGTGGCAGTGCCAGACGTACCCCTGCAGGTCCCCCATACCGGCTTCTCCGTGTGCCGAGTGGTCTGCCATGGAACCTCTCGCGAAAGTTGCATCCGGATCGAAGCCCAACTCGTCGGCCGTCGGAAAGCGCACGATCACGCGGGTGATCGAGTTGGCATCCACGATGACAGTGTCCTTCTCCCCCGTTTCCCACACTTCGGGAGGCCGCAGCGAAGAGGTCACAAATTCCTCGGCCGACGGCGTCCACCGGACCCCCAAGTCAGGCACCGGATACCGCTGCATCAGTGCTGCAGTGTCGAGGCTTTGGCGTCCCACAACGCGGAACGCCACCAAGTGCAGATGAATCGGATGTGGTTCCGTGGTGATGTTGATCAGATTCCATTGCTCGACGGCTCCCTGACGTGGCAGTTCGATATCCGAATCGGTGAACCTCAAATTGTTGAGCGACATAGTGATCGACGGGTAATCCGAGGGACGCGACAGCTGCATGATCGTGAGATTTCGCACCACATCCGGGGACGCCGGTTCGGCAGCAACGGAATTCAGCTGCTGCGGGATCGAGCCGGTGAATCCCTTTGCGCTGCCCACGTCGAACCGACAGAAGACCGGCATCACCTGTGTGCCGCGTTGCACCACCGCAAGGGGTACCGGTTCGTCGTTGCGCAATTCCACCGTCGTGCCCGGCTCGAGCATGCTGAAGTCGACCAGCAGATCAGCGCGTTCACCCGGACTCAACCGAACGTGATCCGTCGGCGCCGGGGCGGCCAGTAAACCGCCTTCGGAACCGATCACCCAGAACCGCATACGATTTGCGAAATGCAGATTCCACACCGAATAGGTTGCGGCGTTGAGCAGTCGCAATCGATACAGGCCGCGGGCAACCTCCACTTTCGGCCACACGACGCCGTTCACCACGCCAACGTCACCGGGGGTCGCCGGATCCCATGAACCTTGCGGAGTGAGCCACGTGGAACGGACACTCTGTTGACCGTCGGAGGTGAAGACCTTGTCCTGCAGAATCATCGGAAGCTCGAATTCGCCGGACGGCAAGCCGAGAGAATTCCCGGTGGTGCCTGTATCTGCGTCGTCACGGAGAAAATACATCCCGACCAGCCCGGCGTAGACGTTGAGGCGCGTCATTCCCATGGCGTGATCGTGATACCAAAGATTGCCGGCGGCACGACCATGCGTGTACTCGTGAACCAAACCTTCGCCCGGACGCTGAATCAGCTCCGGATGCCCGTCGAACTGCGGTGCAGTAACTCCTCCGTGCAGGTGAAGCGAGGTGGGGACCTGTGTGCGGTCGAGGTCGCTGACGCCGTGCAGACCCGGATCGACATCCGCGGCAAGCGGATACGCAGAAATGTCATTGGCATATCGGACTGTGACGAGCTGATCGACGTGAGCTTCGATGGTGGGGCCCAGATAATCCATTCCGCCGTAACCCAGCGACGGCGACGACGGTAGGTCCGGATGGAATCGGTGCATCGACGATGCCGCACGAAGCTCCAGGTTGCCACCCGAAATGCCCGGCAGGACAGGAAGGGTCTCCCGAAACGGTTCCAGCCGGGGTGACGGAAGTTGGAACGGGCGCAATGGATCGACATCAGGTGGTCGAGCCGTCGCTGATCCAGCGGACAACGCGCTCAGACCGGCCAGCAGGCCAAGCCCTTGAACAAACGATCGGCGACGGATCTTGTGTGACTCGTCCACTCACGGCCCCCTCACGCTGACGGCATCCGGAGCGGGTTACCCGCGTGCTCGCACGGTCAAACACCGACCACCTTCTCCAACCAAAGCTCGAGAATCGGCGACCTTACCCCACCCCACCGGTCGCCATACTCGACGACCTCCTCCGTCACGACGAAACACGTTTGCGGACAACGGATGCACTCTTGCAGCTTTGCGAGAAGCCGAAGATTCGAATATACCCTTGACTCGAACGCATGTTCGAGTATCCTTTGGGGAGGGGATCGGGGGATTCAATGAGTGTCTTGTTGTCGGACGTGGTGTCGGGTTCTGCGGTGGGGTTACGCGGACGTCTGTGGCAGTTGTCGGCTGCCGAGTTGCGCGCTGCTGCTGTCGAAGCGAGTGCGGAGATTCTTCGTCTCGAAGCTGTGCGTGTGGCGGTGGTGGACGAGTTGTCGTTGCGCCCGGATGATCAGGTGATCGCCAGCCGCGGTGTCGGTTCGTGGTTGGCGGCCAACACCATGCTGCAGGTTCGGGACGGGAAAAAGATCGCCGCGTTAGGTTCAGCGTTGCGGCCGTTTCCGGCGGTGGCTGCTCGGTTCGATGACGGGGATTGCTCGTTCGATCATGCTGTGTTGATCGTGGCGTTCTGCGAGTCACCGCCGAAGGGCATGCCGGAGGAGGCGCTCCCTCGTTGTATCGATTTGTTGCTCGCTGCTGCGTCGGGTGTGGAGGCGACGACGACGAAGGTGCGGAACGTGATCGCGACCTTGGAGCGGTTGTTCGAATCGGATGAGATCCCGCCCGCCGAGGATGTCGATCTCAATGAGTTGCGGATCGCGTCGACATTGAACGGTCGGGTGGTGGTGCGTGGGGATTTCGACGCCCTGACCGGTGAAATGCTGTTGTCGGCGTTGTCGAATCTGACGATGCCGACCCCGGCACCGGACGGGACTCCCGATGCTCGGTCGGCGGCGAAACGCACGGCGGACGGGTTCACGGAACTGATCCGCCGCTATCTGGACTGCGCGAGGACTGGCACCGATGGTGGTCAGCGTCCGCATGTGAATGTGCACATCAATGCTCGGGATCTGGCGGAGCATCGGGACTGCGCCGCAACACCCTCCAAGACTGATGACGGAATGGCCGTATCGGATCTTGATGTCGGGCACATGCCCTGGCTCGGGCCACTGTCGGTGTCGCAGACCAGGCTCCTCGGGTGTGACTGCTTCCTCTCCACCGTTCTGCTCGACAGTCACGGTGCGCCCTTGGATGCGAAACCAGGAAAGAGGTTGGTCACCGCCGAACAACGGACTGCGTTGATTGCCCGCGACAGAGGCTGCGCCTTCCCGGGCTGCACATGCGTGCCCGCCTGGACGGATGCGCACCATATCCGGCACTGGGCCAACGGCGGCCCGACGGTGATGAACAACCTGGTCCTGCTGTGCCGTTCACATCACCGGTTGATGCACCGAAAATCAGGGTTCGTCGGCAAATGGGAAATCCGAATAGGAGTCGACAACAAACCCTGGTTCATCCCGCCACCCTCGATCGACCCGCAGCAGCACCCGCGCCCAGCGAACACCACCTTCAAAACCTGAGAACGAACCTCAGGCACAACAGAACACGGCCCAGCGCCGCATCGGAGGGATCCCCCCCGATGCGTGGCGAACCCGTCAGACGGCCTGCGCAACCTTGGCGGCTCGCGGGAATCGCTCCCGAATCTCCGCTGGCGTGACAACTCTCGGGTCCAGGGGTTGCTCGTCACGCAGGTGGCGCTCCAACACCTTGCCCGTCATCGGCGCAATGACTTTCAGAGCAGTGGTCATGTTCTTCGGTGAACTACCCAACCGGACTGCCGTTCGCACCGCGGGCGCAATTGCTCTGTCCAACAACGCTGGCTGATCGAACCCACCCATGGTTCGCATCCAGCCGGGCAAAGTCGCGATAGTGGCCGGCGCGACCAATCGGCTGAATGTCGCGAACTTCGTCTTCCCCTGCGCTCTCGGTGTTCTCAACAAGTAGTGCATCGCCCGGTTGGCACGCTCGGAGGTACACAATCTGGGCCTGACTTCAGCGAAGTACTCACGTACCTCTTCTCGGGAGCGTGGAACGTCGGAGGTCTTGCATGTCTGTAGTTCGGCAGCGATCACGCATTCTTCCCAGTACCGCTGCTCTTCGACAGCTGAAAGCGGGCCCGGCCCATACATCTCGTAGCACTTGAGCACCGAATGCCAACCCGTCACGTGGATCCAGAGCTGTGACGCCGGATTGTTTGCGCTGTAACGAGTTCCGGTGATCGGTTCAATGCCCGTGGCCTGAGCATGAACTGTCATGAGGTGGTCGGACAAGGCCAATGCCGTCCGCCCGTCGGCAGTGGCGACGGTCAGGAAGTACGCCAAGGTTCGGTCGAGTCGCCCGGCCGGATCGCTGTAAATCCCGCTCATGTCTGCCACTGCGGCAGCCAAGAAGGGGTCGAAGTGCTCGAGCACCACCGACCGCTGGAACCCGATCAGCGCTGTCGGCGCGGCCCAGATCTTCCAACTGGGTGATCCTGGGCCGAAGAAGCCGTAATCCTCACGCGGTCGATTCATCATCAGTTCAGACATTTCATTCCTCCCCGTTCGTTGAGCCTGCACCGTTCATTTCGTAGGCACCAGACAAGGCGACTACTTGCTGCCAGACGTACTCGAATCGCTCCGCCGCGAACGTGGGGCGCCGGATAGATGCCAGTGCCAACCGTTGCTGATCTTCACTGGCGCTGGGTTTTCCGTACAACTCCACCGCTGCAGCACTGAAGTCGCGGACCAGGACATCGAAGATCTGATCCAGCACCCCACCGCTCCGCTGTCCCTCGTCCAATCCCAAGATCTCGGCTTGTTCGAGGATCAACTGGCCGTAGACGACGAGGGTGAAGAGTTCGGTGATCGCAAGGCCGAAGTCCAAGTCGACCTGCTGCGCCGCATCCGGTGCAGCTTCGGCTAGAAGGGTCACGAGCGCTTCTGCCTGGTCCACGAACAGTGCAACGTTGGGAACATCCGCAAACTTCGCGTACACCGCTCGCCAGTCGTCGAATCGAACTTTCGACAACCCCCGTGCCGGACCCTGACGGAACAGGAACTCGTCGTCGGCTGCGTCGTTGCGCGTCGGAATCGCCGGAAATGACTCGGGGGCAAAGAGGTACGCCGGCATGAACTTGGCGATCAGGGCGAGATTGACGGCGACGGTCCCCTCGAGCTTGGGCAGCCCGTCGACATCCATCTTGGCCACCGCGAGGTAGCTGTCCTTCTCGAAGCCCTTTGCCGCAGCGATGTCGGAGAGCAGTCCGATCACCTTCTGTGCCTCGGTTGTCACCTTCATCTTGGTGACGGGATTGAACAAGAGGTAGCGGCGGTCCTCGGGCGATGCGGTGCGGAAGTAGTCCACCGCACGATCCGAGAAGAGCCTCATCGCCAGCAGGCGCGCGTACGCGTCGACGAATTCACGTCGTACGTGTGGGAACGCCGTGACGGGATTGCCGAACAGGATTCGATTGTGCGCGTGGGTAATCGTCTCGTACAAGGTATGAGTCGACATACCGATTCCGCCGAAGCACAGGTTGAACTTTCCGATGTTCACGGTGTTGAGTGCGGCACTGAATGCTGCCTCGCCGGTATGCAGGATATCCTCTGCCGCAACGGGATAGTCGACGAGTGAGAACTCCGCTACGTACATCTGGGCCGGAACGATGTTCTTCACCACGGTGAATGCCGGATGGTCCGAGTCGGCGTAAAAGAAGACGTACTGATCAGTGCCCTCCACTCCGTCGACACGGCCGAAGACAGAGACCGTGTTGGCGCAGTTGCCATTTCCGATGTAGTACTTCGAACCGCTGGCCAGGTACCCGCCGCTGCCGTTGGGCGTCAAGACCATGTCCGTGGAGTAGACGTCCGCGCCATGCTCTTTCTCGGACAGTCCGAATGCCGCAACGCCTCCGGAAGCCAAAGCGGAAGCTGCTCGCGCCCTTGCCGTCTCGTTGTCGCTCTGCCACACCGGCCCGAGACCGAGGATGGTCACCTGCCACGGGTACCAGTAGTTGAGTCCGTAGAAGCCGAGGATCTCGGACAGCGCGGCGATACGACTGGTATCCCAGCGCTTGTCAGAGTCGCCACCACTGTCGCGGGCGGGCGTCAGAAATGTGGCGAACAGACCTTCCTTCGCCGCGAAATCGAGGAAATCGGAGTAGAAGATCTTGTCGTGATAGTCGGCCAGGAGTCGGTTCTTTCCACGCGCCTCGAACCAGTCGACGGTCGCGCCCAGCAGTCTCCGCGTGGTCGCGTCGAACTCCGGCCGATCGTACGTGGAGGGATGGAGCAGCAGATCATTCGGCACTAAAGAGGTCGACGCTGTCATAGCGGTTGTTCTCCTCGAGATCTCGGCAGAGGCGCCTCACTGAGCACCATTCGAATACAACGCCACCGTAACAATTGCAGACGATGAATACAACGGTTGCGTATTATTCACGAAGAAGTGGCAGGCAGATTAGGGTGAGAGCGGAGGTGATGCACACGATGACCAGGTCACAAGCTGACGCAACGGATACACCGCGGCGCAAGTACGCCCCTCGCATGGCGCCGGAGCAACGTCGCGAGCAGCTCCTCGACGCAGCATTCGAGGTCACCGGCCGCGTTGGCCTGCACAACCTCAGCATGGAATCCGTCGCTGCCGAAGCCGGTGTCGGCAAGCCCGTCCTCTACACGATTTTCGATACCAGGACCGATCTCGTCGCTGCACTGCTGCGCCGCGAGCACGAGCGAGCCATCGCTCAGGTGCTCGAAACCATGCCGACAGATCTGAGCGAACTCGGCCCAGCGGCGTCGTACACCGGGACCGTCGGCGCCTTCGTCGACGCCGTACTGGAGAACCCGACGCGCTGGCGCCTGATTCTGACGTCTGTCGAGAACGCCCCCAGCGAGTATCACGGCTTGTTGAAGCTCTCTCGCGGAGCTGTCTTCGCCCGCGCCGAAGAACTGGCCCGCGCCGGGATTGCCCTCGAGTCGAAGCTCGAAGGCCTTGATCCGGTTCTCCTCGCACACACCATGATGTCGTTCGCCGAAATGCTCGGACGACTGGCCGTCAGTGATCCCGAAACCTATACCCGAGAACGACTTTCCAGTTTTGCCGTGGCTCTCGCACAATCGGTCGGGCGTTAGCGGCCGACTGAAACCTGTCGGTCGGATCTGCTTCAATACACGCATGACATCACCATCGATCGAACCGCTACAGCTTTTCGAAACGTCTCCGGGCAACTGGTCACTGATGCTCACCGACCAGCATTTCGGCAAGGTGGCATCGATATTCGAGCAGGTAGAGGGTTTCGAAGGCTCCGGTTACGACTGGGCGTCGGTCGCCCACGCAGTGGTAGGCCGCGATGCACCGCATCTGGAGGGCCGCTTCGGCACCGATCCCGAAGCGGGCATGTTTGTTGCGTACGGCAGCGACAACGGAGCTCTCGGTGAGCTCGGAGCGCTACTCGCCAAAGCGTATTCGGATGCCGAGTACCTCGGTGGCCTGGTCGCCATTTCCGAACTCGACTAGAGCGCCTGTCGAAACGACACCGGCCCCACACCTAGGTGCGGGGCCGGTACCGAACGAAAGATCTAGCCGACCAACAGCTCGGCAATCTGAATCGTGTTGAGCGCGGCACCCTTACGCAGGTTGTCGCCCGAAACGAAGAGCGCGAGTCCGCGTCCCTCCGGGACACCCGGATCCTGACGGATACGACCGACCAGCGACGCGTTGCCACCGGCAGCGGCCAGCGGCGTCGGAACCTCGACCAGCTCGACGCCCGGAGCGTCGGCGAGGATCTCCTTGGCGCGAGCAACCGAGAGCGGGTTGGCGAACTCTGCGTTGATCGCGAGCGAGTGCCCGGTCACGACGGGAACGCGCACGCACGTACCCGAAACCAACAGATCGGGAAGTCCGAGGATCTTGCGGCTCTCGTTGCGGAGCTTCTGATCCTCGTCGGTCTCGCCGCTTCCGTCGTCGACCAGCGAACCTGCGAGAGGCAGGACGTTGAACGCGATGGGGGCGACGTAGTTGTTCGGGGCCGGGAAGTCGACGGCACTGCCGTCGTGAACCAGCTTCTCCGCGTCTCCGACTACGGCGCGCACCTGGCCGAGGAGTTCCTCGACGCCGGCGATGCCGCTACCGGACACGGCCTGGTAGCTGGAGACGATCAGACGCTGCAGACCGGCTTCGTCGTGCAGAACCTTCAGCACCGGCATCGCTGCCATGGTGGTGCAGTTGGGGTTCGCAATAATGCCCTTGACCAGGTTCTTCGTGTCCTGCGGGTTGACCTCGCTGACCACGAGGGGAACCTCGGGATCCTTGCGCCATGCCGAAGAGTTGTCGACAACGGTCGCGCCGGCAGCAGCGAAGCGAGGAGCCTGGGCGCGCGAGAGCGTCGCACCGGCTGAGAACAGGGCGATGTCGATGCCCTTCAGGTCCTCATCCGATGTGGCGGCCGCATCCTCGACGATGATCTCTTCGCCGCGGAAGGGCAGCTTCTTACCGGCGGAGCGTGCAGATGCGAAGAACCGCACCTTGTCCGCGGGGAAGTTCCGCTCTTCGAGCAAAGTGCGCATGACGATGCCGACCTGACCGGTCGCACCGACAACAGCGATAGTCGTCATGAGAAATTACCGTCCCGTTCCAGCGTGTACTACTGCTTCTTCTTCGCCACCGAGCCCGAAAGCGTCGTGGATGACACGTACAGCGTCGTCCAATTCGGTGTCCTTGACCAGCACTGAGATGCGGATCTCAGAGGTCGAGATGAGGTCGATGTTGATGTCTGCCTTGGCCAGCGCCTCGCAGAACGTGGCGGTGACGCCCGGGTGGCTCCGCATTCCGGCGCCGACCAGGGAAACCTTGCCGATGTGGTCGTCGAACAAGATCTGCGTGAAGCCGATGTCTTCCTGACGCTTGGTCAGGATCTCGACGGCGCGGGGGCCGTCGGCCGTCGGAAGCGTGAAGGTGATGTCCGTCTTGTTTGTCTCCACCTTGGAGATGTTCTGCAGCACCATGTCGATGTTGATCTCGGCATCGGAGACTGCGCGGAACACCTTGGCAGCGTGTCCCGGTGTGTCCGGCAATCCGACAACGGTGATCTTGGCTTCGCCGCGATCGTGCGCGACTCCGGTGATCAGGGCCTCTTCCACAGGAATGTCCTCCATCGATCCGGACACGATTGTTCCGGGCTTGGTGGTGTATGACGAACGGACGTGCACAGGCACGTTGTAACGACGGGCGTACTCGACGCACCGGAGCATGAGCACCTTGGCACCACACGCTGCGAGTTCGAGCATTTCCTCGAAGGAAACCGTCTCGAGGCGGTGAGCGTCGGGGACGATGCGCGGATCGGCGGAGAAAACGCCGTCGACGTCGGTGTAGATCTCGCAGACGTCGGCGTTGAGTGCAGCTGCCAACGCCACGGCAGTGGTGTCCGAGCCACCGCGTCCGAGCGTCGTGATGTCCTTGCTGTCCTGGCTGACGCCTTGGAATCCGGCGACCAGAACGATCGAGCCTTCGTCCAGCGCAGTGCGAACACGGCCCGGCGTGACGTCGATGATCTTGGCGTTTCCGTGGCTGCCGGTCGTGATGACTCCGGCTTGTGAGCCCGAGAACGAACGAGCTTCGGCGCCGAGGGAGTGAATTGCCATCGCTACCAAGGAGTTGGAGATGCGCTCACCCGAGGTCAGCAGCATGTCCATTTCACGGGCCGGCGGGGAAGGGCACACCTGCTGAGCCAGATCGAGCAGCTCATCGGTGGTATCGCCCATCGCTGACACCACGACGACGACATCATTGCCGGCCTTCTTGGTCTCGACGATCCGTTCAGCGACTCGTCGGATGCGCTCGGCGGTTGCCACCGAGGATCCGCCGTACTTCTGGACGACGAGAGCCACGCGTTTCTACCTCCAGGTCGAAATTGTTTACAGATACCAGAGGTCGAGCTTACCGAGGTGGTCCTGGGACTTCCCGATGCGTACTGCTGTTCGCCTCAGATCCGCGCGGGATCAGTTGCGAGATCCGCGATCGCATCAACGTCGCAGAACGCGAGCCACCGGCAACGTAACCGACCACCGTGACGGCAACTCCGCAGGCGAGAAGCACGCGGATACTGCTGACCAGCGAAACTGCCAGCGCGTCGTACACCGCGACTGCCGCCTCAGATGACGGTATGTCTGAATTCTGTAAATAGACCCGCCGCACGACGGCCAGCGCCACCAACAGGGCGATCATCGCCACCGCCGTCGCCAGCCCGACCAGGGACAGTGCGCGCATTCTCCTCGGCGCAACTGCGACGGCCGCGATCGCACAGGCCAGCGACACCCACGGCAGCCAGGCCGCTGCCCGGTCGAGAGTGTTCGAGAGGTCCTGGGCCCGCACCAGCTCGTCGGATTGCAGGATCTCGAACTGCGGATCGAACGTCGGAAGACGATCGACGACGGTGAATCCGCGATCGCGGAGGTTCGTCCGCAGTTCTGTCATGATCGGCTCGAGGGACAAGGTGACTGTTCCGCTGTCGTCGGACCGAACGATGCCGTCGGTGGCTCTGCCGGTCACCATCGCAGCAAGTTGCGCGTGCGCCTGACGGTTGGCCGCGGTCCAGAGCGTCGCGAACTGGTCGCTGGAGACCAACGACTGAGCCGCCTCCCGAACAAGTTTCTCGGCTTGTCTCGTCACCACCTGCGGAAACCGGTCCAACCGCTGCGTCAGTTCCTCGGTCAGCCGATCAACGACAGCCGCTTGGACAGCAGGTTCGGAAGCCAACGGGGCAACCGTCTCGACGTAACTGTCGGTGTCGTTCACCTGGGTGTGGACGAACAGCGCGAGCACCGAGCCGGCAGCACCGAGACCAGCGAGAACGATCAGCAGTGAACAGACGATCCAGCGGATCGAGCGCATCACGTGTGCTTGGCGCGCGCCGGTCGAATCTTCGCGGTGATGTGGTGAATGCGGTGATCGTCAGCGGGTATCCGGAAGGTCTCGGTAACCCGAACGGTCATCAGGTTCCGCCCGAACAACCCGGCGTCGAGGAGGTAGTCAGCCGTCAGGTCGTCCCCGTCGACCGTCCACTCCACCTCACGAATGTCGCGGATCACGCGATACTGAGGACCTCCGGAAAGGCTGCGCCGCAAATGATTCCCCGAAAATCCGGTCTTGAGCCCGACCTCGTGGCGTACCGCGTCCGGAGCCAGCGGTACGGAACTGCCATCGTGACTGCGGAGCGCGTCGAGGTACGTCCTCGCCACGGCGATTCGGGGATCCATGGACGACAGTCCACCATTTTCGGGGCCGAAACGGCAGCACAATTCGGCGACAAATTGGACATGAGGGCGAACCCCACCGATTTCTCGCGAAATCCAGGAGTAGAGTGCTGTGCATGCAGCGCGCACTCCTTCTTGGTTGCCGCGACGGGGTCTGATCCAGACTGGCCTCCCGCCGCGGGGTTTTTGTGCGCCGGTCGACCAAGCCTTCCGGACTCATGGTCTTGACCAACAGGTCAACAGGCCGGGTCCACAATCCTGGAGATCACACCCATGTCCCCCGCTGACGCATTCACCACCGGCACTCGCACCATCACCCCGCCCACGAAGCCGGCACCGTCCGACCAGCCTGCGTGGAACACGCAGAAGAACTCGTCGATGCCGACGTTCCGCTACCGCCCGTTCGCCGAAGAGGTCGAGACGGTCACGCTGCCCGACCGCACCTGGCCGGACAAGATCATCGACCGAGCACCCCAGTGGTGTGCCGTTGACCTGCGCGACGGCAACCAGGCGCTGATCGATCCGATGAGCCCGGCGCGCAAGCGTCGTATGTTCGATCTCCTGGTTCGTATGGGCTACAAGGAGATCGAGGTCGGCTTCCCGTCCGCGAGCCAGACGGACTTCGATTTCGTTCGCGAGATCATCGAGGACGGCGCCATCCCGTCCGACGTCACCATCCAGGTGCTGACGCAGTCGCGTCCCGAGCTGATCAAGCGCACGTTCGAGGCCTGTGAAGGTGCCGAGAACGCGATCGTGCACTTCTACAACTCCACCTCGATTCTGCAGCGCCGCGTCGTGTTCCGCGCCGACAAGGACACGATCAAGAAGATCGCCACCGACGCCGCCGAACTGGTCCTCGCCGAGTCGAAGAAGTACCCGGACACGAACTGGCGCTGGGAATACTCGCCCGAGTCCTACACCGGCACCGAGCTCGAGTACGCCAAGGAAGTATGTGACGCCGTCACCGAAACCCTGGGTGCGACGCCGGCCAACCCGGTCATCCTGAACCTGCCCGCCACCGTCGAGATGGCTACACCCAACGTGTATGCCGACTCCATCGAGTGGATGCACCGCAACCTGGCCCGCCGCGATTCGGTCATCCTGTCGCTGCACCCCCACAACGACCGCGGCACGGGTGTCGCTGCAGCCGAGCTGGGCTACCAGGCCGGCGCGGACCGCATCGAAGGCTGCCTGTTCGGCAACGGTGAGCGCACCGGCAACGTCTGCCTGGTCACTCTCGCTCTGAACATGTTCACGCGCGGCGTCGACCCGCAGATCGATTTCTCGAACATCGACGAGATCCGTCGCACGGTCGAGTACTGCAACCAGCTGCCCGTCCACGAGCGTCATCCGTACGGCGGCGACCTGGTCTACACCGCGTTCTCCGGCAGCCACCAGGACGCGATCAACAAGGGCCTCGACGCCATGAAGGTCGACGCCGACAGCCAGAACTCCGACGTCGACGACATTCTCTGGCAGGTCCCCTACCTGCCGATCGACCCGAAGGACGTCGGCCGCAGCTACGAGGCCGTCATCCGTGTGAACTCGCAGTCCGGCAAGGGCGGCGTCGCATACATCATGAAGGCCGATCACGGTCTGGTGCTGCCGCGTCGTCTGCAGGTCGAGTTCTCGCAGTCGGTCCAGAAGATCACCGACGGCGAGGGCGGCGAGGTCTCGCCGAAGGAAATGTGGGACGTCTTCCACGAGGAGTACCTCGCTCCCATCACCCCGCTCGAGCGCATGAAGCAGAAGGTCACCGCGTCCGAGGAGGACGGCGGCACCGATGCGATCACCGCAATCGTCAAGGTGAACGGCAAGGAGCAGGAGATCTCGGGAACCGGCAACGGCCCGCTCGCTGCCTTCGTCGACGCGCTGGGAAGCATCAACTTCGACGTTCGTGTCCTCGACTACTCCGAGCACGCGATGTCCGCCGGTGACGACGCCCAGGCCGCGGCCTACGTCGAGTGCGCCGTGACGGGCCCGGAGGGTCAGAGCACCGTCGTCTGGGGTGTGGGTATCGCCACGTCGATCACGACGGCCTCGCTGCGCGCTGTGGTCTCGGCAGTGAACCGCGCCAGCTGACACTCAGCTCCTGACTCGTGAACAATCCCTGGTCTCACCCGATTTTCGGGTGGGGCCAGGGTCGTTTTCAGAGCACTGAAGATTTTCGGTCGATGTTTTCGATTCGGCATGACATTGGTCCCGAAAGAGTCGGTTAGCGAAGTTAACAAAAAGAATTCACCCATCGAGGATGATGCAGACGCCACGTGCGCGTGAGATAGTCAGCTCAGACAAATCCGACTTGTGAAATGGAGCTCGACAATGGATTCCTTTTGGGACTTCCTCTGGCTGATCATCATCAGCTTCGCGTTCATCGCGTACTTGATCCTGCTCTTCTCGATCATCACCGACCTGTTCCGCGATCACAAGACCTCCGGCTGGGTGAAGGCAATCTGGATCGTCTTCCTGTTCTTCATTCCGCTGCTCACCTCGCTCGTCTACCTGATCGTTCGCAGTGACGGAATGGCACAGCGGTCCCTCGAGGCTGCGCAGCAGGTCAAGAACGCACAGGACAGCTACATCCGTGAGGTTGCCGGAAAGTCCCCGGCCGAATCCATCGCAGATGCAAAGGCACTTCTCGACGCCGGCACCATCAGTGAAGAAGAATTCGCAGCACTGAAGGCCAAGGCTCTCGCCTGATACCGGCCCTCACTAAGCGACCCTCACTAAACCGTGAGGATTGCACTACCGAAACGGGAGCGACACTAATCGTGTCGCTCCCGTTTTGTGTTCATTCACCAACAGCTGCTCATTCACCGACAGCCGTTCATTCACCAACGGCCCTTCATTCACCGACAGCCTTCATTCACCGACAGCACGCGCGACGTCACGAAAGGCGTCGAGCACGACTCCGATAGCCGGACTGCGGTTGGCGTGTAACCGAGTTGCCAATTCATAAACTCGTGCAGCGCGCACTCCCGCCACCGGTTTCCTCGAAACTCCGGGATGCGTGATCGCGTATCGCGGCATCAAAGCCACGCCGTGGCCCGCCGCCACCAGTTCTTCGATGACGCGGAAATCGTTTATCCGATGAGCGACGCGAGGCTGGACGCCGGTTACCGACGCAACCGACAGCAGAACGTCGTCGACCGGAAACCCGCCGCGCACGCTTATCCAGTTCTCGTCGGCCAATTGTTCCAGCCGGACCGAATCCTGCTCGGCGAGTGGATGATCAGGCCGCAGCACCAGATCGATCGGTTCACGCATCAGCGGTTGCACGCTTACCCGGGGAAACGACGTCTCGGCTCCGCGTTCGTCACGGTGAGTGAGGATCACATCGTGATCGGCCAACAGCCCAGGGACGGCGGACGCCGGTTTGTCGACGTCGTAGGCGTCGATGTCCACGTCCGAGTTCTTCAGCGCCGTCAGGACACCGGGCAGCAGGAGCGCCGCGCCGGAGGGAAAGAACGCGACTCGCACCTTTCCCCGCGGCGAGCCTCGGTACGACGCCATCTCGTCCGCCGCCCGGTCTAGCGCCGCCACCACGTCGTCGGCGCGAAGCACCAGCGCTCGACCCGCGTCGGTGAGGCGCAGCGTGCGCCCGTCCGGTTCGAGGAGCGAGACCCCCGCTTCTCGTCCGAGGATCTTGAGTTGTTGCGAGACGGCGGACGGCGTCATCGAGAGGGCGAGAGCAGTAGCGCCGACGGTTCCTCGGTCGGCGAGCTCGCGGAGGATTCGCAAGCGCGTGGCATCCATACGGTGACGAATATCCATGTAGCAAAACTACATGGATAGTGCATCTATATTCGCTTGTTCTGATGCTTCGTAAGGCTCACGATTAACGCATGACTCCCCGCGACCGTCTCCTCGGCCTGACCGTGATCGTCTTGTGGGGTCTGAACTTCCTGGCCATTCGCGTCGGCCTGGATCATTTCCCGCCGTTCTTCTTCGCAGCGCTGCGGTTTCTGATCATCGCGATTCCGGTGGTCATCTTCGTGCCGCGTCCACAGGTGCCGCTCCGCTGGCTGCTGCTCTACGGATTCGGTTTCGGATTCGGCCAGTTCGTCTTCCTCTTCTGGGCGATGCATTCGGGGATGCCGACGGGCCTTGCATCACTTGTCCTGCAGTCGTCAGCACCGTTCACCGTCCTACTCGGCGCTTTCCTGCTCCGCGAGAAGCTCAGCGTCTGGCAAGTCTCCGGTATCGCCGTCGCCGTTGGCGGGATGTCCTTGATCGGCTGGGACCGCTCGCACCACGCGGCACTGCTGCCCGTCGTCCTCACACTCCTCGGCGGCCTGTCCTGGGCGTTCGGCAATCTCGGCAGCCGCTTGGCTGCGGCAAACACCGTCGGCGAGCCTGCACCGATGCGCTTGATGTTGTGGATGTGTGTCATCCCGCCGTTACCGATGCTCGCACTGTCAGCCGTGGTCGAAGGCCCCACAGTCGGCTGGCACGCACTCGGCACCGCATTCAGCGCCGACGCCTGGCCGTCGCTGGTCGGACTGGCCTACATCATTCTGCTCGGCACCATCGCCGGATCCGGGCTCTGGACGATGCTCATGGGCCGCTATCCCGCCGGCATGGTGGCGCCGCTCTCCTTGCTGGTGCCAGTCGTGGGAATCGGCGCGTCCTGGCTGTTCCTGCACGAGGATCCGAGCCCGTTGTCACTGGTCGGGGCGGTCATCGTGATCGCCGGAGCGAGCGCCGCACAGATGAGGCGTAAGCCCGCGAACACTGTTTTCTCGGACACACCTGCAGCCTCACCACCGGCGCGACTCGGCGTCTGACGACGCCCTGTGCCAAACTCGGGCCGTGGGAACTGGACTATCGATCACAGCGCGCGGAAAGCTCGCCATGCGAGCTGCCGCAGCAGCATCTTGGGCATCGCAGAAGGCCGGTCGCGGCAAGGGTTCGATGATCGGCGGGCTGATCGCCCTCAAGATCGACCCGACGCTCATGACTCAGCTCGGACGCGGCAAGCGCACCGTCGTGGTCACCGGCACCAACGGCAAGTCGACGACCACGCGTATGACCGCCGCAGCGCTCGCGACACTCGGTGACGTCGCCACGCAGGCCGACGGCGCCAACATGGATGCCGGGATCGTGGCCGCCCTGGCCGCGCGTACCGATGCGACGCTGGCGGCACTCGAGGTCGACGAACTGCACGTCCCCCACGTAGCCGACGCCGTGAACCCGGAAGTGATCGTGCTGCTCAACCTCAGCCGCGATCAACTCGACCGGGTCGGCGAGATCAACATGATCGAACGGAAACTGCGCGCGTGCGTCAACGCGCATCCGAATGCGGTGATCGTCGCCAACTGCGACGACGTACTGGTCACCTCCGTGGCATACGACGCCACCAACGTCGTGTGGGTTGCTGCCGGCGGCGGTTGGGCCGGCGATTCCGTCAGCTGCCCGCGCACCGGCGAACCCATCGTGTGGGAGGGAAAGCACTGGCGCAGTACCGGTTCCGACTTCGCGCGGCCCGAGCCGACCTGGTGGCTCGACGACGACAATCTCTACGGCCCCGACGGCCTGAAGATTCCGATGACGTTGACCCTCCCAGGAAAAGCCAACCGCGGCAACGCAGCTCAGGCCGTAGCGGCTGCAGCGGCTTTGGGTGCAGATCCGGTCGGGGCAGTTGCCGCCGCATCGACGGTTCAAGAAGTCGCGGGTCGATACAGCACCGTCGAGGTCGGACCGCACTCCGTTCACATGCTGCTCGCGAAGAATCCCGCCGGCTGGCAGGAAGCGCTGTCGATGATCGATCCCACGGTGGACGGTCTGGTCATCGCGGTGAACGGTCAGGTGCCGGACGGCGAGGACCTCTCCTGGCTGTGGGACGTGAAGTTCGAGCACTTCGAAGGTGTCAAGGTAGTGGCCGCCGGTGAACGCGGAACAGATCTGGCAGTTCGCCTCACGTACGCGGGCGTCGAGCACACTCTCGACCCGGACCCGTTGCGCGCCATCGCTTCCTGCCCTCCCGGACGTGTGGAGGTACTGGCGAACTACACAGCCTTCCGTGACCTCAACACTGCCATCGCGAAGGAGTCTCGCAATGTCTGACTCGACAGTTCGCATCGGTCTGGTACTCCCCGACGTCATGGGCACCTACGGCGACGGCGGCAATGCCCTGATCCTGCGTCAGCGTCTGCGGATGCGCGGCTACGACGCCGAAATCGTGGACATCACCCTCAGCGATCCGGTCCCCGATTCGCTCGACGTGTACACGTTGGGTGGCGCCGAGGATTCCGCTCAGCGCCTCGCAACGCGTCACCTCGCGAAATACCCTGGTCTGCAACGCGCCGCAGAGCGTGGCGCACCGGTTCTGGCGATCTGCGCTGCCATTCAGGTGCTCGGCAACTGGTACGAAACCTCCAGCGGCGAACGCGTCGACGGTGTCTCGATGCTCGACGTCACAACCTCGCCGCAGGAGAAGCGTTCCATCGGCGAAGTCATCACGAAGCCGCTGATCGACGGACTCACCGCGCCCCTCTCAGGTTTCGAGAATCACCGCGGCGGAACAACTCTGGGTAGCTCAGCCTCTGGATTCGCACGTGTCACCCATGGTGTCGGAAACGGCGTCGGCGACGGATTCGAAGGCGTCGTGCAGGGTTCGGTGATCGGGACGTACATGCACGGACCCGCTTTGGCTCGCAACCCCGAACTCGCGGACCTCCTGCTCATGCGCGCCTTGGGTGTGAACGAGCTTGAACCCCTGCATCTGCCCGAGGTCGACAAGCTCCGCAAGGAGCGACTCGCGATTCGCTGACCCGGTTCAGACGGTTTCGGATTTGCCCTCGGTCAGAATCAGTTCCACGGCCAACAGCGCGGCGCAGGCCAGTCCCGCGACCAGTTCGGGCACCGCGGTGTAGGTACCACCGAGCACGACGACTATCGCGACCGAGAACGGCACGAGGGTGCGTACCGAGGAGTCGTGTAGTCGAATGTGGATGAACCACAAGGCGGCAAGGATGACCGCGACCGGAACGGTGACGGCAGCACCCGTCACCAACGCGCTGCCGTCACCGTGATGAGTCCAGAAGTCGACGCGCGAGGCCAACCCCGCACCGATGGCGGCAGCGGCGGCGAAGATGAAGTAGTGACCGAACCCCCAGACGAAGGGTGAGACGTTGTCACCGCCGATCACTTCGCCTGCATTGCGTTGGAAGTACAACCACCACAGGCTGAAGACAATCAGAATGCCGCCGATCACGACGTAGGTGACCTGCGCTGCCGGATGCTCACCGTCGACCGCGTCCTGAATCGCGATGGTGGTCGAAAGGATCGTCTCGCCCAGAACGATGATGAAGAACAACGAGTACCGCTCCGCGATGTGATGCGGGTGCCACGGCGTCATGCCCGGCTTCTCCGACCAGATCGGTACCGCGAATTCGCACAGAACCAACACCAGGAACGTCGGGACGTAAACGGCGGACGGCACGAAGTAGAAACCGATCCAACCGATCTGGACCAACACGATTCCGAGAGCGTATCGACGCGCCGTGAGCGCATGCTCGGGGTCGTTCCGCGAGACCCTGAGCCATTGGATGACCAGTGCTATTCGCATGATGACGTAGCCGACGATGATCAGCAGGGCGTCGTCGTTGAAGAAGCGGACGATGCCGGCTGCAAGGACCAGCGATCCGAGGATCTGGAAGATGGTCAGCAGCCGGGCGATTCCGTCGTCGTTGTCGTACGCCGAGGTGAACCACGTGAAATTCAGCCACGTCCACCAGATCGCGAAAAACGCCATCGCGAAGTGCCCGACGCCCGAAGCCGCGTGCCCTTCGCTGATCGCGTGGTGCAGGCCGGTGGCCGCTTGAGCGACCGCCACGACGAAGCAGAGGTCGGTGAGCAGTTCGAGCGGCGTCGCCACCCGGTGCGGCTCGTGCGGGTCCCGCGGAACCAACGGCCTGATGAACGAACTGGTGCGATTCACGAAGGGCAGAGCAGCGCGATGATTGCCGACGCGCTGCCCGTGACTGGAACCTGTCGTCTCAGATATTCACGCCGACGCCCCGATCTGGGCTCGGATCTCCAACTGATCGGCGAGTTCGGCGCCTATCGCCCCCGCGCTCCCCAAAGTGAAGGCGATCTGCCGTCCCCACAGGAAATAGCGGTGAATCGGATAGTCGACATCCGCGCCGATTCCGCCGTGCATGTGCTGGGTCGCGTGCACCACGCGCAAACCGCCACGCGACGCCCACCATTTGGCGACCAGCGCCGCTGCTTCCGCTTCACTCTCGACTCCGCTGTCCATCAGCCAGGCAGCGCGGTGGGTGGTCAATCTGGTGCTCTCGGTGTCGAGATACGCGTCGGCGGCCCGGACGGCAACTGCCTGGTTGGTCGAGAGTGGACGTCCGAATTGCACTCGATCGGAGGTGTATTTCGCCGTCATCGCCAGCGCTTCCTCGCAGACGCCGGTAGCCAGGGCCGCCAGAGCCACCCGTGCACGTCGTAACGTCCAGTCTCGAACCACCGCGCCGTCTGCGGGAAGTGCGTCAGCTGCAGTAACCGCAACCCCGTCGAACTGCACAGCGCTGTTGCTCTCGCGGTTCGTCACCGCAAGCGGTGTACGCACCAGCGCGTCCCGGTCCGTCGGCACGATCATCACGGTGACACCGCCGTCCGGCATCGTCACCGGAACCACCAGTGCGGCAGCGAACTCGGCGGCCGGTACGGAGTCGACGTGGCCCGACAGAACCCAGCCGTCAGGAGCCGGCTCGGCGCGAACTGCCGTCTCGGCGTTGTAGCCGGTGTCGAAGGCGCCGGTGACGATCACCGAGCCGTCGAGCAGTCCCGGAATCCACGACGCTTTCTGCTCCGTACTGCCGAACTCGGCAATCGGCAGCGCTGCCGTCGAAATCACCGACCAGAGCGGCACCTGGGCGACCCGGCGGCCTTGTTGTTCGAGCACCGCTGCCAGGCCTAGCATTCCGAGTCCCGCTCCCCCGACTTCCTCTGGCAGAGGAATTCCCAGAACGTCGGAGTCGGCGAGGAGCTTCCACAGTTCGGCGTCGAAACCGCCGGCGCCCTCTACTTCCCGCAGGCGGTCCACTCCGGACTTCGCCGAGAAGATCGATTCACTCAGATCCCGCACGGCGGACAAGTTGTCGTCGAATTCGAATTCCATGTCAGCTCTTTTCGTTCTGTGCAGCGGGCCGGCGACGCGCAGCAAGCGCCATGCCCAGACATTTTGCGGCGACGATTTCACGCATCACTTCGTTGGTACCACCGCCGAAGGTGTTGTTCTGGGCGCGTCGACCCAGGTTCTCGACCCGCCCTTCCAGTACCGCTCCGGGTGTGCCGGGGCGCAGTAAGCCCTTGGCGCCCAGCACTTCCTGCAGCATGCCGTACGCACTGACGACGGCTTCGGTACCGAAGATCTTGGCCGCGGCCGAATCCCCGCCGCCCAAGGTGTTGGCGGCGACGTCCGCCACCAGTCGTAGGTTCATCAGGTCGGCAGCACTGAGCAGCGCGTAGACTTCCGCCAATTTCTCACGTACCCAGCCGATGTCGTAGACGTGGCCGTCACCGGCGGGTTCGGTCTTTGCCCATTCGACCACCTCGGCAAAGAGCTCGTTGGCTATACCACCGCGTGCCGCCAGGGCAACACGTTCGTGGTTGAGCTGGTTGGTGATGAGCTTCCACCCTTGATTGAGCTCACCGACGACATTGGTGATCGGCACCCGAACATCTTCGTAATAGGTTGCCGAAGTGCTGATTCCGCCCACGGTGTGAATTTCGGTGACCGAGAACCCCGGCGAATTGGTCGGCACCAGGACCACGGAAATGCCCTGATGCGTAGGCGCGTCGGGATCGGTGCGAACGGCAAGCCAGACCCAGTCGGCAAACACACCGGCGCTGGTGAAGATCTTGTTGCCGTTGATGACAAGCTCGTCACCCTCGATGCGGGCGCGTGTTTCGAGGGCCGCGAGATCGGTGCCCGCATTGGGTTCGGTGTAGCCGATGGCAAAGATCAATTCGCCCGCCAGGATCGGACGTAGGAAGAAGTCCTTCTGAGCTTGCGTCCCGTGCTTGATCAGAGCGGGTCCGACGGTGTTCAGCGTGACCAGCGACAGCGGCGCATTGGCGCGAATCACTTCGTCGTAGAACACGTACAGAGCTTCGGGGTTCTCACCCCGGCCGCCGAATTCCTCCGGCCACCCCAAGCCCAGCCAACCGTCTTTACCCATTCGGCGCAGAATGCGATCGAAGACGGGGCCGCCTTCGGTCTGATCCACGAGAGCACGGCGGTCTTCGTCGTTGATGATCTCCGCGAAGTACGCGCGCAATTCCTTGCGCAGAGTCTTCGACTCCTCCGACAAATCCAAGTACATGGTGAAACTCCTAAGATCTACGAACGCGGCAGGCCGAGTACGCGCTGCGCGATGACGTTGAGTTGAATTTCGACGGTTCCGCCGCCGAACAGAATCGAGGGAAGTCCGATGTGGTCTATCGCGTAATTCGCCGACGGGTCGACAACGGCGGCACGAGGTCCGAGCAGTCGCAACAGATCCCGCGAGCCCTCACGCTGCGCCAGGGCGTTGTACACCTTCGACACGCTGATCTCGGCGCCCGGTTCCTGACCCGCCAGTCGCGCCGACACCCCGCGTAGATTCATCGCGGACAGTGCCAACTCACGAGAGATACTGCGGCCGAGGCCCTCCACTGCGTCTTCGCGAGGGCAGTCGTGGCTCGCGTCGGCGATAACCTGACGGAACAGCCGACTCGAACCGTGGTGCAGCGTGCTGCCCATACTCAGGCGTTCGTTGGACAGCGTTGTCGCAGCAAGCTTCCACCCTTGCCCCGGCTCCGCCACCAGGCAGTCGTCCGGGACGAAGACGTCGTCGAGGAATACCTCGTTGAACTCCGACTTACCGGTGGCTTGTTTCAGCGGACGTACGTCGATACCTTTCGAGGTCATGTCGACCAGGAAGTACGACAGCCCACGATGTTTCGGAGCGTCGGCGTCGGAACGCGCCAGGCATACTCCCCAATCGGCCTCGTGCGCGCCCGAGTTCCACACTTTCTGACCCGACAGGACCCAGCCACCGTCGACCTTGCGCGCTTTCGTGCTCAGACCGGCCAGGTCTGATCCCGCGCCCGGCTCACTGAACAGCTGGCACCAGATGATGTCGGCGCGCAGCGAAGGCTCGACGAACCTGTCCTGCTGCTCGGCGTTGCCGTGTTCGAGAATCGTGGGCAGCACCCATTCCCCGATCACCGTGGACGGTTGAGCCCAACCTCGCATCGCGAATTCGTGTGCGATGACGGCCTGTTCTCTCGGTCCTGCTCCCAGCCCGTACGGCGCCCGATAGTGCGGGGCTACCAGTTTGGCGTCGGCAAATCGGGCGCGTCGAGCGCTCCCCTTGGCCGGCGCCCAACTGGCGCTGGTGGTTCCGTCGTCGGGCAGCAGCGCAACCTCGTCCAGAACCCTGCGAACCTGCTCTCGTAGTTCAGGCAGCATGTCCGGGTCTACAAAGGAGAAATCCCGTTCCGAATCGGCAGACCGGTCTCCCAACGTGTGTGCCCACTTCACCTCGGAACCCGCCACCGCAGCGATACTGATTGCCCGGCGCCAGTACAGATGCGCGTCATGCTCCCAAGTGAATCCGATTCCGCCGAGCAACGTGACACATTCGAGGGCGTTCTCGATGCCGACGGGCAAAGCGGCCAACGCAGCTTGAGCCGAGACAAGTCTCTGCTGATCCTCGCCGTGCTCTTCGGACCGAGCTGCGTCCCACGCTGCGGCACAGGCAATCTCGGAGCGGACCAGCATCATGGCCGCCTTGTGCTGAACTGCCTGGAAGCTTCCGACCGGACGGCCGAACTGCTGCCGGGACTTCACGTAGTCGACCGCGGTGCGTAGCGCCCACCCGGCGATACCGCTCGCCTCCGCAGCCAACACCGTGTTGACGATCAGTTCGACTCGGTGCGCCTGGAGACCCTCGACGATCAGCCCAGCGTCGACCTTGTGATCGGTCAACGTCAGCGTCCCGATCGAGCGTGTCAGATCCACTCCGTCTTCGACCTCCACCGCAGCGGAAGACGACTGCTCGAGCCGGAACCACAACTCGCCGTCTTCGCTGTTCGCTTGCACGAGAACGACATCGGCTCCGGGTAGACCTAGAGCCGGGTCGGCAGAACCGCTCACGGTCCACCCTGCATCGCTGCGAGCCGCGCGCAATCCCACGCCGGTGCAGACTGCTCCGGTTGCGCCGGTGGCCAATTCGATCAGCATTGATTCCGCAGCCGGGCCGGCAGCTTTCGCGAGGATCCCACTGGCGATGACCGTCGGAACGTACGGCCCCGGGTAAAGCGCATCACCCAATTGCTCGACTACCACCGCCAGTTCGGCAAGCCCTGCCCCGTCACCGCCGTACTGCTCCGGCAGGTGCACTGCGTGCAGTCCCTGACGGACCAATCCATCCCACGAGTCCGGCCGATCACCGGCGGCGTACCGCTTGACGTTGCTCCGCGTATCGGCGATTCCACCGAAGCGGTTCGCGAATGCGGCTACCGCTTCCGCCAGGTCACGGTGATCTTCGAGCAGGGGCAGTGCCATGGCAGGTTCCTCAATCTTCGGTTCTTGTCAGATGCGTTCGAGAATCAGGCAGGTTGTTGCGGCGGACGCGCAGATCGCGATCAGTGCGATGGACTTGTCCCGACGCTCCAGTTCGTCGATGACATTGGCCAACAGTCTGATTCCGGTTGCACCGGCCGGGTGGCCCAGCGCGATTGCACCACCGTTGACGTTCAGCAATTCGGGATCGACGCCGTGAACCTGCGCGAACGACATCGGTACCGAAGCAAATGCCTCGTTGACCTCGAACAGGTCGATGTCGTCGATCGTCAGACCGGTGCGGCCGAGCACGATGTTTGCCGCGTCCACGGGACCGTCGAGCATGAACTCGATGTCTCCGCCAATGACGCACTGCGCCAATATCTTTGCCCGCGGCCGCACCCCGAGCATCCTGGCTCGATCCTCGGACATCAGCAGAGCGGCACTCGCACCGTCCGAGACCTGCGAAGACGTTCCAGCGGTGTGCAATCCGCCCTCTTGAACGGTCCGCAGTTTCGCGAGTCCTTCGAGACTCGATTCGCGCAGACCCTGATCCCGATGAACCGGAGCGTCAGAGCCCGGAGCGACCACATCGATGATGTGCGAGTCGAAGCGTCCTGCCTCCCATGCTGCTGCGGCTCGCTGCTGCGAGCGCAGCCCGAAGGAGTCGAGATCCTCGCGGCTGAAACCGCGCTTGACAGCAATCCGATCCGCTGCGGTGTACTGGTCGACGGTATCGAGTGACCACGACTCCGGACGTGGTGTTCCGAGGCCGGTACCCACCTTGTAGGTGAGTGGTGCCCGCGACATCAGTTCCACACCGCACGCCACACCCACGTCGACTGCACCGATGGCAATCTGCCCGGCAATCAACTGCACCGATTGCTGCGCGGTTCCGCACTGCGCGTCGATCGTGGTGCAGCCCGCTTCCAACGGAAGGCCCGCATGCATCCAGGACGTACGCACGATGTTTCCGAACTGCTCACCGAGAGGCGTCACACAGCCGCCGATGACCTGGTCGACCGCGCCAGGATCCACGCCCACCCGATCCAGCACGCCTTTCTGCGCATAACCCAACAGTTCCGCCGCGTGGACTCCGGACAGCCAACCCTCACGCTTGCCGAACGGCGTTCGTGCTGCGTCCACGATGACGGGCTTCATGCCAACTCCTCGGTTCGTAATGCTGGGTTCTCCGGTAATGCTGCGCCGTCCAGACCACGCACGGTCAGGGACCACTCGTCGATCAGGTCCAAGCTGACGCTCGAGCGCGCGGTGAACTCGGTGTCGCAATCACACAGCGCTGTGACCGCTTCCACCATTTCTTCCATAGATTCGACCTGATCCGGCCGGATAGTCTCACCGACCAGGACTCTGGCGCCCTCACTGAGCACCGCTGCCCGCGGTTGAACCGTGTTGACGCGAACCCCCTGGCCGTAGAGTTCCACGCCCATGCCGTTGCTCATCCTGTTGAGCGCTGCTTTGGACGCGCCGTACACGGTCATGGCAGTTCCCGGTTCGACCCACGTGAACGGCGGGCCATGCCACGGCTTGACGGTGCCACTGGACACGTTCACGATCCAGCCGTATCCGTTTGCCACCATCCCCGGCACCACGGCTTGCATCAGATCGAGCGGTGCATGGACATTTGCCTCGAACATCAACCGTCGCCGCCGCAGTGGGTAATCCGAGAGCGGCTGATAGATCGCCGCTGCCGCGTTGTTCACCAGGATGTCGATCGTCCCGCCAAGCTTCTCGATCGCCAGCGGCACAACGGTGTCGCGCTGCTGCTCGTCCGTCAGATCTGCGACAACTATCTCGACTTTGTTTCCGTACTTGGCAATTCGAGCCGCAGTCTCTTCGAGACTGCCCGGCAGGGTTGCGTGTGCACCGAGCGTCCGGGCCACGAGAGCGACGTCAGCGCCTTCCGCTGCCAGCCTCTCTGCGACGCCTGCACCGATTCCGCGGCTGGAACCGGTGACAAGCGCTCGGCGTCCTTCGAAGCGATCGGTCATGCTACTTCCACTTCGCGGCGAAGCGATTGATGCTCTCCGCAATCCGAGCAACTTCGTCGTCACGCAAACCGTGGCTCATGCCGAGTGTCATGCCGCGGGCAAAAACTGCGTCCGCTTCCGGCAAACCTTCGGCCGGCTGGCGAAATTCGATGTTGTTCATCATGGGGTGACGAGTGACGTTGCCGCTCCACACGGTTCGGGTGTCGATGCCGTCGGCCTCGATGGCTTCCTGCAGGTCGCTGCGCGTGAAGGGGGCGTTCTCGTTGATCATCACCGGGTAACACAGCCACGCCGTGTCGAGACCGTCGAGTTCTACCGGCGTCGTGAAGAATTCAGGATGGGCGCCGTATGCCGCCGAGAAGGCCGCAAATGTTGCCTTACGCGTCTTGTAGTTCTGTTCCAGCTTGTCGAGCTGCACGACGCCGTAAGCTGCGCCAAGTTCGGAGGGCTCGAAGTTCCACGACATGAGCTCGAAGATGAAGTCGTTGTCGTAGTCGACGCCGTCGAGTTCTTCACGGAAGACTCGGCCGGACTTGGTACTGCCGAACAGGTTCGGCTCGCTACGACGGCCCCAGCGGCGAAGCAGCAACGCCTTGTCACGGCTGGCTTCGTCGTCGACGCACACCATTCCACCGGTTCCCGCGCACGTGATGATGTGTGCCATCGAGAAACTGGTGACGACGATGTCCGCCCGAGACCCGGTGGGAGTACCGCGGAGCGTGGCGCCGATCGCGTCACACGAATCCTCGATCACTTTGAGTCCATGGCGATCAGCGATATCACGAATGACGTCCCAGTCCGGGCAGTTGCCGGCGAGGTTCGGCATCAGGATGGCACCGGTCTTCTCGGTGACCATTGCCTCGATCTTGGTGACGTCGACGTTGAACGTGTTGGGTTCCACGTCCACGAACACCGGCACCAGACCGGCACGCACGATCGGTGCGATGTCGGTGGAGAACGTCAACGGCGACGTGATGATCTCACTGCCGGCAGGCAGTCCGAGCAGCTCGACTGCCAAGTACAAACCCGAGGATCCCGAGTTGCACATGACGCCGAACTTCTTGCCGGCCAAGGCCGCGATACGTTCTTCCATCTCGAAGACGTTCTTGCCGATGCGCAATCCTTGATGCCCGCTGCGCAAGACGTCGACAACAGCCTGTATTTCTTCCTCGCCGTGGGTGGCCCTGGCGTAGGTGATCCGCTCGCTCATCTTGTTCCTGCTTTCTCGAATAGGCGGCAGATTCAGCGATCTGCCGAGAGGACGAGCGCACTGTGCGGGACGGGAGAGCCGCCGGTCACGAGCACGTTGTCCAGAGTTTTGGTCGGTTGATTGGTGGAGGTGCCGCGGATCAGGCGAACACCTTCGGCAATACCGTTGACGCCGTGGATGTATCCCTCACCGAGTTGACCGCCGTGGGTGTTGATCGGCAGGCGACCGTCCAGCTCGAGATTGCCGTCGGAGATGAAGTCTTTTGCCTCGCCCCGACCGCAGAATCCGTACTCCTCGAGTTGAAGCAGAACCATCGGGGTGAAAGCGTCGTAGAGAATTGCGGCATCGATGTCGTCCGGCCCGATACCGGCCTGGTCCCACAGTTGGCGCGCCACGAGTTCGACTTCCGGCATGCTGTCGATGTCGTCTCGGTAGTAGCTGCTCATCGAAATCTGTTGCGGACCTACACCTTGCGCAGCGCCACTGATGACCGCAGGTTTGTGCGGCAGGTCGCGGGCGCGCTCCGCACTGACGATCACCAGCGCCTGTCCGCCGTCACTTTCCTGGCAGCAGTCGAGCAGGCGGATGGGATCGGCGATCATGCGTGAGTTCTGATGGTCCTCGATAGTGATCGGGCGTTCGTAGAACCAGGCCTTGGGGTTGTTCGCCGCATGCTTGCGTGAGAGGACCGAGATCTGGCCGAAGTCGGCGCTTGTTGCCCCGTACTTGTGCATGTACAGCTTGGCGAGGAAGGCTTCCTGCTGCGCCGGGGTCAGAAGCCCGTACGGGTTGATCCAGTTCCGATACTCCTGGTCCGTCGACGCGTTGTACGCAAAAGGTGGCGGGCCGGCGCCGAATCGGTGACCTGATCTTTCGTTGAAGGCACGGTAGACGACCACAACGTCGGCAACTCCGCTGGAGACGGCAAGCGCTGCTTGTTGAACCGGTGCGCAGGCACCGCCGCCGCCGTGTGGAATTCGACTGAAGAACGTCAATTCCGGGATCCCGAGGGCGCGTGCGACCGCAATCTCAGGATTGTTCTCCATGGTGAACAGCGCAAATCCGTTCACCTCTTCTGCCTCGATGTGAGCGTCGTCGAGTGCGGCGATCACGGATTCGCACGCCAACTGCCATTCGCTGCGGCCGGAGTTCTTGGAGAACTCGGTGGCGCCGATTCCGGCGATGGCTGCTTGCCTCGAAAATCCTCGTGTCATGCGATTACCCTTTCCACCGGTTCGAGAGTCACGTCGGCCGTCACGTGTGTTCCGCGGGCGTTTTTCCCGAGAACCGTCACGGTGAGCGCCCGGCCGTCTGTGGCGGTGACCTTGCCGGTGAATGTCATGGTGTCTCCGGGGAAGTTCGGAACACCAAGCCGTAGTGATGTTTTGACGATCCGTGACGCCGGACCGGACCAGTCGGTGATGTAGCGGTCGATGAGCCCGTTGGTGGTGTTGATACTCATGAAGATGTCGGGAGTTCCGCGATCCCGTGCCTTGCCCGGATCGTGATGCACGTCCTCGAAATCCTGAGAAGAGATCGCGGTGGCGACGATCAGCGTTCGATCCAACGGCAATTCGAGGCTGGGGAGGACCGAACCCACTTCGCAGTCAATCAGTTTCGTCATTGCACCGAACCCCGTCGCCTCAGTTGCGGCAGCATCTCGCCGTGAGCGTGCTCGGAGAAGGTCACTTCGAGTTCCATGCCGAATTCGAGTTCCTCGTGATCGATCCCCGCGATGTCGGCAACCAGACGCGTGCCTTCTTCGAGATCGACGAGTCCGACGGCGAGTGGGTACTCGAAAGCAGGATCCTTCGGGTGATGGATGACCGTGAAGCTGTGCAACGTGCATCGCCGCGTGGATTCGACTGTGTCCCAACTGAACGAGCGGCATTCCGGGCAGGCGGGCGCTGGCGGGTGGCGCAGAGTCTTGCAATCCGCACACCGTTGGATCTCGAGGCGACCCTCTTTGGCCGCGGAGAAGAAGAAATCGTTGTCGTCGGTGACGGTGAGTCTCGGCACCGCGGTGTGGCGGGAGCCAGTCTCGCTCATGCGATTACCTCCTGGGCTTCGGGCTTGGTATCTGTCTGGGCATCTGGTTTGAATCTGAGCAGTCGAAAGCGCTCTTCGACCAGCGTCTTTCCGTCCTGGTCCACGTACTTCTTGAACAGAGTGATGAAGCACCCGTGACCGAGAGCCGTCTGTTTGAACGGCGAGATCGCTTCGATGGTGAAATGCGCGGTGACGTGGTCACCGGGGCTCAGCTCCGCGCAATACTCCTGCTCGACGTTGGTCGCGACAACGGAGGTGTATCCGGCCTCGTCCAACAGCGCCAGCAGTCGTGAATAGGCGAAGTCCTCGGAGACTCCGTCGGCACGAAGTTGCTGGACCTGCCGATAACGTCGGTAACCCGCCATCACCCAGGTCGAGATCATGGCGGGCGGACAGACGACGTCTCGACGACCGGTACTGCGGGCGGCCTCTGCGTCGACGTAGATCGAGTTGCGGTCGTCGTGCGCCTCGACCCAGTTGCGGATCATCGCCTCGTTGACGGCGTAGCGGGCGACGCGGGGTGGTTCTGCCTCTGTGCCGATGAAATTCGGAAACTGCGTCTGCAGGCTCTGCACTGAAATCCTCCGTGAACGAAAGTTGAGCAAGCGCTTGATTTTGAAGCTAGCATAGGAATCCGGAAGTGGAAACACGCGATCTCACCGACGAATTGGTTCGAGCCGGAGCTATCAGGCAGGATTGCGCTACGTTCGACGCCGGCAGCCCGGCACCCCCGAAACCCTGCCCTGAGCAGGACCGACAACCAGTGGAGATTTCAGTGGCATCACCAGATCGTCGGGAGAAGATCCTGGAGAGCTCAGCCGAGCTGTTTGCCAGGAAGGGTGTCGCCACCACGACCGTTCGCGAGATCGGCGACGCCGCCGGTGTGTTCTCGGGCAGCCTCTACCACTACTTCAAGTCGAAGAATGCGATAGTTGCCGAGCTCATGCGCGGCTTCATCACCGACATTCAGCTCCGCTTCGATCAGGTGGAGAAGACGGCAAACGACCCCGAGGAAGTCCTGCGCGGCTTGATCCGCGAGACGCTGGTCGTCATCGAACTACACCCGCACCCGACGGCGATCTACCAGAACGATCGGGCTTATCTTCGCGACAACGATCTCCTGCAATCCGTCGACGGGCCTTCCCGCCAAGTCCGCGAGCATTGGATGAAAGCGATTGCCGAAGGCGTCGATCAGGGAATCTTCCGCAAAGACGTGGCACCGGAAATTTTCTATCGATCGGTACGAGACACCTTGTGGTCGACAACGCATTGGCCGGATCGCCAGAAGTACACCACCGACGAGTTCGCGGATCTGATGATCACGCTCTTCCTCTCGGGATTCAGGGTCGCCTGACCAGATCCGGCAAATCCAGATGTTTCGGGGTTCGTCCCTGCGGCAACAGGATCGACACCGCGAACACGACCACCGCGCAGCCCGCGCACACCAGGTAGGCGACGGAGAATCCGGTCCACGACGTGGAATGTTCCGAACCGCTGATCACGAATGCAGCGAGAATGGTTGCCACCGTCGCACTGCAGATCGTGCTTCCGGACGTCCGCAGAAGTGAGTTCACCCCGTTGGCAGCCGCCAGTCGCTGACGAGGTACGGCAACCAGAATCAGCAGCGAGAGCGTGCTGTACACGATGGCAGTCCCGACCGCTGTGATACCCAGTGCTGCAACCACTCCCCACAGCGGCTTACCGGCAACGGCGTGAATCCCGTACCCGCCGGCGAGGAACACGGCGCCGGTCAACATCGCGGTCCGTGAACCGAAGCGGTCGGTGATACGCACCGCAACCGGTGAGAACAGCACCATCGCGATACTCGCCGGAATCTGGCAGAGCGCTGCCGCGATGATCGACAGGCCGTACCCGGCACCCGGCCCCTTCATCCCCTGCAGCAGTTGTGTGGTGATCAGTGTGTTCCCGAAAAACGCGAACCCGACCAGCAGAGCCGCCAGATGCGGGATCAACACCGCACGTTTCACGAGAGCACGGACGTCGACCAGCGGATTGACGTTGCGCCGCTGTTGAATTACCCAGAGCGTGAACAGCACCGCCGACGCGGCCAGCATGGAGATCACCGCTCCACTGGTCCACCCCCAACTCGACCCCTGAGTGATCGGCACAAGCAGAGCAATCATCGCGGCGCTCAGACCAACCGCCCCGACGCCGTCGAATCTTCCCGACGGATTCGGCTCGGACTCTCGAATGAACAGCACCGCAGCAAGAGTCACGGACAGCCCGATGGCGGTGGTTACCCAGAACAGGACGTGCCAGTTCGAGTACTGCGCGATCATCGCAGAAAACGGTATGCCCAAAGCGGTTCCGACGCCGAGCGTCGAACTCATCATGGCCACTGCGCCGTTGACCTTGTTGCGTGGCAATTCGTCACGGAGCATGGAGATTCCGATGGGGATGACCGCCGACCCGGCTCCCTGCAACGCTCTCGCGAAGATGAGGACAGCGATGTCCGACGACAGCGCACACAACATCGAGCCGAGAGTCATCATCGAGAAAGCAACCAGAAGCATCTTCTTCTTGCCGAACATGTCGGCGAGTCTGCCGAAAATGGGAGTGACCACCGCGCCGACCAGCAACGTGACGGTCACCAGCCAGGACACGGCCGTACGTCCAGCGCCTGTGAAGTGCGGCAACTCCGGCAGCAGTGGAACGATGACCGTCTGCAGAACAGCCTGGAACACTGCGGCGGCGACAACGATGGGGAACAGGAAGCGGGAGCGCGGCTGCGCGAGTCCCGCATCGGAGGTGGTGACTGCAGGCGTGCCCGGCGGACGGTCGAGCGTCGTCACCCCACACCGCCTGTTCTCACTAGGTAAATATCCGTTCACCTACATTAGGTGAACGGATATTTACCTAGCAAGAATTGTGACGCCGCTCACCCGTCGAGCAGCTTTTGCACCAGCGGTGCGTACAGCGCAACCACCTCGTCCTGGGTGCCGGTGGCATGGCCGGCCATCATCCGTCGGCGCATGATCGCCACTCCGACCACCATCGACATCGCCAGTTCCGCGCGCAATCTCGCGTCGCGGCCGGACAGGCGAGCGGCGAGGGTGTCGATCATCTGCGTCGAATAGTTCTCGCGCAGCTTGCGGTTGCTCTCTTCACTGACGCCGCTCATGAACAACAAGCTCATGGACAGCGGCTTGTACGACTCCAACGGCTTGGTGAACAGCGAGACCATGCGCTCGCCGAGCGAGTCGTTCGGGGCATCGAAGACCGTGACCGCCGCTGCCCGGAAGTCGACCAACTCGTCGTACAACTGCTCTTTGGAACCGAAGTACTTGATGATCAGAGGCGCGCTGACGCCTGCGTCTTCGGCGATGTCCTTGAGCGTGATTTCGCGGTACGGCCGAGTCGCGAATGCTTTCCCGGCCGACGCGATGATCTGCGCACGCGTCTGCTCGGACGTACGACGCACCTGCTGACCTTGCTCCGTGCCGCTCATCAAGCGTTCCGCGACAATTCACGACGGCCGGACAATGCCCGACCCAGCGTCAACTCGTCTGCGAATTCGAGATCGCCACCCATCGGAAGACCCGAAGCCAACCGAGACACCGTCAGCCCCGGAATGTCTCGCATCATGCGAACGAGATAGGTAGCTGTCGCCTCACCCTCCGTGTTGGGGTCGGTGGCGATGATGACCTCGGACACGTCGACGCCGTCCTCCTGATTTGCGATGCGAGCCAACAACTCCCGGATACGCAACTGGTCAGGCCCGATCCCCGAGAGCGGATTGAGCGCACCGCCGAGCACGTGATAGCGACCCTTGAACTCACGGGTGCGCTCGACGGCCTGAACGTCCTTCGGTTCCTCCACGACGCAGATCACCGTGCGATCGCGACGTGCGTCGGCGCAGATGCGGCACTTCTCCTGATCGGAGACAGTTCCGCACACCGTGCAGAACTGAACGCCGTCACGGATGCGCTGCAATGCATTTTTCAAACGGTCGATCTCGGGAGGCTCCACGGAGAGCAGGTGAAAAGCGATGCGTTGAGCGCTCTTCGGCCCGACTCCGGGAAGCTTCCCGAGTTCGTCGATCAGATCCTGAACCGGACCTTCGTACACGCGTTCTCGTTTCTAGAAGCCGGGGAGACCGGGAAGGCCTCCGCCGAGTCCGCCGGCCAACGGGCCGAGCTTCTCAGCAGCGACTTCCTGTGCCTTACGCGAAGCGTCCTCGATCGCGCCGATCACCAGATCCTGCAGCGTCTCGACATCTTCGGGGTCGACGACCTTGGGATCGATCTGCAGACCGACAACCTCGCCGGTGCCCTTGACCGTGGCGACAACCAGTCCGCCACCGGCCTGACCGGTCACTTCGGCCTGAGCCATTTCCTGCTGCGCCGCCATCAATTGCTGCTGCATCTGCTGAGCCTGAGCCAACAGAGCAGACATGTCGGGTGCTCCACCTGGTTGCACGAGCGGTCCTTTCTACAGAGTTATCCCCACCAGCGTAGTCGGTGCGCGCTACCGTGAGCGGGTGCGCCGGAACCAGTCAGACACCGTAAAACCGTCAAGAGGGTCAAACATGGCATCTCGTGTGTTCCGCTCCACTGCCCTGATCGCCGTGGTCGGGGCCGGGCTTCTGAGCGCTGCGTGCACGATTCCGACCGAGACTGCCGAGGCCACGACTTCGGTCGAGGTGTCTCCGCTGAGCACTGTCGCCGCTGACGTCCCCGCTGCGCTCACCGGCAATGTCGTCTTCCTCGATCCCGGGCACAGCGGGGCGAACGACGACAGCATCAACACCCAGGTCCCCACGGGCCGCGGCGGCACCAAGAACTGCCAGACCACCGGCACCAACACCGATGCCGGGTTCCCCGAGCACACCTTCAACTGGGAAGTCGCGAGCCTGGTCAAGAGCGAACTCGAAGGCCAAGGCGCCACAGTGGTCCTGAGTCGACCGGACGACATCAGCGTCGGATCTTGCGTCGACGCACGCGCCGAAGCTGCCAATTCCTCCGGCGCCGACGTAGTGGTGAGCATTCACGCGGACGGCGCAGCAGCCGGAGCCGAGGGCTTCCACGTCTGCTACTCCGCGCCCCCGCTGAACGCGGTGCAGGCCGGCCCGTCCGTCACCTTTGCCGAAACCATGCGCGACTCACTCGTCACAGCCGGACTCACCCCGTCGACCTACATCGGTGACGACGGGCTGGCACCACGCGCCGATCTGACGGGACTCAATCTGTCGCAGCGGCCGTCGATTCTGGTCGAACTCGGCAACATGCGAAATGCCGACGAGGCAGCGCGCATGACGAGCCCGGACGGTCAGCAGGAATATGCGTCCGCCGTCACCAGCGGAGTCACGGCCTTCCTCACAACCCCCTGACCTGTCTTCTGTGGAGAAATTCCACTTGTCCACAGGTATGTCGGCACCGCCGAGGTAGCCCGCTCACCTGGATACGGTTCTGCCATGGGGCCGATACTTCAGGTAGATTTCGCTGCTCTGCAGCAACTTTCGGCTGATCTGTCTCGAATCGCGGATCAGATCTCGGGGATCGATTCCGCCGGCCCGATTTTCGAAGCCGCGGCGGCCCTGAACTCGTCCGCTGTCGCGGCTGTGTCGACTGGGAATGCCGGCGTCATCGCCGACGCGTACCGGTACCTGGCTACGCAATTGGGACTCATGGCGTCGGGAACCGCTGCCGCAGCACGTCTGTACGACGCTGCCGAGGGCGAAGTGGTGTCCGAACTGCGCGGAGCCTACTGATGCAGCCCACCGTCTCTCAGCTTCGAACATGGTCACCGGAGAAATTGCGCACAAGCGCTTCGGAATTGATCGACATCGACCGGCAGATCGAAGTCCTCGGCAATGACGCCGGACGCAGCATCGACGCCGTCCGCGAATTCTGGCAGGGACAAGCGTCGAGCGCGGCGGCAGTGCAGTGGTCTGGTATCTCGCTTTCCTCGTCGCGGCTGTCGATTGCAGTTCGCGTAGTTGCGGATCTGTATGGCGGAGCGGCCAATACGATCGGTGCGGCGCGAAAATCAGTTCTGGACCTGGTCGAGGAGGCGACTCTCGAACACGGCTTGACGGTGTCAGACAGTGGAGCGGTATCGGCACCTGAGACGAAGCAGCCATGGAATCTGGCCGACGCCATGCAAGATTCCGAAAACGCCACGGCTGCACAGGTTTTTCAGCAGAAGATCTCCACTGCATTGACGGCACTCGACGACGAAGACAACCGGGCCGCGACTGCTCTGCGTGCGGCATTCCGAGAGATCGGATCACTCCTTGGCAATCAGCCTGATCGCCTCGACCGCACTGTCGTCGACATCCTCGACGGGAGGTCGACACTCCCCGGGACACCCACGGAGCTACACCGACTCTGGGAATTGCTCACGCCCAACGAGAAAGACGCGTTGGCGAGGTGGGATCCGTCCATCGGTAGCCGCGACGGCCTTCCCGCTCTCGACCGGGACTACTACAACCGGCGGTACCTCTCTGCGCTCGAGCAGTTGCCGGATCGAACGGTAGCTGCCGGATACACGGCCGTGCGCGGCGAACTTCGACCGGACACGTTCCTTCTCTCGGTCACGGATGGGCATGCCGTCGTGGCAGTCGGTAATCCCGATGCCGCCGGCAACGTCGCAACACTGGTTCCCGGAACCGGCTCCGGGCTGTCGGGCGTCGGCGGAGACCTGCAACGAACCAAGGCCATGTACGACGCGTCCGTCAGGGCAGCACCGACGGAAGCCACATCAGTGATCCTGTGGTCCGGATACGACGCTCCCCCAGGCATTCCCGACGCAGCATCGGATCGGTACGCCACCTCCGCAGCGCCGAGGCTCGACAGCTTCCAGGACGGGTTACGAACCTCGCATGACGGTCCGCCTTCGCACAACGTGGTGATCGGTCATTCCTACGGCAGCACCGTCATCGGTGCTGCGACTACCCGTGGCGCTTCCCTCGACGTCGACGAACTGGTTTTTGTCGCAAGCCCCGGCGTCGATGCCGAGCGCGTGAACGAACTGAGCCTGGACGGCGTCGACTCGGCCGAGATGGCTCGCCATGTTCATTCGACGACGGCCTTCTGGGATCCGGTCCAATTGATCCCCACGATCCTCGGAGTCCACGGGTTCGACCCGTCGGATCCGGAATTCGGCGCGCAGGTATTCACCGGATCTCCCGGGGAGCCTGGGTTCGGAGTTCACAGCGATTACTGGGAAAGCGGAAACCCCGCACTCACCGAATTCGGACGGATCATTACCGGCCCATGAAAGAAGGCGCCGTACCGGTGAAGGTACGACGCCATCTCGGTGATGCAGGATCGGTTAGACGAGTTCGCGCTTGAGGTTGTCCAGGACCTGGGCCTGGATGCGCTGCAGACCCTTCGGAGCGAACGTGCGCTCGAAGAAGCCGCCGATACCGGTGGCACCCTGCCACTGGGTGAGCGTCGTCACCGTCGTTCCGGTGCCGTTGGGGGCAACGGTCCAGGTGGTGACGAGGCTGGAGTTCGCGTCCTTCTCGGTGATGACGTTGCCGTCGACCGTCACTGTCGCCTTGACGTTGCGCGAGCGCTTTTCCGTCGCCTTGAGCGTCCACTGCGCGACGGTTCCGTCACCCTGGCCACCTTCGACGACCTTGTAGTCGAGGTACTGCTCGGACAGGATTCGCGGGCGAACCGTCTCGTAGTCCGAGAGCGCCGCGAGCACCTTGTCGGGTGCTGCTGTGACGACTGTCGAACTCATTGCATTGACCTGACCCATATGCCCTACGTCTCCTTGCTCGACCAACGCGGCTCGATACCGCGAATGACTACCCGAATCCGCACCTCGAAGTGCGCAGATATTCCTTTCCATACTGCCTGCTGCGCCCGGGTATCTCGACCATCTACCCATTCCGTGTGAGCTGGTTCACCACTCGGAGCATTTACCGAGTTCGATTGCAACAACTCGATCAAATTCGGGCATTAATACCCCTCCGGATAGCTTGCACACGCAACTACCGATAGCGTCAGGGTGTGACTCTCTCGTTCAATGGGGTAGTTCAGAAGTTAGATCGAATCCGGACAAAGCAAGGCCCGGGTTCCGATGCTGCGCGTGAAATGGGGTTCGAGCAGCACAGAGAAGGCGTCGAACGCCTACTCGCGTCATACCGCGCCATTCCCGCCGATGCTTCTGTACGCCTGGCAAAGAAGACATCCAATCTGTTCCGCGCTCGCGCCAAGACGTCGGCCCCCGGCCTCGACGTCAGCGGTCTGGCAGGTGTCATCGCCGTCGATGCGCAGGCGCGCACAGCCGACGTCGCCGGCATGTGCACGTACGAGGACCTCGTCGACGCGACGCTGCCCTACGGGCTGGCGCCCCTGGTCGTGCCTCAACTCAAGACCATCACCCTGGGCGGTGCGGTGACCGGCCTGGGCATCGAGTCCACCTCGTTCCGCAACGGCCTGCCGCACGAGTCGGTACTCGAAATCGACGTACTGACCGGAAGCGGCGAGATCATCACCGCAACACCGGACGGCGAACACGCCGAACTGTTCTTCGGTTTCCCCAATTCCTACGGCACCCTTGGCTATTCGACGCGATTGAAGATCGCACTCGAACCCGTCAAGAAGTACGTCGCCTTGCGCCACGTGCGCTTCGATTCGTTGAAGAAGCTCGAAGAAACGATGGATCGCATCGTCACCGAACGCGAGTACGACGGGATCGCCGTCGACTATCTCGACGGGGTGGTCTTCACCGATTTCGAGAGCTACCTCACACTCGGCGTGCAAACCGACGAGGAAGGCCCGGTCAGCGATTACACCGACCAGGACATCTTCTACCGGTCGATCCAGCATTCGTCACTCACCCAGCCCAAGACGGATCGCTTGACCATTCGCGACTACCTGTGGCGCTGGGACACCGACTGGTTCTGGTGCTCACGAGCTTTCGGTGCACAGAACCCGAAGATCCGGCGCTTCTGGCCCAAGCAGTACCTGCGCAGCAGCTTCTACTGGAAGCTGATCGCCCTCGACCACAAGTACGACATCGGAGATCGCCTCGAAAAGCGCAAGGGCAAGCCCCCGCGCGAACGCGTCGTCCAGGACGTCGAGGTACCCATCGAACGAACCGCGGACTTCGTCTCGTGGTTCCTCGAGGAAATCCCGATCGAACCACTGTGGTTGTGCCCGTTGCGTCTTCGCGAGCCAAGCCCTGCCGCCGCTTCTGCATCACGGCCGTGGCCCCTCTACCCCCTCGAACCCAAGCGCACCTACGTCAACATCGGCTTCTGGTCTTCGGTGCCGATCGTTCCCGGTGAGCGCGAGGGGGCAGCAAATCGACTGATCGAAGAAAAGGTCAGCGATTTCGACGGACACAAATCGCTCTACTCCGACTCCTACTACTCGAAGGAAGACTTCGAGGAGCTGTACTACGGCGGCGACCGGTACATCGGACTCAAGGAACGCTACGACCCGAAATCCCGTTTATTGGATCTATTCTCTAAGGCGGTGCAACGTAAATGACCACGTTCAAAGACTCCAAAAGCCAGGACAAGCTCTCTATTGCCGAGATTCTCGAGACGCTTTCCGACGGCATGCTGCCGCTTCGATTCACCGCGTACGACGGCAGCACCGCCGGCCCCGAAGATGCCGACTACGGACTGCACCTCAAGTCGACTCGCGGAACCACTTATCTCGCAACAGCTCCCGGCGACCTCGGCATGGCCCGCGCGTACGTCTCCGGCGATCTCGAAGCCGAGGGTGTCCACCCCGGTGATCCGTACGAGATCCTGCGCATCATGGGTGACGAACTCCACCTCAAGCGCCCGTCCGCACTGACGCTCGCCAGCATCACGCGCTCCCTGGGCTGGGATCTGTTGCGGCCCATCGCCCCGCCGCCCCAGGAACATCTCCCTCGCTGGCGTCGCGTCGCAGAAGGACTGCGTCACTCCAAGACTCGTGACGCCGAAGTCATCCATCACCACTACGACGTCTCCAACACCTTCTACGAGTACGTCCTCGGCCCGTCCATGACGTACACCTGTGCCGCTTACGACAATGCGGAACAGACGCTCGAAGAAGCCCAGGAGAACAAGTACCGCCTGGTGTTCGAGAAGCTCGGACTCCAGAAGGGTGATCGACTTCTCGACATCGGCTGCGGCTGGGGCTCGATGGTCCGCTACGCGGCCAGGCGCGGCGTCAAGGTGATCGGCGTGACTCTCTCTCGCGAGCAAGCGGATTGGGCACAGAAGGCCATCGAGGACGAGGGCCTCGCCGATCTCGCCCAGGTCCGTTTCTCCGACTACCGCGACGTGGCCGAGACCGGATTCGACGCAGTGTCCTCCATCGGCCTGACCGAGCACATCGGCGTCGGAAACTACCCGGCGTACTTCGAGTTCCTCAAGGGCAAGCTGCGTGAGGGTGGGCGTCTGCTCAACCACTGCATCACCCGTCCGGACAACCGAAGCAGCGCCAAGGCAGGCGGATTCATCGACCGGTACGTCTTCCCCGACGGGGAGCTCACCGGTTCGGGTCGCATCATCTCCGAGATCCAGAACGTCGGCCTCGAGGTGCGTCACGAAGAGAACCTTCGCGAGCACTACGCACTGACGCTCGCCGGATGGTGCCAGAATCTCGTCGACAACTGGGACGCCTGCGTCGCCGAGGTCGGCGAAGGAACCGCCCGCGTCTGGGGCCTGTACATGGCCGGCTCACGACTCGGGTTCGAGCGCAATGTCGTTCAGCTGCACCAGGTTCTGGCCGTGAAGCTCGGCCCCAAGGGTGAGGCGCATGTGCCGCTTCGCCCGTGGTGGAAGGCCTAGGGGCAAAGCCCCTGTGCGCCTTTTTGGTAGTCGGCACTACCAAAAAGGCGCACAGGGGCCGCAGGCACCCGACTGCGTCCTCACCCAACCTCCCCGCCGCAAGACCGTCTCCACCTCGTGCGCAACCTGGCACGGGGTCTTCATCACCTCGTCGAATCCGTAGACCAACCGCGGACGACCTGCCAGCTCTGCCGCATTGTCACGACGGCGATCACGGAATGCCACCTCGGCCATGGAATGCGCCCACCGACCGTCGAGACGCACGATCAGCGGCACACCGAATTCGCTGTAGTCGCAATCCTCGTACAACGTGCGACCGTCGACGCGAACCGGTGACTGGCGTCTGGCCGACGGCAACCCGTGCGCCTGCTCCACGTCGACCGCATAGTGGTATTCGAGCGTTGACTGCACCCCGTCTGCCAGGAGTCGTACCGCATCGGAAAGCGCGCCCTTGAATCGATGTGGTGTTCGTTCGTCAATCCGACGACGTACATGGTTCAACGGAATTCGCGCATTTGTCACTGTAGTGATGAGTGAAACGTAGGCGCTTCGCGCTGTGGATTCGGCGGTCGCAAGATCAATCGCGGTATCCGCACGCGACGTTCGAGGTATGACTGACGGCACGCCGATGTATCGGTGGGCTCGGGATCGGTGGACGACTACCCCGGGGTGAACCACGCCACCCACTCTGACAAGTGCACCCGACGTTCGCGCTGGAACTCGGCGGATTGTCGCGGGCTGACAGCGAGCGGACTTGCCGTATGGCACGGTGACATGGACTGGCTTGTCTGCGTCGATGCGACGCATTCCCCATTCCTCAGCTGCAGTGTCGTGGCTCAGAATCGCTTGCGGGCCACCATAAAGCCAAGCGGCGTTCAAGATCATTTCTCTGGTGAGCGGGCCAGCGGTCACTGCATACACGCCTTGTAGAACGCGCTGCCATTCGCCGCGGTCCAGAAAGTTCCGCAGCATCCCTCGGTTGTATCCGAATGACGAGAGTTGCTGTTGCCGTACCAGACCGGATTGCGCATCGAGAATCCGGAGAAACTCGCTTCCACCATGAGACGTAGTCATGGCACCAAGCGTCAGGCCGAACTCCGACAGGACTGACGTGAAATTCGCTGTCGGAGTTCGTCTGTGGATAACTCACAAGCTGGGGATAAACCCCTGTGCGCCTTTTTGGTAGCCGTAACTACCAAAAAGGCGCACGGGGGCTATGCCCCTAGCGAAGCCGGCGGGGTGAACCGCGGGCCGTACTGCGCAGCGAGTTCCTTTGCACGAGCGACGAAGCCGGCCGTGCCGCCCTCGTAACCGACGATGAACTGGTGAACGCCACCGGTCCAGGCCGGGAATCCGATGCCCATGATGGAGCCGATGTTGGCGTCCGCCGTGGTGATCAGGACGTTCTCGTCGAAGCACTTCTGCGTCTCGATCGCCTCGATGAACAGCATGCGGTCGATGAGGTCCTGGATCGGAGCATCGGAGGTTCCGGAGTTGAAGTTCTCGCGGAGTCCGGACCACAGGCCGGTGCGCTTGCCCTCGGCGTAATCGTAGAAGCCGGCTCCACCGAGCTTGCCCTTACGATCGAACTTCTCGACGAGGGTGTTGATGACCTCGCCGGCCGGATCTGCCGGCAGTTCCTTGCCTTCGGCCTTGGCGGCGTCGGCAGATTCCTTGCGGATCTTCTGCATGAGGGTGAGGTTGAGCTCATCCGAAAGCTGAAGCGGCGCAGCCGGGTAACCGGCCTGCATACCGGCCTGCTCGATGGTGGCAGGCTCGACGCCCTCGGCGAGCATGCCGATGGCCTCGTTGATGAAGGTGCCGATGACACGCGAGGTGAAGAAGCCACGCGAGTCGTTGACCACGATCGGCGTCTTGCGGATCGCCTGGACGTAGTCGAACACGCGAGCCAGAGTCTCGTCGGAGGTCTTCTCACCGCGGATGATCTCCACCAGCGGCATCTTGTCGACGGGCGAGAAGAAGTGGATGCCGATGAAGTCTTCCTGACGCTTCACGCCGGTGGCGAGACCCGTGATGGGCAGCGTCGAGGTGTTCGAGCCCAGCAGTGCCTTGGGATCGACGATGTCCTCGATCTCCTGGAACACCTTGTGCTTGAGTTCCTGGCTCTCGAAAACTGCTTCGATGACGAAGTCGACGCCGGCGAAATCTGCCGGGTCAGCCGTCGGGGTGATCTTGGCGAGGAGTGCGTCGGACTTCTCCTGCGTGGTCTTGCCGCGCGAGAGCGCCTTGGCCTCAATGCCTTCGGAGTACGCCTTGCCCTTGTTCGCAGCCTCGATGGTGACGTCCTTGAGCACGACGTCGAAGCCTGCCTTGGCGGAGACGTACGCGATGCCCGCGCCCATCATGCCCGCGCCGAGGACACCGACCTTCTTGATGGTGGACTTCTCGATGCCTGCCGGACGTGAACCGCCGCCGTTGATCGACTGCAGGTCGAAGAAGAACGCCTGGATCATGTTCTTCGCGACGCGGCCGGTCACCAGCGAGGTGAAGTAGCGAGCCTCGATGAGCAGCGCGTTGTCGATGTCGACCTGCGAACCCTCGACGGCTGCGGCCATGATGGCGCGCGGAGCCGGCATCGGAGCGCCCTTGAGCTGCTTACGCAGGTTCGCGGGGAACGCCGGAAGGTTGGCAGCGAATGCCGGAGTGGACGGAGTTCCGCCAGGGATCTTGTAGCCCTTGACATCCCACGGCTGAACGCCGCCTTCGGGGTTGGCCTTGATCCATGCCTTCGCAGCCGGAACCAGCTCCTCTACCGAGCCGACGACCTCGTCGATGAGGCCGACTTCCTTGGCCTGAACGGGTCCACGCTGCTGCCCCTGGAGCAGGACGCCCATGAGCGCGTTCTGCAGGCCGAGCATCCGCACGGTACGCACGACGCCGCCGCCGCCGGGCAGCAGGCCGAGGGTGACCTCGGGCAGGCCGATCTTGACTCCCTTGACGTCTGCCGCGATGCGGTGGTGGGTCGCGAGAGCGATCTCGAGGCCGCCGCCGAGTGCCGCGCCGTTGATGGCGGCGACGACCGGCTTGCCGAGAGTTTCGAGGCGACGCAGGTCTGCCTTGATCTCGACGCTGTGGTTGTAGATCTCCTCGGCCTGCTCGGGGCCGACCTTGATCATGTTCTTGAGGTCGCCACCGGCGAAGAAGGTCTTCTTGCCGGAAGTGATGACGGCACCGGTGATGGAGTCCTTCTCGGCGACCAGACGGTCGACGGTGGCCTTCATCGACGCGATGTACGCGTCGTTCATGGTGTTTGCGCCCTGGTTGGGATCGTTGATGGTGAGCACGACGATGCCGTCGGCGTCCTGGTCCCAGTTGATGATGTTCTGATCAGTCACTTTGCTTGACTCCTGGTAAGCCTCGTTGGAAGGACGGACGCCGCGTCAGACGCGCTCGATGATGGTGGCAACGCCCATACCGCCGCCGATGCACAGGGTGATGAGGGCGCGCTTGCCGCCACGACGCTCGAGCTCGTCGACCATCGTTCCGGTGATCATCGCGCCGGTTGCACCGAGTGGGTGACCCATGGCGATCGCGCCACCGTTGACGTTGAGCTTCTCGTCCGGGATGTTCAGGTCCTTCTGGAACTTCAGGACGACGGAAGCGAATGCCTCGTTGATCTCGAAGAGGTCGATGTCGTCGACCGTCAGGCCGGCAGCTGCCAGAACCTTCTTCGACGCCGGCGTCGGGCCGGTGAGCATGATGGTGGAGTCGGCGCCGCTGGTGGCGGTGGCGACGACGCGAGCGCGCGGCGTCAGACCCATGTCCTTGCCGGCCTGCTCGCTACCGACGAGCACGAGGGCAGCGCCGTCGACGATCCCCGAGCTGTTGCCGCCGTGGTGAACGTGGTTGATCTTCTCGACCCAGTGGTACTTCTGCAGCGACACGGCGTCGAATCCGCCGATTTCACCGATCACACCGAACGCGGGAGCCAAGCCGGCGAGGTTCTCTGCCGTGGTGCCCGGACGCATGTGCTCGTCGTTGTCGAGGATGGTGATGCCGTTGATGTCCTTGACCGGCACTACCGACTTGGCGAAGTATCCGCCGGTCCACGCCTTGGCGGCGAGGTCCTGCGAGCGCACGGCGTATGCGTCGACGTCGTCACGCGAGAAGCCCTCGATGGTGGCGATGAGGTCTGCGCCGACGCCCTGCGGCACGAAGTAGTTGTCGTAGTTGGTGGCGGGGTCGAGTGCCCACGGTCCACCGTCGGATCCCATCGGAACGCGGGACATCGACTCGACGCCACCGGCGATCACCAGTTCGTCCCAGCCGGACCGAACCTTCTGAGCAGCCATGTTCACGGCCTCGAGGCCGGAAGCGCAAAAACGGTTGAGCTGAACGCCGCCGACGGTGTCGGGCAGTCCCGCATCGTTGACTGCAACGCGGGCGATGTCCATTCCCTGATCGCCAACGGGGGTGACGACGCCCAGGATGAGGTCGGAGATCCGGTCCTCGTCGAGGTCGGGAAAGCGCACGCGCAGTTCCTGGATCAGACCCGTGACCAGCGAGATCGGCTTGACCGAGTGCAACGACCCGGTCTTCTTGCCGCGGCCTCGCGGGGTACGGATGGCTTCATAAATGAATGCCTCTGTGGTCACTGTGAGGTGTTCCTTCCGTGTAATTCGTCGAACCGGTCTGCAGATCGTCCGCGCCACCTTCGGTGGTGGCGCATGGCCGAGGTACAGACCTCAGCCCTTTCACTGTAGAACGTGTTCCAAATTCATGGGAAGGACCGAAGCGATCCTGCTAGGTGACCGAGGTGATCAGGTGCGCGAACGCCTGCCCGCTTCGGTTCATTTCGGGTGCGCCCCCGGAAGCACTCACGGCACGATGCGATACGGCAACATCATGTCGTGATCTTCGTGATCGAGTAGATGGCAATGCCACACATATCCCTGGAGTCGACCAGAATCAGCCATATCGTGGCGCCCGCCGCCCGTCATCCCGCCGCCCGTCATCCCACCGCCCGTCATCCCACTGCCCGTCATCCCACCGCTCGGAAGACGATCGAACATCGCGTCGGGATCGAAACCCAGCTCATCCGCGGTGGGGAATCGCACGATGATCCGGGTGACGGTGCCGCCGTCCACCCTGACGGTGTCCTTCATTCCCGCTTCCCACGGCGCCGGCGCGATCATCGGCCCCGCCTCGAACCCTTCGGGCGACGGAGTCCACTTGTTGCCGATCACCGGCTGCGGATGTCGGATCAAGTACTCCAGCGTCCGCATCGGTGTTCTGCCGAGAATCCGGAAATTCACCAGGTGCAGGTGTATCGGATGCGGGTCCGGCGTGGTGTTGACGATGTTCCACTGCTCGACGGTGCCTTGCCGCGGCCTCTCGACGTCCGTGGTGCTGAACGTCAGGTTGTTCAGCGTCATCTGAGCCGGTGGATTCCGCAGTTCCAGTTGCTGGCTCACCGTCACCGTGCGAATTACCGTCGGCTGCTCCAACGGGGCGAGAACGTCACGTTGCCGGCGCCCACCGCGCAGTTGCGACGGAACACCACCGGTGAATCCGCGCCTGGCGTCACCGCGGAACCGGCAGAACAGCGGCATAGTCACTTCACCGATGACAGCGGCGGGTAGCGGGGGCGCCTCGTCGTTGCGAAGCTCCACCGTCGATCCCTCCGACAGTCCGGTGAAATCGACGAGGAGGTCGTACCGCTCCCCCGGTGCGCAGCGGAAGGCATTGACCGCGACGGGTGCGTCGAGCATTCCGGCGTCGTTGCCGATGACCCAGAACGTCATCATGTTCGAGAAGTGAAGATTCCACACACTTGCCGACGACGCATTGACGATGCGGAGGCGGTAAAGGCCCCGAGCCACGGACAGTTCCGGCCACACCTTGCCGTTGATCAAGCCGACGTCGCCCACCGCGCCGCCTTCCCACGATCCTTCCGGGATCAAGATGGTGGATCGGCCGTTCTGGGCGCCTGTCGGCGTGAAGATCTTCTCCTGCAGGATCAACGGGATCTCGAATTCCTCGGCCGGCAACCCCAACGGATTTCCCAGTTCGCCGGTGTCGAATTCATCCCTGATCAGATAGTTGCCGATCAGACCGGCGTAGACGTTGAGCCGGGTGATGCCCATCGCATGATCGTGATACCAGAGGTGGGCGGCTTCCTGACCGTGCAAAAAGTGATGCATCGCAGCCTGTCCCGGCATCACCAGCAGCTCCGGATGGCCGTCGCTCTCAGGTGAAGTGACTCCCCCGTGCAAGTGCAACGACGTCGGCGGGTGCGCACGAAAGTCGGCCTGCATTCCGTGCAGCGTCATATCCATGTCCGCTGCCAACGGATGTCCGGTCAGATCGTTCTCGAACGTCAACATGATCGGCTCGCCGGAATGCGCCTCGACGGTAGGGCCCAGATAACCGCCACCGATCTCTCCGCTGCGGTACGACAGTGCTGGGGACGGGGGAAAATCCCGATGAAAGGCATGTTGCCCCACTTGCGCTGTCAGTGTGATCTCGTTTCCGGAAAGCGTTGACAACGAATGTAGTTCGTCACAGAACGGCTCGAACTCCGGCGAATGAAAAATCAACGGAGACTCGATATCCACACTCCCCGCCGGAGCAGCACCTGCCTTTGCACCCAAAGCAACAGCCGCTGTGCCGACTACCGACCCTTTCAGAACCGATCTTCTGGAAACCCCGATACCCATACATTCCCCTCCCCATCGAAACGGGTTGCGTTCTCCCACAAGGAAAACGCAACCCGTCTCTCCACTTCGATCTCGGAAAATCCCCCGTCTACTTTCCGTCGATCGCCTCCAGCACCGAATCGATCAGCGACTGTGGAAGTTTCGACGGCGGAGAGATTTCCAGTTCTCCCGGAGCGCCCGGCATCGTCCAGACAGTTCTGTGCCGAGCGATCGCGAGCTTCTCCCGTGATCCGTCCTCGTTGACCTTGAAGTACTCGAACTCGAGGTCGATCCCCCTCTCGTAGAGGGCAGACAAGGACATCGTGACCAGGACGTCGTCGAACGGCATGACCTCGCGCAGATGCTCAACCCTGGTGTGCACACAACGAAGTTCCCCGAGAGCGCCTCTGGCCGCCATGGCCTCACGCTGAGAACGGACCAGGAACTTGTCCCGAACCCTCGACTGCCAGATGTAATAGTTGCCGAAGTAGATGTTGCCCACGACGTTTCCGTCCTGCAACGTCGTCGAGAACACCTCGGATTCGAGCAGGTACGGATTGCGCGGCACCATCGGAGCCGAGCGGATCACGGAACCACGATCGACGTTCTTCGGTTCGGTGGGAACAGCGATGTTCTTCGTCCCCGTCGGAATCGTCATCGGCTCGATGAAATCGTGGAAGTACTGCGGCATCGGCCGTGCCGCCACCACACCGTGGGAGAGGATTTCCACCCACGTCGTCTGCATCGCACTCCACCCGATGTGAGTGCGCGTCTCGCCGTCGACCCGGCACCATTCGACATGCAGATTGGTGGTTGCCCGATCCGGACCGGTGAGCTCGGTGATCCAGATCGTCCCCTCGACAATGTCGTCGGTGTACAGGTTCGCATCGATGAACACCTCGGAGTTGTTGGTCACCATGCCCCAACGACCCGTCGCCATGTCCTCCACGATCTGCTTCGAGATCGGTCCGGTTCCCCTCTCTCGCAAAGCGCCCAACCACAGCGCGAAGCTCGCGAACCCCACTGATCCACCGACGTTGCACGCGTCCCGGAACCCGACGGGGAACCGGATCGACACCGCCGGATAGCCGCTCCGGGCCACCACATGCACGTCGGAGCCGTAGGCCATCGGATCGAACTGCGCGAGAGACTTCGCCGACAACGGTCCGGAGTCGAACTGCGGTGCCGGGTCCTGCGCCGGTTCCTCCGCATCCTCCTCATGAGTCACAAACGCGAGAATCCGCTCCTCGTTGTCCGTCAACAGAGCTGGAAAAGTCAGAACCACCACGCTTCCCTCTGCGCCGCCGCGGAAGGTCACTGCGTCGTCCTCCCTGGCGCCCATCGCCAGAGAAACCGACATCTGCCCCGTGGCCTTTCGGATCGCCTCGGCCGCCGCCCACAGCCTGGTTCCCGCACGATCGAGTGATTCGCCGCCTGCGATCAACTCGTCCAGCAGCGGAATCCGCGCCGAACCCAGAAGCGCCTTCCACTGCACGGCGGTTCGGGAGCGAATCGGTTCGATGTCACACCCCTGAGGCCAGTCGCCGGCCGAACCGAGTGACTTGCTGCCGTCGTGCGAGAGCGAGACATCCACAGAGGGCGGAATATCACCGACGACGACGGGCTTTCCGGTTTCCTGCCATTCGATGGCAAAGGCATTACTCATTTGATCACCACATCCTCATCGAGATGAATGTTCACGGCCGCCTCGGCGATCGGTTTCTCCTGCTCGTGGCGTTCCGACTTGGTCAACTCGTGAATCCCCGGGGTATGCGCGACCACAACCCGCGGGCTCTTCACTCCCAACGCCCGGCTGTGTTGCGCGAGCTTGTCGAGAATGATCTGTGCGTCGCGCGCAGTCGGATCCGCGATTTCCTCAGCCGTAGGACGGCCTTCGTCGTGGGAGAGAATCTGGGAGCGATATCCCTCGAGCTGCATCACCACTCGTCCGTCCTTCACCACCGCCACGTCGGCTTGCATGTGGGTCTCTGTCTGCACCTTGTCGTAGGCGTACGCGGTGAACGAACGAGCCTCGAATCGTCCGTCGTACATGTCGATTCGCGCAATGTTGACCGGAAGGCAGATCTCCCGCGGAACCATGATCTGACCCGATTGGAGCAGGGAATCGAGGAAGTAGGGATCACCGAGGAGGTGCTGCTTACGGTCGGCTCGCGAAATAGCGCTGAAGAGAATGTGCTCGGAATCGAGGCTCGAGATCTCTTCGAGTCGGCGGAAATCGCCCTCCTGGAACAGCAACCACGAGTAGAGATCGTCCAACGGATCGATGTCGAGCACCGGTCGCGGCAACTCCTTCTCGAACTCCGGCAGTGTTTCGTCCAGCCCGAAGATGAAGTCGGCCGAGAAATGGGGCCGTCCGTACCCGGTCCGTTCGGTGCCGATCGTGACATGCACCCGCGTTCCTGCAGCATCACGATCCTGCTCCACGACGCTTGCCTTGATCTCGACTCTGGTGCCCTCGACCGTGTCGACGACGATCGGTCGATCCAGCTTGATGTCGTCGATGCGGACGCGGCCCAGAGTCACGCGTCCGGTGACATAAGCCGCCGCCTGCGACATCGCCTCGAGTCCGAACACCGTCGGAAGCAGCGCCGATCCTTTCCAGACATGGTCTAGGACAAAAGGATCTGCTGAGGTGGACAACGTCGTCCGGGTAACCAGTTCTACCTGCGGCTCGATGGTCACCACTTGGTCGATGTACCGCGACACCGCCGGCAGAGCCGGTGCTGCCGGCGCCCAGGTGTCCAGACCGCCGAGTCGACTGGTCACGACGATACGACTCGCCTCGGGTCCGCTGTCGACCAGACGAAGGAAATGATCCACTCCCGCAGCCGTGGAAATCGGCATGACACCCATCTTCGCGAGGTGGTTGACACTGCCCATGCGGGCGCCCATGCCGGTCTCCCCCCACACGCTGTACGCGAGCGAGAACGTCCGAGTCTTCGGGTGCCCGGCGGCATACCGCATCACCATTTCGTCGAGAAGCTCGTTTCCGTATGCATACCAGCTGTTTCCGGGCATACCTGTGAATCCGATGATGGAGGAGAAGCCCACGAACAGCTTCAAGTCGCGATCAGCGAGCGCTTCGACGAAGTTGGCTGCGCCCAGGACCTTAGGTGCAACCTCCTTGAAAGCCGCAGCGCTGTCGACTCTCTCGAACCGCCGCGGAACATTCGCCCCCGCACCGTGGACAAACCCGGTGATCGGCCCAACCTCGACCTCGATCTGGGCGACGACGCCGGCCACCGCCGCAGCATCCGTGACGTTGCAGCGATAGTAGTGAGCGCTCAATCCGGCAGACGTGAAGTCCGCAAGAGTGGAAGCGATTTCGTCACCCGCTTGTCGCTGAGAGCTTCCGATCAGCACTAGTTCGGCGCCTGTCTTTCGACCGAGAGCCAGAGCGCATTGCGCCATGATGCCTTTCGCGCCACCGGTCACGACCACTACATCCGAACTCCCCAACCCGCTCTCGCGGACGGTGTAGTCGCTCGAGGCAAGAACCCGCGGTTGCAGTGCCGTGCGTCCCATCTCGGTGTCGTAAGTCGCGAACACATAGGATGCAACCGAATCCAACTCGGAGACGACGGTGGTTGCCACCACCGCGTCCGCAGTCGAGCCGTCGAATCCTATGACGCGGACATCCAGTTCGGGGCGCTCGTGATGCACCGAAGCGGCAAAAGCCGCCGCACTCGATACCGGCGCCGGATTGCCCAACTCGACATCGGTGAACTGAATCACTGCCAATGTGGTTCGTGCGCCTCCACTTTGCTGCGCCGGAACCATCTTGTACATGTGTTCGATCCCACGGCGCAAACCGATTTCGGTGACGGAATCATCGGTCACACGCGGCATTACGGCAACCACGTGCTGTGCATTCGCAGGAGCGCCGTCGGAGAATGTGCGAATGTCGACCTGAGCACCACGCCCTCGCAGTTCGGATTCCAACCTTCCGACCAAACCGGCGTCGTCACCGATGACGACAAACGTCGTGTCCGTGAGGTCTCGGACTCCGTGCAACGCTGTCTCGCTCCGAACCTTTTCCAGAGTGTAATCGCGAACCCAGGTGAAGCTGTCGGCTGATATACCCTTTGCCTTCATCGGCAGCGCCCGCGCAACCGGCTGCTGCTGCCCCGACTTCTCTTTCGCGGATCGATCGAGCACTTCGATCAGTTCACCCAGGCTGACGTTGACGAGTTCGGCCGGATCCAGATCACCCTGAACACCCAATCGCGTTGCCACAGTTGCTATCGCATCGGCAGCCTTGATCGAGTCCATGTTCAGGTCGTCGAGCAGGTGGAGATCCACATCGAGAGACTCCACCGGAAATCCGGTGTCCTCCGCGATTACCTCGAGCAGTATTCGCGACACGTCCGACTGCACCGAACTCGCTGCTGGAACGGCAGAACCGGGATTCGGTGATGCCGCAAGGATCAGCGATGCTGCTTCTCCGATGGTGGCGTTGGCCAACTCGGCAGGGTCGAGGTCGACAACCTCGAACTGATGCGCAACCTTCGAAATAGCCTCTGCCGCACTGATCGAGTCGAGATTCAGATCATCGAGCAGACGCAGATCCGTCGTGATCGACTCGGCGGGGAATCCCGTCGTATCGGCGAGGATCCTGATCAGCTCACTTTCCACGGACCCAGCGCCCGCGTCAGCCGGCTCTTCGACTACCGGAGCCGAAACCGGCGAAGGAGCTTTCGCTGCCACGGATTCGTGGCCGTTGGTGACTGCCCGCGAAGTCGGAGCAGATGGAGAAGACGGAGAAGTCGCTCCACTGCCTACATCAGCACGAATCACGTCGACGAGGAAGGTCCCGCGTCGGCTCAGGTAATCGGCCAGCGCCGCAGCCGGATCCCCGCCGGACGTACCAAGTGCGAGCGGTTCGGGAGCAGAGGTTACCGTCAGCTTCGCCTCGGCCAGGTTCTCGATGAACACCTTCTGATCGGCAGGAACGAATTCGCGCACGAACCGGCCGTCGAAAAGTTCGTTCCATCGGACCTGAGCGCCGTGTACGTACATCGCGGCCAGTGCGACATTGAAGTCCTCGTCGCGTCCGGACTTGGACGCAACGGGGAAGCAGCGCACGCCGTCGGTCCCATTGATCGCCTTGGTGAGCCCGGTCAGCACACGGCCGGGACCGACCTCGACGAGCAGGTCCACGTCCTGCGAGATTCCACTTACCGTCTTGACCCAGTCGACCGGTGAGACAACCTGTTTGGTGACCAATTCGCGAAGTGCCAGTGGCGTCTGTACGCGTTTCCCTTCGACGCAGGAATACACGGGGCAAGTCAGCGAATCGACTTGCTCGTCAACGGGCGCAGTGGACATCAGCTCCCGCTCGGCCTCGTTCATCATCTCGGAGTGGAAAGCATTCGACACGGCAAGCGCCTGAGCCGACACTCCGCGCGTCTTCGCGATGGCAACCACATCGTCGACCGCGTCTTTGGTGCCCGAAACCACGGTCTGTGTAGGCGTATTCAGATTCGCGACGGTCGCGTAACCCTTTGTTTCCGCGATGATCGCCTCAGCCGTCGATCGGTCGCAGGTCAGGCTCGCCATCGCGCCGTTTCCACCACCACTGACAGCCATGGCCGCACCCTTCGCCGCAGCCAAGGTGATCAGCGTCTTCTGGTCGTAAGCTCCTGCCGCGTAGAGCGCGGTCAACTCGCCGAGACTGTGGCCGGCGACAGCACTGGGTGTGACACCCAATCGGCGGAGGTACTCGAACCAGAGCAGCGAAGCCAAAGCGACGGCAGGCTGGGTGAACTGCGTCTGGGCGAGATCCCGCTTCCACTTCGCCAATTCCGCAGCGTCAGCGCTCTTGACCGGGTTCCGCAGAATTCGAGGCGTGATCGCCTCCGCTCCAACTCCCTCCAACCAGCCGTCCGCCTCGGTCGCCAGTTCGCGTGCCCACTCGAAGCGCTCGATCAGCACGCGCGCCATCTCTAGTTGTTGGGATCCCTGTCCCGGGAACAGGAATCCGATGTCGTGGTGGACGGCGTTCGAGATCGAGATCTCGTTGCTCACGACCTTCACCTGACCGGATGCAGGAGCGGAGTTCTCGCAGATCACGGCAAGCTGACGCATGCGTTCGGCCAACTGCGCGGGACGTCCGGCCACCACTGCGGCACGGAAGGGCGCGGTCGGCGAGATCACTCGAGAGAGTTTCGCCGAAAAGTCCAGCAGCTCGGCAACACTCAACGGAACCGCCAGATCTGCAACATCCCGCGCTCGGGTCGCCAAGTCCACCGCGGAATCTGCAGAAAGTACGAAAACCTCGGTGTCCTGATACGACGCCATCATCGTGCGGACGTCTTGCGAGGGTGTCAGCTTGCTGGATGGTGCATCAGCCGATTCGATCGCGACGTGGCAGTTGATACCGCCGAAACCCATGGCTTGCGCACCGGCACGCATCTTCTCGGACGGATCTCTGATCTCACCGTTGACGAGCGGAAAGAGTGCCGGCGCTTCGGTTCCGAACGCCGGGTTCGGGTCGGTGCAACCGGCGAGCGGCGGAAGGATTCGTTGATTGACGGCCATGGTCGCCTTGATCAGCGCAAGGATGCCCGACGCCGCCTTCGTGTGCCCGATCAACGACTTCAGTGACGTCATGCCGATGCTACGAGCCTCGACGGGCCCGTCCGTCTGAGCGGCCTGCTGGACGCCGGCCAGTTCGACGGGGTCTCCGACGGGAGTACCAGTTCCGTGTCCTTCGACGAAGGCAACCTCGCTGGCCGCGAATCCCGCTCGCGAGTATGCGCGACGGATCATCTCGGCCTGAGTTTCGGCGCGGGGCTTGGTGATTCCACCCTTGCCATCGGTGGAGATGCCCCAGCCGCGAATCGTCGCGTACACGTAGTCGCCGTCCGCCCTGGCGTCCTCGAGTCGTTTCAAGGCCACGAATCCGCAACCTTCACCCGGGATGAATCCGCTTCGGCTTGCGTCGTACACGTTCATGTCGCCACGGGTCAGTGCACCCAAACGGGCGAATCCCACCAGTTCCAAAGGATCCAAGCTGACGTCGACTCCCCCTGCCAAGACGAAGTCGGCCGCGCCGGACGCCAGCTTTTCGGCTGCAGTCGCCACCGCGAGCATTCCGGACGCGCACGCACCGTCCACGACGTACCCGCCGCCGTTGAAGTCGAGATAATTGCAGATCCGGCCGGCAATCGTATTCGACAACATGCCGGCGAGAGTGTCTTCACTCGGCTCCACCAATGGGCCCTTGTAGACCTCTTCCATCGTCTCGGCGAGAGCATCGGCGACGGAACTGTCCAACTGGCGCGCTTCGGCTGCCACAGCGAGTGCGCGCTTGACGTAAGGCCAACGCAAACGCATCGACCACATCCGGGATTCTTCACCGGTGAGGGAGTTGCCGACGATTGCGGCGCTGCGTCCAGTGGGTACCGATCCTCGGCTGTAGCCCGCGTCCGTCAAAGCCCCGAGTGCTGTTTCCAGAGCCAACCAGTGTGTGAGATCTGTCGACTTGAAGGTCCGCTCCGGTATCCGGCGACCGACCCAGTCGAATTCGAAACCATCCATGAACGCGCCGCGATCGGCGTATGTCTTGTCGACGTCGTCAGGGCTCGCGCTCCAGTAGTCGTCGAGGGACATCCGTGACTCCGGAAACTTTCGGAATTGCATCCGACGCGCGAGGACGTTCTCCCAAAATCCTTGCAGATCATGTGCACCGGGGGACCACATGCTCATCCCGACTATCGCAATCGCAGGATTAGTTGAATCTTCAGTCATCTTACACTTCCTATTTTCGCGCGCATCCACGGGAGACTCAATCGACCGAAGACTAACCACGCCCTCATCGGTGTGTAAAACGCAGATTCACCTCAAGGCATAAACAAATAACAAAGGTTGTTCGGCGCAATGAACGTGTTTCAGCAATTTGACAGCAATCGAGAGTTAGCTGTAACTCGGAGTTACCTATTTGCTTCGTAACCGGTCATGCTCCTGCTTGAACATCCGTACCGGATCCCGGTTTCACGGCCGCCATTTTCTCGCGATCGGCAAATATTCAGTTGAATATGCACCGAAATGCCGCAATGCCGAATATGTGGCCAATTCGCCGAATGTCCCAAATTGGTCGATCCCCGCAAATCAAACATCCGACAACTATCAATCTGAACATTCGTGACACACCGAAATTTAACAGCAGCACTCGAATGCCCATCAGACAACGAGAAATTCCAGATATTCTTCGGCGACCATCGTCCGAATCGACGTTTCGTTACACCGGAACTGAGCGAACGAATGTGCCAGCAAACCAGCCACATACAATTCAGCTTTGCGAGGCCGAACCGGTGCGCTTTCGAGACGCGCGCGCACAAAGGGAACGGCACTTATAACAATTCGATCACACAGTGGTGCAGCTGGATTCCGACAGCTGTTTCACGCACACGGACCGACTCGGCAACTCAGCTTTCGAGGCGGCGAGCTCCGAGGACGTCCTTGAGGAGTTCCTTTGCAACATCCTCGGGATCACGTCTGGCAGTCGGATCAGCGGGCTCAGCCGCCTCCGCAAACATCTCGTCCTCGTCCTCCGGCGTTGCAGGCGGAGGAGTTGCCTCGTAGTCGACCTCAGGAGCAGGGGCCGGTCCAGGGTCTTCCGGATAGTCGGGGGCCTCGGGCGGCGGAATGTCGTCCGAATCTCCGCGCTGGGGCTGCGGGGCCTTGGGCTGCTGCGCTGCGCGCTCCTGACTGGGCCGCGAGAAGCGGGGCGCAGCGGCAGGGCGGCTCGGAGCTTCTGTCGCCTTGGTTGCGCTCGATACTGTCGGCGCTGTGGGCGCACCTTCTTGATACTCGACTTGCCAAGTGCCACCGAACATTTCGGCAAGGACCTCGCAAATGACCGCCGCGTTGTGCGGTTGCGTCACACGAGCACCCAGGACCGGTGAGCCGTGAGCGATGACAACGACATGTCCACGCACGTCGTGAACCGTCGCAGCGGACAGCATGGCCGGAAGAACCTTGTTTCGTTCACCGACCTTGTTGCGCAAGGTGTTCCACGATTCACGGAGAGTCTCGACTGTGGGGCCTGCCGAGACCGGCGCAGCTTCGGCAACCGCCGGCTCGTCGAACTCGGGCTCGGGCTCGTAGTCGGGTTCCGGCTCGGCAAGCCCGATCAGCTCTTCCGCCTCGACAGAAGCAGTAACCGGTGGTTCAACCACAGGAGCTTCAACTATTGGAGCTTCGGCAACCGGAGCTTCAACCACCGGAGCTTCGGCAACCGGCGGTTCCACGATCTCGACAGTGGGAGTCTCGACGACGGGAACTGCCGCTACCGGAGGTTCGACGACAGGAGCCTCCACAACCGGCGGCGCCGCAGCTGGAGCAGGCGCGGCTGGTTCCGGCCGTGCCTCAGGCTCGGCCTTGCGTTGAGAGGGCCGTTGGAACTTGGAAGCAATCTCCGGTTCGAGCGGCGGCACGGTGGGTGCCGGCGTTGCTGCCGCGCGAGGAGCAGCCGCGACTCCGGCAGCCGGAATACCTTGTTCCAGGCGCTCCAGCCGCTGCAATACAGCTGACTCGGTGTCGGAGGCCGACGGCAGCAGCATTCGCGCGCACATCACTTCGAGCAGCAGCCGCGGCGCCGTCGCACCACGCATTTCGCTGAGTCCGGCATGGACAGTCTCGGCGAAGCGGGTGAGCGTGGCCGGGCCGACTCGTTGAATCTGCTCACGCATCGTGACCAGCTCCGCTTCCGGAGCGTCGACCAATCCTCGTTCGCTGGCGTCGGAAACAGCCTGCATCAAGATGAGATCACGCAGGCGCTCGAGAAGATCGAGCGCGAATCGGCGTGGATCGTGACCGGCGTCCATCACGCGATCGACAGTGCCGAACAACGCGGCCCCGTCACTGGCAGACAGGGCGTCTACTGCTTCGTCGATGAGCGCGACGTCGGTGACTCCGAGAAGAGAGAGCGCGCGCGGATACGTGACACCTTCTTCTCCTGCGCCCGCGAGCAGCTGATCGAGGACACTCAACGAGTCACGAGGGGAACCGCCGCCGGCCTTGATGACCAGTGGATACACCGCAGGCTCGACCGGTACGCCCTCCTGGGCGCAGATCTTTTCCAGGAGTCCGCGCATGGTCGACGGCGCCAACAGGCGGAACGGGTAATGGTGTGTACGCGAACGGATGGTCGGGAGAACCTTTTCCGGTTCCGTCGTCGCAAAGATGAAGATGAGGTGTTCCGGCGGCTCTTCGACGATCTTGAGCAGCGCATTGAAACCCGCCGCCGTCACCATGTGTGCCTCGTCGATGATGAAGACGCGGTAGCGAGATGCGGCGGGTGCGTGGAACGCCTTGTCTCGGAGTTCTCGGGTGTCGTCGACGCCACCGTGACTTGCGGCGTCGAGTTCCGTCACATCCAGGTTGCCTGTGCCGCCCGGGCCCAGCGAAACGCACGAGTCGCACACGTCGCACGGCGTCGACGTCGGTCCCTGCTCACAGTTCAGCGAACGCGCCAGGATTCGCGCCGACGACGTCTTTCCGCAGCCGCGCGGGCCGGAAAACAGGTAGGCATGGTTGATGCGTCCGGTGTCGAGGGCCGTGCTGAGCGGTGCGGTGACATGCTCCTGCCCCACCACCTCGGCGAAGGACGCGGGTCGATACTTCCGGTACAGGGCCACGCGCAAAGACTACCGGCGACCCACGACAGGTGGTCCGGTGCGGGTGCAACGCCGACTTCTCCCGAAACATGTTCGCAACACAATCGCAGTGCGGAGGAAACCGCACGCACTCATCGTGGGTTCCGTGCACGCGGGCTGGTCCGCGTGCGTGAGGAGAAAACTGTGCCCGCCACCATCGATGCCGGAGCAACTGCCTGGTTGCTCGTCAGTACTGCACTCGTACTTCTGATGACGCCAGGACTCGCACTGTTCTACGGCGGCATGGTCCGCTCGACGGGCGTACTCAACATGATCATGATGAGTTTCGTCTCGATCGCACTCGTCACGGTTGCGTGGTTGTTCGTGGGCTACAGCCTCGTGTTCGGCGACGATCACGGTGGCATCATCGGCGGACTCGAGCACATCGGCATGGCGGGCATCGACCCGTCGACGGTGCACGGGAATGTCCCGGAAGTGTTGTTCGCAACCTTCCAATTGACGTTCGCAATCCTTACTGCAGCGCTCATCAGTGGTGCGATCGCCGACCGCGCGAAGTTCTCCGCCTGGATGATCTTCGTCCCCATCTGGTCCTTGCTCGTCTATGTCCCCGTCGCTCACTGGGTGTGGAATCCGCAGGGATGGCTCGCCCAGATGGGCGCACTCGACTACGCCGGTGGCCTCGTGGTCGAAATCGTGTCCGGAGCGTCGGGTCTGGCATTGGCACTGGTCCTCGGCCAGCGGATGGGTTTCAAGGCCGAGTCGATGCGTCCGCACAATCTGCCGTTCGTCCTGCTCGGCGTAGGCCTGCTCTGGTTCGGTTGGTTCGGATTCAACGCCGGCTCGGCCCTTGCGGCCGACGGTATGGCCTCGCAGATCTTCCTCAACACACTCGTCGCCGGTTGCACCGGACTACTCGGCTGGCTGTTCGTCGAGCAGAATCGTGACGGACACCCCACCACGTTCGGCGCAGCTTCGGGCGTCGTCGCCGGTCTGGTCGCGATCACCCCGTCGTGCGGAACGGTGAACATGTTCGGTGCGCTCGTCATCGGTCTGATCGCCGGCATCGTCTGCTCGTACGCCGTGGGATGGAAGCACAAGCTCGGCTACGACGACTCCCTCGACGTCGTCGGCGTGCACCTCGTCGGCGGAATCGTCGGCTCGTTGTTGATCGGACTCCTCGCGACGGCCGTGATGACAGGCGGTCCGGAAGGTTTGTTCTTCGGCGGTGGATTCGCGCAGTTGGGCAAGCAGTTCGTCGGCGTCGTCGTGGTCGCGCTCTATGCCTTCGGTGTGACCTACGGTCTCGGAAAGCTCATCGACAAGACCTTCGGCTTCCGCATTTCGCGTGAAGACGAGGCCCGCGGAATCGACGTTGCCCTGCACGCGGAGTCGGCCTACGAGCACGGAGTCCTCGGCCACGGTCCGATCGGCGGACAGAACCCGAGCCCGTTCCTCCAGCGTCAGCGGGAGGAACGGGAGAACCGCGAGCGGGACTGACCGCCCTCACCGGTTCGCGATTTCCTCCATCAGGATCGGAACGCCGACATTGCAGGAATGAATCCCGACGACGGTGGTCAGTTTCAGCACCTCGAGAATCTCCTTCGAGGTCACTCCCATGTCGAGCGCGGCGCGAATATGGCGTCGGACGCCGGGTGCGTACATGTGTGTGCTCGCCGCATCGACGGCTATGCACAGCAACTGGATCACCTGAGGTGACAGCACCCCGCTGTTCCAGGGCTGCATCGCTGTCTTCATGTACAGCTCGGTCCACTCGGGATCCAGCTCCGAAAGTCCGTCCCACAACGGATTCCAGCCACCCGAATCCTTCATGGCCTGGGTCACGGGAAAAGCTTCACTTGCTCGAACGTCAGTCATCGATCTCCTCAGGCCATCGAAAATGCTTGATTCAGTTCACGTTTGAGAATCTTTCCGGTTGCCGTCATCGGCAGCGACGGCACGAACTCGATGCGACGCGGATATTTGTAGGCGGCCATCTGTTCCCGCGTCCAATCCACGAGATCCGATTCGGAGATCTCTTCACTCGGCTCTCGGATCACGAACGCGACAACTTCTTCGCCGAGGCTCGAGTCCGGCACCCCGACGACGGCGACGAGTGAGACGGCTGGGTGAGTGAGCAGAACCTCTTCGATTTCGCGTGGGTAGACGTTGAATCCGCCCCGCACGATCATGTCCTTCGCGCGATCGACGATGTAGTAATTTCCGTCGGTATCGACCCGTGCCAAATCCCCGGTGCGAAACCATCCGTCGCGCATGACTTCCGCCGTCGCCTCGGGTCGGTTGAAATAGCCCTTCATGACGTTGTGCCCGCGAATGGCCAACTCTCCCAATTCATCGGGGCCGGCGATCGTGTGCCAAGAGTCGTCGACAAGCCGCGCTTCGACGCCCCAGATCGGCACGCCGATCGAACCGGGCCGGGGGTCGCTCTCCGGGTCACTGAACAAGGCCAACGGAGAGGTCTCGGACAACCCGTACCCTTCGGGGATCTGAACACCGAAGCGTTCCCTGAACTGTGTCAAGATTTCGACGGGAAGCGCTGCACCACCGGAGATCGCGCACCGCATGTTCTGTGCAACGGTCTCGATATCCACCCCGGATTTCACTACCTCCTCCAGCACGCCGAGCAGTCCCCAATACATGGTCGGGACGCCCGCGAAGACCGAGATCTTTTCGCGTTCCATGATCTCGCGTGCCGCGGTCGCATCGAAGCGCGGCATCAACACCAAGGTGGCACCGACGCAGATTCCCGCATTCATGGTCACTGTCTGGCCGAACGAGTGGAACAACGGCAAAGTCAGGAGATAACGCTCATGCATGGACGGAACGCTCTCGAACAACCGGTTGGTCGACAGTGCATTCAAGACCATGTTGCAGTGAGTGAGTTCGGCGCCCTTGGGCTTTCCGGTCGTGCCGCTGGTGTAGAGGATGACCGCGGTGTCCGTCGGTTCACGAACAACCGCGACTGCAGGCGTTTCCGTGCCGGACACGGATGCCAGTGCTTCGCCTAGAGTCTCGACTCCGAGGATCGATGACGGTGCACCCGACTCGGCGCTGATCACGATCAGGGCCGAACAGGTCTCGCTCTGCTCGAACCCGGCGATGGCGTACTCAGCGATCGGCAATTCGGGACTTCCCTCGACACAGAAGTACAGCTTTGCTTCCGAATCAGCCAGGTGATAGGCGATTTCGCGCCCCTTGAGCAGAATGTTCAGAGGAACGACGACGCCGCCGGCCTTGAGAATGCCGTAGTAGACGATCGGGAACTCGAGAACGTTCGGGCAGGACAACGCCACCTTGTCACCTGGCTCGACACCCCGCGAGACGAGCAGATGGGCGATGCGATTCGCGTAGGCGTCGAACTGCGCATACGTCAGCCTCGCTTCCCCGAGAACCAGCGCATCCCGTTCCGGGTATCGCCGGGCCGAATCTTCCAGCAGAGCAGCAAGATCAAGCACGACTGTGTTCCTCCTGCGCCTCGGAATCCGTGGCATGAGACGAGGCAGCGCGCGACACCGACTCGAGCAGTTCCCGCACCAACGATTCCGCCCGCGGCCAATACCCGTATCCGGACGCCGGATTGAGGTGTCCGACCTCGCCCAGATCCAGTAACCGACTCCCCCATCCTTCAGCCAAACCCACAACTCGGCGATACCCGGCCAGCGGATCGTTCCGACTCGCCGCGACCGTGCTCGGAAACGGCAGACGCTGACGCGGTATCGGTAGCCACCCGTGTCGGTCGAGATCTTCGAGAGACGGATAAGACTCGGGCAGCGGAAGTTCGAGATCCGCCGGCGTGACCAGAAGTGCGCCCGCAACCTCTCGATGATGCGCCCTCGCCCAGTGAGCAACTGTCATGACTCCGGCGCTGTGCGCGACCAGGACCACCGGGCTGGAAACACTTGTCAACACCTCGTCCAATGCCGCAACCCTGGCATCGCGACTGAGCTTGTCGGTCTCGAGGGGAGGAACCGTCAGAACGTTGTCGAGCCTGCGCGCGAGGTGAGTCTGCCAATGATCTTCGACATGATCGCGCAGACCGGGAACTATTACTACCGTGGGTGATTCATCCATCAGGCACTCCGAACATCTGCTACTTCAGTGGCGTCGGGGATCTCGGGCCGATTCTGCAACGTCGCCAGCCGCCTCATCCCGGCGGGATAGGCACGCTTGCCGGCTACCAACGCGAGGGCCGCGACGACATAGACGAAGGGCGAAAGCTGTAGAGCGCCGAGAAGACCCAGGTGATCGGCGAGGATGCCGACAACGAAGGGACCGAGCGCCAGCCCCAGAAGGTTGTTGGCAACGGTGAGCGTTCCCATGGCCGAGGCTCGAATCGAGTGATGGGTAAGGTTCGCGACCATCGCTGCCGTCGGTCCCGACTAACCGGCGGAGAAGAATGCACCGATACCGAGCAACACGAGTTGCGCTGTCCCCGTGCCCAACCGGAGCCCGATGCTCAGCGCCACCAACGAGATGGCGCAGTAGACGATGGCAGTGGTCCATTTTCGCGCCGAATCGTCGCGGCTGAATCTGTCTGTGATGAAACCGCAGACCACCATCCCGCTTCCGACAAGGAGGACGAATACGGAAGCCGTGACGCCGGCCTTGTCCGGGGCCAAATCGTAGTAGCGATTGAAAAAGCTCGGCAACCACGCCAGAAGTACAGCGGCGGTGAACATCTGGAGACCACCACCGATGTAGGCGAACAATACGGCCGGATTGGTGAACAACGATGACACCGGCGCGCGAAAGCCGTCGCGCCCGAGCGCTTCCCCGGCAGCATCCGGCGCGGCCTCGACGGCGTAGGCCGTGAGCTTCTTCTCGGTGACGAGGGCACGGAAGAGCGCAACCAGAATCAGACCGAAGATCGCCATGGCGGCAAAAGACCACCGCCAACTGAACTGAACTGCGATGAACCCACCGATTGCCACACCGATGACCGAACCGAACGATCCACCGGCCATGAACGCACCGGCAAGAGCTGCGTGCACACGGGGCGCAAACACACTGAGCACCACGGCGATACCCACGCTGCCGTACGCCGCTTCACCGACACCGACCAAGAACCGAGCACCCAGCATCTGTTCGTAGGTCTGAGCGATAGCGCACAGCAACGTCGCGACACTCCACAACACGGCCATCAGGATCAAGCTCTTGACGCGCCCCCAACGGTCCGCGAGCAGCGACAACGGGAACGTCAACAGCCCGACCATCAATGCCACCACGCTGCTCAGGGAGGCAAGGTGCGAATCGGACAGATCCCAGTCGGCTTTCAGGATCGGGAAGACCGCACTGAGTACCTGCCGCGACATGTAGTCCGAGAGAAGTAGACCGAAAGCCAGGGCAAAAACGATCCACGGGTATAACTTTCGTCGTCCGCCGATTCCGAGCGCGGTGTCCACACGTGGTGTGGCGGGAGCTTGCAGTCCCATGACTCTCCTAGGAGTACTCGAGGTAGATCGGGGGCTTCGGGGTGCGAACCGTCACGGTTCGCACCCCCGGAGCTGTTGTACGAGACGGGGTGGACTCAGGCGTGCTGCGTGAATCCCAGCTGGCCGATCCGGCGGTTGGGTGCATAACCCAACTTCGTCAACGTCTCGTCGGTGTCGACATACGTCTCACCGATCCGGTAGATGTCGCGAGCTTCCTTCGCGGTAGCCACCTCGCGGCCCAATTCGCCTGCAATGCGCACCAACTGCTCGATCTGCTGCACCGATGTCATCTTCTCGCCCTTGCGGCCCCAGATGGTGTCCTCGTTGCCGCAACGAGCGTGCAAGCCCATCGCGATCGCCATCGTGTTCACCGGCAGGACGCTACGCATCAGCGTTTCCAGGGTCAGGCACGCACCGTCGGGAACACGCTGGACGAAGTTCATCATGTTGTACGGGTTTGGGCCGTCGAAGCCGCCGCCGATTGCGACCCACGTGAGGTTGACCGGACCCGTGTAGATGCCGCGTCGGATCAACCGCTCCACCGTTTCGAGCTGCGGAATGCTCGACAACTGGAAATGCGGCTGGATTCCGGCGGCCTGCAGCCGGCGCAGGTGCTCTGCCACCCATTCCGGACCGGCGGGCACGGTCATCTCCCGATACGTATCGGCCAATTCCGGACGCTGCATCGACGTACCCGCGATGTCGTCGTCGGTCATCAGTTCCATGATGTTCATCTGGCTGGTGTTGATCGCGATCGTCACCTGATCAGGAGCGGGCTCCAATTCCGCAAGCATGTGACGCACGTCGTCGGACAACCACTTCGCATCGGCACCTTCCCCTTCCGGAGCGAACGAAATCGAACCGCCGACCTGCAGGATCATCTCGGGAACGGCCTCACGCAAGCGACCGAGAAGTTCGTTGAACTTCGACAGACGCTTCGAACCCTTGCCGTCGAGTTCACGCACGTGGATGTGGAGAACGGTGGCACCGGCGTTGAAGCAGTCGACGGCTTGCTGGACGTGCTCGTCCATCGACAGCGGTAGGTCTTCTGCAAAATCGTCCGGTTCCCACTCCGGTCCGTAGGGAGCAACGGTGATGACAAGCTTGTCCTGGGTTTCGGGGAACAGTGAATCGTCGTGGAAATGCATAGCGTGACTCCGATCGAGTGAATGAATTATCTTCGGGGCTGGGAAGAGAGATCAGAACGGTGCGTCGCCGATGATTCCGGCGCGCTCCATCTTTCGAACTGCGGGCCAGTAGTCCTGCACCGCGTAATGCTGTGTCGAACGGTTGTCCCAGATCGCGACGCTGTTCTCGGTCCAGCGCCACCGAACCTGATACTCGGGAATCTGGGCCTGACTGGCCAGGTAGGTGAGCAGGTTTCCGGCGCCGGGGGCGTAATCGATTCCGTAGCGGACATTCTCGGGCGTGTGATAGTTCACGAGGTGCGTGGCAAACGAGTTGACGAAAAGAATCTTCTCGCCGGTCTCCGGATGTGTTCGTACCACGGGATGTTCGGCGTCGGGAAAGCGTTCCCTCAGTTGGTGGCGCTGTTCGATCGGCATCCGAGCGCCGAAGGTCGACTCGATACTGTGCCTGGCACGCAGGTCCTTGATCTGCTCCTTGACCCGCGCCGGCAGATTCTCGTAGGCGAGTGCCATGTTCACCCAAATCGTGTCGCCGCCGACAGGAGGTGTTTCCACACAACGCAATACACATCCCATGGGCGGGTTGACGCGCCAGGTGGCGTCGCAGTGATACGCATTCTCGAAGTGCTCCGGCGGGCTGTCCAGGTCTTTGTAGATGCGGACCAGGCCCGGATGGTCGGGATCACTGCCCAGAGCTGGATGATCCTCCAGTTCACCGAATCGCTGGGCAAGTTCTACGTGCTCGGCTTTGGAGAAGTTCTGGTCGCGAAAAAACAGGACCTTGTGCTCGAGTAACAATGCCTTGATTTCGGCGAAGAGTGCATCGTCTCGCGCGACCTCTCCGAGATCCACCCCGGACAACTCTGCCCCGATCGAACAGGTCAATTTCTCGACGTGGATCGTGCTGGTCGACGGGAGCAGGTTTTCTGTCAGCGTTGCAGTATTGGTCATGACAATTCCTCTGGGAAGTGCTGTTTCGGTTCAGACGGAGAAGACGGAGGAACCGATACTGCGACCGGACTCCATGTCGTGGTGCGCGCGCACCGCATCTTCGAGGGGATATCGCTGGTTGATCTCGATCTTGATTCGCCCGGACTCGACGTGTGAGAACAGTTCGCCCGCCAATTCGGCACGTTCTGCGGGATCCGCGATGTAGTCAGCAAGTGCCGGACGGGTGACGAAGAGAGATCCCTTGACTGCCAACTGCATTGCCTGAATCGGCGGAGTCGGTCCGGACGCCGTTCCGAAGCACACCAGCAGCCCGCGCCTGGCAAGGCAATCGAGTGAGATGTCGAAGGTGGACTGCCCGATGCTGTCGTACACAACCGGCACGCCGACGCCCCCGGTGATCTCCTTGACACGCGCGACGACGTCCTCGCGGGTGTAGATGACGACTTCATCGCAACCGTGAGCTCGGGCAACGCTCGCCTTCTCGTCGCTCGACACCGTTCCGATCACTTTGATTCCCAACAGTTTTGCCCACTGGGTGAAGATCAGTCCAACCCCGCCCGCCGCAGCATGTAGCAACACGGTGTCTCCCGCTTTCAACGGGTAGATGCGACGCAGAAGGTAGGCGGCAGTCAGTCCTCGCATGGTCATGGCGGCCGCGGTGTCGAAGGCGATGCCGTCGGGTAGCGCGATCAGGTCGGACGACGCCATGATCCGCTCGGTGGCGTACGCACCCAGCGGACTGCCGGTGTAGGTCACACGGTCCCCCACTGCAAAATCGACTACTCCCTCGCCGATCTCTTCGACCACACCGGCGCCCTCGACGCCCATCCCGGCAGGCAATTGCGCAGGATAGAGGCCACTTCGAAAGTAGGTGTCGGCGAAGTTCAACCCCACCGCTTCATGACGAACCCGAACCTCTCCGGCGCCTGGTCGTCCTACCTCGATCTCTTCCCAACGCATGACGGACGGTGTGCCGATCTCGTGGAACCGAATGGCGTTTGCCATCAATGCTCTCCAATTCTGTGGGCGGGCTCGACTCGATTACGGTCGAGCTGTATTCGTACGCAACAACTTCCAGAAGTCGGTGCTCGGCTTCCTGGTCGTGCCGAACTGATGTGAACAAAACTATGTGAGATCCGGCTCACATGCTTAACTTGACGAGACACACAACACAACATTTCGGGACATCGAGTAAAGGGGGCCCCATGAAGCCACTCGCCCGCTACGCGTCACTGAACCGATACGTCGACCTGTGCCGAACAGTGGACGTGGACGCTGTGGCCCTCATGAGAAGTGTCGGCCTGAGCCCGGCAAGCCTGGCGAACCCCGACCAATGGGTACCGGCCGCCTCCATCGCATCGCTCCTGGAGCGATCGGCAGCGGAGTCCGGACACGAAGACTTCGGGCTTCTACTCGCCGGCCTGCGTCGACTGTCCAATCTCGGTCCCCTCAGCTTGGTCATCAGGGAAGAACCAGACGTCAGGAGCGCACTCGACGTGTTGATGCGATACGAGCACACGTACAACGAGTCATTACGCATTCGATTGAACGAGGTCAACGGACTCGCCACCCTGCGAATCTCGCTCGAGGTCGGCGAACCGGTCGACACCAGACAGAGCGTCGAACTCGCAGTCGGCGCGACACTGCAGATCCTGCGGAGTTTCCTAGGTTCTCGATGGCAACCGGTCAGCGTGGGATTCACGCACAATGCCCCGAAAGACACGAGCACGCATCGGCGAATCCTCGGCGAGACGGTGGAATTCGATCACGAGTTCACCGGTATCGTTTTCTTCGCCGCCGACCTGGATGCGGCTAACCAACTTTCCGACGAGTTACTCCGGCCGTACGCTCGCCAGTTCCTCGACTCGCTTCCCGCCTCGGAAACCTCCGATACCCTCAGCCGCACCAAGGAATTGATCGAAGTTCTGCTTCCGACCGGCCGCTGCTCTGTCGAGCAGGTGGCACGCAGTCTCGGATTCGACCGGCGGACACTGCACCGTCATCTCGCCGAATCCGGAGATACGTTCACGGCCGTTCTCAATTCGGTTCGAAGCTCCCTCGCGGAACGATTTGTCTCCAACCCTCGCTATTCGTTGACCGAAGTGGCTGTGCACCTCGGGTTTTCGACGCAGGGTAGTTTCTCGCGCTGGTTTCGCACTCAGTTCTCGATGAGCCCGAGCGCGTGGCGGACTCAGCGCTCGATCAGCTGACCAGCACGACTCCGACGTAGGCGATCGTTGCCACCCACACAGTGGAAATCGCGGCCAGCACGAATGGCCGGGCGCCAACTCCACGAATGACGCTCAACCGCACCCCCAGCCCGAGTGCGAACATCGCGGCCGCCAACAGCGCCGTCTGCACCGTCTTCGCCAGCCCCAGAAGCTCATCCGGCAAGATGCCCGTGGAGCGCAAGCCCATGCAGCAGATGAATGCCACGACGAACAACGGAATCAGCGGGGGACGCTTGGCGGCAGTGCTGTCGACCATCCTGCGTTGCCGGATACTCAGAAACGCCATGACCGGCGCCAACATCAACACGCGCGCAAGTTTCACCACGGTCGCGACACCCAACGCGGTGGCGCCGAGAGCGCTGCCGGCAGCCACCACTTGCGCCACTTCGTGGATCGACCCACCGGCCCACATGCCTGCACCGACCTCGTTCATACCGAAAGCGTTGGCCAACAGTGGGATTGTCGGAATCATCAGAGTTCCGAAGATCACCACCAACGCAACAGCGGTGAGCAACTCTTCCTCTCGCGCATTCACCACACCGTCCGCAGCAGCCACGGCGGCAGCGCCACAGATCGAGAAGCCGCAGGCAATCAGAATTCTCTGCGACCAACCCAATCCGAGAAGTTTTCCGGCATACATGGTCCCGGCGATACCGAGGAACACAATCGCAACCACAACGGCGATCACTCCCCAGCCCAAACCGACGATGTCGGAGAACATCAATTGCAGCCCGAGCAGAGCGATACCCACCCGAAGTAGCCGTTTCGCCGAGAATGCCAGGCCAGGTTGGAATTTCGCCGGCAAAGAGACGGTATTCGCCAACACCGCACCCGCCACGATCGCAATCAGCAACGGACTCACGGCGGAGGTGAACCGACCGGCTATCAGCGCGACCGTGGCCCCCAAGGCGCACAACGCAACTCCGGGCACCAATGCAGCCACACTGGACCACCGTCGTACTTCTGACGAAGGGGCGACTGCGGGTTTCTCGGCCACGGACTTCACATCACGGTTCACTCATCCAGCGTCCTTGAGCCACCATCGCTCCGGTAGGGCGATTTCTACCATCACGGCATATCAAATCGATATGAACGTGAAGTTCGGTATAGCCTGTTTGCATGACCAGACGGTGGCCCGACCTCACCACTCTCGAGCTACTCATCGGCATCGATGATCACGGAAGTCTCAGTGCGGCAAGCCGTTCAGCAGACATTGCGCAGCCGAATGCCAGCCGCGCCGTCAAAGCACTCGAGCGGCAGCTCGGGATGCCACTCATACACCGAAGGTCGACGGGGGCGGCTTTGACTCCGCAGGGGACCGTAATCGTCCACTGGGCGCGCCGCGTCCTCGCCAACTCGAGGCAGCTTCTCGACGTCGCCGAAGGGATGCGGACCGAACGATCCGCGGAATTGACCGTGTGTGCCAGCATGACCGTCGCCGAACATCTGATTCCGGCCTGGCTCGGTATCTTTCGGTCACTACATCCTGGTGTCACCGTCCACCTTCAGGTCTACAACTCGACCCGCGTCCTCGAGGCTGTCGAGGTGGGAATGTGCGACCTCGGATTCGTCGAGTCACCGACCGTTCCGAAGAGCCTGTCCAGCGTCACCGTCGCGCGTGACTCGCTGGTCGTGGTCGTTCATCCGGATCATCCATGGGCGCGTCGACGAAAGCCGCTGACCGTCGCCGAACTGGCAGCGACGCCGCTGCTGGTGCGCGAGCCCGGATCGGGAACCAGAACGACTCTCGACCTGGCGTTACACGAATACGAGCGCGGTGCACCGTTGTTGGAACTGGGTAGTTCGGCCGCGATTCGAACCAGCGTGCTCGGTGGCGTCGGCCCGGCGGTACTGAGCACGCTGGCCGTCGAGGACCAGGTGAAGCAGGGAGAACTTCGGGTCGTAGCCGTCGAAGGCTTGGAACTCGACCGATCCCTGCGTGCAGTGTGGCGCCCGCCGCGTCAGCTCGAGGGCCCCGCAGGCGACCTGATGAAAGTAGTGCGTGCCAGCGGGTCCCGGAAGTCCTGAAAGCGGCTTACTTCTTGTCGGCCTTCGCTGCTGCCTTTGCGGCCTTCTTGAACTCGCGGACCTCGAGCAAAGACTGTTCGTCGACCACGTCTGCAATCGAGCGCCTCGAACCTTCGAGCCCGTAGTCGCCGGCCGCTTGGCGCCAACCTTTCGGCTCGACGCCGATCTGTTTTCCGAGCAACGCCAGGAAGATCCGGGCTTTCTGATCCCCGTAACCGGGTAGGGCTTTGAGCCGCTTCAGCACTTCCTTGCCGTCGGGATTTCCCGAAGTCCAGATCGCCGCGGTGTCGCCGTCGTAGTTCTCGACGATGAACTGGCACATGAGCTGGATACGCTCACCCATCGACTTGGGGAATCGGTGCACAGCCGGAGGCTCGGCACAGACGGCGATGAACTCGTCGGTGTCCATGTCGGCGATACGCCTGACGTCGATACCGCTGAGCCGATCCGCCAGCTTCTTCGGACCGAGGAAGGCCGTTTCCATCGGAACCTGTTGATCGAGAAGCATTCCGATCAACAACGCCAACGGGTCCTCGGCGAGGAGAGCATCAGCTTCGGGGTCACCGACAAGGTTCAGTTGAAGTGCCATGAGTCCGATACTGCCACGTCAGACGGCAGTTGTGACCGGCGCCGACGCATCCGGGGCCGGAATCTTCCACTTCTTCCAGCCGAACAGAACCAACGTCGAGACCGCGGCAAGCGTGAAGACCCAGAGGTAGACGCCGACGGTCGGAATCCGCAGATACTCGGGCGGCACGAACATGAACAAGCCCATTCCGATGAAGCGATCCGTACCCGGAATGACCGACGGGTCCCACCAGGTGTGAGACCAGTTCAAGACCGGGAGCAGGAAAACGAACGGCGCCACCCACGCCCAGCGCTTCTTCGACACCATCGCGTAGTGCGCGGCGAGGACGACCAGCGGAACGAACCACACCCAGTGATGGCCCCACGAGAACGGCGAGACAGTGGTCGCAGTCAACCCCGTCATGGTGAGGCCGAGCAATTTCTGGCCGTGGCGGTGAGCAATCCACGCGGCACCGAGTCCGAGGCATACCGCTAGCGCACTGAAGACTAGGACCAGGACCCGCGACGGCGTCGGAGTGTGAGTGAGCTGAGCGATCAGACCGGACACGGACTGGTTGCTCGGAGCATCCGTCGGTCCGACGCGTTCGCTGTCGACAAGAGTGCCGGTCCAGTACTTGTACGCATCGTTGTAGATCACGACGAAGCCGATCGCAACGGTCGCAGCGAACGTCACGACGGCCGTCACCAACGCACGCCATTGACGAGTGATGAAAAGGTACGCCCAGAAGAAGGCCGGAGTGAGCTTCACGCCGGCGGCGATGCCTGCCCCGATTCCTCGGAGCCGACTCTTCTCGTCCCGACCGAGGTCCCACACGATCAAGAGCAGCAGGAAGATGTTGATCTGCCCGAGCCAGAGCGTCGTACGTATCGGTTCCATGAACAGAAAGATCGTGGTGGCCAACGCACTGACGGCGTACGCCTTCACGTCGAGCCGATAACCGAGATACTTCCAGCACAACACGATCACTGCGAACAACGCAGCGATGTTCAAACCCGTCCACACGACAATCGCCTGTTTGAACGAGAGCACCGCCCACACCGTGAACAGCAAAGCCGCAAACGGGGTGTACGTGAACATCATCCCGTCCAGGACTGGCCCGTCGTACAACGGAAGGCCCTGAACCACAACGCTGCCGCCGTGGCGGTAGACGTCGAGATCGAGGAAATTTTCGAAGATCCCCCAGTACCGCGTATTCATCGGCACGGCGAAAAGAACCATCAGCACGGACGCGACTGCCAGAACACCGAGCAAAGAGAATCCGAGAACACCGACACGGAGCGTGCGTCGCGGTATGTCAGCTTCGATGACCGCCTCTGATTTCGCGGTGTGCGCCTCGAAAGAAGGCCCATCCGAAGCGTTGATCGCGCCCGTCACTACAACCTCCGGGATTTACACCCTATGTCGGGAATTGATGCTCCGAACGGTACAAGACGAGACCGAAAAGTACCGACCGGGCACGCCGCTTCGAGAACTCAGATCTCGGAGAGACGCGATTCGGTGGCTGCGAGCAGGACACACGTAGCCACGCCGTCCATGGCAACTTCGAGTTCAGCCTTGGACGGGAAGCTCGGGGCCAACCGGATGTTCCGGTCATCCGGATCCGTGCTGTACGGGAAAGCCGATCCGGCAGCGGTGAGCGCGATACCCGCGTTCTTCGCCAGTTCGATGACCCGCTTGGCCGTGCCGTCGACCACGTCGAGGCTGATGAAGTATCCGCCCTTCGGCTCGGTCCAAGACGCGACCTTCGATGCACCGAGACGATCCTCGAGGATCCGCAGTACGAGCTCGAACTTGGGCGCGAGGAACGCGCGATGCTTCTCCATGTGCGCACGAACGCCGTCGGCATTGCCGAAGAAACGCAGGTGGCGAAGCTGATTGACCTTGTCCGGTCCGATGCTCTTCTTGCCCAGGAACTTCTGGTACCAGGCAAGGTTTTCCGCAGAGCTACCGAAGAAGCTCACACCGGCGCCGGCGAAAGTGATCTTGGACGTCGACGCGAACACGAGCGGACGGTTGGGGTGTCCGGCCTCCGCTGCCATCGAGAGAATGTCGTAGGAAGGCGCAGTCTCGCCGACAAGCGGATGTACGGCGTACGCGTTGTCCCAGTACAGGCGGAAGTCGGGCGCGGCCGTCGGCATCGACGCGAGCGTACGGACAATTTCTTCGGAGTACACGGCACCGGTGGGGTTCGCGTAAACCGGAACCGCCCACATGCCCTTGATCTGCGGATCTGACGCAACAAGTTCGGCGATCTTGACGACATCCGGGCCGTCGTGGTTCATCGGCACCGCGATCATCTCGATGCCGAGGGACTCGGTGATCGCGAAGTGGCGGTCGTAGCCCGGTGCGGGGCAGAGAAACTTGATCTTCTCTTCCTGTGCCCACGGCCGGGCCGAATCCGGAGTGCCGTGGAGCAGTGAGAACACGACGTTGTCGTGCATGATCTCGAGGCTCGCGTTGTTTCCGGCGAGAAGGTTCGCAACGGGGATACCCAGCAGCTCACCGAAGATGGCGCGCAGTTCCGGCAGACCGGTGAGTCCGCCGTAGTTACGGCAGTCGGTGCCGCTTCCGTCACGGAAATCACCGTCGCCGGGCAGCGTCAACAGCTCTGCGGAAAGGTCGAGTTGTTCCGGGGAAGGCTTACCGCGGGTCAGATCGAGTGCGAGCTTCTGCGCCTGGAGCTGCGTGTACTTCGCGCTCTGGCTCTCATGCTCGGAGGTGAGTTCTTCATGGCTCATCAACCCGATCTGGGTTTGGATAGGCATCCGGAGCGGCCTTTCACCGACGAGGCGGGGTCGGGTATGTGAAAAAATAGAGGACCCCGCGCACCCGGCAGAGCCCGTTGACCCTTGCTGCCTTCCGGCCCTGGGGGAGTTCACAGGATGCGCGCCGCGCGGGATCCAATGAACAGTGTAGACGGCTTTCGCCGGCCGCTGCACACCACCTACCGGGGCCGAGATGCAAACATCGAGTTCCACCGGTTCTTCGCAGGTCAGGTACCCGTTTAACGCTTCGCGCCCGCAATTGGGTATGCTGCTCCACGGAGGATTCGCCTAGTGGCCTATGGCGCTCGCCTGGAACGCGGGTTGGGTTAACGCCCTCAGGGGTTCAAATCCCCTATCCTCCGCCAAAGGAACCCCTGTGAACTGCTGAGAAGCGGTTCACAGGGGTTCTTTTCTGTCCTCATGCAACGAGTAAAGCAACAGGGTCTCGGTTCAGCTCGATGTTCTGCGAGCTCAGACGGTCTGCCGACTCGTGGTGGTTTCGATCCCGCAGCGCGCCGAATCGGAATGCTGCTGCGTGATTTCGAGTGGCCCGCCGATGGCCCGAACCCGATTCGGGAAGCTATGGCCACATCTGCTCCTGCAGCCCGCGTTGGTCATGAAATGACACCCGCGCCGCAAGTCTTATTTATCCAGATCCCATTCTGGATAAGATAGGCATGGAAAGCAAGGCGGCAATATAGCGTGGATACGGGGAGAGACCAGATGGCGTACAGGACGTTGAAATCGATCTTTCACCAACGAGATCGTGCTGGTGCCGATGCTGAGGAGCGAGCGCGACGCGATTCTCCCGCCGCCGTCCACTGGGACCTACTGATCGGCGAACACTCGACGTTCGCACTGATGACACCCGAAGTCGCAGCGCTGATCGAACGGATCATGAGCTTCGAGCCGAAGATCCGGGCTGAGTGGAACGGGCTGCCGGCCCTCGCGCGCACCCACTACCTGCATCGCATGGTGATCGACGAGATCCAGGCAACGAACGAGATCGAACAGGTCCGCTCAACCCGGAAGGAGATCAGCGAGGCAATCGAGATGGTGTGGGCGGAGCAACCCCTCGCGAACAAGCGGTTCGCCGAGATGGTGCGGCTCTATCTCAATATCGGCAACGACCAGGCCGAGAGTCCGCAGACGCTCGACGACATCCGAGACGTCTACGACGCGGTAACTCGGGGCGAGATTCGCGACGAGGACGCCCCCGATGGGAAGCGGTTCCGGCAAGGGCCAGTATCGATCACGTCAGGAATCAAGGTCGTGCACACCGGTGTGGTACCCGAGTCAGCGATCGACGACGCGCTGACCCTCATGCTGAGACAGGGGGGCGACGACTCGATTCCACGACTGATCAGGGCAGTGGTCGCGCACTTCATCTTCGAGTACACGCACCCGTTCTACGACGGCAACGGCCGAACCGGACGCTACCTTCTCGCGCTGGACCTTCGACAGGTGTTGGCTCCGTATGCGAGCCTGGCATTGTCGGCGACCGTCGCCGACAACAAGGATCGTTACTACAAAGCATTCTCTGACGCGGAGAATCCATTGAACCGCGGAGATCTGACGCCCTACCTGATCGATATGCTGGAGATCATCGCCGAGGCGCAACATCGACTGCTGCTCGACCTCTCCGAGAGGCGGCATAAGATCGACACACTCGAGGCGCGTATCCGCGTTCTGGTGGAGGATGAGGAATTTCCGCTGAACTTGGGACTCGATCGCGAGTCGACGCCGCCGGTTGATAGCAACCACATCGGCGCAGTCCTGTTCACCCTGGGTCAGACCCACTGCTTCGAGGCGAACCGCGCCATCAAGTTGAACACCCTGGTCGAGGTGGTGGGTCGATCCAGCCAGTTCGCCCGCCCGCGACTTCAGCGCCTGGACGATGCCGGGATCATTGAGACGGTTACGAAGAGACCGCTGCGCTTCCGGCTCACGGCACGGGGGGTATCGCTCCTCGATCTGGATGGGGAGTGATTTTCGCCAGGTCGCAGATGGGCTAGGTGGCGATTGGGCGCACGATCGACGTTTCCATTCCCACTCGCGAATGGAGTGCAGAGGCCGCAACATTTGTGGTCTTCGTCGGCGCACTGGTTCTGCCGCCGGGTACCGCACGGCGATTGGTTGCAGCGAGCTGGGCCGTCCACCCGATTTTCGACCTACTTCACGAGCGTGGTCCAGAATCACGTCTGCCGGATTGGTACCCCGCAATTTGCGCGGGATACGACCTCGGAACCGCTGGACTTCTTGCTGCCGAACCACGCAATTTCGTTTGACAGACTCACAAACCCGAGGACAGACTTTCCGTCCAACCCAACCATCGGGAGTACGCGTGATTGCCGGCCAGACCAATCTGCTCGCAGATTGCAGCAGTTGCTTCGGTCTGTGCTGCGTCGCACTCCCCTTTTCCAAGTCCTCCGACTTCGCGACCAACAAGAATGCCGGCGACCCCTGCAAGAACCTGCAGCAGGATTTCCGTTGCGGCATTCACACCGGATTGCGAAAGAAGGGCTTCACCGGTTGCACCGTCTACGACTGTTTCGGTGCGGGACAGAAGGTTTCACAGCAGACCTACGACGGCGTCAGCTGGCGTGATGCCCCGGAGACCGCGTCAGACATGTTCGAAACCTTCCCTGTCATACGCCAGTTGCACGAACTGCTCTGGTATCTCGCCGAAGCCCGCTCGCTGAAGCAAACCCACTCGATACGAAAGGAACTCGACGCTGCACTCGCAGAGACGGAAAGCCTGACCAACGGCACACCTTCGCAGATTCGAGCCGTCGACGTCTCAGCACACCGAGCGGCAGTCAACACACTGCTCTTGCAGACGAGTAACCTTGTGCGCTCACCGATCTCAACCAAGAAGGGTCGAAAACTCGACCACCGCGGCGCAGACCTCATCGGCGCCAAATTTCGTGGTTCCGATCTACGTGGGGCCAACTTTCGCGGGAGTTACCTGATCGGTGCAGACCTCCGCGACTGCGAACTCGATCGAGCCGATCTGATCGGTGCAGACTTACGCGGCACCGACATTCGCGGCACAAAACTCCGCGGCAGTATCTTTCTCACTCAGTTCCAGATCAACGGGGCGATCGGCGATTCGGCTACCACACTTCCCGATTCACTGACCCGCCCCAGCCACTGGGCCTGAACCCGACTGTCAACTCCGTCGTCTGTCGGCGACTGTCAACTCCGTCGACTGTTGACGACTGTCAACTCCGTCGACGGAGAACGACCTTGTTAGCTTCCGGATCGACAGACACCCACGGCGGGTCACCGTCCGTTCCGTCCTCACGATGCATCAATGCGCTCTGACGCTGTTCGAATTCATGATGCTTGGACCCCTGAAACAGGGCAGCAACCTCTTCGAAGCCCGCGGCCGAGACCGGACGAGTCGTACGTCCCCGAGTCCACGGCAGTGCCCGGCCGCCGGTGAGCCGGTTCCAGAGAGTCTCGGCGAAAGCGAACAGGACCAGCAGCACGAGCAAGCCTGGCAGCGTCAACGCGAACAGAGTGCCCATGAAAGAAGTCTAGCGACGAACGCCCCCGGTTCCCTCGACTTCCGATCGGCCGCCCTATGTCTGGTCCCGCGGTCGATGATCTGCCAGAATGCAAGCTGTTACGACTAGTAACACCTTCGGGGGGAGGATTTCACGTGAGCTTGATACTTGCAGCTACCGACCGTTCGGAGCTTGCCCAGACACTCGGTACCGAATTAATACATTTCGGGCACCAGATACAGCTCGTCCGCACCGGGCGCCGCCTACTCGATGACCTGGACACCGACAGTTTCGATATCGCCGTGATCGATCTCCTTCTGCCGGACATCGACGGCTACGAGATCGCACGGCAGATCCGCTTGCGCAGTTCGATGCCGATCATGATGCTGGTGGATACCTACGAGGACATCGACGAAGCACCACATCGCGCTGTCTCGGACTTTGTGCTGAACCCGATCGATTCTCACGCGCTCGATCTTCGGGTCACCGCAATCCTTCGTGAAACCGCACATCCCGCCCCCGGCAAACACCAACGTCACGGTGACCTGCTCCTCGATCGACGTGCGATGACGGCGACGATGGGCGGAAAGCTGCTGGTCCTCAGCCGGACAGAATGGCGGGTGCTCCTGGAGCTGTCGACCGAGCCTGGGCGCGTGTTCTCACGTGATCACCTGATCCGAAACGTGTGGGGTTCCGACCACGAAAGGACGCGTGTAGTCGACGCAACCATTCTCAGCCTGCGGTCCAAACTCGAATCCGATCCCGCGAAACCGAAGTACATCAAAACCATCAGGGGATTCGGATACCGCTTCGGCCCGGTCGACTGAAGTCGCCTTCGTGTCGGTGCCGCTCGATAAGCTCTTGTCATGGGTTGGTACACACCACAATCGGTCGCCCCGGATCTCTCCGACATCCTGGTGTGTGGCTGGACGGCGTGCGCAGAAGGAGAACACCTCCTCGTGCCCGATGCTTGCATGGACGTGCTGTGGATACGCGGCGTCGGCATACGCGTCTGTGGCCCCGAAACCGCTGCATGGTCATTCACTCTTCCGCCCGGAACACGCTCCGTGGGTGTTCGATTCCGCCCTGGATCGGCATCGCCGATGTTGCGAACCTCGGCGTCCGAGCTTCGGGATTCTCGCGCCGATCTCAGCGATGTAACCGACGCACGCACGGAACGAATACTGTTGAACCGCTTGGAAAATTCCGAAGACCACGAACAGGTCTCCATCCTCGAAAGCGCTGTTCGGAGTTGGGTAAGTTCGAGTTTCCGTCACGATCCGGTGATCAACCACGTTCGCACCGCACTGTCCGAACATTCGTGGAATGTCAGCTCTCTCGCCGACGCGGCGGCACTGACTTCGCGCCAACTCCAACGTCGATGCAACGACGCCTTCGGATACGGCCCGGCAACGCTGCGCTCGATCCTGCGCCTCCAGCGCTTCATGGCGCTCGCTCGCAGTCGACCCGCGCTGGGACTCGCTGAATCCGCAGCGCACTGCGGATTCAGCGATCAGGCCCATTTGACTCGTGAATGCCGCCGAATCTCGTCACTGACCCCGGCAGCTCTACTCCGAACTCAAGCCCCCGACTGGCACGGGTCGGATACCGTCGTCGCGCTAGCAGAGGGAGACGCGGTCGCGTAATCCCGACCGCGCTCCCCCGCCGTCACTTCTGCCTGAAAAGCGTTCTTGCCGACCACAGCCCGCCGAGGGAGAGCACTGCGACGGTCATGTAGTAGTAGCTCGGGGCGTCGAGCGAGCCTGTTGTACTGATCAACCAGGTCAAGACCAACGGCGCGATTCCGCCGAGCAAGGTCACTCCGAGGTTGTACGACAATGACATGCCGGTAGCCCGGATCTCTGCCGGGAACAGCGAACTCATCAAGGCAGGCAAGGGACCGAAGGCAAACGCCATGATGACACCCAGGACCGAAACAACCAGGACGAGGGTCAGAGTCGACGGGTGATCGACCATCAATTTGAAGAGCGGCCAGGCCAAGACGATTGCCGCAACGGCGGCCCAGGTCATAACTCTCGCCGGTCCGACCCGGTCTGCAAGATGCCCGATCAACGGCACGGTGATCAAGGTGACCAGTCCGGCGACGATGCCGCCGAGATAGCCGGCAGAGGCGGAAACTCCGAGGTTCTTCACGGCAAACGTCGGCATGTACAAGATGAGATAGATCGAGATCGTCGCGACGCCCACTACTGCGGCACCGGTCAGCACCCGGCCGAGATGCCTGGTCAGCGTCGTCTTCAGCGGAGCCTTTTCCGGAACACTCGTCTTGAAATCGTCCGTTTCGTCAAGCTTGGCACGGATGTAGAGTCCGACCGGCCCGACGATGATGCCGAAGAAGAACGGAACGCGCCAGCCCCACGAGTAGAGCGCTTCATGCGAAAGGTGAGTGTTGAGCACGTATCCGAACAGCGATGCCAGGAAAACCGAGGCACCTTGGCTGGCAACTTGCCAGGAAGAGTAGAACGCCTTCTTGTGTGGCGCAGTCTCCACGAGGAAGGTTGTAGCAGTACCGAATTCACCGCCGGCGGAGAATCCTTGAATGAGACGCGAAACAAGGATGACGACGCCCGCCCACGGTCCGATCATCGAGGTCGTCGGCGCCACGGCCATGATGAGCGTGCCGATCATCATCAGCATCATCGTCAACGTCAAGGCGTTCTTGCGCCCGCGACGGTCGGCATAGCTTCCGAGAACCATCCCGCCAAGCGGCCGGATGACGTACGAGATCGCGAACGTCGCGAACGTCAGTATCAAACCGAGCGTGTTGTCGCCGCCGGGAAAGAAATTATGGGCGATCACCACTGCGAATGATGCGTAGACGATGACGTCGAACCATTCGAGCGCAGCGCCGAGCGAACTGCTGATCACCGCCTTGCGAGCAGCGGCCAGGCGTTCCGGGGTGACTGTTCCGGAGGTTGGCGTAGTTGCCGTGGACATGGTTTTCCTTAGGGGGTCAGGGTGGGTCAGGCGCGGGCGTGAGCGATGACGTTCCGAACGAACTGCTCGCACTGTGCCAATTGGTCAAGTGTCACGTACTCGTCAGGTGCATGCGCCTGAGTGATGCTTCCCGGCCCACACACGACAGTGGGGATACCGATACTCGCGAACATCCCGGCCTCGGTGGCGTACGCGACCTTTTCGTCCGAGGCCCGACCACCCCATTGTTCGACCAGTGCGGCCGCCGAAGCATTCGCATCCGTCTCCAGGGGAGGAACCGAGGCCGACACGTGCATCGTCACGGAGGCTGACGGGTTTTCTTCCTGCATCAGGTTTTCGATCCGATTCGCCTCGGCGGCAAAGCGTTCGAGCAAATCTGCGGCGCCAGCTGAGCTGATGCTCCTGAATTCGAAAGTGATGGAGCAATCCTCGGGGACAGTGTTCACTGCGATCCCGCCGGATACGAGATTGACCGAACACGTCGTCCAGGCCACGTCGAATGCGTCGTCGTACGGGCCGGACGCACGGAGCTCGTCGGCCGCGCTTCTGACGAATCGAATCAACTCCGCGCCGTATTCGATCGCGTTGACTCCTTGCGGAGTGAGCGACGAGTGCGCCGAAACACCATGCAGATCAACACGTATGACGTTCATCGACTTGTGTGCGCGAATGACCCGCATCTCTGACGGCTCTCCGACGACGCACACATCAGGGCACAGGTTCCGGGAAACAACCTCCTCGACCAACCCGGCCGCACCGATGCAGCCGACTTCCTCGTCGTAGGAGAATGCAAAGTGAATAGGCTTCGCCAGCGGCCGAGCAACGATGTCGGGGATCGCAGCGACGACGATCCCGATGAACGACTTCATGTCGCACGTGCCACGTCCGTACAGGCTTCCGTCGCGAACGTCGGGCGCGAAAGGGTCGCTACTCCAGTCTTGATCGTCGACCGGCACTACGTCTGTATGGCCGGAGAACATCACACCGCCGGCAGTACTTCCGTCAGGAGGAGTGAACGTTGCCAACAAGTTGAGCTTCGTTCCCTCGTCATCGGCAACAAGTACCGGCTCGACCCCATGGCGACGTAGTTCCGCCGCAATGAGATCGATCAACGGTCGATTGCTCACGGCACTCGTCGTATCGATTCCGATGAGGCGTTGCACCCACTCGAAGCTTCTCTCTGTCGGAACAGCGGGCAACGTGGTCGATGACATCTGGTTTCTCCTTTCACAGCATGAACGCGGTGGGCACTCGCCACCGCGTTCTGCCCTTCGAGCATGAATGAAGTGATCCCAGACACAGTGGAGATGCACGATACTTGCACCATGATCGAAGAAACGCAGGATTCCGCCGTACTGGACGACGTCGACCTCGCCCTGATCAATTGCCTGCAACTCGACCCGCGAGCGTCGTGGCGCACGGTTGGCGACGCGCTCAAAGTGGATCCGGTTACCGTGGCTCGCCGCTGGCAGCGGTTACAGGATTCCGGCACCGCCTGGGTCTCTGCCAGGGCAACCGGCCATGGCCGTCCGGAGTCGTGTCTGGCTTTTGTCGAAGTCGACTGCACGACTTCGAACGCGTTGACGATTGCAGAACGACTTGCCCGCTGGCCGCACGTACTGAGCGTCGAACACACAAGCGGCCCAGGCGACTTGACACTTCTCGTCGAGGTCAGAGACATGGCTTTCCTGTCGCGCTTCCTGCTTCGGTCGCTCGCGTCGGTACCCGGGATCGTCAGTTCGCGTGCACACCTCGTCACCGAGGTCTTCGCGATCGGAGACGACTGGAAATTGCAGGTACTCGATGCCGCGCAGCGAGCGACGATGACAGACCGGCCTGTGCGATACAAATACGCGCCGACGGATCAGCGCCATCACGGGAAGACGTTCGACGCGGTCGATCGCCAATTGATATTGAAGCTGGGCGAGGACGGTCGATCCTCGATTGCCGAGCTCACGGTCGGTACCGGCCTCAGCGAAAGTACGGTCAGGCGGCGACTTGCCGAATTGACGTCGCGCAACCAGATCGTGTTCCGCTGCGACGTGTCTCTACCGCTGTCCGGCTGGCCCCTCGTGACCTGGGTGTGGGGATATGTCGATCCCACGGACCGGTCGACGATTCGTGCCCTGGTGGAGCGAGTGCCGGGAACGCGGGTGTGCATGCGGATATCCGGTGGACGCGCCAACACACTGCTCGCGATCGCCGCACACTCCCTTCGCGAAACTCCCATTACCGAAGTACAACTCGCACAAGAGGCACCGGGCCTGGTGGTGCTGAACAGGTCAGTGGTGCTGCGATCGATGAAGAGGGTGGGCCGACTTCTCGACGACGAGGGCAAGAGTGCCGGGGTCGTACCGATGGACATCTGGGCGGAAGCCCCGGAGATCGAGTGAATGTCCGAAATAATCAATCACGATGCGCTGTGGCGGTGAAGGATTGTTGTCATGACTTCAACAGAGATCTCCCCCGCCCAGCGTTATCGGGATCTGGCTGCCGGATTCACGGCCCGGATCGACGCCGTACCCGCCGACCGCTGGGACGACGATTCCCCCTGCGAGGGCTGGACCGCCCGCGACGTGGTGAGACACGTGCTCGACAGCGAACGAGACATGGTCAAGGTAGTCGGCCTGGAATTGGCACCCGGTCCGTCGGTCGACGACGACCCGTCGGCAGCCTGGGCGGCCGTCCGCAATTCGATGCAGGAAATTCTGGACGATCCGGCAAAGTCCACCCTGGAATACGACGGACACTTCGGCAGGACCAACCTCGGGGCCACGGTCGAGGGGTTCTTGTGTTTCGATCTGGTCATCCACGGTTGGGACCTCGCGGCCGCAACCGGCACCGATACGACGATGCGAGACGCGGACGTGGAGTGGGTGTCGGAGATCGCCGCGGGCCTGGGCGAGTCGATCCGCATGAGCGGTGTGTGCGGCCCGGAAATACAGGTTCCGGACAACGCTGACAAAGCGACGAAACTCCTTGCCTTCCTCGGCCGGAAGGCGTGAAAAAGCACCCCTGACGTGGGCATTACTTCCATACGCATGTAATGTCGCGGTATGCCGGAACGCCGAAAATCCTCCACGAGTCCAGACCTGCTTGCGGCGGCATTGTTCGATGTCGCCGCGGAATCCGGACTGGAAAATGCCAGCGTTCGCGAGGTCGCAAAACGGGCGGGTGTCTCGATCGGCGCAGTGCAACATCATTTCTCGACCAAGGACGAGATGTTCGCATTCGCACTGCGAACACTCGTCGATCGATTGTTGACGCGACTGGCCGAATCGTCCGCCGACGCAGACCCGCATACCGCCCTGTTCCAGGCACTCTCGCAACTCCTGCCCCTCGACGAGCAACGCACGCGTGAGGCGCATGTGCTCGCCGCGTTTGCCGTGCGCGCCGCAACCAGTGAGTCACTCTCCGAAATCCGCCGGACAACCCTGTTCACAATCCGCACCGGCATCTCGACAGTTCTGATCGGCATCGGAACTCCGGAAGCGGAAACCAGAGCGGCACTTCTGCTTTCAACCGTCAATGGATTGGCACTCGACGCACTCGGAAGCCCCGCCATGTATCCGCCGCAGTACCTCGATCACGCTTTGGAAACCCAGATCCGCCTCACCCTGCACGACGCCGAGAACCCGCTCGCCTCCGTCGGGCTCGCCAGCTGACGTGGAAGGAGCAGGACGCTTCGCGCCGAGTCCGTCCGGCGATCTCCATCTGGGAAACCTCCGGACTGCCCTCCTGGCCTGGCTGTTCGCCCGCACCAGCGGGCGCGACTTCCTCATTCGGGTAGAGGATCTCGACCGTGTCCGCCCCGGCGCGATGGAACGACAACTCGACGATCTGCGCAGGCTCGGCCTCACGTGGGACGGCCCAGTCGTATTGCAGTCACACCGTCTTCCCTTGTACCACAAGGCTATCGACCAATTGCGCGAGCGTGACCTGACCTATCCCTGCTTCTGCACACGCAAGGAGATCCTGCAGGCACCGTCAGCGCCCCATGCTCCAGACGGCGCCTACCCCGGCACGTGTCGGAACCTTTCGGAGGCCGAACGCGCCGAGAAATCGGCAAGTGGCCGATCTCCCGCGCTGAGGCTACGGGCCGGCATCGACTCGTTCACCGTCCATGACGAACTGTTCGGCGAGGTGACGGGACCAGTCGACGACGTCGTCCTGCTCCGCGGAGACGGGGTGCCCGCTTACAACCTTGCCGTTGTCGTCGACGACGGTGCACAGAACATCGACCAGGTGGTTCGCGGCGACGACCTCCTGACCTCGGCTCCGCGTCAGGCATACCTTGCCCAGCTGCTCGACATCGAACCACCGTCGTACGCCCACGTTCCTCTTGCCTTGAACAGTGAAGGCAAGCGACTCGCGAAGCGCGACGGCGCAGTGACTCTGGCAGATCAACTCGAGGCCGGACGCAGTACCGAGCAGGTTCTGACGATGATCGCGTCGAGCATCGGTCTCGCCGAACCCGGCGAGGTTGTCACACCACCCCAATTGGCGGATCGATTCGACTCTCGCAAGATCCCCCGGACCCCGTGGATTTTCCCGGCGAAGTAAGTGACGTATCAATCGGTGCCTCGTCGGAACAAAACTACGATTGTCCGATATGACAAAGCCGTCCGCAATAGCTATTCGTTGGCAATTCTCGAATAGTGAAGTACGGTCGAGACTGGCGAAGGAAATTCAGGGCGAGTTGTTCCTGCAAAACCACGCCCGGGATCTGAACCTGGAATCCGACCACAGTACCCACTTGCAGCATCCACGCTGACACGCACGTGCGGCACGGGCGACTCAGGACGAAAAGGAATACGCATGGTCCGCGAGCTTCGCGAGGCACTCGACGACCATCAATTCGAGGTGTTGTATCAACCCCAGGTCAATCTGAACTCGTCAGCAATTATCAGCTATGAAGCTCTTTTGCGTTGGCGCCATCCGCTGCGAGGGTTGATCGAACCTCAAGATTTCATGCGCTCCGCCGAATCCTCTGGGCTCATCATTCCCATCGGGCTACAAGCTCTGGAAATGATTTGTGCCCAAACAGCGTCGTGGCCTGAGCACATGATGGTCGCGGTCAACTTTTCGCCTCGCCAACTCGCTACCCCGCACGCCGCTCACGAGATCCTCGGAGCGCTCGACAGTTCACAAACGCCACTGAGCAGAATAATCGTGGAAGTCACCGAACTCGGCGTCGTAGGCCGGCATGCCGCCGAGACTCTTCACGTCTTGCACAACGAGGGAATTCGAATCGCGCTGGATGATTTCGGGGCGGGCTTCGCGTCCTTCTCCGCATTGTCGGAATTGCCGCTCGACATTCTCAAGATCGACCAATCCTTGACCTGGGCTGTCAGCGCAGCGGGTCGTGCTGGAGACCGCGCCTTCATGGTCATGGAGTCCATCGCCGACATCGCTCGGAAGCTAGGGCTTGATTCGATCGCAGAGGGCGTCGAAACCGCGGAACACGCAGCCAACGTCTTGCGGGCCGGCTGCGACATGGGCCAGGGCTATTACTTCGGCAAGCCACTTCCTGCGTCGTCCGTCGTCACTCCCGTGTGAGCGCTCGCCACTTCAGCACGACGGCACTTCAGTACGACGACGATGCACTCGCTATGAGTGCGACCACGAGAATCACGGCAAAAATTGCCAAGAAGGCCGCGCCGACCGCAATTCCGGCTATCGCAAGCCCGCGCCCCTGTTGACCTGTCTGCTTGATCTGATTGAGCGCGACAATTCCCAGAATGATTCCGACGATTCCGCCGAGACTGTAGAAGCAACCACCCGCAAGCGATACAACCAGCGATGCAATTGCGAGACCATTGGTGCCGACCGGCTGCATCGGCGGTGCGTACCCACCCGCGAATTGATTCGGTTGACCGTACGGGTTCGGAGGTTGGCCGTACTGAGGCTGTCCGTATTGAGCCTGTCCGTATTGTCCGGGTTGCTGATATTGATTCTGCTGATATTGATTCTGCGGTCCGAAATTCTGCGGCGGCAGGTACGGGTTCGGTTCACCGATTCCGCCCGGCTGGGGGTTATTACCGGGCGGGTTGTACGACGGCGGTGGATAACCCGGGTACTGCTCGTTGGGAGTGGTATATCCGGGAACTTCAGGTGAAGACTGCGTTTCGGACGGGGACACGCCGTACCCCTCAGGAGGCAGGCTCGGAAATTCTCCGTACCCAGGTTTTGCCTGGTAATCGCTCGAAGAATCGTCGTTGTTGCCCCCGGAACTCGTCATACAACGCAGCCTAAACCACAGGTGACCTCCGAATCCAAGTGAGCAGATGTCATCCACATCGCTCTTTGATCCCAGTAGGGTCATATCCACTGTCACACTCGAGCGCGATATTTACGACTGAGGGGAACACATGACAACCGGTGGGTACGACCCCAACCAGAATCCAGAAGGCGGGAAGCAATTCCCACCCCAGGATCCATATGGCCAGCAGGGAACACCTCCTCCCGGAAGTTACCCCCCTCCCGCAGGCCCCCCGCAAGGCGGAAGCTACCCGCCCCCGCAGGGCGGAAACTTCCCGCCCCCTCAGGGTGGCAACTACCCGCCTCCCGGTGGATACCCGCCGCCGCCCCAGGGCGGAAACTTCCCGCCGCCTCCGCAGTTCAACGACCAAGGTGCGTACGGCGGAGGAAACCGGCTGCCTTCGGGTGCTCAGCCGGGCGATCTGTGGATTCGACTCGGTGCCCGCATCATCGACGGCATCATCGTCGGCGTCATCGCCGCGATTCTGGCTCTATTGGTCAGTGACTCCGACAGCTTGATTCTGGTCTCGGGACTGTTCTCGGGAATTCTGACCTTCGCTTACTTCATCGCAATGGAAGTAACGCAGGGTCGGACTTTGGGAAAGATGATTCTGGGCCTTTCAGTACACGGTCCGGGTGGCGCACCTCGCCCCTCCGTCCAGCAGTCTGCGATTCGCAACGCCTTCACGTTGCTCTCGATCATTCCGATCATCGGCGGAATCCTCGCGTTGGTCGCCTACATCGTCATCGCGGTCACGATCAACAACAGCCCCACCAAGCAGGGCAAGCATGACGAGCTCGCTGGTGGAACTCAGGTAGTCAAGGGTTAGGTGCGCATATGACAACCGGTGGGCACGACCCCAACCAGAATCCCGAGGACGGAAAGCAATTCCCGCCCCAGGATCCCTACGGCCAGCAGGGAACGCCTCCTCCTGGGAGCTATCCCCCGCCGGCGGGGCCTCCGCAGGGCGGAAGCTACCCGCCGCCCGGTGGATACCCCCCACCTCCTCAAGGTGGCAATTACCCGCCGCCAGGTGGATATCCGCCGCCTCCGCAGGGTGGAAGCTATCCCCCTCCCGGAGGCAACTACCCACCGCCCGGTGGATACCCGCCACCTCCCGGAGGCGGTAACTTCCCACCGCCGCCCGCCAACGACTACGGCGCAGGATTCGGTGGACCGCAGCTTTCTGTGGGTGCGGCAATTACCTACGGCTGGAACAAGTTCAAAGACAACGCATTGGTTTGGATCGGAATCTCGATCATCGCGTTCTTGATCGCCGGACTGATCCAGGGCGCTTTCAACGGCTTCGACTACACCAACACAGAGTTCAGCGCGCTGTCCATTGTGGGTGGATTGGTCACCGCTATCGTCGGCTACATCATCCAAGCCGCATTCCTTCGTGGAGCGTTGAGCGAATTGGATGGAATCAAGCCGGCTTTCGGCACCTTCTTCCAATTCACCAACATCGGCGCAGTTGTTCTCGGCGGTTTCCTGGTAGCAGTGGCAACTTACGTCGGTTTGGCTCTCTGCATCATTCCCGGCATCATCGCGGCGTTCCTGCTCTACTACACGCTGACCTTCATCGTGGACAAGAATCAGGATGCGATTTCGGGCATCAAATCGAGTTACGCGTTGACCTCGTCGAACGTCGGGACATTGGTCCTGCTGGCGCTCGCTCTGATCGGTATCAACATCATCGGCGCGCTGCTGTGTGGAATCGGTCTTCTGGTGACGGCGCCCGTCGCACTGATCGCCAGCACCTACGCATACCGCGTGCTGACCGGCGGTCATGTAGCTGCCTGATCAGTTCGTTTGCATCACCGAAGGCCCTGCGGTTCCACGTGAAACCGCAGGGCCTTCGGTGTGTTCTGCGCAACTGGACGGTCGCCAACTCGCATCCGAGCGCCTTGTGGTGCTTGGATGACGGACGTGACAGCTCAGGATCAGCAAGACGAATCGACCCACGAAACCAAATTTGCGCACGTCAGCCGGGGTTATTACCCGACGATCGTCGCGCTCTTCACCGCAACGCTGCTGATCTCGAACGTGGCGGCGACCAAGGGGGTCGCCTTCTTTGCGGATTCCGACTTCTCGCTCGGTCCCTTGCAGATTCTGCCCATCATCACCGATGGTGGATTCTTCTTGTTCCCGCTCGCCTACGTCCTCGGTGACGTGCTCAGCGAGGTCTACGGCTTCAAAGCGACCCGACGCGCGATCTACCTGGGCTTCGGCGCACTGATTCTTGCCGCTGCGTGCTTCTGGATTGCAGTGCAACTCCCGTCGGCAGAGTTCTACGAGAACCAGGCCGCCCTCGAAACCGTGGTCGGTGTCATTCCCCGGCTACTGGTCGCGGGCTTGGCCGCCTACCTCGTCGGACAGCTACTGAACTCACTGGTTCTGGTCATGATGAAAAAGCGCATGCAGGAGAAGCATCTGTGGGCGCGGCTGATCGGCTCGACCGTCGTCGGCGAATTCGCCGATACCCTCATCTTCTGTTCCATCGCGGCCGGTGTCATCGGCATCAGCACATGGGAAGACTTCATCAACTACGTGCTGGTCGGCTTCCTGTGGAAGACGCTTGTCGAGGTTCTGGTCATGCCGATCACCTACCGCGTCATCGCATACGTGAAGAAGCGCGAACCGACCTACGCCTGAGGTGCAGGCGTCTTCGCCGCGTAGAACTTTCCGAGCATGTCCGCCTTGAAGTCGTGGAAATACCCACCTTCGATGCTGGCTCGGATATCGTCGACCAACTTCACGGTGAATCGCTCGTTGTGGATGGTGCAAAGCGTCGACGCGAGCATTTCCTTCGCCTTGAAGAGGTGATGGATGTACGCGCGGGTGTAATTGGCGCACGTGTAGCAGTCGCACTCGTCGTCGATAGGCGTGAAGTCACGACGGAATCGGCTGGTGTTGATGTTGAACCTGCCGGAGCGGACGTAAATCGCAGCATTGCGAGCAACACGCGACGGGTTGACGCAGTCGAAAGTGTCCGCGCCGTTCTCGATTGCGACGAAGAAGTCGTCCGGTTCACTGATGCCGAGCATATGACGCGGCTTGTTCTCGGGTAGTTCCTCGTTACACCAACGCACGATCGTTCCGAGGTTCTGCTTCTCGAGGGCGCCGCCGATGCCGTAGCCGTCGAAGCCGTATCCGTTCTCGCCTTCGATCGACTCGAGTCCGCGGCAGGCTTGACGTCGCAGATCTTCGTACTGCGCGCCTTGGATCACGCCGAAGAGAGCCTGATAGGGCTTGTCAACGCGTTCGGCGGTGAGCTTCTCATGTTCATTGATACAGCGGATCGCCCACGCCTGCGTGCGCTCGACCGATCGCTCCTGGTAGCCGCGGGTGTTGAGCAGCGTTGTGAGCTCGTCGAACGCGAACATGATGTCGGCGCCGAGCTGATGCTGGATCTGCATCGACACCTCGGGGGTGAAGCGATGCTTACTGCCGTCGAGGTGCGATTTGAACGTCACGCCCTCGTCGTCGACTGTCGCGAGACGCTCCTTGCCCTTCGCGATGACGTCGTCGGACTGCACACCGACGGCCTCCATCGCGAGCACCTTCTTGAACCCGACACCAAGCGACATGACTTGGAAGCCACCGCTGTCGGTGAAGGTGGGCCCGTCCCAGTTCATGAACTTGCCCAGCCCGCCGGCCTCGTCGACGATGTCGGGTCCCGGCTGCAAGTACAGGTGGTACGCATTGGCGAGCAACGACTGCGCACCGAGTTCCTTCATGGACTCGGGCAGCACGGCCTTGACCGTGGCCTTGGTTCCGACAGCCACGAACGACGGCGTCGCGATATCGCCGTGCGGTGTGTGGATGGTTCCGGTTCGTCCGAGCCGGTCCTCGAGCCTGGTCCCAATGGTGAAAATCGACTCGGGACGCTTGTCGACGGAGGGCGCGGGCGGTGTCGGTACTGCAGAAGTCACGGGCTCAATCCTGTCACAGGAGCAAATATCGCCGTGATCACAGCGAAGAAAGTTCCTACGCGATCAGCATCCGACATTGGTCTACTGACCGAACCCGAGCGGTACCGCCGCGTGAGGGTCCCCACCATACTTCCCACTACGCATCCCCCGGCTCGACCGGTTTACCCCGCCAACCCGCTGACAGGAGCTCACTTGACGAGACAGACCGGCCAGACCTACAACTTCGTCACCGTCGACGTCACAGACTCGATTGCCACCGTGACTATCGACAAACCTCCAGCCAACGCATTCAACCCCAGCATGATCGCCGAGCTTCTGGAGATACTGCCGGTACTCGCGTCGGACCAGACCGTCCGCGTCATTGTCGTGACGGGCACTGGACGGTTCTTCGTCGCCGGTGCGGACATCACCGTGATGCGCGAGCTGACGGAAGAAACTCAGCGCGCGATGCGCCCGTGGGTCGACGTACAGTGGATCCTCGAGTCGGCTCCCAAACCTGTCGTCGCGAAGATCAACGGGCACGCACTCGGCGGCGGAGCAGAACTGACGTTGGCCTGCGACTTCCGCATCATGGCGCAGTCGGCGACCATCGGCTTCCCCGAGATCGGACTTGGGCTTTTTCCGGGTGCCGGTGGCAGCCAGCGACTTCCACGCCTCATCGGGGCTCACCGAGCCAAAGTGCTCATGATCGAAGGCAAGCGCCTCAGCGCCGAGCATGCACTCGATATCGGCCTGGTCGACACCGTCGTTGCGGACGCCGACCTCGATGCGCATTGCGCTGACCTCGCACGCGAACTCGCGACGAAACCCACTGCCACCATCGGAATGATCAAACGCATTGTCGACGAGGGCATGTCGTTGCCGCTCGATCAAGCGCTGGATCTCGAATTCGAGGCAGTGCTCGACCTGATCAAGACGGACGACGCTGCTGAGGGACTTCAGTCATTCCTCGACAAGCGGTCCCCCACCTTCACGGGACGCTGACAGCTCCCATTTACCGAGAGGCCATCATGCTCAACAAATTTCAGAAAAAATGGGTGGGCGCAGTCGCTTCTCTCGCCGCCCTGACGATCGCCGTCAGCGGATGCACCCGCCCCGCTACCGACAACTCCGCCGAAAGTGGTGGCCTGGTACGGATCGCGGTGGGTGTAGACCCGTCGTACGCCCCGATTTTCCTGGCCGACCACGAGGGCATGTTCGAGGCCGCCGGCCTCGACGTCCAGGTCATCCAGACGGAAGGCGGGGCGGCGGGCGCCCAGAACGTCGTAGCCGGAACTTCGGAACTCTCCGGCAATGCCGACTCGACGGCACTGTCCGTCATGGCCGCCAATCCGAGCCTGCGGGCGCTGGGCGTATTTCAGGAATCCGACCGATACTTCCAGGTTGTACTGAGGAATGGCGTCGAGCCGAAGTCGATCAAGACCATGGGCGTCTTCCCCGGCATCGGCCTCTACTTCACGAACCAGTACCTGGCCAGTCTCGGCATCGACCCCACGACGGTCACACTCGTGAGCACAAGCCCGCCCGAACAGCCTGCTTTGCTGGCGCGCGGTGACATCGACGGCTTCCTGTCCTTCGACCCCTGGGTGACGCAGAGTGTCAATACCGGCGGGCGCGTTGTTGCCACGACCGGCGACTTCGGCGCCAAGTACGCCCAATGGATCATCGCTTCGGACAACTGGTTGTCCGCGAACGAAGAAACCGCAGGCAAGGTGTTCAAGGTGATCTCGGAAGCGTCGGCAATCGTGAACTCGGATCCGGATCGGGCTGCAACCGCAATTGCCGCGTCTATCCAGATGGACCCGGCCGAGGCCGCAGACCGGGTGACCCAAATCGATTTCGGTGGACGCGGATTCACCGAGGACGACGTGGAGCGCGCAAACGAACTTGTTGCATTCTTCCGCGAGCAGGGCAAGATCTCCGCGGACATCGATCCGTCCGCTGTCCTCCTCTCGGGATGGTTCGAGCAGAACGCCGCCTGAGCGGAGAGTGAGAACGGGTCCGGTGGGCAGACCGAAATCATGTCGCCCACCGGCCCGCAGAACTACGTTCGACTCCAGTCGGTTCGGCGATATCTTTCGATTGAAACGGAGTAGTTGTGGTGCATCCCCCGGTACGGGTCGTAGAGATTTCCAGTCCGTTTGCGCGATTCGCCGGGCGCATCCTGGTCGGGCTGGGTTTCGAGGTCATTCTGGTAGAACCACCCACCGGTGACCCCAGTCGCACCGAGTCCCAGGGTGATTCGTACTTGCATTGGCATGCGGGCAAGAAGTCCGTTGTCCTCGATATCGACGACAGCAACGATCGCCTCGCTTTCGAAGCACTGCTGCGCAGTGCCGACGTCCTGCTCGACGGCAGCGCGACCGGCGCTCTACGCGACAACCGAGGATCTCTCGTTCACGTACGAGTGACACCCTTCGGCACAACCGGACCGCGAAGTGACTGGAAGGCAACAAATCTGACCGTCGCGGCACTCGGCGGGATGATGGCCCAGGTCGGCGATCCCGAGCACCCTCCACTGCTGCTCCCCGAACTCCAGGCTGAGCAGCTCGCCGGAATCAATGCCGCAATCGGCGTGCTTCTCGGACTGCGTTCGCGATCCAAGGGCCACAACCCGTTGCTGGAGATCAGCGCTCAGGAATGTGTTGCCGCCGCGCTGGAAGCGGGCACTCTTGCCTACATTCACGAGGACCGCGTACCACCGCGTCCGGGCCGGGTACATCCGCTCGTTCCGCACGGACTGTTCCAGGCCGCCGACGGTTATGTCGGTGGCGGCCTCGGCGGTAGCCCCCGCATGTGGGACGGCATGCTGGCCTGGCTGATCGACAACGATGCTCAGGACGATCTCGATCAACCGGAGTGGTCCGACGCGGTCTACCGAAAGACGCATCAGGAACACATTTTCGACGTTCTGTCCGCCTTCATCGCGAAGTGGCCGAAGGAAGAATTCGCGGTCAGCGCGCAGTCACGCAAGTTGCCGTGGGCAGCGGTCGACCGGCCCGAAGAACTGCTGCGTAACCCGCAACTCAACGACCGGGACTTCTTCACCGACGTGACCGGAGATCACGGTACCTACCGCGATCTCGGGTTCGGCTTCGCTTTCCCCGAAGGCCGGCGCATCGGAACGCTCGAGGCTGCCCGGTTGGGCCAGCATCAGGAACTCTTGAAGGCCACCTCGCCTGTGGCAGTGAACGAAACCCACGAGTTCAGCGGTGGCAGCACGCCCAGCCTCGAAGGTGTCCGCGTCCTGGATCTCACGTGGGTGTTGGCGGGCCCGTACGGCACCAGAATCCTTGCCGACCACGGTGCCGATGTCATCAAGGTCGAATCGATCGGACGCCCGGACCCGACTCGCTTTGCACCGTTCATGCATCTCTCGCGAGGACCGCACGACAATCCGAACACCAGCGGGTACTTCAACGACGTCAACCGCAACAAGCGCAGCATCACACTCGATACCCGATCCGCAGAGGGCCTTTCGGTACTGCGCGACCTGATCAGGAACTCCGACGTCGTGGTCGAGAATTTCAGCTCGTCGGTCATGGACAAGATGGGGCTCGGCTACGAACAACTCCGGGAGCTCAAACCGGACATCATCTACGTGTCGATGTCCGGGATGGGTCACACCGGTCCTCGCAAGGACTGGGTGTCGTATGCCGACATCGTTTCGGCAAGTACCGGTTTGACCGCACTGACCGGCTGGAACGCCGATGACGTTGTCGGAGTCATCTACGGCCATGGCGACATCGTCGCCGGACTGCAAGCCGGCGTCGCGATGCTGGCAGCCCTCGACTACCGCGACCGGACCGGCCGGGGACAGCACGTAGACCTGTCACAACTCGAAGCCATGGCAGCGCACATGGGTACCAGCGTTCTCCGAGCCGCCCGGTCACAGTCCCCCGATCCGATCGGCAACAGCCATCACGAACTGGCACCACACGGCGTGTACCCGTGCCTCGGCAGCGACCGGTGGTGCTCGATTGCCGTTCGCGATACCACGGAATGGAATGCATTGTGCCGCATCATCGAAGCAGAGAAATGGATCGGCAATCCTGACTTCGCGAGTGCAGAAAGCCGCCAAGCCGATCACGAACGTATCGACGACGCCATCGCCGACTGGACCAGGACTCTGTCACCCGAAACCGTCATGGAACGCTTGCAATCAGCGGGTATCGCGGCCGGCACCGTCCAGGACGGACGCGACCTGGTCGAGAGCGATCCACATCTTCGGGCACGCAGTTTCTATTCGGCACAGGAACATCCCCTCGCCGGAACATTCCTCCACGAAGGCATCCCCGTTCGCCGGAACTCCGAACCCGGCTCGATCCGACGCGCTGCGCCGGTGCTGGGCGCGGACACCGACGACGTCCTCGAGTCGGTGCTCGGATACAGCGACGAACTGATCGCCGGACTTCGCGACCAGTCGATCCTGTCCTGACCGCACTCATATTCAGTACATCCATTCACAGATCGCTACTAGGAGACACAATGCGCGCGGCCCGACTCCATCAGTTCGGCACTTCACCGGTCATCGACGACATCGACATTCCCACACGTGAATCCGGTCAGACGCTCGTGCGCATCGACGCTGCCGCGCTCGGCCATCTCGACATCACCGTCGCGAGCGGAAACTTCGGAGTCAAGCCGAACCTGCCACATATCGGTGGAACAGACGGAGCGGCGACGGTAATCGAATCCGACACCTATGAGCCTGGCACCCGCCTTCTGGTCCGAGGCGGCGGAGTCGGCCTGTTCAAGAACGGTTGCTGGGCTGAGTATCTGGTAGCGGCAGACAAGGCGTTCACACCCTTTGATCCCGCACTGTCGCCGGCCGTCGCCGCAACCTTCTTCCTGCCCAGCACAACCGGCTATGTTGCCGTCAACGACATTGCAGCCGTCGCTCCCGGCGAACGAGTTGTTGTCGCCGGAGCATCCGGCGCTGTCGGATCGATGGCAGCACAGTTCGCTCTGCTTGCCGGAGCGTCCGAGGTAATCGGTGTTGTACCGCGCGAAGATCAGGCTGCCTTGCTTCCGGAGGGTGTGCGTCCCGTCGTCGGGCAAGGCGACGAACTTGCCGGAGTGGTGGGATCCGAGCCTTCCGTCGACGCCGTGATCGACACGCTTGGCGGCGACGGCTTGCCGCACCTTCTGGCGAGTGTTGTCCCCGGTGGCCGGGCTGCCCTGATCGGATATACCTTGGGTAAGAGCCTCACCCTGGACTTGCCGAACTGGTTGCTCAGCGATGTCCGGATCCTGCCCGTCAACATGATTCGCAAGACTGCCCGGCAAGCCGAACTGGCACCTGAAATGATCCGGCTGCTCATCGAAGGCAAGATTTCCGTTGCAGTGCAGGAGTTTCCGCTGGATGACATCGCAACGGCACTGCAGTTGATGGGTGAGGGCAAGGTTGCCGGCCGGGCCGTCGTCGTACCCTGAGGGATACAGTTACCCATGCACCACGACGCACATGCCATTCCGCGCTCGCTTCCGGATTTGATCCGGAGGCGAGCTTTGGAGCGTCCGGAGCACCCGGCGCTCGTCGTCGACGGGATCACGGTCACCTACCGCGAATTGCGGGATCGTGCAGCGTCGATGGGGGCGGATCTCCGTAATCACGGTGTCGGCCGTGGGGAGCGCGTGGCGGCACTGTCCGGCAACAGGATCGAACTGGCAGACCTTGTTCTCGGATGCGCGTGGATCGGTGCGGTTGTCGTCCCACTCAATACGGCCCTCCGAGCCGACAGTGTTGCCAGCGCACTCGAACAGGCTGGTGTACAACGGATCCTGGTTTCACCCGAATACTCAGGCGCTGTAGCCGGATTCGACGGCACCGTGTGGGTCATGGGTGAACAGTGCGTCCCCACTGCCGGTTCGCATCCGGGCTGTGAGCCCGAGACCCTCGATCCGCTCGACCTGGCCGCGATACTCTTCACCTCCGGCACCACCGGTCTGCCCCGAGGCGTCCGATGCCCGCACGCGCAGTTCCTGCAGTGGGGCAAAGGCGTCGGCGCCTCACTCGGGCTCACCGGGGACGATGTGCTGTACAACTGCCTGCCGCTGTTTCACACCAATGCTCTCAATGCCTTTGTTCAGTCCCTTTGGGCCGGGTCTACTTTTTTCCTGGGACAACGCTTTTCGGTCCGCAATCATTGGCGCGAAGTTCGCGAGATCGGCGCAACTGTCGACTACCTGCTGGGTGCGATGGTGGCCATGTTGATGAACGCGGACCCATCGCCGCAAGACCGACAGCACAGCGTCCACGTGGCACTTGCCCCCGCAACGCCGGCTCATCTGATCGAACCGTTTGCCCAGAGATTCGGTGTAGAACTCGTGGACGGATTCGGAAGTACCGAAACCAATCTCGTGATCGGCACACTTCCGGGAGATCGGCGGGCCGGGTACATGGGGCGGGTGATGAGTGGCTACGACGCCGCAGTCGTCAACGACGGTACTGCTGCCGCAGACGGGGAGCCCGGCGAACTGGTGGTCCGCAGCACGATCCCCGGCGCCTGTTCACTGGGCTATCTGGGCGAGGAGATTCCGGCGACGGAGAGTTGGATACAGACCGGTGACAGGGTGATTCGGGAAGCAGACGGCTGGTTCCGATTTGTCGATCGCATCAAAGACGTGATTCGGCGCCGCGGTGAAAATATTTCCGGGGCCGAAGTGGAAACCGTTCTGGCGTTGCATCCGTCGGTCGGTCAGGTTGCCGTCTTCCCGGTACCGTCGGATCTGGCCGAGGACGACGTCATGGCAACTGTAATACTGCGCCCCGGAGTATCTTTCGACCCCATTTCGATTCTGGAGTTCTCCCAGCAACAGCTGCCGTACTTTGCACTTCCCCGGTACATCGACGTCGTGGACACGTTGCCACTCACCGAAACCGGCAAGGTACAGAAAGCAGTGCTACGTGAGAGGGGCGTCGGCCCACACACCTGGGACTGCGAGAAGAGCGTGTTCCGCGCCCGGCGATAGACCGCGCCTCGCTACTTGCCGCAACCGTTGAACGAACACATCACCGGACTGCAGATCGTGCGCAGAGCCAGCGGGTCGCTCGGCGAATGTGTGCACTTCATGGCATGAAGTTTTCGGGTGATTCCGGCGCCGGCAGTGCGCAGGGCCCCGGTGATGCGGCTGACGTTGAGGCGAGCCGTCGGCGCTGTCACAGACAACGCGCCGGCCAGAGTGCGCGGGCCGCTGAACACCGGCACTGCGACGCTCATGTACCCGAGCCGTGTCTCCTCGACCTCCACCGCGAGTTGTTCCTTACGCATCCGCTCGGTTTGCTGGCGCAGCACGCTGACGGACATCGTCGTTCGACTGGTCAAGGCGGTGAAACCCTGCTCGACTACCTCGTCGAAGACCGATTGCGGGGAGAAGGCAAGGATGATCTTGCCGGTGGCGGTGCAGTACAGCGGGAGCCGACCGGCCACCCGCGACTGCTGATTGAGCCCGCGGTGTCCGATGATCTTCTCGATGTAGAGGACGTCGATGCCGTCACGAACCGCAAAGTGAACCGTCTCCTGCGTCGCCAGCAGTAGGTCCTCCATGTACGGCAGCGCCGCGTCGCGCAGAATCCGCTGACGCGGCACCAATTGGCCCAGCTCGAACAATCGCAGGCCGAGCCGGTACTTGGTACCCGCGCGCTCGAGCAATCCCCACTCGACCAGCTCGCCGGCCAACCGGTGAACCGTCGCTTTCGCGACCCCACTGCGCCGGGTGAGCTCCGTCAGAGACAGGTCACTGTGGTCGGTGTCGAAAGCGTCCAAGATCATTCGAGCCTTGCCCAGGACCGAGGACAGTTCACCTGCAGGCTGCGATGCAGCGGTCGTTTCCGACGCGATGGGTAGTACGGATCCGAACCCGACGGATTGTTGTGGAGCGGCCATGAGTGTCCTCCTGAACGATCTGTGACAGCCTGCCGAGACCGAGTGCCACAACGACCGAGATCGGTCGGGGTCCTCGTTAGGTGCAGGTGCTTCGAGACTGACACTATGGTGACGACACGATGAGACGCACGCCACACGGTCCGCTCAGTGAACCCGTCCCGCAGAGTTTACACGGGGCGCCTACCTGCGTAATTCTCCAGAAACATGCGGACGGCGGATGCAATCTGCGGAGCGTGCTCCTCGACGAGTGCGACGGTCCCCGATTCGACGATCTCCGTTTCCACCACTGCCGCACCCGTCAGGTGTGCACGCAACGGCGCAATGTTAGGCATCGAGAAGGGATCCTTCTGCGCGCCGATCAGCAAAACCGGCGCAGTCACCGAACCGACTCTCGCCTCCATGACGTAGCGGGCGCAGGCTTTGTGCCCCTCCGCCGGATCTACCCGGTAGGCAAGCGCGTCTCGGATGAACCTGTCGAGCAGTGCGGTGCCTGGTTCGGGGTAGTAGGGGCGACGCATCTCCCACAGCCTGGTGAGATGGCTACCGTCTGCGGCCCGGTCGACGCAGTCGATCCCACCGGGTCCCGAGTGCCCCTCGCGGTAGTTGCGGTCGGTCCACGGGCACGACGAGAGCACGGCAGCGTGCACCCTCTCGGGGCGTGATGCCGCCATCTCGAGCGCCACTGCCGCACCGGTGTGGTGACCGATGACCGTGACTCGATCGACGCCCAGGGTGTCGAGCAATTCCCACGCGCCTCGCGCATAGGTCTCGATGGTCTGCGGGCCGGGTACCGGAGCACTGTTGCCGTACCCCGGCATGTCCATCGCGACAACGCGGAAGTCGTCGGCAAGGAGTGGAATGAACTCGCGGAATTCGTCCCACGACCGGGGCGCCTGATGAAGCAGGAGAATCGCCTCACCCGAACCTTGCTGCGCGTAATGCAATTGCCCGAAAGACGAATCAACGTATCCGAGTTGCAGGCCGCCAACCATCAGAACGCCGCAACCATCGGGGTATCGACGCCGACGATGTCGATCTTTGCCGAACCACCCGGATTTCCGACGGGCTCGCTACGGGTAGGCAAGACCTCGAGGAAGAAGCGCTTGTTGTCTTCCTTGAAATCCGGGTCTGCTTTCCGGTCGACGGTGATCGCCTCCACCGGGCAGGCCAATTCGCAAGCGCCGCAATCGATGCATTCGTTCGGGTTGATGTAGAGCTTGCGATCACCCTCGTAGATGCAATCCACGGGGCATTCTTCCATGCACGATCGGTCCGTGTAGTCGATGCATGCTTCACCGATGACAAATGCCATTGCCTAGCTCTCCTGTTCGGTGGAGTGTCCAGGGAAGATTTCTGCTTCCGGATCCAGCACTGCCGCAGCGTTGTTCACCGCAGTCGCGGCCTCGCCGAAACCGACGGCGATCAAGCGGACCTTGCCGGGATAGTCCGTGATGTCCCCGGCGGCATACACACGCGGAACATTCGTCTCCATCCGTGTGTTCACCGCGATGTGGCGATTGTCGATCTCGATTCCCCACTCCATCATCGGACCGAGGTCGGCCGTGAATCCCAATGCAGCGATGACGGATTGAGCGGGCAGCGTGGACGTGCTCTTGTCTTGTTTGTGGGTGATGTCGACCTCGCCGATCCACCCGTTTCCACGTACCGCCGAGACATCGGCGTTGACGAGAACCTGGACACTGCTTTCCTGCACCTTGGCGACTGTGGATTTGTGCGCGCGGAAACGATCTCGCCGGTGAACCAGGGTGACGGACTTGGCAATCGGTTCCAGGTGAACGGCCCAGTCGAACGCGCTGTCGCCGCCACCGACGATGACAACGTCTTTCCCGGTGTGCGCCGACAAATCCGGGACGAAGTAACTCAGCCCCCGATCCATGAACTCCGAACCCTTCGCCAACGGACGCGGGGTGAAGGTTCCGATGCCGCCGGTGATGACAACCGCGCCGGCCACCACGACCTGGCCCGTGCTGGTGGTGATCCGCACCCGGCCGTCGTCGTCATGCGACAGCTCACGAGCCTGCATGCCCAGAAGGTACACCGGATCGAACGGGGCAGCCTGCGCCATCAAACCCTCGATGAGGTTGCGTCCCTTGACCGAAGGGAATCCCGCGATGTCGAGGATCGCCTTCTCCGGGTACATCGCACTGACCTGTCCCCCCGGTTCCGCAAGGGCATCGATCACGGCAACCGAGAGGCCGCGGAAGCCTGCGTAGTACGCGCCGTACAGCCCGGCGGGGCCGGCACCAATGATCAGAATATCGACGCCGATCTCGTTGTCGGTCGCCGTGGAAGACGTTTTGTTCACACTCGATACGGTATTGCGCCGACGGACTCACGCAAATGAAACCGGTCCGCTCAACAGACCTCGGTAACAGTTGCGGGACAGCACGAAAAGGGCCCGCCGACCTCTCGGTCGACGGGCCCAATGCTCGCAGGAATTCAGTGCGCGAAGAATTCAGTGCGCGAATACCTCGGGTTCGTCTGCTGCGATCTTCTGGATGATGGTCGAGTACGCAAACCACCCCACCTTCTCGGTGCCGACTGCTTCGTAGGTCTGCGCCGCGATCTTCTCGTGCAGGACAACCGGATCACCGGCGGCTCGCGCCGTCAACTCCGCCTGCATCGACCGCTCCATCGACACATACCACCACACTGCGCTCTCCACGGAAGTTCCGACGGTCAGATGACCGTGGTTGGTGAGGATCACGGCCTTGTTCGATCCGAGGGCATCCGCGATGCGAATCCCCTCCTCTTCGTCCAGCGCCACCCCGTGATACTCCTCGTAGATCGAGTGATCCTCGTGAAAGGCGCACGCGTCCTGAGTGATCGGCGTTAGGCGGGTGTGCAGCGAGGAGAACGCCTTACCGTTCAAACCGTGAGCGTGAACAGCTCCGATGACGTCGGGACGAGCCTCGTGAACCTTGCTGTGGATGACAAACGCTGCTCGGTTGAGCGGTCCGTCTCCGGAAATGACCGCGCCGTCCGACGCCACATGCAGCAATTCCTCCGGCTGAACTTGGGAGAAGTGCCGCCCGAACGGCGCAGTCCAGAAAGTCTCCGGATCTTCTGGGTCTCGGGCGGTGATATGTCCCGAGATTCCCTCGTCCAAACCGAATTTCGACAAAATCCGATACCCGCCGATGACAGCGGTCTTGCGACGACGCCGCTCACTCTCGATATCGGTGAACTCGGGCGGTCCCGGAATTCCGGCCTGCTCGGCAATGCTCAGCGGGTGATTCATGCTGCGCTCCTGACTATTTGACGCCGTAACGGGCGAGGTACCGCGAGGACAGAATGCGGAGAATCCGGTCGAAGATGAAGCCCATGATGCCCAGGACGATGATGCCGACGAACGTCCAGTCGATCCGGCCGTAGTTTCGAGCCTGCCAGATCATCGAACCGATACCCTGGTCGGCGGCGACGATCTCCGCCGACACGATGGTGAGGAAGCTGTTGCCCATCGCCAGGCGAGCGCCCGTGACGATGCCGGGGATCGACGACGGCAAGACCACCGTCTTCATGATCTGAAGTTTGTTGGCACCAAGATTTGCCGCTGCCTGCAGTTTGTTCTCGCTGATCGCTACAGTCGCGGCAATCGTGCTGACCGTGACGATGAATACCGAGGTGTAGAAGATCAGAACAACCTTCGACGTCTCACCGATGCCGAACCAGACGACGGCGAGAGTGACAAACGCAATAGGCGGAATGAACCGGAAGAACTCGATGTACGGATCGAGGAGCTGTCGCACGATGGAAATGCGGCCCATCAGAATTCCGACGGGAGCACCGATCACGACACCCAGGAACCAGCCGATGAGAATTCGCTGACCCGATGCGGTGATCGACGACCACAGAACGCCGCTCTCCCACAGTTCCTGTGCCGCCGACCATACTTCGGCCGGTGATGCAATGGTGGTCGGCCCGTACCACCACGCCAGGAACGACCAGATGCCCAAACCGATTGCCGCTGAGGCTGCATACATCAGCGTCGCTTTGACAATCTTGGATCGCCGCGCCGACGAACGCTTTTTTGTCTCCGCCACCTTCGCTGTTCTCACACCGGCTGAACCACCGGTCACTACAGCCGTCACAGCTCGTCCTCCTCAATGCCTTGGTTCCGCAGCGACGCAACCACTTCTGCCCGAATGTCGTCCCGCAGCTTCTCGTAGAGCTCGATCACCTCGGGATCGTTGCGGTCTCGCGGACGAGCCGCATTGACCTCGTAGACGCTCTTGATCCGGGCCCGCGGGCCGGCCGACATCACGATCACACGGTCAGCCAACGTCAGTGCCTCGTCGATATCGTGAGTCACGAATACCACGGTGCAGCGGGTGTGCCGCCAGATACGGTCGAGTTCGGTCTGCAGAACCTGACGAGTCTGAGCGTCCAACGCACCGAACGGCTCGTCCATGAGAACCAACGACGGCTGGTTGGCAAGAACTCGTGCGATCTGAACACGTTGCCGCATACCGCCGGACAGCTGCGAGGGGAACTTCGCACCCGCGTGGGGCAAGCCGACCATCGCGAGGTACTCGGCCGCGATACTCGCCTGCTCGCTGCGGTTCGCTCCACGCATCCTGGGGCCGTAGGCCACGTTCTGGCTCACGGTCATCCATTCGAACAACGCTTCGGAGCTCTGAAACACCATGCCGGCGTGGCGGTTACTGCCGGCGACGACATCTCCGTCGCACACGATCTCGCCGGCGCTGGGTTCCACGAAGCCGGCCATGGACGACAGCAGCGTCGACTTGCCGCAGCCACTCGGACCGAGCAGACAGACGAATTCACCTGGCTGCACGTGCATGTCGATTCCGGCGACGATCTCCGCCGCGCCGAAGCTGATTCCGAGGTCGACCACGTCGATGGCAACACCGGTGTTCTTCTTGCCGGGGCCGGCTGTCCCCGCGCTATTCGTCGAGCTGGTCGTTGAACCACTTGTTGCGATACTCACTGTGCACCATCCTTGTACCAATCCAGAAGCATTGCCGATTCGAGATCCGGCTGGTCGCTGAGAACACCGATCGACTTGTAGAAATCTACGATCGACTGAGCCGACTCGACATCCGCAGCTTCGAGATTCACCACGGCGAAGTCGATCTCGTCCACCGCGGCAATAGTCTGATCCTCGCTGACGTTCACAGCCGCCTTGGTCGCGGACGCTGCCACGCCCGGATCCGACTCGACCTTGCGCGTTGCCTCGTCGAGCACCTTCGCGACGGTTCGCGCTGTCTCTTCGTTGGCCGACAACCACGGAGCCGTCGTGATCGCCCAATGATGATAGAACCAGCCGTAGTCTCCGGTTACTGCCACCACGTGGCCGGTTCCCTGATCCAGGGCGGTGGCCGGCCACGGCTCCCACAGGACAAACCCGTCGATGTCGCCGCGACTGAGCAGTGCGGGCATGTCCGTCGGGGTCGCCGAGATCATCTCGACCGAACCGGGGGCAATGGAGTTGGCAGCGAGGTACTTGTCCGTCGAAATCTGGCTGAGACCCGGGACGATGCCCATCTTCTTGATCGCAGCCGGTGAGTCGACACCGTTACGCAGCACGACCTTGATGTAGTCACCCGACGCCTCGTACGAGTACATCGCGCGCAACGACGGATTCTGACGCAACTGGGCGATCGTTGTCGTATCGGAGCTACCGGCGATCTGGACCTGCCCGGTCGAGAGTGCGTCGACGGCCTCGCCACCACGACCGAACTGGACGAGTTCGACGTCCAAACCGGCAGCGTCGAACATGCCTTCCTGATCCGCTACGAAGAACGGAGCGTAGGAAGCATCGATTCCGACTGCGATACGCAGTGGTCCACTTCCGGCAGAATCAGCTGTGCTTTGCGTCGCCGGGCGGCTGCATGCGCCGGTTGCAACGGTCAGCAGCAGCGCAGCCGAAACAAGAGCAGTCCTTCCAAACTTTGACAGCGAGGCCATCTACTCACACCTTTGTTTGTGATCTGTGCCGCAGTTGCGGGTCGTGGAGAGCAAACCTAGCTGTGTGTACCTACACCCGAGAACCAACCGGGTCCACCGTGCGGACCAGGGACAGGAACTTACCTCGGCGAAACACTGCACCTGGAGGAACGTGCGGACCGAAATACTTCGGTAACACGGCCCTCGATCACAATGTCCACCGAATCACAATGTCCACCGAATTGTCTGCGAGCGCAGCGCACTGGCGACATTCTGCGCCGTCATCGAATAGATCGACGCACGCGCTCCGGCGCTGCCGCCGGCGACGTGCGGGCTCAGGAGGGTCGAATCGAATCCACGGAGCGGGCTCGAAATCGGTAGTGGTTCAACGTCGAACACATCGAGGGCAGCGCCGCCGACATGCCTGGAACGCAAGGCACGCGCCAATGCCGCGTCGTCGACGACAGCGCCGCGCGCCACATTGACCACGATCGCTCCGGTGGGCAACTGCGCAACTCGATGGGAATTGATCAGTCCCCGAGTTGATTCCGTAAGCGGGACGGCCAGCACCAGGACATCCGCGAGAGGCAGTAACTCGTCGAGTGACACAAACGTCGCAGCCACAGTGTCACGCGGTCTCGAACGCGCGGTGACGTAGACGTCGCAACCGAAGGCGGCAAACAATTCTGCACACCGGCGGCCGATCGAACCAACACCTACGACGCCGACCCGGCGCTGCGCCAGATCGCGGCAATCGCGCGTCAGGATGGATTCCTGTGGCCATCGACCATCGGTAACCTCGTTGTGCGCCCAGAACATGGAGCGGCACAACACACCTGCCGCGAGCACTGCCCACTCCGCAACCGAGTTCGCGTTTGCACCGGGAGTATTCGCCACCGGAACTCCGGCGGCGCGCCAGGCTTCGGCATCGATGAAATTGGTTCCGGCACCAGGCTGTTGGACGAGGAGCACATTCCGGCCGAGCTCTGCTTCCTCCTTGCCCAGTGGCAGATCACCACTCCAGTCCCCCACCACGACGTCGCATGTCGGCAACTCCGCACGGAGCGCCCCCGTGGTGCGCTCAGGTAATCGAACTACCTCCGCCTCACCCCTGACGGCATCACGGATTGCGGTACCGAGTCCGTTGTCGGCGTCGGCCGTCAGCAGAAGTACTTTCTTCACGAGAACTCCTTCGCTGTAAGACGATGACTGTACCTTCGAAAACGCGGAAGCCGGCCTCCCAATCGAGAGACCGGCTCCATTACGCAGCAGCATATTTGGCAGGAACTTCTCAGATAGCTGCCTTCGCGCTGGCTGATGCCTTTGCCAAGAACTCGAGGCTCAGCGGGTTGTACTTCGCTGCCTGCTCGTGCTGCGGCCAGTGACCGCACTCCGAGTAGAGTTCGAGCTGAGCGCCCGGAATATCCTCGGCCATCTTCTTCGCTTCCGGAACATCACCGAACGGATTTTCCTGACCCCAGACCACAAGAGTCGGCGCCTTGATGAGTGCCATTCGATCCGGGCGCAGCAGGTTCCGCTGGCGAACCTCCATCTCCTGCAAGGAAAGGAGGTTGTGGATGTTGGCGACAAAGTCAGGCTGATGGTAGATCCGGTGACGAGCCTGAACCAATTCCTCGGTTGCATCGGCGGGATCATGCATGAGCAACTGCATACGTGCGCGGGTCAATTCGATGTCGTCACTCTGGACGGCCTTCGCGGTCGACGTCTTGATGCGCTCCATGACTACCGGGTTCGCGACTGTTCCGCCTGCTGCCAGCAACTGCAGCGACAGAACACGTTCGGGCTGCTCGCTGGCCAGGTAGGCAGCGACCCAACCACCGAGGCTTTCACCCACCAAGTGCACACGGTCCAGTCCGACCGCGTCGAGGTAGTTCACCAAATGCTCGACGTAGCGCGGAATCTCGTACGGGTAGTCAGGCTTGCCGGTGTAACCATGGCCGAGCATGTCGATCGCGTGAACCCGGTAAGACTCGGCGTGCGGTGCAATATTGCGTGCAAATGCCTCGAGGTGTCCGCTGGTGCCGTGCAGGAAGATCACGGCCTCGTCACCGGATCCTGCCTGCAGAGAGCGCGTGGGCACACCGCCGGCGTCGACGGTCGTCAACTCGAAATCGAGCCCGGCAAGTTCGTTCCAGATTGTCATCAGAGAAACTTCCTTTACTGAAGGTGCAGATTATGTTGTTGCGCTGTCTGTTCCAGCTGGATCGAGAATCGTGACACCCATACCGGTGAGCCACTCGGGAATCGCTTCGTAGGCAAGGCGTTCACCCGGAACGTAGTCGAGCATCGCGGCCATCATGAGCCAGGTCCGCAACTCCTGCGCACCGTTGCCCGCCTCGTCTTCGATCTGCTGCGTCGTGAACTCGGCAAGCTCACTTGCCTTGCCGCTGGCAAACAGATCAAGAATTCGGTCATCGAACTCCGGAGTGATCGCGGCATCGGCTGCGCGGATGATCTGGCGTCGCCGGACGTCGTAGTCGGACCAGTTCTCCCGGCCGTCCAGCCAGGCTTGAACCATGAAATCCTCGTCCTCACCGTGCGGATCCCGCCAGTCCGGCCAGGGCAGACGATGAGACAATCCACCGGACGCGATCACCACGACCCGGGTATCCGCCGGATACGACGCAACGGCATCCCGCAGGGCCTTCGCCACTTCCTCACATCGCTTGAACGTCGGGAGGGGCGGCGCGAATACGTTGACCACCAACGGAACTATCGGAACATCGATTCCGTCGAGAAGGTACTGAATCGCGTGAGACTGACCATGATCGATCTGCAATCGCGCCGAGTAGGCAAGATCGAACCGGCCACCTTCGATCAGCTCGTTTGCAAGGTGCCTGGCGAACTCCACGTCGACCCGTTGCGGCCCCTTGGGTGTTCCTGACTCGCCACTGGAAATGCACTCTCCGACGCCGAGAGTGAACGCCGGAATCAGATCCAGCCAGAAACCGCGAAAGTGGTTGGAGCCGAGAATCAAGACAACATCGGGTTTCGACGCCGCGATCTTCTCCCGGCTCAGATACAGCGCGTCCCGGAAGCGTTCGGCCTCCGCCTTGTGCGTCGTCTCTTCCCAATGGGTGTTCATCAAGGTGCTGTGGGAGGCACCGATACCCAGAACTATCTTCGCCATCAGTCGATTCCTACTTCCTCGAGCGAGCGGGTGACGGTGTCGAGGGCCACTCGGATCAGATACTTCGTAAATCTCTCCGCCGCAGCCAGGTCCACAGTGTTCATCCCCATCGCGAAGTCCACCTCGAACGGTGCGTCGACCACCTTGGGCATACCCACCCGAATCGTCGGGATGCCGCGGCTGCGCAGGATGTTTGCGTCGGTGGCTCCACTCGCGTCGAAGAAGTCCTGATGCGGCTCTCCTTCGGCAGCTTCCCACGCGTGGACTGCGGCGCGGCGCAACCACATTCGAGGGTCGGAACCCTCACCGGGGATGGCAAGAACCTGTTCGACGTCGATCTGCAGATCCAGCGATTGTGCGATCTCCGCAACGACGGCTTTGAGTTCGCGCTTGGCCGCGGTGGGCGTCGTCCGCGGGCTGAGCCGTAGATCAACGGTAAGGCGCACCTGCTCGGGGGTGAACGACGCTGTTCGCTCCCACCCGCCGCGGATGTTGGCAACGATCCCCTGAGGCGCAACCAAACCGTCCTGATGCGCCGCCGAGTACTTCGGGAACCATTCCTCCAACTTGGCGACCACCTCGCCGGCTGCGGTAATCGCGTTGCGGTACGGCAACCGGTGGCGCGAGCCGACGTAGGTGTGCAGACCGTGCACCGTGATCTCGAACCAGGCCAGTCCCACTTCTTCCCAGGAAACCGTCCAGCCGGGCTTGGCGATCAACGCGCAGTCCGCCCACACTCCCTGTTCCAGGAGGAACGAGCAGCCGACGCCCTGGCCGGTGTTGCGTCGGGGGTTTCCGACACCGGGGCGGGCATTGGTCGGCATACCACCGGCGCCGAATCCGAGCACCAGGTCACCGCGGAGCGGAATACCGGCTGCGGCAATTGCTTCGGCCGCCGCGACAATGCAGACGGCGTGGCCTTTGGGGTTCGACGCACCCAATCCGATCACGTAGTTCTCGTCGAACTGGGCGTGCGGCGTCAGATCCGCTCGCAGCTCATTTCCCACCCACGGCAGGTCTTCCGCCGGATCGCCGGTCGTGACGGTGTCGATCGGCGCATACAGCAACAGGTCCGGTCCGGACCCGTCACCGCGGAGCCTTCCCCACGAGTTCGCTTGCCGATCATCGAGATCCATTGTGTGGGCCTCGATGCCCGACGCTGCCAGGACCGCCGTGATGTGGCGGGCCAGCGGTGCTTCGTCACCCGTCGGACTGGGAATGTTGACCACCGAAGTGGCGAGATCCCGCAATCGCGCACGATCGACATGGGCGTAGGCTCGCTCGACCCATTCCCGGCGCTCGTCGCCTAGGCCTGCGAGAGCATCGGCCCTCGCAGTGGTCATGGATTGACCTGATGTACCTGAGTATTGCTGCGCTCGCCGGCCAGCTGCCACAGCTTGGGAACTGCCACTGCAACAGCGGCACCGATAGCGACAGCCGTCAGAATCTTGAACATGTATCTCTCCTATTCGCTGGTGCCGGTGGGAATCTGAGCGTCGGCGACAGGGGCCGAGCGGGGCGTTGGCGTCCGGCGCTCTCGGGTGGGCCTGACCGGCGCCTTGGGGGTGTGCTTGGCCGCGTCGGCGATCTTCTCGGCGTACTCTTCCTCTGCCAGATTTCGCCACGTCGTCAGCGACACGTCCGGTCGGTACAGCTTCTCCGGCGGTGCGTCGGTGACCTCGACCATCCACGCATCCTGACCCGAGAACTGACCGTGGAACAGCCAGCGGATCGCGCCGAGGTACTTGGCGTAGAAGCCCAATTTTGCTGCGCCGGAGACGAAGTTGACCATGAGGCCGACGTACTTGTGGTTGTCTTCGTCCACCGGGACGTAGAACTCGTAGTGAATGAACTTGGGGTACGCGATGCGCAGGACACCCGGCATGGACAGTGAAGCAAAACCGGGGAAGTTCTGAGCTGCGATCACAGGATTGACGTCCAGACCGGCGCCGACGTTTCCGATCTGCGAAATCTGGGTCTCGTCCGGCTTCTTCTTCCACCACCGCTTGTTCGTCCAGGTTCCCACGCCCGGGAATTCCGCCTCCCAGTACACCTCTTCCTGCACGCGGTAGATCCAGCGTCCCTCCGGAACGATGCTCGTGATGTTCCACGTCGGCATCGGCTTGAACAGACGCCACAATGCGGTGCGGTGCAGGTACTTCGCATGTCCCTCGTCGAAACCGTTCTCACATGCGAAGCGCCAGTTGCCTTCTCGGGGCTGAATCCGACCACCGACGATACCCTTGTTCTCCACCAGCTCACGCGGCAACTGGTCGTCGATGGACGGCGCCGGCTCGTTGGCGATCGGGATGTACACCCACACCAGACCGAGTCGCTCCTCGATCGCATAGGTCTGGACGTTCAGCTTGCCGCAGATCTTGGAATCCGGACCGTCGGTGATGACCGCGGCCAGCTTGCCGTCAGTGAGCCGGTACGTCCAGCCGTGGTACGGGCAGCTGACCGTTCCCGGGAACTGCTGATCGCCCTCGGACAACGGAACGCCGCGGTGCGGGCACCGATCGTGCAGGGCATATGCCTTGCCTGCGTCGCGGATGATCGCCAGCTTTTCACCACAGATGGTGAAGCTCTTGGGGTCTTTGGTGATGTGGTTCGACCACGTGACCGGGTACCAGTAACCGCGGTATCCGCTGCCGGCTGCGTTGTAACCCGGCCATGCCGTCCAATCCTGCCGACCGGCCGCTCGTGGCCGCTCGGGCAGCGCGAACGTGGCTTCCGACGCCTCGACACCAGTCATGTGAAGTCCTCTCGACACTGAACGTTTGAATGAAACAGATCTTGGGTGAGATTGCGGTCTACGCCAATGGATTCGGTTCGCTCAGCAGACCCGGACCACCACAGCGGTTCCGACGGCACACAGCACGCCATTGTCCGAATGCTCCCGCAATGCCAAAGTTAGTTGGTCACTGTCGATTTGGGACACTTCACCCGACACCTCGAGTGTGGTTCCGACGGGCGCGGGCGCACGATTCTGCCAGGAGACGGACACAACTCCTTCGTATCCACCGGCAAAGTGTGACGCGGCACGAAAGAACAGCGTGCCCTGCAACTGGGCCATGACCACCGGTGCGGACAACCCCTCCGTCTGCGCATAGGAGGCGTCGTAGTGAATACGGTGCGAATTGTGCGTCGACGCCCCGAATCGAAGGATCCGAACCGGATCGCAGACCAAGGTCACCGATTCGATCGGCGTGCCCACGACTACTGTTTCGGTCATCGGACGATGAACTTCTCGACGACCTCGGCGAATGCGCCGGACTGCGCACCCCGGTAAGTCTTGGTGACCGAGAGCAGCAGAAACTCGTCCGGAGCCCGGCCCTTGGTCGTCACGGTATCGAGTACTCGCCCTACGACGACAGCCTCACCCAGCGGGGCCGGTCGCAAGAAAGTCACACTCTGCCCGCCGGCCATCAAGCGCACGTCGATACCGTCTGTGCCCGGCACTTCGTCACGGAACATGCCGTCTGCTCGGTACTCTCGATCGGAGCCACCTTGCGGTCCTCGCAAAAGCGAAGGCAGATACATCGGATGGACGGCAAATGCCGGGTGCTCCGGGTCGAGAAACCGGGGGTCCGTCTCGGCGGTGGCAACCGCAAACGCAACCGACTCCGCCGGACGCACCGTTCCCAACTCTCGCGTTTCCCGCGTACCGATCATCGCCTCCGCGCGATCAAGCGCGTGCTCGAGTTCTGTTCTCATGCCAGCACGCTAGGCATTCGGAAGTCTCACAGCCACGAACCGGGTTCGCCTGCCGGACCGCGATACTTCCCATACCGCTCACCTCGAGGTCAGGTATAGCCATGGCTGATCAACCGAAGAGCTTGTACGCCAAAGCAGATGGCGTCACATTCCATTACTACGACCTCGGCGAGGGCGACCCCACGATTTTCCTGCACGGAGGCGGCCCCGGCTGCACTGCGTGGTCCGACTTCGGGCCGGTGGCACCGCTCTTCGCCTCGGATCGACGAGCGATTCTCGTTGATCTGCTGCAATACGGTCGGTCCGACAAGTGCACCATCGCCGGCCCAATGTGGGACTTCCACGCCGCCAAGGTGGTTGCCCTGCTCGACGAACTCGGAATCGAACGCGCAGACTTCGTCTGCAACTCGTGGGGCGGCACCATAGCGCTCAATCTTGCGGCAAAGTACCCGGAACGCGTTCGCTCCCTGGTGATCACGGGCAGCATGCCCGTCTTCTACGGTCCACTCGCGCCGCTCCCCGAGGATGGCCGTCGTGGCCGCAACGCCCGCGACGTCTACTACGGCGGCACCGGCCCCACCCTCGAAAAACTCCGCACCTTGATCACCAGTCTCGAATGGTTCGACGGATCGAAGTTGCCCGCCGAAACCCTCCAGATGCGATACGAGCAAAGTCTCGACCCCGAAGAAATGGCCCTGGCTGCCTCGGCGGACTCACCTCGTGGCGATTGGCAGGATCTCACAGCTGAACTCGGCCAGATCCAGGCGCCGACGCTCTTCGCCTGGGGCATGCACGACGCATTCCTCACCCCGGACTACCCGCTCATGCTTGCGCGGATGATTCCCCATGGCCATCTCTACATCATGGACAAGGCGTCGCATCATCTTCAGGAAGAACGACCATACGACTACTACAGTGTAGTTTCGGGTTTCCTTGACCAACAGCACAACTGAACGAACGGTGATCGCCCCGACGGGCGGTGCACGGATCCGATTGGTACTGCTTCTCGGAATTCTCACCGCCCTCGGGCCGTTCACCGTCGACATGTATCTTCCTGCGCTGCCACAGATCACGCAGGAATTCGGCACGTCGGACACGATGGTTCAGCTGACCCTGACGGGCACACTGCTGGGTCTGGCTTTCGGCCAGTTGCTCATCGGCCCACTGTCCGACATCTACGGACGTCGACGTCCCCTGCTCGTGGGCACAGTAATTCACGTCGGCGCGTCGTTGGCCTGCTTCTTTGCTCCGTCCATCGAAGTCCTCACTGCGCTGCGAACCCTTCAAGGTTTCGGCGCCGCCGCGACAGGCGTGATCGCGATGGCAATCGTTCGTGATCTATTCACCGGACACGATGCGGCAGTTGTACTTTCGCGGCTGATGTTGGTCATGGGCGTAGCGCCCATCCTGGCCCCCTCCATCGGCGGGGCACTGATGTCCGTAACACAGTGGCGCGGAGTCTTTCTCGCTCTCTTCATCCTGGGCATCGCGATGATCGCACTCGCGGCAGTATCGCTGCCGGAAACACTTCCACCCGAGAATCGGTCGGGCAAGGGCATCGGCGCCATCGCGCGAAACTACATTGCGCTCGGCAAGGATGCCCACTTCATGGTGTTGGTGCTCGTGTGCGGTCTCGGCCGCGGCGTTTTGTGGTCGTACATCGCCGCGTCGTCCTACGTGATGCAGGAACAGTTCGGACTGAGCGCCACCGCATACGGATTTGCCTTTGCCGGCGGCGCCGTCGTTCTGATCGGTTCGTCCCAGCTCAACGTCGTGCTTCTCGGCCGGTGGTCGCCGAATTCCATCACGATCTGGGCAATCTGGGGCAGTAGTGCCGTCGGCGCTGCATTTGTTGTTGTTGCCGCCACCGACTCGTGGGGATTCGTCGGGTTTGCCGTCCCCATCCTGCTGATGCTCTGCGCAACGGGTTTTGTCATGCCCAACGCACCAGCGGTTGCACTGTCCCGTCACGGAGAAGCCGCAGGCTCAGCAGCCGCGCTGATCGGATTTGCGCAGTTCGGCGCTGCCGCTGTGGTTGCGCCCATCGTCGGCCTTCTCGGCAACACCAGTCTTGCCGTGGCCATCTCCATGACCGGGGCTTCGGTTCTCGGCGTGATCGCGCTGCTCTGCGTGCGTCGATAAAACGGTTATGCCGAGCGTTCGAGAACCGATACCTTCCGGCTGATCCCTTCGGCCGCCGCGCGCAACGGTTCGGCAAAACGCTCGGTATCCATTCGATACCGCGGACTCGACACACCGATCGCGGCAACTGCTTCACCAAGTCCACCGAAGATCGGGGCAGCGATACTCGATGTTCCCAGGCGAACCTCCTCGGTCTCGACCGCCAACTGCTGCGAACGAACAGCGTCGAGTTGCCTACGTAACCCGTCTTCCGAGTTCACCGTCCGATCGGTGAACTCGACAAATCCGTTGCCTGTCACCGCTCGAAAAACGGAATCCGGTGAGTACGCGAGTATCGCTTTGCCGGTTGCCGTGGCATACATCGGCAGCCGGCCAGCCACCCGCGACGGCAGGTCCACCCCGTGATGACCGGAGATCTTGTCGATGTACAGAACATCGAGGCCGTCGCGAATCGCGAGGTGAACCGTCTCCCGGGTCGCCGCGTGAAGATCCTGCACATACGTCAAGGACACCTCGCGCAGAATACGTTGACGAGGAACCAACTGCCCCAGTTCGAAGAGCCGTAACCCCAACCTGTACTTGGTTCCGACCCGTTCCAGTAGACCAAGAGACACCAGTTCACCGGCTATTCGATGCACCGTCGCCTTCGCAACACCACTCCGATTCGCAAGTTCGGTCAGCGACAGCGCACCCGAATCCGCATCGAAGGAATCGAGTATCAGGCGCGCTTTCCCCAGCAACGAATGCATCGCCGAGCGCCTCCAGTACACAGAATGTGGTCCACCCAGCGGACCAAGTCTGCTCCAGTCTACTGAGGCATCAGTTCTCCGCGCCCACGAATTGGCTGTTGTACAGACGGAAGTACGCGCCGCGGGATTCGAGCAGAGCCTCATGGCTCCCCTGCTCCACGATCCGGCCTTCCTCCATCACCACGATCAGGTTCGCATCACGAATTGTCGAAAGACGGTGCGCGATGACAAAGCTGGTTCGGTCGTTGCGCAGAACCGCGGTGGCGCTCTGGACCAGCAGTTCGGTGCGCGTGTCCACCGAACTGGTCGCCTCGTCGAGGATCAGGATGGACGGCTGCGAGATGAAGGCGCGGGCGATAGTGATGAGCTGCTTCTCGCCCGCACTGACGTTGCTGCCTTCCTCGTCGATGACCGTGTCGTAACCCTCAGGCAGAGAGTGCACGAACTTGTCGACGTAGCTCATCTCGGCCGCACGACGAATCTCCTCGTCGGTGGCACCAGGCTTGCCGTAGGCGATGTTCTCGCGGATGGTTCCACCGAACAGCCATGCGTCCTGCAGAACCATGCCGATCCGTGAGCGCAGATCGTCTCGCGTCATGTCGGCGATGTCGATGCCGTCCAAAGTGATTCGGCCCGAATTGAGTTCGTAGAACCGCAGGATGAGGTTGACGAGGGTGGTCTTGCCTGCGCCGGTGGGTCCGACGATCGCAACCATCTGACCCGGCTCGGCAGTCAGGGACAGATCCTCGATCAGCGGCTGTTCCGGCTTGTAACTGAAGGTGACGTTCTCGAACTTGACGCGACCCTTGTCGACAGTGGGCGACTTCGCACTCTTCGGGTCCTCCGACTGCTCCTCTTGGTCGAGCAGCGCGAAGACCCGCTCGGCCGAAGCGACGCCGGACTGCAGCAGATTGGTCATCGACGCTATCTGCGTGAGCGGCTGGGTGAACTGCCGCGAGTACTGGATGAACGCTTGCACATCGCCGAGCGTCATCGTTCCGGATGCGACGCGCATGCCACCCACCACTGCGATGGCGACGTAGTTGAGGTTGCCCAGGAACATCACGGCCGGCATGACCAGACCGGAGATGAACTGCGCCTTGAAACTCGACTCGTACAGATCCTCGTTCTGCTTGCGGAAGCGCTCCTCGACCTCCTGCTGGCGACCGAACACCTTGACCAACTCGTGGCCGCTGAATGCTTCCTCGACCTGCGCGTTGATTCCGCCGGTGCTCTTCCACTGCGCCACGAAGTGCTTCTGTGAACGCTTCGCGATAAACGCCGTCACCATGATCGACAGCGGAACAGTTGCCACCGCGATCAAGGCGAGCAGAGGTGAGATCCACAGCATCATCACCAGAATGCCCAGGACGGTCATCACCGACATGACCAACTGGCTGAGCGTCTGCTGCAAGCTCTGCGCGACGTTGTCGATATCATTGGTCACGCGTGAGAGAACATCACCGCGGGCATGGGTATCGAAGTACCGCAAGGGAAGTCGGTGAATCTTCTGCTCGACGTCCTCACGCAGACGACGAACGGTTCGCTGGACCACGATGTTGAGCAGATACGCCTGCAGCCAACTGAACAGCGACGCGCAGACGAACAGCAGCAGCACGATCATCAAGACCTTGCCGACGGCGTCGAAATCGATTCCGGTTCCAGGCACAACTGCCATGCCGGACACCATGTCGGCGAGCTGACCCTGCCCCGAAGCGCGCAATCCTTCGACAGCCTGTTCCTTGGTCGTCCCCGGCTGGAGTTGCTTGCTGACGATGCCGTCGAAGATCAGGTTGGTGGCGTTTCCCAGGATCTTCGGCGCGATCGAGGAAAGTACGACGCTTGCGGTCACCAAAGCGAAGATCAGGACGACGATCGGCTTGTCGGGGCTCAAGCGACCGAGGAGACGTTTGAGCGAAGGGCCGAAGTTCATGGCCTTCTTTGTGGGATCGCCGCCGCCGGGCGGGCCGATGGGAGGCGAGGAAGTCGGTCGATTGCTCATGATGCGTCCTGTACGGCTAGCTGAGAGGCGACGATTTCGCCGTAGGTGGGACAACTGACCACGAGTTCGTCGTGCGTGCCGATCCCCACGATGGCGCCGTCGTCGAGCACGATGATCTGATCGGCTTCCACGATGGTGGAAATGCGCTGCGCGACAACGACGATGCAGGCGTCTTGCGTGACCGGCCGGAGCGCCGCACGCAGCCTCGCATCAGTAGTGAGGTCGAGTGCCGAGAAGGAATCGTCGAACAGATAGATCTGTGGCTTACGCACCAACGCTCTGGCGATGGCGAGTCTCTGACGCTGACCGCCCGATACCGTCGTACCGCCTTGTGCCACCGGTGTGTCCAGGCCTTCAGGCATGGCGCGGACGAAGTCGGCAGCTTGGGCGATCTCGAGGCACTCCCACAGCCATTCGTCGGTAGCTTCGGGGTTTCCGTAGCGGAGATTGGTGGCGACAGTGCCCGAGAACAGATACGGCTTCTGCGGGACGAGACCGATCACCGAGCAGAGCAGTTCCGTGTCGATGTCGCGGACGTCGACTCCTCCCACCGATACCGATCCGGAGGTGGAGTCGATCAAACGCGGAATCAGGTTAAGCAGAGTGGTCTTTCCCGATCCGGTGCCGCCGATGATCGCCGTCGTCTTGCCGGGTTCGGCACGGAACGTGATGTCGCGCAATACAGGTTCCTCGGCTCCGGGGAACTGGAACTGAGCGCCACGAAGTTCGACGACTCCCGGGTCCTTCAGTTCTCGGACCGGGTTCTCGGGCGGAATCACCGACGAATCCGTGTCGAGCACCTCGGAGATACGTTCGGCGCACACCGACGCACGCGGCAGCATCACCGCCATGAAGGTGGCCATCATGACGGCCATCAGGATCTGCATGATGTAGCTGAGCATCGCGGTGAGCGAGCCGATCTGCATCGAGCCCTCGTTGATCTGATGGCCACCGAACCAGATGACCGCGACGCTGGTGACATTGCTGATCAGCATCACGAGCGGGAACATCAGTGCCATGAGGCGGCCGACGCCGAGTGCAGTCTCCGTCAGCTCACGGTTGGCATCGCCGAAACGCTCTACCTCGTACGGTTCCCGTACAAACGCTCGGACGACGCGGATGCCCGTGATCTGTTCGCGAAGAACACGGTTGACGGCGTCGAGGCGGCCCTGCATGACCCTGAATCCGGGGACCATCCGGGCAATCAGGAAACCCATCGAGACTACGAGCAGCGGGACGCTGATCCCCAGGATCCAGGACAGATTCAGGTCCTGGCGCAGAGCCATGATGATGCCGCCGACGCACATGATCGGCGCCATGACGAGGATGGTGCAACTCATCACGACCATCATCTGCACTTGCTGGACGTCGTTGGTGTTGCGGGTGATCAGCGAAGGCGCACCGAAGTGCCCGACCTCTCGGGCCGAGAACGTCCCGACCTGATGCAGCACCGAAGCCCGGAGATCGCGTCCGACGCCCATGGCGACTCGCGCACCGAAGAAGACGGCACCCACCGAGCACAGGATCTGCGTGAGCGTGACCATCAGCATCATCCCGCCGGTGGAGAGGATGTAGCCGGTGTCGCCTTTCGTCACGCCGTTGTCGATGATGTCGGCGTTGAGACTCGGAAGGTAAAGGGCCGCCATAGTCGAAATAAACTGCAGGACGACAACGCCCGTGAGTTCACCCCGGTACGGCATCAGATAAGTGCGCAGCAGCCTGATCAGCATAGTGAGCGAAGGTTACCAATCCTGGCCGACATGTGCCGCTGGATATTTCGATACACAAAAACTGCTGTGCGCCTTTATTAACCGCGGGGGGTTAATAAAGGCGCACAGCAGAGATCAAGCAGATGCGGACTGAAGCTCCGCTTCCTTTTCTTCACGGAGGGCCTTGCTGAGCTTCTCGCCCTCGATGTCGACGTTCGGCAGAATCTTGTCCAGCCACTTCGGCAACCACCACGCCTTGTCGCCGAGCAGTGCCATGACGGACGGGATGATCACCATGCGCACGATGAAGGCGTCGAAGAACACCGCCGCGGCAAGCGCGAAGCCGATCGACTTGATGAACGAGTTCGGTTCCGCGATGAAGGCACCGAACACGGAGATCATGATGACCGCGGCCGCACTGACGACCCGGGCGCCATGGTTGAAGCCGATGGTCACGGCCTCCTTCGCGCTCGCGCCGTGGACGTACTCCTCACGCATACGCGTCACGAGGAACACCTGGTAGTCCATCGCGAGTCCGAACACCACACCGATCAGGAAGATCGGCATGAAACTCACGAGTGGTTGCGGGTTCGAGATGATGCCCAACCAACCGTGCTGGAAGATCGCCACCGTCGCACCGAATGTCGCGAGCACGCTGAGCAGGAAGCCGAGCGTCGCCGTCAGCGGAACCAGGATCGAACGGAACACCAAGAGCAACAAGATGAATGCAAGGCCGACGACGACGGCCAGGTAGGGCACCAATGCATCCTTCAGCGTGTCCGAGACGTCGCCTTCGAGTGCGGTCTGACCGGTGATGCCGTAGCTGACGCCGATCGAATCGTTGAGTCCGCCTTCGGCTCCACGAAGGCTGGACACCAGATCCATCGTGGCGGGGTCGGTCGGACCACTCTTCGGAGTGATCAGTACCTGCGCGGTGTCGCCGGCCTCGTTGACCCCGACGACCTGTGCGTTCTGGACGTCATCGAAGCCCGAGATGGTCGAGACGACCTCCGCAAAGGCCTCCCCGGCGGGAACGCTGGCATCCTTGGCGTCGACAACGGCGATGAGCGGTCCGTTGCGACCGTCACCGAAGCCCTCGTCGATCAGGTCGTATGCCTGACGCGCACTGGTCGCCGGGTCACCGGTGGCCTCCGACGGCAGTGCCAGGCTCAATCCCGTTGCGGGCAGAGCCAATGCGCCCAGAAGCACTACTCCACCGATCAGCGGCACCAGCGGACGACGGACGACGGCACTGATGAAGCGCAGAGCCAACTTCGGCTTGCCCGAATCTTCGTCTTCGGACTCCTCAGCGCGCTTGCTGAGGAAGGGAATCTTGCCGGCAAAAGCCTTGCGTCCGAACATACCCAGGATCGCAGGCAGCAAGGTCAAGGCGATCAGAACCGCGATCAGCACGGTAAAGGCCGCTGCCGCACCCATATCGGAGAGGAACGGGATGCCGACGACGCGCAATGCAACCAGCGCGATGATGACCGTCAAACCAGCGAATACCACTGCGGAACCGGCGGTTCCGACGGCGCGACCTGCTGCTTCGGCACGGTTGTCGGTAAGGGTGAGCTCATGCCTGAACCTGGACATGATGAACAGCGAGTAGTCGATCGCCACAGCCAGACCGATCATGATCGCCAGCGTCGGAGTCATCGAACTGAGATCCATGAATCCGGTGGCAACCGTGATTCCGAGGCTGCCGATAGCGATACCGATGATCGCGGTGAGGAGCGGAAGCCCCGCGGCCACAAGCGAACCGAACGTGATGGCCAGAACGACTGCGGCAACGGCGATACCGATCAGCTCGGTGACACCACCGGGCATCTCCGCTTCCTGAGCAGCAGAACCACTGACCTGGACGTTGAGTCCCTCGGCCCGACCGACATCGGCTGCGGAGTTGATCGAATCACGCAACGCCTGATCGAGATCGGCGAAGTCACCGCTGAACGGAACCTCGACGTACCCGACTGTGCCGTCGGCACTGAGCGGCGACAACGCACGCGCGTCGTCCACGGCCTGTGTCTCGGAAGTTCCAGCCGCAGCAGCCTTTTCCTTGAACATCGCAACCATGGAGTCGTTGCCGGTAACCGGATTGACCAACGCCTTCGCGGCCTGTTCCGGAGTGACAGTCGCCGGGTCCACCTTGGCAGAGTCGGCGACCTTGTCGATGCCACGAATACTCGCGAGCATGTCGTCCATGGCCTTGACGTTCGCCGGATCGGCCAGCGTCGTGCCTGCCGGAGCTTGCACTACGTATCGCGCGCTCAACGAATCCATAGGATTGGGCGCGTCGGGAAAACGCTCCGCCATCAGGTCTTGCGCCTGCTGCGCCGGGGTTCCCGGAATGGAGAACGAGTCCTTGGTGGGGCCGGACAGAGTCGCTGCCCCGACGCCCATCAGGACCAGGATTATCAGCCAAACGCTGAGGACCGCGCCTTTTCGCCGGTAGGCGAACTTGCCGATCCGATAAAGATAGGTGGCCACGACGGGCTCCTTGCTGTTTCGGTGCGTGTACGTGGACAGGTATTACGTGTGGGGCTCAGAGACGAGACATCTCAGGGACGCGACATCTCAGGGGCAGGCGGCGGCGCGGGCAACCCGGCACGAATCTGCCGAAAAGCGTCGTGAACCAACTCTTCCGGACTGGAAGCCTCCGACTTTCCGCCAGTCCAGACGTCGATCACCGATTTAGCGGCTCCGCCCACCGCTCCCAGGAGGAGCGTCGGGTACAGGTCCTTCTCGGCGTCGGTACCGGTGCGTTCCGCCAATGCCTGAACGACTGCACGGTTGATCCGCTGATGCATGTCTGCGGCATCCCGGTAGAGCGCGGGACTCGAATCCGACAGCAGCCAGATACTTGCCTTCTCACTCCCACTCGGACCTGAGTCGTTCACGATTTCGACCACAAGTTCTTCGAGGACGTCGAGAATTGGTTCGTCCGCGGGCCGTGACGCAAGCGCCTCGATCCACAGGTTCACCGATTCCTCGAAACTGGCGAGCACTGCCTCCTCCTTGCTGGAGAAGTAGTTGTGGAACGTCCTCGTCGACACTCCGGCCTCGGAGGCGATTGCGTCAGCGGTGACGCATTCGATCCCCAGCGCACGAGCGAGCCGTGCTGCCGCGCCGCTGAGTGCGGCACGGGTTGCTGCCTTCTTGCGGTCACGAAGGCCTTGTTCGATGATCACCCCAACACGGTACCGAACTTGCAGAGCTCTGCAACTTTGCAGAGGTCTGCAATATTGTGCGATCGAACACACGGCACGGAAACTCGAGGCGTACCTCACACTCACGCACGGCAAATGCCTGAACAGCGCGACAGAGAGAGTTGCGAGCAACTCCACCGCCTGACGCCCCCTGCCAAGTTGACGCGTGAATCAACATGGCCTGACATACTTTGCGGTGAATTAACCGTAATTTGCTCGGCGAAGGAATCTGATGGACCCGCTCCTGCACACCTGGCCGGTTTCGTCCACGGTGATGCTGTGGGGATCGAAGTCCGGACGAGGCTCCGTACTACGTCTCGTCCGTCTCACCATCGGGTTCTGCTCACTCAATTTCTCGATCGTGGCGTTCCTGTTTCTCCTCAGCGGAGAGGGCCCGGACGGACCGTTTGCGCGCAGTTGGCTCGTCGGCATTGCGACCGTCAACCTGATCCCTACGATTCTCTGGTTTGTCGGCCGAATCAGAGGTTCACGCATGCTCAAGCTCTACGGACTGTGGGCAGATCTCGGAACTGCCTCGATTCTCATCACCTTCACCAGCCATAACGCCGCCCTCTTCGGCGCGGCACTCTTTGTCGCCACCGGCGCCTACTTCACCTATTTTCTCGATTACCGCTGGTTGGCCTTCCATCTCGCCTTTGCCACGACATTTGTCATCGCCCTGACGGTGCTCGGCCTGACGAACGGCGACTACTCGACAACCAGCGTGATCGCACGCACGGACGTCGTCCTGTGTGCCGTGATCTTCATTCCGGCCACGATTCAGTTCACCTGGCGGCAATTACTCGCGCGCGCAACGGGATCCAAAGTGGATGCGCTTACCGGCCTGTTGAACCGACGAGGACTGTGGGACATGTCGGAGCGCATCTGGTCGGTCGCGTCGGCAAATCGTGCCGACATTGCTGTTGCCGTCGTCGACATCGACAAGTTCAAGGCGGTGAACGACACGTTCGGCCACGAAGTCGGTGACGCCGTCATCATCCGGACCGGAACGCGCCTGCAGGCGCATGTGAACGGTTTCGGTTACGCCGCGCGCACCGGCGGCGAGGAGTTCACCGTTGTGATGATCGGTACTCCGTACGGACTTCGCAAACGAATCGCGACGCTCCCCAAAGCCGTGGTGAACGCCTCCGACGACCCCCTGGCCACGGTCAGCGTCGGCGCAGCGACGCTACCTTTCATCCCACATCAGGAAGAGTTCGACTACAACGAGTTCTCCCGAGCAATCGTTGCGGCCGATCATCTGATGTACGACGCAAAATCCGCGGGAGGCAACACCGCGAACACTGCTCCTATGGCAGTTCCGCGTCGACGGGCACACTGAAACCGGGCTGTATCAGCGCCGATTCCACGCCTCGGGATCTGCCGTCAGTTCGTGAATGAACTCGGGCAACTCTCCACCTGCAACATCGGTGAGTGTGACATTTTCGAGCACAGCACGGAGGTTGACTCGCACTGCAATCCACACCTCCTTGAGGGGCGTTGCCGGTCCCCCGTAGTCGACGTCTTCCGGTCGCTGACCCCGAATCGAAGCCAGCGGTCCCTCGACAGCTCGTATGACGTCGGCAATCGTGATCTCGTCCGCGGACCGAGCGAGCCAGTATCCCCCGTCCGGGCCTCGACGGCTGTTGACCAAGCCGCCGCGCCGCAGGTCCGAGAGCACCGCTTCCAGGAACTTGTGGGGTATTACCTGGGATTTGGCGAGAAACTCGGCCTTGGCCGGGTCAGGACCAACTGCCGCGAGCTCGACCAGAGTCCGCACGGCGTAGTCCACCTTCGCGGTGATATGCACCGGCAATTCCTACCATCGTTCTATGAATAGTCGCAACAAACCTGCGAGTTCTTCGCCGCAAAGGGTTCCCTGACGTTACATTTTGATGCATGATGTAACGATCAGAGCTAGAGAACAGGACAAATCGCGTGTGGGAAACCCTTCTCGAATCATGGAAGTCACTGCTCGAACCGCTCCATGATCCCGTTACGCTCGCAATCCCCGCGTTTGTCATCTTCCTCGCAATCGAATGGTTCGCGGCCCGTGCGCTCGAAGATCATCCCGACGACGCCGACGGACGCGCACGGCCGGCACAGGGCGGCTACCGAAGCGTCGACGCCAGAACCAGCGTTCTACTCGGACTCGTGTCGATCGCAACGAGCACCTTCTGGAAAGTGCTGGCGCTGATCGGCTATTCCGCAATCTGGGTGTATCTCGCTCCGTGGCACCTCTCGCCGACTGCCTGGTACACCTGGGTGATCCTGCTGCTCGGAATCGACGTCCTCTATTACGCGTATCACCGCATCGCACACCGAGTTCGAGTCATCTGGGCCACACACCAGGCTCACCATTCGAGCGAGTACTTCAATTTCAGCACCGCACTGCGGCAGAAGTGGAACAACAGCGGTGAGATCATCATGTGGTTGCCGTTGCCGTTCCTCGGGATCCCGCCGTGGATGGTGTTCGTCGGCTTCTCCGTCAGCCTCGTCTACCAGTTCTTCGTCCACACCGAACGTGTCGGAAAACTTTGGCGGCCCATCGAATTCATCTTCAACACGCCGTCACACCATCGCGTCCACCACGGCTCCGACGCCGAGTACCTCGACCGCAACTACGCCGGAATCCTCATCATCTGGGACCGGATGTTCGGAACCTTCGCAGCCGAAACCCACCGCCCCACCTACGGACTCACGACGCCGGTCGGAACGTACAACATCTGGAAGCTCCAAACGCGCGAATATGCTGCCATTGCTCGCGATTGGAAGGCGTCGACATCGTGGCGGCAGCGAGCCGGCTACGTGTTCGGCCCGCCCGGCTGGGCGCCGAAAGCCGAGGTCACTTCAGCAGAATCCACAGCCCCGTCGCACTGAGCAGGAGCAGAGCGACCGCGAGAGTTGCTCCCATACCCAAAGCGGGCGTTGCCTTTTCGGCCGAAAACTGGGCCAACCGCCTGGGCCGCGACCGACGTTCGTAGACCGTCACCGCGACGACGAGCACGGCAGCGACGGACGGGCCGATCAGGGCCACCGACCCGAACGGCGGCAACCATCTCAGACAGGCGGCAGACAAGCCGAGGATCGACAGACTCGTACGCACGAACGAGAGCGATGTGCGCTCGGACTGCAAGCCCTTGTCCGGAGGCTTGACACCTTCCGACGGTTCCAGCGCGGTCAATCAGTTCACGACCTCGACCACCAGGACGGTCGCGCAGATCACCAGCACGATGCCGACGACCGGCGCCATGAGCGGCACCGGCAACGAGCGCTCAGTTCGCAGTGCACGCTCGGCGCTGATCCAGTGGACAAAGGAAGTGATGGCGATCAGAGCACCGCCGACGAGCAACAACGCGGCCAAGCCGGATCGAACCGTCGGATTGAGAATGTCGCCGCCGAACGCTTCGAGTCCGACGCCCGACGCGACGAAGGCCGTTGCAGTGCGGATCCAAGCCAGATATGTCCGCTCATTGGCGAGCGTGAACCGTGGATCGGGGTCTTCGCCCGTCCGGAACGGTCTCCACCGGGGCATCACCTGTTCATTCCGTCCGGGCAGAGATCGCACACTGCCTTCGGAGCGGACAAGAAGAAAGGAAGGTCATGTCCTTAATCTTCCCTGCCCGCCCCGAAGCAGTGCGAATCGGGTGGACGTAATTCAGCTCGCGGCGAGTGAGACCAGGAAGTCCACCGAGCCGCTGCCGTCGACGGTGACGAAACCGAGGGACGGAGGCTCGACTCCGAAATCGGTCCAGGTGACCGGAATCGAGCCCGATGCGATCAGCGAATCACCCGAATGCAGCACGGTCATGTCGACCGACACCGGCTTGGACTGACCCTTGAGCGTCAGCGTTCCTGACACCGTGACCGTCGCCGTTGTTCCGTCCGTCGGTACAGCAGACAAGTCCACCGGCGAGTCGATCGTGAACGTCGCCGTCGGATACGTGCTGGTATCCATCACATTGCCCGTGAACTGGCCGTCGCGCCGATCCGAGTCGGTCTTGATGCTTGCCACCTGCACCGTTACTTCGCCGGAAGTGAGCTTTTCACCCTCGACAACCGCGTTTCCGCTCACCTCGCCAGTGGTTCCGACGACGGTCACACTCGATCCGTTGAGAATCTCGTGCACGGTGTACCCAGCTGCCGTCTGGTTGTCCCCCTGCCCGGCGACGACGGTCCATTGCCCGTCGATCGATCCGGACGCCGCCTCCGCGCCCTCAGTGGACACCACGGCCGCCGGTGCATCGTCTTCAGCGATGAACTTCCCGTACGCCCACGGCCCCACGAGCAGGGCGAGTACGACCACAACTACTGCTCCGCCGATCCACCAGATCTTTTTCATGGGCTCGACGATAGTTGCAGCTTCAACAGTTGTCAGGACTTACGACCTGGGAGAACCCTGTGAAAGTGCTCCACGACCACCCAAGGCGAGCCACATCTACAGCCATTAGTAATCATTTGGTAAAGTCGACTGTGCATTCCGGCCCCCAGCCTGGAATGCCTGGGCCGTGCGCATCGAATCATGCATCGATCCCGATGCGCACGGTCTGCCCGAAACACGAATCACACCGATCGAGGGAGCTCGCGATGGCGGACCTGACGCTCCTGACCGACGACGAGTTACGCGAGCGTCGGATCGCCCTCAGTCGATCCCTCACAACCGCAGCAGATTTGATCCCCACCCCGCCACCTTCGTTCTTCGAGAAGCTGAAGCAGGACATCGATGCCGCCGCTGCAGAGTGGATCGCCCGCCGCTCCTGAACATTCGAATTGCGCACACAGAACCGGTTTTCGATTTCCTCACCGGTTCACCCCGCAAGGGTGATGATGCAGCGGACGGTCACCGGCACCATGACTTCATGGACTCCCCGACCGACTCAATCGCACAAGGTTTCACGCCGGCACACGCTCAACTGGCGAGATCGGCCGGAGTTCCAGCAACGCTGGCCGCTGAGAGTTACGTGGAAGCCCTCGCCCGGATCGTCTATTACTGGGGCTATCCAGCTGTGGACACCTTCGGCCGTACAAACATGTGGGAGATCATGGATGGCAAGACCGGACTCCAACTCGGCCTTCTGCCAGGCGCCGCCAAAAATTACACAGGTGCCCTCACCGACTACATGAGCCCGGCGCAGCGGTGGGTCGTCTCACCCAACAACGACACGATCTACGGCGCAGGATTCGCCGATCTCACCGACGAAACCGCAGTGATACAGACCCCGACCGAGGTACCCGACGGCCATTACTGGACTATCCAGATCGTCGACGTGCTGACAAATGTGACTCACCAACTTGGTTCGGCGACAGGCACTCCCGGCGGAAAGTTCCTTCTGGTCGGACCTGATTGGGATGGCGAGTTGCCGGAAGACTTCCTCGATGTGCTTCGATCACCGACGAACGTGGCTGGTGTCTTCCCTCGCAGTTTCGCAGCACGTTCCGAGGCGTCCAAGCAGCAGGCGCGGTCGGTGCTCGACCAGATCGGCATGTACCCGTTCAGCGAGGATCGACCCGGCCCGCGGTCCTTCGGCTACGAGGCCCACGCCGCGAACTCGATCTACCCTCAGGGCGTCACCGCCGAAATGTTGGCGGCCGATCCCGACGCCAGTCGACCTCAATGGGTGAAGCCGGAATCTTTCTGGACCGATCTTGCAGCAATGCTCGATTTCAACCCGACCATGGGCGCAGCAGACACCCCGATGGCTGATCAAGCCAAGACGCTTGTCGCACTGCATCGTTCGGACAAGTCGTACCGAGCGTTGCTCGACCGCGCCGCGTTCCGCGCCGACGTCGCCCTCCATCAATCGGCGAGCTACGTCCAAACCGGGGTCGACGCAGGCAACGGATGGCAACGGCAACGCAACAGTGGCCTGTGGGGCACCGACTGGTTCGGACGGGCGCTCGCGGCCGTCATCTACATTTACGTCAACGACTTTCACGAGGCTGTCTACCTCATCCGGGGTACCGACCACGACGGAGCGTTGCTCCACGGCCGCGAGCGGTACACCATGACCTTCACAGAAGACGCACTCCCACCCGTCGACCGCAGTCGCGGCGGCTTCTGGTCTCTGACCATGTACGACAAGGACGCATTTATGCTCGCCGACGCACCCGGTAACCGCGTCAACCTCGGCACCGTCAATCTCGACGCGGGCGATCTCGTCTTTCGTGACGGGAAGCTCACCTTGCACCTGTCTCACGACGAGCCGACCGATCCGGATGCTCGTGCCAACTGGCTACCCGCTCCGCACGACGAATTTCGACTGATCATTCGCAGCTATGTCCCCGACAAATCAGTCCTCGATGAAACCTACCGATTCCCCGACGTCGTCCGAGCAACGGGACTATAGGCGCCACCAAGCACAAAAAAGCTCCCCACCTGCGTGAACAGGTGGGGAGCTTTGGCGGTGGCGGAGGGATTTGAACCCTCGGACGGGGGTTACCCGTCACACGCTTTCGAGGCGTGCTCCTTAGGCCGCTCGGACACGCCACCGCTGGTGACTTTACCGGATGGAGTGCCCGTGGCTGAAATCGCCAGGTGGAGCGGTATTACGTGAGCTTGTCCTTGATGCTGGAAGCGGCGTCCTTGACCTTCTCGCCTGCATCCTTGACGGCCGATTTCACCTGGTCGCCCTTGCCTTCGTTTTCGAGGTCCCGGTCACCGGTAGCGCTGCCAGCAGCTTCCTTGGCCTTGCCCCCGAGGTCTTCGGCCTTGTTCTGAGCCTTGTCTGCGATTCCCATGAGTACTCCTCTGTGAACGCGAACGAATCGCCTTCCGACGATCCGCCGATGCCCTGACGGCATCTGCCTCCACCATGCCCTCGATTGATGGATCCGGCTACCCGAGTGTGCGATCACTCTCGATGGGGAATACCGAATTCAGGCCCGCTGCTCGCGGAAGAAATCTTCCAAAAGCCCAGCGCATTCGTCCTCGAGGACCCCGCCGCGCACCTGCGGCCGATAGGTCAATCTTTTATCTCGAACTACGTCCCATAATGATCCGACGGCTCCGGTTTTCGGCTCCCACGCCCCGAAAACGACCCGAGAAACCCGGGCGAGGACCAGAGCGCCCGCACACATCGTGCATGGCTCGAGGGTCACGGCAAGCGTCGCACCTTCCAGGCGCCAGCCGTCACCGTAGGTTTTTGCGGCAGCACGCAACGCGAGGATTTCGGCGTGCGCGGTCGGATCGGACGACGCTTCCCTGGCATTGGAGGCCCGAGCAACTTCGACGCCGTCTGCGTCGAACACCACTGCCCCGACCGGGACGTCGGCGTCGGAGGCGGAACGTGCGGCCACGATGGCCGCACGGATCATGCGCTGGTCGTCAGCGAGAGTCATCTAGCGCGGGAGCTTGTCGAGCGCTGCGCCGAACTCGGATGCGAACCCGAGTCGCTGCGCGATCATCCCCAACTGCTCGTCCGGATAGAGATCGGTCTCGGCCGCGATGACGGCGAGCACGGGTTCCGGCAGGCCCAGATCGGCCAGCACGGACAGATCGCCCTCTTCCCAGGGTTCGACATCGTCGAGGTCGTCCGGGTCGATGTCGGGGATCTCGATGTGCAAGGCGTCGAGGACGTCGGCTGCGATGTCGTAGTCGATGGCGGCGGTCGCGTCGGAAATCAGCAACTGCGTGCCCGACGGCGCCGGACGCAACACGATGAAGAACTCGTCGTCGACGTCGAGAAGACCGAAGACGGCACCCGAACTTCGCAGCTCACGCAGCTGCGTTTCGGCGGCCGAGAGCGAGGTCAACGCGTCGGGCGTCAGTGCCTTGACCGTCCAACGCCCCTCTTCACGGACCACCGCGACACCGAAGCCTTCAAGCTCCTCCGACTGGTTCGAAGAGGCGCTCTTGTTACCCGCGCGCTGTGCACCCATGGCGCAACGGTAGCCCGCCTGGTGCCAGTGAGTGAAGTCCGAGCATCGATGTGCCAACCTGAACTCGTGTCTGCGATCGATTCCGCCCCACCAGTCTGCGTTCTCGGCCTCGGATTGATCGGCGGTTCGCTACTTCGCGCCGCCGTCCGATCCGGCCGCCGGGCGTGGGGTTACAACCGTTCCAGCGAGTCCGCCGACGCGGCCCGAGCCGACGGTTTCGACGCCGACACCGATCTGGTTTCAGTGCTGCAGAGAGCAAACGAAAGCGGCGCGATCATTGTGATCGCCGTGCCGATGCCTGCCGTCGACGCCACCTTGGCGGCCATCGCCGCGCACGCGCCCGACAATCCGATCACCGACGTCGTCAGCGTCAAGGGTGAAGTGAAGGCTGCGGTCGAACGAGCGGGCTTGAGCGCCAAGTTCGTGGGCGGTCATCCGATGGCGGGGACGTCAGCTTCGGGTTGGGCGGTCGGGGATGCCGATCTGTTCGTCGACGCGGTGTGGGTCGTTGCCACCGACGAGGGCGTCGACGCAGACGTGTGGTCGCAGGTCGCCGACCTTGCACTCGACTGCGGCTCGGTGGTAGTGCCGGCCGAATCCCTCGAGCACGATCGAGCAGTCGCGCGAATCTCGCATCTGCCTCACCTGCTCGCGGAAACGCTTGCGATCACCGGAGCTGCCGGCGGCGAACTGGCTCTCGGGCTGGCTGCCGGATCATTTCGCGACGGCACCCGCGTAGCCGGGAGCGCTCCTGGCCTGGTGCGGGCGATGTGCGAGGGCAACCGCGACGCCCTGCTGGTCGCGCTGGACGAGGCGCTCGACCTTTTGCAGGGTGCACGTACCGATCTGCTCGACAACGGCTCGACGGCACGATTGGTGGACGCAGGGTTCGCGGCGCGCGGCGCCTACGAGTCGCACGAGCGGTGGGACATCGAAGACGTTCAGGCCGGAGAACCCGACTGGATCAACCGGATGCGAGACGCCGGTCGACGCGGCGGCGTCATCCGGCGATCCGCAACCTAGAACTACGCAACCTAGAGATACGAAACCTAGATACGAGTTGCCAGACCCGGGTAGTCGAGGACAAAGCCTTCGGTATCGACGGACAACGTCGAGCTGGACACCGGGGACAGCACACTGATTCCGTCGGCGCCGGAGCTGTAGGTGATGGTCGCACCCTCGACGCGCAGGTCGAGAAGGTTTACGTAGACGACCGGCACCTCGGCGTCTTCGATGTCGTTCTGCAGACCGACGCGGCGGATGGGCAGCGTGTTGAAGAACGGGCTGAGGATCACGTCGACATCGAGTGCGCCATCGAACGCAGAGCGCTGGTGACTGGCGCCGTTCTCGACCATCCAGGTGCCTTCTTCGTCCCGGCTGATCGACATCTGACGCTCACCGGCGGCCAGGGCGGTCCGCACGGACAACCGGCGGGTGATGCCGGCCTCGTCGGTGACCAGGTCGTACGACGCGCTGAATGCCGGGTGCTCACTGCAGGCTCCACCGATGATCCGGCCGGAAGCCTTGATGCGATTTCCGTTCAGCTGCACACGAACAGACTCCATACGAGGAGCGTTGTGGGCCTGCCAGGTCAATACCGCGGGCCAGGACGCGTCACCGGAAGGTTGGATGCTCACCCGACCACGGTAATGGACGAACGGGCACGGAGCACCGCTGGTTCGGGTTATTGCTTCGATCAGGGACCTTTTAGGGACTTCGATCGGCCCCGAAGATCTCGATGTAAGGCGTTTCACAACGGTTCTTCCGTAAGGAGCACGCCGCGGACCGAATAGTTGGCAAACGGTGTCGGAGTTCTCGAGTACCGTGCTTCTAGGTCGGTTCGTGAGGAAGGGTGCTGTGACGTCGTCGCGGAGCATGGTGGGTTTGTTTGCCGGTATCGGTGGTCTCGAGTTGGGGCTCTCGGAACATGGGTGGAACACCGAACTGCTGTGTGAAATCGATCCGGGCGCGCAGGCAGTTCTCCGTTCGCGTTTCGCCGACGTGCCGTTGCACGGTGACGTCACCAAACTTCGCGCGCTGCCCAGTGACATCGAATTGGTGGCCGCCGGTTTCCCCTGCCAGGACCTCTCTCAGGCCGGCAAAACGGCAGGCATCACCGGCGCACGCTCAGGCCTGGTGGACGAGGTGTTCCGTCTGGTCAAGCGTAAGAAGGGCCCGCGCTGGCTGTTGATCGAGAACGTTCCGTTCATGCTCCAGCTCGGCAAGGGCGCCGCCATGCGGCACATCACCGACGCCCTCGAAGACCTCGGATACACCTGGGCGTACCGGGTGGTCGACGCCCGCGCCTTCGGACTCCCCCAGCGTCGCCAGCGAGTCATCATGCTTGCCTCGCGCACAGACGATCCCCGCGAAATCCTGTTCGGCCAGGACGCCGGCGAGCGCCTGGGTGGCGATCCCGCGGACTACCCCTGCGGCTTCTACTGGACCGAAGGCACTCGCGGTCTCGGATGGGCCGTCAATGCCGTGCCGACGCTCAAGGGCGGCTCGTCCGTCGGCATCCCCAGTCAGCCGGCAGTCCGGTTGCCGTCAGGTGAGATCGTCACTCCCGGTCTAGTCGATGCCGAGCGACTGCAGGGTTTCGATCCCGACTGGACGCTGCCGTCCGTCGAGGTTCCCGGCCTACGCCACAGCCATCGCTGGAAGCTCGTCGGCAATGCCGTGAGCGTGCGGATGGCGTCGTGGGTCGGTGGCCGGTTGAGCGATCCCATCGAATACGACGCCGCGGGCGAGACGCCACTCGAACCGGGTGACGCCTGGCCGAGTGCGGCCTGGGGCCGTAACCGCCAGGCCTTCCGCGTCCATACCTCGACCTGGCCGGTCCAGTACGACTACGAGGATCTGAGCGGCTTCCTCGAAGACACGCGGTTGCTGTCGGCTCGGGCCACCGCCGGCTTCCTCAAGCGCGCACGCATGGGCAATCTTCGGTTCATCCCCGGTTTCATCGAGGACGTCGAAAGCCATCTCGAGCGGATGGGCGGATATCCCGAGGCCGCGGCATGACGGACTCACTGTTTCCCGAACCCCTGTTTCCGGAGACACTGTTTTCCGAGCCGGAACACGAACCACTCTGGAGCGCACTGCAACTCGCGGGTGACAAACCCCCGGCCGACGCCGATCGCGGCGAGAAGAAGAACTACGCGCAGCGACTGTCCAATCAACTGGCACAGACGGTCGCCGACGCTCTGCGTCCGCTGTATCCCAACATCACCCCGACGGCGTCCGGTGAAGGCCAGGAGGCAACAGTCGATGTCGCCAAGGGCCGAAAGCGCTTGGACGTCAAGGCACTCGACCCCACTCTCGGACTGATCCTCTGCGTCTCCATCAAGACGTACAACTTCCAGGACTACAGTCCCCGCAGCGGCAAGCTGGGACGGTGGACCAAGAACATCGTCCGCAACGACCACGAATTGCGTGGCGAGGCAATGGTTCTGCATCAGCGTCAGCCGTACAGCGTGTTGGTCGCCGTCATGTTCGAGCCGTACGCCACGTGCGACGACGGCGACCCGACCAAGACCAGCGACACCGGCAAATCCTCTTTTGCACACCACGTCACGACGCTCTCGAAGCGCTCGGGCCGGGGCAAGCGCGCGGTGGTCGGCGTTCCCGGAAAGGCCTGGGTGGATCTCGGCGCCGAGGACACCCGCTACGACCTCTTCGAGAAGGTCTACATCGGACTCTACGAACCCGATGGTGCAGTCCGGTTCTTCGACGTCGACGAACCGCCGCCGCGCAACGGCCGCCCCACCGAAGCTCAGACGCTCTCGTTCACCGACTTCGTGACCGTCGTGCACGGTGAAGTGGAGCGTCGCAACAGGTTTGCGCCTACCTGGTCCGATCCCGAAGACAGCGACGATTCCGACGGCTGAGAGAACCACGGTGCCTGCGACGGATCCTGCCACCAGCGCTCGGATGAGCGCTCAGCGTCGGCGCGACACCAAACCCGAAATCGCACTTCGACGCGAGCTGCATCGACGCGGACTCCGGTACTTCGTGGATCGGGCGCCTGTCAAAGGTGTTCGCCGACGGGCCGATCTGGTATTCCCACGCCGCAAAGTCGCGGTGTTCGTGGACGGATGCTTCTGGCACAGCTGCCCGCAGCATGCGACGTTTCCCAAGAACAACGCGCAGTGGTGGACGGACAAGTTGGCCGCCAACGTGGTTCGAGACCGCGACACCGATGCACGTCTGGCAGAGCAGGGTTGGACCGTCATCCGCGTCTGGGAGCACGAAGATCCGCTGGTAGCGGCCGAACGCGTCCAGAAAGCCCTGCTCGGTCCGTAAGCTCGATTTCGTGAAGGAACGCAACGTTGCGCGGTGGGGTTTGGTGGCTGCGCTGGCTCTGGGCGGAATCGTCTACTCGTCGTGGATTCTCGAATTCTTCCTGGACACCGGCCTCGACCCGGTGACATCGTTCCTCAGCGAACTCGATGCCGAGAACCAGAAATACCGCGATGTCTTCGGTAACGCCGATGTCCTGTCCGCAATCTTGATGTTGATCTCCGGAGCGCTGGGTCTGCTGATCACGCCCCGGCGAAGGCTCTACGTCACGGGCTGGATTGCGCTGGCGGTGTTCGGCATCGCGACCATCGCCGACGCGTCGTTCCCCCTCGAATGCTCGGGCGAGGGTTGCCCGTCGAGCGCACCCGACGGTCTACTTCCGCAGCTCCACCATGTTCACGCGTTGACGAGCAGCGTGGCGGTCTTCGCGATCTTCACCGCGATGATCGCATTCACCGTGGGAGCGTTCAGGTATCGCGAGCACCCTTCTTTGCGGACGACGGGTCTGACCATTCTGATCCTGACTTCCCTTGCGACGGTGTGGATGTTGACGACCAACAGCATCGAAGTCTCCGGCGGCGGTAATCTCGGACTGGGTATCGCTCAACGTGCGCAGGTGCTGGGAATGTCGTTGTGGTTGTGCACCCTGGCATTTGCGATGTCGAGGCCGCCATCCACCGGGCTCCCGGCGTCGCCGCGCTGACAGGTTTTCCGGCAAGCGATTCGGGCGATCCTGGAACTACAACTGAAAATGGCTGCCCCGAACTAGCGAAGGTGTGCCCATGTCTCTCGCGTCGTCGTTCTTCGCCCATCCGCACCAGGCGTTCACTGCTGGTTTCTATCGCAACGAGTCCTTCGACTTCGAGCTACGAGTCGTTCTCGGGCAAGCCACCTTCGGCGCGGCAGATACCGGCGAAGTGCTCTCGGCCATCGCTCACGTCGGCGAGAAGGACCTCGAAGGCTGGTACGAGGCCTGGTTCGACCTCGGCACACGGGTATTCGGGCAGGCCGATGAGGCAGCCGAGGCCGGGCATTCGCGAAGCGCGTCCAACGCGTACCTGCGGGCGGCGTCGTACTTCGGTGTGGCGATCAACGCAGTCGACGGTCTCAGCGACGATTCGGTTCTGGTCCCCACTTTCAAACGTCACCGACAGGCGTGGGACCGCTTCGTCGACACCACCTCCCAGCCCGTCGAACGCGTCCGGATCCCTTACGAGGACACCTACCTGCCCGGGTACTTCTTCCGGCCGCCCGGGGACGTGCGACGGCCGACGTTGATCATGGTGAACGGTAGCGACGGCCCGATCAGCGGGCTGTGGGGCAGCGGCGGTGCCGGGGCGCTCGAGCGGGGCTACAACGTGTTGATGTTCGACGGTCCCGGTCAGCAGTCGATGCTCTTCGAGCGCAACATCCCGTTCCGTCACGACTGGGAAGCCGTCATCACGCCCGTCGTCGACTATCTCGTGGACCGGCCGGACGTCGATGCGTCGAAGCTGGCGATGTACGGGATCAGTCAGGGCGGGTACTGGGTGCCGCAGTCGTTGGCGTTCGAGCATCGGATCGCGGCAGCGATCGCCGATCCGGGGGTCGTGGACGTGGCCGCGTCGTGGCTCGCCCACATCCCCAAGAACATGCAGAAGCTGCTCGACGAGGGGAAGTCGGAGGCCTTCGACCGCGACATGGCGATAGGGCTGGGAATGAAATTCTCCAAGGACAGCGCCCGAATCTGGCGTTTCCGAGCGCGTCCGTACCTCGCCGACGGCTACTACAACACTCTCGCCGAGGTTCGGAAGTACCACCTCGAACACGTCGCCGGCTCGATCTCCACTCCCCTGCTCATCACCGATCCGGAAGGCGAGCAATTCTGGCCCGGTCAATCCAAGCGGCTTGCCGCCCTCGCCGGCGGACCGACGACGGTGGTTCCCTTCACCGCTGCCGAGGGCGCGAACTTCCACTGCCAGCCCATGGCGAGGCGTCTGACGGATCAGCGGATGTTCGACTGGCTCGACGAGCAGTTGGATCTCTGAATCAGGACACTTTCTCTTTCTTCGTCAACAGAGTGGCAATCATCGGCAACAGCAGAACCGTGATCGCCCCGGCCGCGACAAGAATCGACGCGTTGTCCGAGGACATCTGATGCGCGTCGACGGCCGCGCCCGTGACCGCCACGATCATGGGCAGGCCGGTAGCCCCGTACAACGCGACTTGCGCACTTTCGCGCGTGGTGAAGGGTGGTTCGACCTTCTCGAACTTGGTCACGAAGAACACCGGCACGCCGCGGACTACAACGATCAGGATCAAAAACGCAATCAGTATGCCGGGACTGGCGGCGACCGCCGAGACGTCGATCGCCATGCCTGAAGTGATGAAGAAAATCGGGATGAGGAACCCGAAGGCGATCCCGTCGAGCTTGATCTCGAGGCGCTCGTCGCCCTCTGGCATCAGTCGCCGCAGGATGAAGCCGGCGGCAAACGCACCGAGAATGACGTCGAGTGAGAACACAGCCGACAGCACTCCGAGGCTGACCAACAACAGAACGGTGAGGCGGACCGTCGTCTGCGCCGTCGTGTCCGCCCCTGCCCGCACCAGGCGATGTGTCCACGAGCCTTCGTGAATCAGCTTGCCGGGCAGCACCGCAACGATGACAGCGATCAAGGCGAAGACGGCAAGAACGATCAGCGACAGTACGGCACCACGGGCACTCAGCAGCACCGCCATCGCGACGACCGGCCCGAGCTCGCCGACGGCCCCGTGGTTGAGGACGGTCTTACCCAAGCGTGTGTCGAGGAGTTTGTTGTCCTTGAGGATCGGCAGCAGCGTGCCCAGAGCGGTCGACGTCATCGCAATGGCAACAGCGGCTTCGGCGGAGATCACGTTCCTCATTCCCAGCAGCGAGACCACCGTGAACGCCAGCGCGAGGCAGAACAGCCATGTGTAGAGCGCTCGACGTCCGCCGCGCCCACTGAGTTCCTGTCGGTCGATCTCGTAGCCGGCGAGCAGGAACAGCATGCCGAGGCCGAGTTCGCGGAGGATGCCGATCGCTTCGCTGTCAGCTGCGATGTTGAGGGCGAACGGCCCGACTACTGCGCCCGCGACCAGTAGCAACACCACTTCGGGAACCAGTCGACGCGGGATCAGGCCCGCGACTATCGGCGCGATGGCCGCGATCAGCGCAATCCAGAACAGCGAGGAGGCAATTGAAGGCACGGATCATTGTCGGACAAAACCGACCACTCTGCACACATTGCGACCGGTCAGTCTGGTAGAAGTATCGAATGCTCACCTAGTAATGCGTGAGCAATCCCACGTGAAGGAACGGCCATGACACAACCCCCGCAGGACCCTAACCAGCCATATGGCCAGCCGCCTCAGCAGCCGTACGGGCAGCAACCCCAGCAGCCCTACGGACAGCAACCACCGGCTCAGCAACCTTATGGACAGCCTTATCCAGATCAGTCTGGCGCGCCGTTCCCGGGCCAGTACGCTCAGCCGGCCGGTGGATTTCAGCAACCGCCGCCTTCACCGGCGAAAAAGAAGAAGTGGCCATGGGTCGTCGGAGGCATCGTGGCGTTCTTCGTGATTGTCGCGATCGCCACTGGCGGCGGGGACAAAGACAAGGAAGAATCCGCCGCGGCCCCCACAACCACGCAAGCCGCGGCCAACGGTGCCTCCGTGGCCGCAGTTGCCCCGGCCGAAGCTCCCAAGGAAACGAAGTCTTCGAATCCCGGAATCGGCGAGGAAGTGCGAGACGGAAAGTTCGGTTTCGTCGTGACGGGTATCGAGACCGGCCTCACGACGATCGGCGACAATCCCTACTTGCAAGAGCAAGCTGAGGGTCAGTTCGTACTCGTTCACGTCGAGATCACGAACACTTCCGACAAGCCCCAGGCTTACTTCGGATCCAATCAGACCTTGATCGACACCGAAGGTCGCGAATTCACCAACAACACGATGGCAGCGATCAATATCGACGCCGAAACCGCGATCGGCGGCGACATAAACCCCGGCATCACACGGAAGACCACCATTGTCTTCGACATCCCGACCAGTGCCACCCCCAAGGAGATCGAGGTACACGACTCGATGTTCTCCGGTGGCGCCACAATTTCGCTTCAGTAAACCCGGAACAGTAAGAACGACGGTCTCCACCAGTTGACGATCAGCTGGTGGAGACCGTTCTCCTGCGAAAGGCCAACGGACTGAGGTCAGTACAGGTACTTGCGGTACGCCTCTTGTCTGGCGGGTTCGAGGTCCTCGACGCGCAGGCTGTGTTGCTCCGCCATCATGTCGCGCAGACTCGGCACCTCATCGGATGCGGGCCACGTCGACGGATCCCACAGCTTCGCCCGCAGAATCGCTCTCGCGCAATGCAGATACGCCTCGTCGATCTGCACGATCACCGCAAGCTGTGCAGGCTTGCCGTTCATCGCCATCGAATCCAACAGATCAGGATCGGTGGACAGAGTCGCCGTGCCGTTGACGCGCACGATCTCGTCGTGCCCGGGCGCGAGAAAGAGGATCCCCACGTGAGGATTCTCGATCATGTTCCGGTACGAGTCAGCGCGCCGGTTGCCCGGACGATCCGGGAGCACGAGCGTCTTCTCGTCGGGAAACAGAACCTGACTGACCAGGTCTCCGCGCGGCGAGCAATCGCAATTTCCGGCCGCATCGGATGTCGCGAGCACAAAAAACCGTGCCTGCTCGATGAATTCACGGATCAACGGAGTCGTGTAAGCGGTCTGCTTCTCCATGATCGTCGGATGGGGCTGTCCGAGAATCGCATTGAGTTGTTCCACGGATTCGATCCGCCCGCCCGGGGCGTTCGACGCCGTCACGTCGACACGTCGTCGAGCACATGGTGGCGCCCGAGCGGCAACACCAACGGCTTACCCGACATGGGGTCGGGGATGATTCGGCTCTCGAGACCGAACACGGTGCGGACGTTGTCGCTCGTGAGCACCTCGGCAGGATCACCCGCCGCGTAGACCCGGCGATCGGCCATGGCGACGAGGTAGTCGGCGTAGCGGGCGGCGAGATTGAGATCGTGCAGAACCATGACAATCGTTGTACCCCGAGTCCGGTTCAGGTCGGTGAGCAGGTCCAAGACCTCAACCTGGTGGCTCACGTCCAAGAAGGTGGTCGGCTCGTCGAGTAGAAGCAGATCGGTTTGTTGGGCGAGCGCCATCGCAATCCACACACGTTGGCGCTGACCACCGGAAAGCTCGTCCACCGATCGTTCGGCCAATCCGGTTGTGTCCGTGGCCGCAAGCGCCTCGGCGACAGCTGCGTCATCCTCGCGGCTCCACCTCGACAGCACCCGCTGATGTGGATGACGACCACGGCCGACGAGATCGGCGACAACTATCCCTTCCGGTGCGATCGGTGACTGCGGCAGCAGACCGAGCGTGCGAGCGAGCTTCTTCGCAGGCAGGCGATGAACATCCTTGCCGTCCAACAGAACATGACCGCTTCGGGGACTGAGTAGCCGCGACATCGACCGCAGCAGTGTCGATTTGCCGCACGCGTTGGCGCCCACGATGGTCGTGATCTTTCCCGGCGGCACCGCGAGGTCGAGCGATTCGACGACGGTCCGTCCTCCGTAACCGAGTTCGAGGTTTTCGACAGTCAGAGTATGGAATTCGGTCACAGCGAACCTCCCGTTCGGTTGGAGCGAATGATGAGGTAGACGAGATACGGCGCTCCCAGCGCGCCGGTCACCACGCCAACGGGGTAACGGGTGCCGAAGGCGTACTGTCCGCAGAAATCGGCAACGAGCACCAGCAGCGCTCCGACCAGCGCCGACGGAATCAAAAGTGATGTTCCCGGACCGACGATGCGGGCGGCAATGGGGCCGGACAGAAATGCGACGAAGGCGATGGGCCCCGCAGCGGCAGTGGCAAAGGCGATGAGTCCGACGGCCGCAATGATCGTCAGAATGCGCGTTCGTTCCACTCTGACGCCGAGCGCTTGTGCTGCGTCGTCACCGAGCTGGATGGTCGAAAGGTTGCGCGATTGGCTCAGCAGCACCGGCCCGAGCACGACCAGCGCCAGGAGTACGGGAACCGTCGAACCCCAGTTGGCACCGTTGAGACTGCCGGTGAGCCAACGCATCGTCTCCTGCAGATCCCACGCGGCGGCGGTACTGAGCAGGTAGGCGGTGACGCTGTCGAGCATCGCGGCGATGCCGATACCGATCAGTATGAGCCGAGTGCCCGCCACACCGTCCCGGAAAGACAGAACGTAGATCAAGACTGCGACGCCCAGACCGACAGCGATAGCAAAAACCGATACCTGTGAACCGCCGAGTGAAAGCGAGATGATCGCGAAAGCCGCTGCAGCGCTTGCGCCGGAGCTGATTCCGATGATGTCGGGGCTCGCGAGCGGGTTGCGCAGCATCGTCTGGAACGTGATGCCGCCCAAGCCGAAACAGATTCCGGCGACCACAGCGAGGACAGCGCGAGGCAGCCGGAGGCGGCCGACGGTGAACGAGGCACCAGGCACGTTCTCCCCCAGCATGACCCGAAGCACATCTGACGGCGGGTAGAAGGTTTTTCCCACCATCAGAGTGACCGCGAAGGAGGCGACGACGAGGACCGTCAGCACGGCAATCACGATGCGGCGGCGTCTACCTCGTCGGATACGGCTTGCTCCGACTGCGTCAACCTCGACTTCGGGAGTAACGAATGTAGTGGTCACAGCTCACGTATTTTCTGACGGCGGACTATGTAAATGAAGAAGGGCGCTCCGATGAGCGCGGTGATGATGCCGACGTCGATTTCGCTCGGCCGGGCGACAATTCGTCCGAGAATGTCGGCGGCGACGAGAAGGCCGGCACCTGTCAGCGCAGAAAACGGTAGTAGCCAACGGTTGTCGATACCGATCAGCAGGCGGCACAGGTGCGGGACTACCAAACCGACGAAGCCGATCGGTCCCGCGATGGCAGTGGCCGCACCGCAGAGCAGCACTGCACCGAGCGCTGCCACTGCACGAACCACCGCGACACGCTCACCGAGGCCCGATGCGACCTCGTCACCGAGCGCAAGAGAGTTGAGACTGCGGGCCGACAGCAGGCAGATCACGAAGCCGACAACGAGAAATGGCAGACCGTGCCGGATCACCTCGAAACTCGCGCCACCGACGCCGCCGATCTGCCACGAACGAATGTTGCCCGCAATATCGTTTCGCGGCAGCATGATCGCAGTGATGAACGAAGCAAACGCAGCCGATGTTGCGGCCCCGGCGAGAGCCAACTTGAGTGGGGTGGCTCCACCTCGCCCGAGTGACCCGACCACGTAGACGAACAACGCCGCCCCGGCTGCACCGAGTACGGCCACCCAGATCATGCTGGTCTGGGTCCACAGTCCGAACCACGCCATTCCGATCACCACGGCGAGCGAAGCGCCCATGTTGACGCCCAGGATTCCGGGATCCGCCAAAGGGTTTCGGGTAATCCCCTGCATCACAGCGCCGGCAAGACCGAGCGCAGCTCCCACGATTATCGCGAGCACCGTCCGCGGAATGCGCTTGGCAATCGCACCCTGACCGATGTTGTCCGTTGAACCGTTTAGTGCGGCAACGATATCGGACCAGTCGACCTCACGAGAGCCGATGACGATCGAAGCGCACATGAGCACCGCGAGGACAACGAGAAGGGCGATCAACCACAGCGAATTGCCGAACGTCGGGCGCCGCGTATCGCGAGCGCCCGACGTCGAATCCTGCGAGGTTACAGTCACTCCGACTTTCCAGCGGCCCCGGCGAGCAGATCGACGTAGTCGCCGAATACCCACGAAATCGCGAGTGGAGTCGGGTTGGCCGCCGTTCCCATCGGCCCGGTTCCATTGAGGAACACGATCGCGTTGTTGGCGACGGCAGGCATCTGCGAGAGCAGCGGGTCAGCCTTGAGTGCGTCGACAAGTGCCTGGTCACCGTAGGTGACGATCAGTTCGACGTCGTCGAAGACGTCCACACGCTCGGCACTGACCTTCTTCGAGAACTCACCACCCGTCGAGGCGTCGGCAACGCTCTTCGGCGTCGAAAGTCCGAGGTCCTCGAAGAACGCGGCGCGCGTGTCGTTCGCCGTGTAGAAGCTGACCTGGCTCAGATCAGCGGTGTCGACGTGCGTCAGGAACATGGTTGCCTTGCCGGCAAGCTGCGGATGCGCGGCAACCTCGTCGGCGATCTCCTTCTCGATGGTGGAGATCAGTTCCTGCCCTTCGGATTCCATGCCGAGGCCCATGCTGTTGAACTTGATGACGTCACGCCACGACGTCGCCCACGGCCCCTCGGGATACGCCACAACCGGAGCGATCTCACTGAGAGTGTCGTAGTCCTCCTGCGTCAATCCGGAGTATGCGGCAAGAATGACGTCAGGGTTCGTATCGGAGACGGCTTCGAAGTCGATGCCGTCGGTCTCGTCGAAGAGCACCGGCGGCTTCGCGCCGAGGTCGTCGAGCTTTTCCTCGACCCACGGCAGCATTCCGTTGCCGTTGTCGTCACCGAAAGTCGCCGCTGCCATTCCGACGGGAACCACGCCGAGAGCAAGGGGCACTTCGTGATTGGCCCAGGCAACAGTGGCAACTCGCTCCGGCTTGGCGTCGATCGTCGTAGTTCCGAAAGCGTGCTCGATCGTGACAGGGAAGGAGCTGGATCCGCTTCCGGCGCTGCCGCCGTCGGCGGTCTCCGAGGAGTCGGAACTGCAAGCTGTCATGCCGAGGGCGACTGCGACCGCTGCTGCGGCCACCGCCAAGAAGCGTTTTGAACGCATGAAAACAGAACTCTCTCGAGAAGGGGTACGGCCCTCAACCCGGCTCAATCAGGCACTTAGGTGAGGTTTGCCTAAACCGTATACGGGAGGGCAATGTGGCGCAATCGCGTGTTTGGGACACCCCGTGTAGCGATCGAGACAAGGTGTGATGGCCGATCAGCTAGCCCGGAACATCCCTGGTGTAGCGCCTGTAGTGCGCCGGAATGCCGCCCCGAATGCGCTGGTCGAGTGGTAGCCCACACGCTCGGCAACCTCTTGTAGATCCAAGCCGTGGGCAAGAAGGGTCACCGCTCGTTGGGCGCGCACAGCCGAGACCCACTGCCCGAAACTCATCCCGGTCTCCGACCGAAATACCCGGGTGATGGTTCGCGGGCTGACACCGAGGAGCCTTGCCCAGTCGGACAGCGTTCGCATGTCACTCGGATCGTCACCGATCGCATCGACGATGGGTTGCAGAAGTGGCGAGTCCGGCACCAGCACCAGCAACTCGTTCGGCGACGGTGCCAGCACGTCGATCACCATCTGCTCCGTGAGCGAGCGTGAAGAGGTTCCGAGTGAATCGTCTGCCAGTCGCTCGAGGAGGTTCCGCAGCAGCGGAGTGACCTCGATCGCCACCGGCACGTCGGACAGAGAAGGAACTGACGCGATGTCGAGCTGAGCGGCCCGATACCAGGTGCCGGCCGGCGCGATCGCCGAGTGCAGGACGCCGGCGGGCATCCACAGACCGACGGTCGGCGTAATGGTCCACGTGCGCGATCCCACCGTGGCGCTCGACGCTCCCCGCTCGTTCCACAACAATTCGTGAGTCGGGTGCGAGTGCGCATCCCACCGGGTCTCGCGGGAGACAAGTTCGTCCATGCCCGCAATGACAAAGGGCACCTCGACCGCCCCCGCCGAGTAGACCGGGAGCGTCCGACTGTCGACGGTCTCCAACGGGTTCTCCTCGGTTCGCGTGGCTGCTCCGCAGAAAGCATAGGTCGCGGGGATCGGTTGTCGGTTCCCACGATCGCGAGGATCACCGCCCGAAATCGCCGAGGTGACCTCACACACATTCAAGAATTGCGTATGCACCACAACAAAAAGAAGGTCACAGACCTGAAGTCTGTGACCTTCTTTCTTGTGCGCCCGAAGGGATTCGAACCCCTAACCTCTTGATCCGTAGTCAAGTGCTCTATCCGTTGAGCTACGGGCGCATGTTCTGTTGTCTTGCTGGTCTTGCGTGTCTTACCGTCGTAATTTCTATCATTTCTAACCCGCCGGTCAAAATCACCGGCTTGGCGGAGGCGAGAGGATTTGAACCTCCGGTCCCTCGTAAAAGGGACAACTCATTAGCAGTGAGTCCCATTCGGCCGCTCTGGCACGCCTCCCTGGGGGTTCCGATCCTTTCGGACCGCCGGATCGAAAGATTACACACCCTTCGCCACCAAAGGCAAAACGTGTGGTCAGCGGACTGTTTTGTGAACTTACCGCAGGTGGCTGTCGAACCAGTCGAAGATCCGGGTCTGAGCTTCGATGATCGAGGCCGAATCAGGGTCGTCGAGGTCAGCGTCCTCGGACAGCTGTGGCGGCTCGTCCGCCCGGTGAGCCAGTCCGGCGTAGCTGACCACCAGTGTCGCGACGTCGGCCTTCGCGGTCGCTTCCCGGAGCAGAGTCACGTGTTCGCGAGGCGTGCTGGGATCGTCCTCGCCGTACAGCGCCAGCCACGGCGCCTGCAGGGAAGTGGCCGCGTCGACAAGCGCCTGAGCATCCACCGACAAGGCTTCGACGATTCCCCGGGCGGCGACGCTCACCGCGGCGCCGACGGGACGGCTGGTGGCCACGAGCATCGCGGCGGTACCGGCGTCGTCGAATCCGAGCACCCCGATGGTGTCTGCGAGAACTTCGCGTCCGACGAGCCAATCGAGGGTCGCGTCGAAGTCGGCGAAGAGGTTGTCACCGAACACCTCACCCTGCATGTGTTCGGGTTCGCGGTGAAACAGGTGAGGTGCGACGCTCACCCACCCTTCGCCGGCAAGCGCGCACATCAGATTCAGCAGAGCCGGGCTGAACTTCCGGGCTTCATGCAGGACGACGATCCCGCCCCTCGTCGGGCCGTCCGGCTCCACCACGGTCAGCGGAACAGCCGTGGCGACCTCCCCTTCGGCTCCGCGCAGATACGCGGTGGCTCGGAAGATTTCCGACATCTTCTAACTCTGACACGCAGACGGCCGCTACGCACCAAATCAGTGCGCGCATAATCGACTCGTGACCGCACACATTCGCCCTGACCTCGCCTCCATCCCCGCCTACGTTCCCGGACGCAATTTTCCGGGTGCGATCAAGCTGGCGAGCAACGAAACGACAGTAGGGCCGTTGCCCGGTGTGCGTGACGCCGTCGCCGACGCGGTCGCCGATGCCAACCGCTACCCGGACAATGCCGCGGTCGCACTCATCGAGGCGCTGGCCAGCTTCCTGAAAGTCGAGCCGGCCAACGTCGCCGCTGGTTGTGGCTCCGTGACGCTGTGCCAGGAACTCGTGCAGATCACCTGCGATCAGGGTGACGAGGTCATCTACGCGTGGCGTTCGTTCGAGGCGTACCCCGTGGTCACCCAGGTCGGCCATGCCGTCTCGGTCAAGGTTCCGCTGACCGAGGACTTCGGCCACGACCTCGACGCGATGCTGGCCGCGATCACGGATCGCACGCGGTTGATCTTCGTATGCAACCCCAACAACCCGACCGGCAATGCACTGTCGAAGGCAGAGCTCGAGAGCTTTCTCGACGCGGTCCCGGCGCACGTCGTCGTCGCACTCGACGAGGCGTACTTCGAATACTCACGCTCGGACGCCGACGGCATCGAGCTGTTCCGCAGCCGCCCCAACGTGGTTGTTCTGCGCACCTTCTCGAAGGCGTACGGCCTCGCGGGAATCCGCGTGGGTTACGCGGTCGCGGATCCGGAGATCATCGTGGCCCTCGGCAAGGTGCACACCCCGTTCACCGTGAGCGCTGTTGCGCAGGCCGCCGCAATCGCTTCCCTGGCTGCAGCAGACGAACTGCTTGCCCGCACCGAAGGTGTCATCGCCGAGCGGACGCGAGTTCGAACCGCTCTGATCGAAGCCGGGTACACCGTCCCCGAGTCGTCGGCGAACTTCGTCTATCTCCCCCTCGGAGAACTCTCTCCCGCTTTTGCCGAGGCGAGTACCGAAGCGGGCATTCTGATCCGCCAGTACGGCGTCGAGGGCGTCCGGATGACCATCGGCGATCCACACGAGAACGACGCATTCCTCGCTTTCGCGAACACCGACGTCGCGAAGCAGGCCGCGGGCATCGGCGTCACCGCGTGACACTCGATACATAACTGTTACGCCGAGGACTGGAATTCGTTTCGGCAGACGGGCACACTCAGGGAGGTTCGAGGCCGGTCCGAGTGAGGGAGCACGACGCATGACGCGACGCATGACACGAACGTGTGCCGTGCTCGCAACGACCCTTCTCGCCACCACCGCGACCTCCCTGAGTGGCGTCGCCAACGCAGAGTCCCAGGACACGGTGTCGGTACGTCTGTTGGCGTTCAACGATCTGCACGGCAGTCTCCGCCCGCCGGAAGGTGTTCGCAGCGAGATCAGGCAGGCCGACGGCTCGCTCACTCCCGCAGGTGGCGCGGCGTATCTCGCGGCCTACGTGACGCAACTTCGCAGCCAGGCCACCAACTCGCTGCTGTATTCGGTCGGTGACAACTGGGGATCGTCGGCGCTCGAGTCGGCGATGTTCAACGACGAACCGACGGTCGAACTCCTGAACCGGATGAAGATCGACGCTTCCGCGATCGGCAACCACGAACTGGACAAAGGGCTCGCCGAGTTCCGACGCATGCAGTCCGGCGGTTGCTCCGCCGTCGATGCGTGCACGTTCAGTCCGTCCTTCGGCGGCGCCAACTTCCCGCTGATGGCCGCGAACATGACGTACACCAACGGCACCCCGGCCACGCTGCCCTTCACCGTGAACATGGTCGACGGCATTCCGCTCGGAGTCATCGCGATATCCCCCGCCAACACGTCGCAGATCGTGACACCGGGTGGGATCGCCGATCTGCAGTTCGGCGACGAGGTCGAAGCGATCAACCGCACCGCCGACGTCCTCGACTTCTTCGGCGTCAAAGCCATCACCGTCCTCCTGCACCGTGGGGACGAACCGGCCGTCGAAGGTGGGCCCAACGACTGCAACGTCGAGTCCGGGCCGGCCCGCGACATCGCCCTTCGTGCGTCACCGAAGGTGGACGTCATCTTCACCGCCGACAGCCACCAGCAGTACAACTGCGAATTCCCTGATCCCGCAGGCAATCCCAGAGTCGTGATGCAGGGCGCTTCGCACGGCCGGATCGTGTCCGTCGCAGACGTCACCATCGATCGCAACACCCGCGAGGTCGTTCGCGATCAGACGTCCGCGTTCAATCAGATAGTGACACACGATATTTCGCCGGATCCCGATATTCAGGCGCTCGCCGACCGAGCCTGGTCGGAGGCATCGGAAAGCGCTCAGCGACCGGTGGGGACCATCACCGCCGATCTGACACGGGACCGGGTACCCAGCGGCGAATCGACACTCGGCAACCTGGTCGCCGACGCTCAACTCGCCGCCGGATCGACACGAGGCGCTCAACTCGCGTTGACGAACCCCGGCGGCATGCGCGAGGACTTGGACTTCGGCACTTCCGGCCAGATCACCTACCGCCAGGCCTACGGTGTGCAACCCTTCGGCAACAGTCTCGAGGTGCTCTCCGTCACAGGAGCGGTGCTGAAGGACGCTCTCGAACAGCAATTCCAGATCGACCTCGACGGCACCGTTACCGAGCGCATCCTCTCCCCGTCCGCGGGCTTCACCTACGCCATGGACCGGCGAGCAGCGCCGGGCTCGCGAATCTCGGAAATGCGCTTGAACGGGCAGGACATCGCCCCCGACGGCGTCTACAGCGTCGTGGTGAACAAGTTCCTCGCCGAGGGCGGGGACGGTTTCACCGCACTGAAGAACTCCACCCAGATGACCGGCGCGGGCAACGACCTCGACGCCTTGACTGCCCTGTTCGCAGCCGGGTCCCCGGTCTCGCCGCCTGCCACCGATCGCATCCGCACCGTCGGCTGAATAGGCATCCCCCGGCTCGATTGCCTAGTCTCGACGGGTGATCATCGCGACCCATAACGGCAAGTTCCATGCAGACGACGTCTTCGGCGTATCGCTGCTCAAGCAGCTGTACCCCGACGCCACCGTCGTTCGCAGCCGTGACGAGTCCGTCCTGGGCAGCGCGGACATCGTGCTCGACGTCGGCGGTCGCTACAACCCGGCCGAGGGGCGCTTCGACCATCACCAGCGTGATGCCGGCGAGCGCAGCAACGGCATCCTGTACTCCGCCTTCGGTCTGCTCTGGCAGGAATACGGCCTGCAGTTCTGTGAAGGCGACGCCTCCGTGTTCCGCCGTATCGACAGCCGACTGGTCGAGGGCATCGACGCCGTCGACAACGGCCAAGAGATCTACACCCTCAACGACTACGGCACCAAGCCTTTTGATCTGTCGTCCGTGCTGGACCTTTTCAATCCGATCTCGTCCACCGACGAGGAGTTCGACACCCAGTTCGAGCTGGCCGTCGTTCTCGCAACCCAGGTCTTGATTCGCCTGCGCGCCAAGTATGCCGGCGACGCGGCGGCCGAGCGCGAGTTCACCGAGACCTACGAAAAAGCAACGGATCCGCGCTTCGTCGTGCTGGAACGCTTCGTTCCCCACGGCCGCGCCGCGTCGGCCCAGCCAGAGCTGCTGTTCACCATCTTCCCGAACACCAACGGCGGCTGGTCGATTCAGACGGTCAAGCCTGCTGACTCCAAGTTCGGTTCACGAAAGCTGTTGCCGGAGCCGTGGCGCGGCCTGAACGGCTCGGATCTTGCCGCCCAGACGGGCGTCGACAGTTCGGTCTTCTGCCACAAGGCCGGGTTCATCGCGGCTGCGCAGACCCGTGACGGCGCCCTCCAATTGCTCGAACTGGCACTGGCCGAGTAGTTCTCAGCTCACATTCCCAGCGCCGTCTTCACCGTCGGCCAGGAATCGTGAAGCGCGTCTTGCCAGTACGGCCACGAATGGGTGCCGTCGTTCCGATACGCGAATACTGCGGGAATCGACAACTCCCCCAACCTCGCTTCGAACAGTTGTGTGCACGTATTAGCGAGCGCCTCGAGCGGTCCGCCTTCGATGGCAGTCTGCAGTCCACTCGGGGTGAAGACGTTGTCGTATTCTCCGGGCGCACCTGTACCGGAGGACACGTAGATCGTCTTCCCACGCAGCGTTTCCGCGTTGGTGGACGGGTCGTGCTTTTGCCAGTCGGGGTCCGACGCCGGACCCCACATGTTGGTGGCGTCGCCCGCCTTGCTGGCCACGGTGAGCCGCACGGAATCCTGCGAGGACGATTCGGAGTTGTCGAGACAGCCACTGTACGAGGCCAATCCGGTGTAGAGCTTCGGGTGATGTGTGATGAGGTTGGCCGCGCCGAGCGCACCCATGGACACCCCGCCGACCACGTTCGTCCCATTTCCGGAAAACGCAGAATCAATCAACGTCGGAAGTTCTTCTGCGAGAAACGATTCCCACTTGTTCACACCGAGGTTCGGATCGTCGTTCTTCCAGTTGGTGTAGAAACTGCCGGTGCCGCCCACGGGGAGAACGACGTTGACGTTCTTGTCGGCGAAAAACGTTTCGATGTCGGTCTTCTGGGTCCAGGTGCTCTCGGAGTATCCGGATTCCGAACCGGCACTGACGCCGTCGAGTAGGTAGAAGGACGGACGTGAACCGGCGCTCGACGCTGGATGCAGAACCTGCACTTGCACCTCGCGTCGCATGGCCGGCGACTCGACGAACACGGCACTGCGTGTGGGCGACAACTGCTCTATGCGATTGATGTGAGCCCCGGTCTGACCGGCCGAATCTCCTGGTGGGTTTTCAGGTGCCGGTTCGGCATACGCCACTCCGCCCACGACAAGCGCGAGCACGACCAACACAATCCCGACAAACCCAAATCTCCGCATCCGTCAAGCGCCCCCTGAGCATCGCACGACTACCGCTGACCCTCGATTGGACAGGACGAACGTCCCGGGGTCAACCCACTGGTTGGGATTTATTACTCGCGGGTATCCAATGGAGTTGGACAGTTCTCCACCGATGCACACACAGGTGTGGATAACTTCATTCACATCCGCTTCCCAGTTGTGCATAACCTGTGGACAAAAGGATGAATTACAACAGAGTTATTCCTCCTACCTGCAACGATTCGTTTCCCCACAATGTGCATAACTTTGTCGCACAGGGCTCGCGAGACGCCGGTTTCCGGGCGTGTCCATGCAGTTCACACCGCCGCGCCACTCTTTGTTCACAGGCACGACACCACCGGCCGACAATGCTCCCCACCCCGACTTCATACTTGTTGCATGCTGACCGCTCTGCTCGCCGCCACAGCTGTGCTCGCCCTACTGACTCTGGTCCCCGGGCCCGACATGGCCGTCGTGACGCAGGCTGCTCTCGGCGCGGGCAGATCTGCCGGTTTCCGGGTAGCGGCCGGCATCGTCTCGGGCCTTCTGGTGTGGGGTCTGTTGACCGTCCTCGGGCTTTCGGCGATCCTCGCCGCGTCGGCCGAGGCGTACACGGTGGTCAAGCTCGCCGGCGCGGCTTACCTGATCTATCTCGGTGTGCGAGCACTGTGGGAGAGCCGGACGTCGCGGATGCAACACAATGCCGACGCTCCACGATCGCAGAAGGCCGGGACATGGAAGACGGGCTTCACCACCAACCTGCTCAACCCCAAGATCGCCGTCTTCTACACCGGACTGTTGCCGCAGTTGGTTCCGGCCGGGTGGCCGACGGGACCGTCGCTTGCATTGCTGGTGCTCATCCACGCAGCCATCACCATCGTGTGGCTCAGTGGCTACGTGGTCCTTCTCTCGCGAGCGCGTAGCACCTTCGAGAAGCCCCGAGTGCGACAGGCACTCGAGCGCATAACCGGAACAGTTCTTCTAGGATTCGGAGCGAAGATCGCGCTCGAAGCGCGCTGAGACGGCAATAGGAAAAGAGTAGACAGTGGGCGCGTGGGGATCGGGACCGTTCGAGAACGACGGTGCAGGGGATTTGATCGCGTCCATCGGGCACGGTGACTTCACCTTCGAATCGGTGGAGTGGGCATTCGAGGACGACTACCTCGAGGTGGACGGCGGCCAAATCGCCATCGCCTTGCTCGAATTGGTGCTGATCGTGCGCGCCGATCGCAAGCGCGACCCCGCCACCCAAGACCTCGATCTCGATTCCTTCACCGCGGCCCTGACCAGCGAGCGGCTCACCTGGCTGATCGAAATGGTGGAGCGCACCATCGCATCGACCGATTCGGAACTGTTCGAATTGTGGGACGAGCAGGGACCGGAAGAGCTTGCGTCGTGGCGAGTTCCCGTCGTGGACGGTCTCGAGGATCTGCGCGTTCTGTCGGTCTGATTCCGTCGCCGCTCCATCACGTTTGCTTATCGGGCCACAACGGTTCGGTCTTGGTCAGATGCCCTGGTAGGACCCTATGGTCGAACGGATCACCGAGTGAGAACTGTGGCTCGTCGACGACGGGAATCCACGCTCACCCCGGACCCAGGAGCAGACCATCATGGCGACTTTCGTTCCGGCTGCGCGCGTCGACAGAATCAGGGAGTCGCCGAGTGTGGCTGCCGCACAACGAGTGCGCGAGCTGAAGGCCCAGGGCCGTGAAATACTCGACCTGACCGTCGGGGAGCCCGATTTCGACACACCCGACAACATCAAGTCTGCGGCGATCACTGCGATCAACACGGGTCAGACCAAGTACACCGCAGTCAACGGCATCCCGGCTCTACGCGAGGCAATCGCAGCACGCGCGGCTTCGCGAACCGGAATCCAGTACGCGGACAACCAGATCACCGTCGGCGGCGGCGCGAAACAGGTCATCTTCCTCGCTCTCATGGCGACGGTCGAAGCCGGCGTCGAGGTTATCGTTCCCGCCCCTTACTGGGTTTCGTACCCGGATATGGTCCTCGCTCACGACGGAACTCCGGTGATCGTTCAGTGCGAGGAGTCCGACAACTTTCTTCTCACAGCCGAAGCACTATCCGCTGCAATCACTTCGAACACCAAGTGGGTCATCCTCAATGCCCCGGGCAACCCCACCGGATCTGTGTACACCCGCGAGCAGCTGCAGGCCCTCGCCGAAGTGATCGAGGCCAATCCCCATGTCAGTGTGTTGGTCGACGAGATCTACGACGAGATCAACTTCGGCGACGCTCCGATCCCGAGTCTGCTGCAGGTCGCTCCGCACCTCCGTGATCAGGTACTGGTCACCAACGGAGTCTCCAAGTCTCATGCCATGACCGGGTGGCGACTCGGATACGGACTCGGAAATTCCGGATTGATCGGCGCCGTCAACAAACTGCAGGGTCAAAGTTCTTCCTGCCCGTCCTCGATCAGCCAGGCCGCAGCCGTGGAAGCCCTTACCGGCGACCAGAGTTTCCTCACCGAATCCGTACGAAGTTACCGACGACGACGCGACCTCTCGGCTCACCTCCTCAGTGTTGTCCCCGGGCTCGAGCCCGTCGTGCCGCAGGGTGCGTTCTACCTGTTCGTCAACTGTGCCGGCTTGATCGGCAAGCAGACCCCGGATGGCACCGTGATCGAGTCCGACCAGGATCTCGTCCTCTATCTCCTCGACGAGGCGTCGGTTGCCACCATTCAGGGTTCGGCTTACGGCGCATCGCCGTACTTCCGTATCTCCTTCGCCACCTCCGAGGCCGTCCTCGAAAAGGCCGCGGCACAGATCGCCGCGGCAGTCGAACGCCTTTCCTGATCTTTCATACTTTCTGGAGTACAAGATGATTCACGTCAAGACGAAAATTGATCGCGCGGACAAGGACCTGATTGCCGAACTGGGGACGTTCTCCGCGGCCACGATTCACGAGGCACAGGGACGTAAGGGGTCGCTGCATCCGGCGATCAAACCGATCGACCGCGACATGAAGTTCTGCGGCTCCGCCTTCACAGTCAAGTGCCATCCCCGTGACAACCTCATGCTGCAGGTTGCGATCAGCTACGCACAGCCGGGTGACGTCCTGATCGTCTCTTCAGGTGATCAAGCCGCCGGCCAGTTCGGCGATGTCCTCGCCAATGCCTGTGTTGCGCGCGGCATTACCGCACTGGTCACCGACGGCGGAGTGCGCGATACCCGGGAGATCCGCGAACTCGGATTCCCCGTCTTCTCCAAGCACGTGTACATCGAGGGAACCGTCAAGGAATCTCTCGGCCCGATCAACCATCCCCTGGTCTTCGGAGAACAGGTCATTTATCCCGGTGACGTCGTCAAGGGTGACTGCGACGGCGTTGTCGTGGTCCGCCGCGAGGAGGTTGCCGAGGCAATCGAACTCTCGCGTGCCCGTGACGAAGCCGAAGCCGGGTACATCGAGCGTTACAAGCGGGGCGAGACCCCACTCGAGGTGAGCAATCTGACTGCCCTGCTGGAAGCCAAGGGCCTGGTGGTCGAATAACCTGCTGTGCGCCTTTATTAACCGCCCGCGGTTAATAAAGGCGCACAGGGTCGAAGGACTCAGAACCGCAACAGCACCTTCCCCGACACCGAAGCATCCTTGGCGACTGCGAAGGCTTCCAGAGCTTCCTCGACCGGATATTCGTGTGTGAGAACAGCATCGACAGCAAGCGAACCGTCGGCGAGGGCGAGCAGCACCTCGTCGATTTCGTCGTTGAAGCGGAATGAGCCCACCAACTCCAACTCTCGCGTGATCGCCAGCGAAATGTGTACCGGTTGAGGTCCGGACGGAAGAAGCCCGAGCATGACCACCCGTCCACCGCGCGTCGCCCCGCGAATAGCGGATTCGAGCCCGCGATGATTGCCGGTGCACTCGACGACCACGTCGGCATCGGATGCGGCGACTGCCTCGGCGTCGGTGGCCTCGAGAACCCGATCCGCACCGAGCGTCGACGCGATCTGCAGCGGAACGTCGTGCACGTCGACCGCGGTGATCGACTGCGCGCCTGCTCGTCTGAGCACAGCCACGACCAGTGCGCCGATGGGTCCGCAGCCGACGACCAGCGCCTTCTTCCCGCGTACGTCTCCCGCTCGCGAAACAGCGTGCCAGGCAACGCTTGCCGGTTCGGCTACCGACGCAGTCCGCAGGTCCAACCCCTCGGGCAGTTCCCGGAGCATGCGTGTCGGGAGCACTGCGTATTTCACGAAGGCGCCCTCGGTGTGTGGGTACTGCGCTGCACTTCCCAGGTATGTGCAGCAGGGCGAGAGGTTGGGCCGATCGCTCGGGAACCGAGGCGCGGTCCCACCGGGCGTTGCGGGGTGTACGGCCACGGAAGTTCCAACTGCCGGCCCCGTTCCGTCCGCCGCGGCCGTCACGACCGTGCCGACCACCTCGTGACCGAGCAGCATCGGTGCCTTCAGAATCGACTCCCCCGCCGCGCCGTGCGTCCAGTAGTGCAGATCTGATCCACACACACCGCCGTAAGCGATCTCGATCACTGCCTGCTCGGCGGTCGGCGCAGTCAACGCAACATGCTCGACCCGCAGGTCACCTGCCGCATGGGCCACCACTCCGAGCGTCGTTTCCGGTAGTACAAAACTCATGATGCGCTCTCTCAGTCGTTGCGACGGATGAAGTCGAGGCCACCGGGCACCTGGAAGGTGGGGAGCACCTCGATGAGACCAAGATTGACGTGGCCAGGGGCGTCGATCGCGAACTCGATGGTATCCGCGATGTCCTTGGTAGTGATGGATTCGTAGCCTTCGTAGAAGGTCTCCCACGCTTCCTTCATGGCTTCGGGCGTGCCGCCGAGGTTGCGACCGAAGATCTCGGTCTCGACCCGGCCAGGGCAGATCTCGGTCACTCGAATCCGCTTGCCGATGCAGTCGTTTCGCAGCTGGCGCGAAATCTGGTGCACCGCAGCCTTGGTCGCGTGGTAGGCAGTGTGGCCGTAGAAGTTGTACAGGCCGGCGATGGAGCTGATGTTGACGACATGACCTAGATCGCGCTCCACCATTCCCGGCAGCAGAATGCGGCACAGGTGCAGCACCGCACGAAGATTCACGTCCACCATCGCGTCGACCGATGCTTCTTCGGCGTCGAGAATGTTTCCGGTTGCGGACACCCCCGCGTTGTTGACGAGGATGTCGATCTCCAGTCCGCCGACAGCTTCGGCGAGCGCGGCGGTGTCGGTGATGTCCACGGGCAGAGGGATCATTCCGGTGCGATCGGCAACCTCACCGAGCTTGTCGGCATTGCGGGCGACGCCGTAGACCGTCAGTCCGCGCTTGGTGAACATCTCGGTGACGGCGGCACCCATTCCGGTGTTGGCGCCGGTGACGAGAGCTGTGCGGTAATCGGAGAAAGGCATTGTGTGCTCCTACAGGAAGAAATTGGTATGACCCGGCGGCCGCCGCGGACTGCAGGCGGCCACCGGGCCGGATCAGGAGTGACTCACGCGAGAAGTCACAGAGTGTCGCGTAGCGGAACGTGGGCGCGATCGGTGATGGTGCTGACCGCGATCAGCGTGCCGATTGCAGTGATGACCGCGTAGAAGGCGGGAACGTAGATACCGAATTCGGGGATCAACCAGGTCATCAACAACGGTGCGGTACCACCGAAGAGTGCGGACGAGATGTTGTAACCCAAACCGTAGGCGGAGTAGCGAACCCGCGTGGGGAACAGTTCGACGATCAGGATGTGGATGACGGCTGTGTGCCCGGCGAAGATCACTGCCATGAGGCAGGCACCGAGAACGGCGAGGCCGACGTTGCCGGTCACGATCATGGCATAGCAGGGGATCGCTCCGATCGCCATTGCCGCAGCTGCACCGGCGATGACCTTCTTGCGACCGATCCGGTCGGAGAGAGCACCCATGAACGGAATCGCGAAGCAGATCGCGACCAGGCTGGATGCGGTGACGAGAAGCGCTGTCCCGGTCGAGAATCCGATCTGATCGCCTTTGAGGAACGTGGGCATGTACGAGAACAGAACGTAGTAGCCGGAACCATTCATCAAGGGGATGAACAGGGCGAGGATCATGGCGCGACGGTGTTCGGGAGTGGAGAATGCTTCCTTGAGCGGATTGCGCGACAAACCGCCGGATTCCTTGAGCCGCTCGAAGTTCGGGGTATCGGAGATCGCGCGGCGGATGTACCAGCCGATGATTCCCATCGGAATGGCCATGAGGAACGGGATGCGCCACGCCCACGATGCGAGTCCGCCGCCGTTGATCGCGTCGGCGTTGAGCCACGGCGACATGGCAAACGCGATCATCGTTCCGGTCAGCAGTGCGAGGAACGACGCGATCTGCGCGTAGCTCGTGATCAAGCCGCGCTTGCCTTCCGGGGCGTGTTCGGCGAGGAACGTCATGGCGCCGGCAGCTTCACCACCGACGGAGAATCCCTGCACGATCCGCAGAAAGATCAGCAGTGCCGGTGCCGCGATACCGATGGCCGCGTAGGTGGGCAGCAAGCCGATACCGGCGGTCGCCACGCTGATCAGCATGATGACGAACACCAACATCTTCTGTCGACCGATCCGGTCGCCGAGGATGCCGCAGACCACCGCGCCGAGGGGTCGAACGAAGAACGAGACCGCGTAGCCGGCGAACACCAGCATCAGCGCGTCGCTCGACTTCGATACGTCGAAGAACACGATGGCCAGTGCCGTCGCCATGAACGCGAAGACACCGTTGTCGTAGAGCTCGACGAAGATGCCGACGCAGCCCGCTGCGACGACTTTCCGGACCTTGCGCGGGTCGGCTACCTGGCCGTCTACCGCTTCGATGGTGTTGGTCATGCTGTCTCCAAAATAGACGCGCGGCGCGGAGCGCTCGCGGGGCGTGTGGTGCCGACGTGGCTCGGTACTCGGGCTTCCGAGGTGTGAAGAGGTATCCGGAGGGTGGTGAATACGTTCTCCACACGCCGCCTCAGCAAGGCGATGCGGTGCTGCTGTTCGCGGTGCTCTGCAACCGCCGTTGCGACGCTGCAGTTCCGGAATCGGACGCGGTGCCCGGGTCGGGCCTGTCCCAGCTGTGAGAGTGAAACGGTGGTGACGACTGCCAGCACCGGATAACCGGCGGTGACGCCTCTACCTCGATGCAGGACCAGAAGTTCGTTGCCAGCGGGTACTTCGACGGCACCGATGGGGACGCCGCGCGAGAGGACCTCGCCGGTGCCGGTGCGCTGTGGGAGCGGCTGCTCATCGGTAGATGCCAGCCGAAGCCCGATGTGATTGCTCTGATCGCCCACCACGAATTCGGTGCCGAACAGCGCGGCTGCACTCTCCCCGAAGTCGTCGATGTCGGGGCCGTCGGTCACGTCGAGCGTCCACACGTTGCCGAAGGACGGTCGGTCGGGCAACAACCGGAACAGCGGTAGCCGGAAGACCGGGTGGTCGATCGGCGGGCAGTCGGTGTCGACGACCAGCGTCTCCCCCGCGGTCAAGTGACGGCCGAATCCGAGGACCTGGTCGGGAGCGCAGCTGCCCAGGAGGTAGTCGGCCGTCAGCTCTCCGTGGACGGCGACGTAGACGCGCAATCCGTCGTGGATTCCGGTGACGGCAAGCCGCTGACCGGCTCGCCAGACGATCGGTTCCCACTGCGGTTGCCGATGTCCGTCCACGGTCACCGTTGCGGGTGCACCCGTGACGGCGATCAGCAGATCCGTGGACGCCGACGCTGAAAAGTCGAGGGCCGTCAACTCCAGTAGCGGGGCCTCGCGCCTACTACCCACCAACGCGTTGGCGATCTCCGCGCTGATCTGGTCGGCTGCGCCGCCCGTCGCCTGACCGAACTGTGACGCCGATCCACGCCCCAAATCCTGGACGGAGCTGATTCCGGGAGTCAGGACGGTGACGGTCTCAGCCATGGGGATCACCCCCTACTGGCAGGAGCGAGCGTCCGTCGAAGTCGTCCCAGCGATCGGCGTCGATCGCACGGAAGACGAACAGATCGCCCGGGCGGTAGGCAGAAATCTGCTCCGACGCCGGATCGACCAAGATGAGCGGGGTCCGGCCGATCACTGCCCAACCGCCGGGCGCAGACCTGGCCGAAACGACTGCCTGACGTCCGGCCACCGCAACGGAACCGGCCGCGACGTGCGGTCGCGGGCTCGATCGGCGCGGGATGGGAAGGCCGAACGCCGGGCCGTCGAGCATCGGGGCGCCGCCGGGTGAGCCGTAGCAACGCATTACCAACGGGGCTGCGGAGTGAAGGCGCACCACTTCGGCTTCGGTGACGCCGAGAAACCGCGCTGTATCACCCAGGTCCGGGCCGTGTTCGCCCCCGTAGACGACGGGGATCTCGAACGTCCTAGGTTCACCTTCCAGCGGTCGGGGGATAGTCGTTGCTTCGCGAACCAGGCCGCGGACGGCGTCGTGGTCGGTGAGGAGGTTGTCGAACTCGACCAGCAGGGCGTCGTATGTCGGGATGACGCTGACGATGCCGTCGGCACCGAGCTCGAAACGTGCAGCGATCGATCGAACGGTGTTCCAGTTCTGCTCGGCGGTCCCGCCGCTGACACTGACGCGAACGGCGGCGTCACCGCAGTCGGCGACGTAGGTCTTCACGCGGAACACCCGACATCACGGGCCCGCCGTGACGCCACGACCCGGGTCAGCGGCGCAATGGTGACACCGGCGGCCTCGAGCGCGGCGCGAATCGCCTTCGCGTTCGCGACGGCACCGGGGTTGTCACCGTGCACGAGGACCGTATCGGCGACAACCGGGATCAACGTGCCGTCCACAGCTTCGACGACTTCCTCGACCACCATCCGAACGGTCCGCTCGACCAGAACGTCGACGTCGTGAATCACCGCTCCCGGCTCGCTGCGGGGCACGAGAGTTCCGTCGGAGTTGTATGCGCGATCCGCGATTCCGACGATGCCGACGCTCAATCCGCGGGCAGTCGCCTCGTCGGCCAACGCCCCGTCCTGGGCGAGCACGATCAACGACGGATCGAAGGCCGCGACCGCATCGACGACGGCGCGCGCGTAATCCTGGCGTACGGCAACAAGATTCCCGAGCTTGCCGTGGGGAGCGATGTGCGACAACGACGTTCCGCTCGCGACCGCAAAGGCGTGAAGGGCGCCGAGTTGGAACAGCACGTCGGTTCGGACCTCGTTCTCACTGAGATCCATCGCGCGACGTCCGAATCCGGCGAGGTCCGGAAAACTCGGATGCGCGCCGATGCCGATACCGCGCGATACGCACCCCCGCACGGTCGCATCCATGGTTCGTGGATCGCCTGCATGGAATCCGCAAGCGATGTTGGCCGAAGTCAGCGTGTCGAGCAGAGCATCGTCGGCGCCCATGGTCCACGTGCCGAAACCTTCGCCGAGATCGGCGACAAGATCGATGCTGGTTGCCATTTCGGTCCTTCCGGTTCGTTTACTTGTTCGTACGGGCGCCGTTGCCCGTGGTTGGTCCGACTGTCGAAGTTCTGTGTGTCGACTTCGGTGTTTCTGGGACGCTACTCAGGAACGCCAAAGGGTTGTTAATACCGTTTCGCGTTGGGGTGATCGGAATTCGATATGTCCGTTGAGCTGGTAGTTTGCACAGCATGGACACGAGAAGGCTCTACTCGTTCGTACGAATTGTCGATGCCGGCAGCATCACCCGAGCCGCCGACATCCTGCACATCGCACAACCCGCCCTGAGCCAACAGATGACGTCGCTGGAAACGCAGTTCGGTCAGCAACTTCTGATCCGCAGCAAACAGGGTGTCGAGCCGACCGATGCGGGGCACGCACTCTATCGGCATGCTCAGGTGATTCTGCGTCAGGTGGAGAGTGCCCAGGCCGAGGTGTCCGTGGTCGGACGGGCGCTGGCGGGTGGCGTCTCGGTCGGCCTCGCCCCGTACAGCACCGCGACGGCAATCGCCTTGCCGCTCTTGGCCCGTGTGCGCGAGCAGCACCCGAATATCTTGTTGCACATCAACGAGAACTTCGGTGGCGTGCTCAGCGAAGCGATGATGACCGGTCGCATGGATCTGGCGTTGTTGTACGACGCCGGCCCGATCAAGGGTGTGACGTTCGAACGCTTGCTCACCGAGGAGCTGGTGGTGGTTGCCCCGTTCGGTACCGGACTGGCAGGCGAATCGGGATCCGACATCTCCCTGCCCGAGATCGCCGAACTGCCACTATTGCTTCCGGGTCGGATGCACACCATCCGCAAGGTGGTGGAGCAGGCTTTCGACCGTGCAGAGCAGCAACCGAACGTCGTGGCCGAAGTGGAATCGGTGATGACGCTGTCCGAGGCCGTACGCACCGGATTGGGCGCGACGGTTCTGCCGTGGTCGGTGGCCCGCAGGGTCATGGACGTCGAAGCGCTCGAGCTACGACGCATCGAGCCGGGCATCGAAGTGCATGTCTCCCTTGGCACCCCGGCCAATCAGCCCCTCTCCAAACCGGCCGAGGCGGTGCGCGATGTTCTGCGCACCGTCGTTGCCGATTACGTGAAGGGAACCAACGCGAGCGGTCAGTAGCCCGCCGACGGATCGATCACGGCGGCGAGGTCCTCACCTGCGGCGAATCGGGCGACGTTGGCTGCAACGTGATCTGCCAGGACGCGGGTGAGCGTCGTAGCCGGGTTGGCGACGTGTGGAGTGATGATCGCGTTGGGCAGCTTCCACAACCGATGCCCGTCCGGCAACGGCTCGGGATCGGTGACGTCCAGTGCCGCCCCGCCGATCGAACCGGCTTCCAGTGCGTCGACCAATGCGTCCGTGTCGACGAGGGTGCCACGCGCGATGTTCACGATCCAGCTCGACTCCGACATCTGGTCCAGTTCGGCCTTGCCGACCAGATGCCGCGTCGCGGATGTCGACGGTGCTGCGATCACGAAGTGATCTGCCTTGGACCAGATTTCGCCGGTGCGGTCGGCCGAGAGCGTTTCGGAAGCACCCTCGACAGGGGTCCCGGAGCGGGTGATCGCGATGACCTTGACTTTGGACGCGGCGAGGTACGGGATCAACGCACGGCCGATTCCGCCGCAACCGATGATCGCCACTGTCGAGCCCTGCAAAGTGCCCACCCGCGGGTCGAACTCTTCCTTGCGCCACGACTGCGCCGCCAATTGTTCGGGGAGAGAACGAACTCCGGCGAGGAGAAGCATCATCGTATGTTCGGCAACATTGCCCGCGTACGCTCCGGCAGCAGACGTCCAGACCCGCTTGTCGTCGATCACCCCGGCGTCGAACCAGGGCTCGATGCCGGCGAACGGCAACTGCACCCAGCGAACCGAATCGGGTAGCGACGACGGGAACGTCTCCGGCCCGTGTACCCACACGACGCCCTCGGCGTCTGCCAGTGGAACGAGAACTCCACCGGCTCGGCGTATTCCGTCGGCGACGTGAGGATCCTCGACGGGACCGAGGTGGATGCGAGGGGCGCTGGCGTCTGTCATGTGGGTGCTTTCTGTTCGAGTAGCGGACGATCTAACAGCGGACAATCAGACGACGGCCGTCATTCCGCCGTCGACGTAGAGGATCTGACCGTTGACGAAATCCGAAGCCGGGGAGGCCAAGAACAGTAGCGACCCGATCAGCTCCTCGGTACGGCCCCAACGTCCGGCGGGTGTCCGCTTGGCAAGCCACGCGGTGAACTCCGGATCGTTGACCAGCGCAGAGGTCAGTTCGGTGTCGAAGTATCCCGGTGCGATCGCGTTGATCTGCAAACCGAAGGGTGCCCAGTCGGCGCACATTCCGCGGGTGAGCATCTTGAGCCCGCCCTTGCTGGCCGCGTACGGTGCGATTCCCGCTCGGCCGAGCTCGCTCTGCACCGAGCAGATGTTGACGATCTTCCCGTGTCCGCGCTCGACCATGCCGCGGGCGAATTCACGTCCGACGTAGAACGCACTGGTCAGGTTGGTGTCCATGACACGCCGGAAGTCGTCGTCGCCGAACTCGAGAAGCGGGGCGCGGTGCTGCACGCCGGTGTTGTTGACAACGATCTCGACCGGGCCGACCTCCGCCTCGATGCGTGTCGCCGCATCCCGGACGGCGGCCGAATCGGTGACGTCGAACGCGTATGCGTGCACCGTTGCGCCGGTCGCGTCGGCGATGCGTCGACGCTCGGCTTCGAGCACGTCGGAATTTCGGCTGTTGAGCACCACCACCGCACCCGCCTCGGCGAGACCAGTCGCGAGGGCCGAGCCGATGCCTCGGCTCGAACCCGTCACCAGCGCGACCTTCCCGGAAATGTCGAACGGGCCGGGGCTTGCGGTGCTACTCACGCTGTGACGCTCCTCTGAGATGTATGGATGTAGTCGACTGCCTCGCCCACCAGTGTGCTCGGTTCGGAGACGACATTCAGCGTGATGCCGCGCTCGTCGTCTGTAAGCGGTTCGAGAGCCTCGAACTGGGAGATGAGCAGACTCTCCGGCATGAAGTGCCCGGCGCGGAAACGCATACGTGCGGAGATAGTCTCGAAATCACCGGCCAGGTGGACGAACTGCACGTCGAGACCGTCCGGGCGCAACCGGCCCCGATAGTCCTTTCGCAGAGCCGAACAGGCAACGACGCCTGTTCGTCCCGCATCGGCACGCTCGGAAAGCCAGGCCGCGATCGCGTCGAGCCACGGCACACGGTCTTCGTCGGTCAACGGTGTCCCCGAACGCATTTTGGCGACATTGGACTCGGGGTGCAGATCGTCACCGTCGACGAAGTCTGCCCCGAGAGACGTGGCGAGACCCACTGCCACGGTGCTTTTTCCAGCACCGGCCACACCCATCACAACTACCTGCACGGTCATGCTTCGACCATGCCCGACTACCGAAGGCCAGACAATACTCGAGTGATACCGGTTCGCGAGGGTGCCATAGCGGAACGATCTAGGAACTTCTGCCCGTTCGAGCCCTATCCGTTCGCCTTTGCGATCGAATCCTTGCCCTCGGCCGCTCCACCCTCGATGGTGTCGTGCTGGATGGGAACGAACTTCTTCTTCGGCAGCAGGAACAGCCACGTCGCGAAGACGAACGGGCCCGTTCCGGCCGGCAGGCTGATCGGAGCAAAGGCAGACACCAGCGTGCCGTGGATGACAACAGTCACCAGTACTCCGAAGACGGTGTAGACGAACACACGCCACGACGGGTTGTAGAACACCGATCCGAGAGCAATTGCCGTCAGCACCGAACTGAGCCCGTAGAGACCATTGCCGATGTCGACGGTGTTTGCGCCCAGCGCCAGTACCGAACCCATCGCTATCGCGGAACCGATGAGCGCGAACAACGCCGCCCAACGCGACGCGACCAGCAGCGCGATCACGAAGATAATGCCGGTGACGGTGTTGTTGATCAGAAAGATCTGGGAGACGTTGCGGAACAGCGTGTCCCACAGGAAGCTGAAAGTGACGTCGGCATGAACTGACGCGTCCCCGATGTGCTGGGGAAACTGGCCCGCGCTGAGGTCTGACGTTTCGATCCGCAGGAACTGGAACGCCGCAAGAAGGAAGAACCAGTTGACGAGGTTGAACGGAAAGGTCAGCGCCGGTACGCCCCACGTCTTGAAGACATTGGCAACGGCCAGGAACGCGATCGTCGACGCGGCAGCTCCCACCACGAGGTAGATCCACAGCATCACGCCCCCGGCAAGGAACGTCGGAAATGCAGCTCCCACAAGAATTCCGTTGTATCCGTACAGGCCGATACGCATCGAATCGTCGTCGGAGTGCAGCATCATGCCGGTGACGGTGGATACCACCAGACCCACCACGGCACCAATTGCGACGGTGATCGTGTCCGCGGCTATCGCTCCCCAGAAGATACCGACCAGAAACAGCAGGCCCGTCAGCGCATTGCCCTGGAACATCACCTGCCCGGAGCCTTTGAGATTGGTGTCGATGAATCTGAGCACGACGTTCTTGTCCGCGACGTCGTCCCAGGGTTTGGTGATGGTGGTCATCGCACGTCCCTCGATCCCTATCAGGCGATCCGCGTCATCCCCAGAGCGGGACGGGCGGAATGGTGGTGTCCAGAACTGCCTTTCGCACCAGAGCCCAGAAATCACGAACCTTCGCCTTGACGGGTTCGCTCTCCGGACCGAGGACTTTGAAGATGAGACCGGCGTCGTTCGGGAGCCGGCTCGCCCCGGAGACGACCTTGCCGTCACGGCCCGGAACTACCTCCTCGAGAATGGCGTCGGCGTGCTCCTTCGGTGTCAGTAGGATGACATTGCCGAAGACGTCGTGGTCGCCCATGATTCCGCCGTATCGCACGGGGAAGCGTGCCGGTTCGATCACCAACTTCTCGGTGAAGAGATTCTTCCCGTCCGGACGCTTCGCCTTGATCAATGTGGAGTACAGGTCGTAGACGAACATCTCTCCGCCGTCGTGATACTTGCGACCCGGCATCACGATCTCCGAGAACAACAGCGTTGCAGTCGGATCCACCGTGATGTCGGTGCGCGCGTAGTACCTCGCGTTGCGGTGTGGGATCGTCACCCCGGGCATCAGTTCGAGATACGAATTCTCCGCGAGCACCACTTTCTGGAGTTGCGACGCGTGATTGGCATCCATCCGGTGAACCTTGGTGGCCGACTGAGTGGTCACGTGCGCGAGGGAACCCGGTTCCATCTCGATGGTCAGGAACAGTCGATCGCCTTGCAGCACACTGCCGGACGTCGAGATCATGTAGACGCACGGCATGGTCGGCAACGCTTCGTCCCAGTACAGCGCCTGCTGAACCAGCAGCGGTGTCTTGCGGTACATGTCCCGCAGAATCGTCTTGTCGCCACGGTCGACAAATCGCATCTCGAGAACGCCGGTCTTCCCGACCTTGCCGGCCGGGGCCTGCTTCGGCTGGTCCTGGTACTGGTCGAGTTCCGGGATGGTCGGGATCGGCCCCGGGAGCGACCGCGATGCTCCCGGGACGGACGTTGCGCTCACGGTGCGCTCGCTCCCACTTCCTCTTCGTCGAAGAGGACTCCGTGCACGATGAGGTCCACCACTTCCTTGATGCCTTCCCCGGTCATGCAATTGGTGAAGACGAACGGCTTGTCGCCGCGCATCCCCTTGGAGTCGCGATCCATGACTCCGAGATCGGCGTTGACGTACGGTGCGAGATCGGTCTTGTTGATGACCAGGATGTCGGACTGCGAGATTCCCGGACCGTTCTTGCGCGGAATCTTGTCGCCTGCGGCCACATCGATGACATAGATGAAGAAGTCGACGAGAGCCGGACTGAACGTCAGTGTGAGGTTGTCGCCGCCACTTTCGATGAACACCACGTCGGTGTCGGGGAACGTCTTCTCCATGTCCTCGACCGCCGCGAGATTCATACTCGGGTCTTCGCGGACGGCGGTGTGGGGGCAGGCTCCCGTCTCTACGCCGACGATACGTTCCTCCACGAGAACACCTTTGAGAGCCTTGCGCACATGCTTGGCATCTTCGGTGGTGACCACGTCGTTGGTGATGATCAGAACGCTGGTGCCCCGCTTGATGAACTCCGGTGTGATCGCCTCGATGAGCGCGGTCTTACCCGAACCCACGGGTCCGCCGATTCCGATGCGCGTTGTCTTCTTCATCGTTCTCCTTCTAGTTCATGAACATTCGGACGTGCGCCTTGACGTGCACCGCAGCCAGAATGTCGATCATCGGGGCGAAATTGGACATGTCGTCGAGTCCGTAGTCACGCACTGCGGCGTACTCATGGCCGGCAGTCTGATTGACCTCGAACAGAATCTCTTGCGTCGCGAGGTGATCGACTCGGACGATACGAAGGGCAGCGCCGAGCAACGTCATCGCGACACCGTACTGATTGACCGTGAAAGCGTCCTCTTCCGGAGAACCCATCTCCGCGAAAGCAATTCCGAGGCCGACGGGGTAGGTACCCGGTGTCTCCCCCGATGCGATCGCGGCCAACCACTTGTTGAACAGGGTCTCACCGGCCAAGCGCCCGCCGAGTTCGGCCAACTTCTTACCCATGCGGGTACTCATCGTGCGTGCTTCTTCGTTGAGTTTGCGTTCGATCACTGCATGATCAGCGGCGAGGATCGCCGAGAAATCACCGGCTGCCGCACCCCGGTGCGCCGCGAGTACGGCGATACCGTCGCACGTCGCGCCCTGATGGGCGGCCGAGAGCACAAACTCCCGCAGCGACGGACCACCCGTGACAATTCCCTGCGCCACGGCCGATTCCAAACCGTTGGAGAACGAGAAGGAACCGACCGGGAACATGGAATCGGAAAACTGCATCATCCGCATCGCGCGGTTGATGCTGAGCCCGGATCCCTCAGACGAGAGGGTCATGGGTATGCCCCTCGCCCTCACGCGCGGCCGCACCGAACAAACGGCGTGCCTCGTGTGGAGCGATGTAGGGAATGACCTCGGCGCCCGGGATGAAGGTGTACTCGATGCCCTCGAAAGCATGTGTCCGCATCACCGAGCCCATGACCGCCTTGTCGACGGTCAACGGAACGTAGACCTTCATTCCCTTCACCACCGCAGGCCAGTGCTGGTTACCCACGGCATGTCCCAACTCCAGGCACGTCTGAATCATCTTCTCGGGCGTGACGTCGACCAGCGCGCTCAGGTCGATCTCCAAAACGTCCTTGAGGTTGATCCTGGCCACGACCACGGTGTTCGCCGGCTCGTCCCACAGCAGAATGTCGCCGTCCTGCAACTGAATACCCCGATCGAGCGAGACGGCCAATTCACGGCCACCGATCGTGGTGCGTCGTAACCGACTCTTCTGCGCTTCCCACTGATCGAGCGACAAGACGTCGACTACCGCATTGTCGAGTCGACCGGCCCACTCCTCGTCGGTCTCCTTCCCGAGCAGCGCGTCGACTCGCGTCGGCTTTCCGCTCGGCGCGGTCATCTCGCCGTGCGTGTGTGGCGTCGCATCGGCGCCGTGCGTGTGTGTGATTGTTCCCGACACTGGAGACCCCTAACTGAAGAAGTAAAGTTGGTTCAAGCGAATGGATTCGGCAGGTTCGACGTATGCGTGGACGCCGTCCGCAGTCACCGCGAAGGTCTCCGGATCCACCTTGATTTCCGGAGTAGCCGAGTTACGAACCAGATCACGCTTGGTGACCGTCCTCGTGCCCTCGACGGCGACAACCTGACGTTCGAGACCGAGTCGATCCTTGATGCCGTCGTCGAGCGCCGCTCGCGAGACGAACGAGACCGAACTCTGCGGCAACGCCTTGCCGAATCCACCGAACATCGGCCGGTAGATCACCGGTTGTGGTGTCGGGAGCGACGCATTCGGATCTCCCATGGCGTGCCAGCTGATCAGACCGTTCTTGATGATCGTCTTCGGCTTCGCGCCGAAGAATGCGGGCTCCCAGAGAACAAGATCCGCCATCTTCCCGACACCGATCGACCCGACCACATGCGAAAGACCGAACGTCAACGCTGGATTGATCGTGACCTTCGCGACGTAGCGCAACACGCGGAAGTTGTCGTGCGTCGGTGAATCCTCGGGCAGCTTGCCGCGGGACCGCTTCATGCAGTCCGCTGTTTGGATCGCGCGTAGCCAGTTTTCTCCAACCCGGCCCATCGCCTGTGAGTCACTCGAGAACATCGAGATGACGCCCATGTCTTGCAGTACGTTCTCGGCACCGATCGTCTCGGCGCGAACGCGGGACTCGGCAAACGAAACATCCGAGGGCACTTTGGGATTGAGGTTGTGACAGACCATGATCATGTCGAAGAGCTCGGCCTGAGTGTTGATGCCGTACGGCAACGTCGGATTGGTCGACGCCGGAAGTACGTTGTCCTCGCCCGTCACTCGCAGGATGTCGGGTGCGTGACCGCCGCCCGCACCCTCGCTGTGATAGGTGTGAATCGTACGGCCTTCGAAGGCCGCGATGGTGTCCTCGACGTATCCGGCCTCGTTGAGGGTATCCGTGTGAATGGCGACCTGAACGTCCATTTCGTCTGCCACCCGCAGAGACTCACGAATTGTGGCCGGTGTCGCGCCCCAGTCCTCGTGGACCTTCAGACCGGCCGCACCGGCCTTGATCTGTTCGACCAGCGACTGATGCCCGGACGAGTTCCCCTTGCCCAACATGCAGACGTTGACCGGCAAACCCTCGTTGGCCTTGAGCATCATCTCCATGTTCCAGATACCGGAAGTGATGGTGGTGCCGTTGGTTCCGTCGGTCGGGCCGATACCACCACCGATCAGCGTCGTCACTCCCCCGCTGAGCGCGTGGTACGCCTGCTGTGGTGACACGAGGTGCACGTGCGGATCGATGCCGGCGGCAGTGAGGATCATCTGCTCACCGGAAATCGCGTCGGTCGCCGGACCGGTGGTCAGCCCCGGGGTGACGCCTTCCATCGTGCTGGAGTTTCCCGCCTTGCCCCAGCCAACGATCTTGCCGTCCTTGATTCCCACGTCTGCCTTGACGACGCCGATGGTTGCATCGACGATGACCACGTTGGTGATCACGAGGTCGAGGGCACCGTCGATGCTGCATGACTCCGGATCCTGGCCCATGCCGTCGCGCAGCGTCTTGCCGCCGCCGTAGATCGACTCGTCGCCGATCGTTCGAAGATCTTCCTCGACCTCGATGTACAGGTCGGTATTGCCCAGTCTGATCTGGTCACCCGTGGTGACCCCGAACAGACCCGAATACTCTTGTCTCGAAATGCTTGTCATGGGTGTTGCTCTCCTTCGTCCGCCGTGAACGAGAATCAGTCGGTTTGAGGTTCGGACAGAAAGCCGAGTTCTTCGGCACGCTGGACGGCTCCGGGAAGCCGAGGCCGGTAGGCGGCGTGGGTCGGCGCCCAACCGTCGACAAGTCCGTTGAAGCCTTGCACTCGTTGCTTGCCGCCGAACGGCACCAACGTCACTTCCTTCTCGTCGCCCGGCTCGAACCTGACCGCCGTGCCCGCGGGAATGTCGAGGCGCCAGCCGAAGGACTGTTCACGATCGAAGGACAACGCGCGATTGACTTCCATGAAGTGGTAGTGCGAACCCACCTGGATGGGACGGTCACCGGTGTTTCGGACTCGCAACTTCAAACGTGGACGGCCCTCGTTGAGTTCGATCGGCTCGTCCCGCAACACGTATCCGCCGACCGGCACTTTCTTCTCGCCGCCGGAATCCTTCTTCGTCGATTTGCTTGCCATCTTGGAGTGCTCCTGACATCTCGGTCGGGCTACTGGATCGGAGAGTGCACGGTGACGAGCCGGCTACCGTCGAGGAACACCGCCTCGACCTGCACACGTGGAATCATCTCCGCGACACCGTCCATCACGTCGTCGACCGTCAAGGCGTGCGATGCGTCGGCCATGACCTCCTCGAGAGTCTTGCCCTCCCGAGCTCCCTCCAGGGCGGCTGCAGTGATAACTGCGACGGACTCCGGGTGATTGAGTTTGAGCCCCTTTGCCTTTCGCCTCAGTGCGACATCCGCCAACATGAGGATTGTCAGCTTGTCGAGTTCTCGCGGTGTCAGATGCATTCTGAACGCTCCTTGTCGATCATGCGGTAACTCCCTGTCGTCGAATACATGTCAGCTCCCCTGTTCCGTCGCTTCGGTGAGAGGTTCGGCCGCTTGCTGGACGAAACCGCTCCTCCTGCCGCCCGAGTACTCGTTGATCGCGTCCAGAACCGCCTGTGCATGTTCCGAGGCGACCAGCACCTCGACACGCAACCGCTCGGTGAACACGACGTCGTTGCGTTGTCCGCGGAACTTGAGCGAGGCCGAGTCACTCGCGGAGACATGCGCTTCCGATACGACTATCGACTCCGCTCCGGCGGCCAGCAGCGCCTCCCGTAGCTTCTCGGACTCGATGGTCTGCAATACCGCGGTGATGAGTTCGTGCTTCGGGGCGCCGAGGTTCGGAACAAGTTTTGCCCCCTCGACCAGGACCCCCGAGTCGAACCCGCTGGTCTGCGGCGCACCACCTGCGTCGACGAATGCGGCGTTGTAGCGGTATGCGTCCATGCCTTGCTGACGACGGTCGATGTCCACCTGGTCTTTTGGGGCCAGCTTGAGACCGATGGTCTTCTCGATGCCCGTGGCGATCAGCCAGGTCACCACGAACGAGAAAGCGATGACGACGATCAACGCCAGCGCCTGCTCGCCGAGTAGTCCTGCCCCGCCGCCGAAGAAGAGTCCGTCGCGGCCGATCGAATTGATGGCTTTTTCGCCGAACAAACCGAGAAGGAGTGAACCGAGGATGCCGCCGATGAAGTGGACCGCGATGACGTCGAGCGCGTCGTCGAACTTGAAGATCGACTTGAGCGCGAGCGCGAAGTGGCAGACCAGTCCGGCAAGCGCGCCGATCGCCAACGCGGAGAAGGTGCTGACGAAGCCGGCGCAAGGGGTGACGGTCGCGAGACCGGCTACCGCGCCGGTGATTCCGCCGATCGCCGTGGCCTTGCCCTCGGTGTACCTTTCGATGACGAGCCAGACGACCATACCGCCCGCTGCGGCGATGTGAGTGTTCATCAAGGCCTGTGCCGCAACACCATCGGCAGCCAATCCGTCGCCCGCGTTGAATCCGAACCAGCCGAACCACAGGATGCCTGCGCCGATCAACGCCAGAGGCACCGAGTGCGGGACTGCCTCGGCGTTGGGCCATCCCGGACGTTTACCTACCACCAGCAAGATTGCCAGGGCGGCGGCGCCGGCGGATGCGTGGACGACAATTCCGCCGGCCCAGTCCTGAGCTCCGCGGAGCGCCAACCAGCCTTCGGGATTGAAGAGCCAGTGCGCAATCGGGGGGTAGACGATGATCGACCACAGCACGAGCAGAACGGCCCAGCCCAAGGGCTTGAGCCGGTTTGCGGTCGCACCGGTGATCAGCGCAGGCGTGATGATCGCGAACATCATCTGATAGACCACGAACGCCAGAGTCGGTACCGCGACTGCACCTTCGATCAGGTGGAAGCCCGGGGCGGCGGCAGTGTGTATGTCCTGCAAGCCGAACAATTTGAGGTCACCGAGGAAGCCGGAACCCCAGTCTCCACTGAACGCGAAGCTGTATCCGAACACGACCCAGGTAATCGAGACGAGTCCGAGTGGGACGAGGTTCTGCTGCAACATGACGAGCGCACTGCTACCACGCACCAGACCGGCGTAGAAGAAGGCGAGTCCGGGAACCATGAAGAGAACCAGACCCGCGGAGATCAGCACCCACGCCGTGTCCCCACTGTCTATCACTGCTTCGGCTAACACCATTTCCATCGACATCGACGACCTCCGAGCATTATTCGGACCTGAACAAAGTCATTGGTTAGAGCAGCAATTCGCGATGTTCCGGTTCGCTGCGACAGTTACGCTACGTCCCATAGTTGCACCTTCTCAGCAAAATCGGGGGAACATCCGGTTTTCACGTTTAGTAGAGCATTGTTCTGGGAAAAGATGGGACTTTGCCTAAACATTGCGGACGCTCCACAACCTACAATTGCGGGACTAATTCTCGCCGAAAGTGGTTTAAATCTTGCAAAATGGGGAACGTAGCCGCAGGTGAGCGCCACTTTCGGAGCAGAAATGCCGTTTCCAGCTCGGGACTTAGCTCCCTAACCAAGACAGCTGCGAGCGCCTTATTTGATTACCAACGTCGGTGACCCGCCTATCCAATCGGGTAGGTAATTTCACCGAACATCTTCTCACCTGTTCAGATGATTAACCTTCACCGCACTGAGGGCAATCCTGTCGTTAATATGTTATTCATCCGTACTGGATATTTCGACCGGAAAGTCGAAGATCACCTTTCGATAACCTTTAAAGGTGAAATAATTTTCGCTGTAACTATTTTGTTATGCAGAACCTAGAGGGGAGGATTGATCCCACCAGGCGAGCACTCGGATGCCGGACAAAGTCAGCCACTTCGACGGCTCCCCCGCCTTTGTGTCGACCTCGAACCACACCCGCCCCGGTTGGCGACCGGCCTGGAGCCACGTCCCATCCGAGGCTCGAGCGGCCCGGATCATCTCGATCGCGTCCGCCATTCGCGGATCAGGCTCATTTCCATACGACAACGACGCTTCACGGAAGTAGTCGGCCGCATTGAGCACGTTGTAACGCCACCGGAATGGATACGCGAACCGTCCGACCCAGGGCCCCAGCGGTTCGCCGGTCGAGAGTCGCCGGAACAGACCGCGCCACAGTAAGAATTCCTCACCGGATCGCCGAGCCGCGCGCGTCTCATCTGTTCCCCCGGTCGCGATCTCGTACGCGAGAAGCCCTTTGAGTGAATTGAGCGTCGAATGGAACGACGATCGGGTCGAACCTTCGATCCACTCACAGTTCCACCCACCATCCGGAAGTTGATGCCGCACAAACCAATCAGCCAGTTCATCAACGGGCATGCCGAGCCAAACACCGTTTGCCACCGTCCAGGCGTTGATGCAGCAATCGACCTCACCGTCCCAGTACGGCCGGCCCTCGTACTCCCAGCGACAGTTCTCCGCGAGCAGTTCTGCAGTACGACGCTCCCGCAGAACACTGGCGTCGAGGCCCCACTCACGCAAGGAGTTGAGCGTCCAAGTAGTTGCCGTCCAGGGTTGCGAACCTTCTTCTGCTGCTTCGGGTCCCACGAAGTCGAATTCTGCCGGGAAGAACGCCCCACCCGCCCATTGGCCGTCTCGATCCTGCAATGAAAGCAGGCGTGCACCAAATCCTTTGGTAGCGATCGACGCGCGCGTCGCCGCCCACACAGTGGGCGCTTCGTTCACCAGGTCGCGCTCCACCTGCCACCGAATCGCTGGATCCGAATCGAGGAGCCACGCGAGCAAGTCGATTCGGGATGCCATCTGGCAATACTATCGAAAGGCGAAGCAGGCCATCCGGTTAACACATTTCTCGACGTCTGATGCAATGGTGAACTCCGGACCCGTTGCGTGGCCTACACCGGATAACCCAACGCCGCCCGCACCGCCACGATGTCGGCGGCAGCGACCTCCATTGGCTTGTCCCCCAACCGAACCAACGTGCCAATGGGCAGTTCCTCCACCACCGCAGATTGGGGGAGTTTGCTGCGATCGAACGTAACTCCTGAATGGAAGTATGTTTCCCATCCCACCTCCACCTCACCTTTCGACCGATTCTGAAGGTGCCGGTAGTCGCCGATGCTCCACCGAGCCCGAACTGCCCACGATCGCGTCGCCGGGTACGTTGCGCTGAGGCGATGATTCGGTCCGGTGGTAGAGCACGGTGACACGAGAGGCCCAGATATCGGCCTGCCCCCGTACGACCCTTAACGCCAGCGCAATCAGCGATTCGTCGGCAATGGTGCAGGAAAACGAGTCGATGCGTGAGGTACCCCCGAAACCGATCATGACCTCGAGATCCCTTTTGGTCAGACAAATTGATCATCTGCTCTTTGGAGACTGGATCCGAGGCACGTGCCACGTGGGGCAAGACCGCACACAAATTGCTTAGACTGTCTCCAGTCTGACTATCCAAGGCGCAGGCTCTAGGCACCGAGTCCGACGTTGGTCCAGATATCAAGGTAAGTGGAGTAATCGACCAGTTCAGGGGGTTCCGTCAATGACCACACAACACCCCTTGTCGATTCCTCACCAAAGTACAAGCAAAGATAACCGCCGCCGCCCGATCTGAATGTCGCGATGCAACGAGCCGGATCTGGGTACTCTTCAGGGGACAGCCCGTCCAGAATAGACCATTCAAAGCTGTCAATTCGAAACATATCTTCAAGAGGCAGTGGCCCGACAGTCTTACCGGCAATATAGTACCAACCGTTGTGCAAATTTGAATAGAAATTCTTTAGACTGGAGGGGAATTTATTCCAATACCCTGAAAGTTCATCACCATCCACTACCGGTGGCGTACCCAAATAATAGAGATCGGTCCCGTCTGCCATTTTAATTTTATATAGAAGAAAGAACCTATTTTCAGACCTGAGCAACCGCACATCAGATAGGTTATCTTTAATGTTTCTGTAAGTGTCGCCCAATATCGGTCGCCCAAATACGTCCCATTGGTCCAATATCCCAGAAATTCGAGCTGCAACGTCACCATTTAGTGCATCCAACCAATAATTCGGAAGCGCCATACGTTCAAGTGGTCTCAAGTCGTCAATCTCCGCAAGCACGGGCGAGTCGACACACCGCGAAATCTTGACCAGATCCACTACTGAACTCCATTCAATATATTAGATATCATTAACTATCCAGACGAGGCGGATGCTCGAAAAATGGGATGAGCTGCAGGGACTAGGGGAAGAGGACTACCGCTCGCGATGGCGCTGACAGCTACTGAATTGGGCTGCGCGAAGAGCAGCTTCGAGCCATCGATCATCCTGGTTACTGTACAGCTTACGCAAACCGGGCAGGTGTACGCCGCCATGTGGAAAGTACTGTTTCCCACGGCATCTCACTACAAGCTGTTCGGGTACGCGCGAGGGTGGTATCAAGGACAAAGCGCTCTACGCGCCGGCTCAGGTGTTGACCTGATTTCCGTCAGAATCGGTATCTCGTGCTTGGCGGTCAGTGTCTTTGTAGTGCAATTTGTCGTACCTGTTTACCGGAGGTGCATCCTTCTGCTCGCGGTAGAGCGCCCGTGTCAGCCAAGCACCGAAAACATCGTTGAATCCGGTGGGATGCCTTCGCGTGAGGAAGGGGGTCCACCACCACGCCACGAACACAGCAGCGAAACCGCACAAGAGGACAGGTCCGAGAATCGACCGCTGTGGAGCGGTGAGCCAAGCGAAAACGATGGTAAGGATCGACGAACTCCAGTAAATCGTTCTCGCATGACTGCGGTACATCACGTAGGGCGTAGATACGATCAACGCCACAGCCCCTGCAGCAATCGCACAAATCGCATAAAAGGTGGTCATGGTGCCGGTTCCGCTTGAGGAACGGTGTGTCGTCGGTATATGGAACTCTTCGGGAGAAAACGCAAAACGAGGACCGCCGCAGTGCCCGCGACAGCGCCGATCCGGGTGGTCGAATTGTCAGTCACGAGGAACACCATCCCACTCGCAGCCGTCAACGAAACGGCCAAGGTTATCGCGCCCCGCATCGGATTGCCTGCTGCGGCATCAAGCGCCGACAGCACCCCCGAGGCTAGGCAGAATGCAATGGCAGCGATCAGCAGGTAATGCACGGTCTCAGTCCCTTCTCTTGGAGCGATCGATCATTGTCTAAGGCTTCAATCAAATGATCGGCCTGCCCGGGTACCCAAGTATGCCCCGAGTAGCGATCCTCCGATTGCACCGATTCCGCCCCCGACTGCGGCACCTATCGGGCCGCCGAGAAACCCGCCGAGTGCGGCGCCACCTTTGCCGCCTGCCCATCCCAATGCGATTGCGCCACCGGAATTTCCCACAGTTTCGCCACGTGGCGCGCCTTCGCGCCACTTGATGACACCCGAGGCAACCTCAACTGCCACCGATAATCTGCTTAAAACAGTACCCACTGCCGCCGACCGAGCGGCCTGCGCAGCGCTCGGGAGCGAACCAGCATGATGCACACCGGTGTTCGCAAGGGCGCCCGCAGATTGCAAGCCCGAGGCGGGGCCACCGAGCGCGGTGCTGCCTTTACTCAAGACAGTTGCGATCTCGGAATCTGTATAGCCGCGGTCTCGCATCTGATCCACCTGCCATTGCAGGTCGTCAAGTTGTTGCTGTGCGGACAGAGGGACGTTGCCAGTGAAGTCAGCAGGTACGTCGCCATGGGCGAGCGCCCGTTGGTTCGCGGCCCTCTGCGCGGGGCCGATCAAACCGTTGTTGGGATCAGAGTCAAAGATCCCGAATGGTAATTCCATTGGAGGATCTGGCTGCGTCTGCGTTTCCATGTCGAGGTTGTCGAGTGGGTTCCACGGAGGCTCGCTCGCTGTACCCCCGGGTGTATCGGTGCCCGAGTCGGTCGGCGATCCGATATCGAACGGCAGTGGTGTTGTCGGTGCCGGCTGCGTCGGGGCGTCCATGTCGAGGTTGTCGAGTGGGTTCCACGGAGGCTCGCTCGTATCGGTGCCCGAGTCGGTCGGCGATCCGATATCGAACGGCAGAGGCGTTGTCGGTGCCGGCTGCGTCGGCGGATCCATGTCGAGATTGCCCAGTGGGTCGATCCCGCCGACGTCGTTGTAGGGGGAGTCTGTCGGGACGTTGACCATGACCGGTCCGCCGGACTGGTTGACGACCTCACCGCCGCCTTGAAGGGGTGTAGCGGTGACGTCTCGTCCGGTGACCGGGTCGCTGCCGCCGTAGGGGCCGTCAGCAGTGACCGGGTAGATGACGCCCGGGGTCGGGATAACGACTTGGTAGAGCTTGCCGTCACGGATCTCGTAGTAGGTGGGAACCGGATCGCCGTTGACGTCGTACGCCCACGCAGCGGCAACGGTGCCCTGCAAGTCTCCATTCGCGTCGTAGACACCGACGGACCCGTCGTCGTTGATGCTCATGTGTCCGCCGGGTGGTAGGTCGACCACCATTTCAGCTTCATGCGAGGAGGTTTCGTCGTGAATGAGGAAGATGGTGCGTTGTCCGCCACCTGGGTCGGGGATGACCACGACGTCCTGACCGCCGACGAAATACGGCATGAACGGTTTCGCGACCGTACCGACTACCTGGGAGAGAACCGACTCCCACGGACGCGCGCTCACACGCGCACTGAACGGTCCCGGCCGCCCCCTCACTCTCATACCCGCAGCGGTGAACGCCGCGGCCCCGACGAGGACCAGTTCGAGATACCGGTCACGGCCCGAGTCCTCCCCGGCGGTGGAAACATCCGCTGCCAGGTCCGGAACCGTTTGGGCCGGTGCGATATTCGAATCCGAATCCGCGGGGATCGGTCCGGGACCACGATCGGTGGTGGTTCCCTCACCCGGGGTGGGTGTGGGTGAGGGAACCGCTGATGCCGATGCATTGGGGAATGCACCGACACCAGTTTCCGAGGCCGGGGACTCGGAAGTAATGGGCGGAATCTCGATCGTCGGCACAGGGACGATGGGGGTGCCGTTGTAGGTGGGAAAGTTCGTCGGAGCATTCGCGCCGACATTCGGGCCACCGCCTGGAGCCTGCGCACCGGGGAGCCCGACCGTGGTCGTCGGCGCAACTGTCGCCGTCGTGGACGGCGCACTCAGGCACGGGTTGATGATCTCTGGCGGGATGGGTGCACCAGGTGGCAGCGACGCAATGAGATTCAGGTAGATCTGATGATCACGTGCCCGCACCGCCGCGCAGTTGACCGGAGCGGCGGAGAGTGCGATTCCCGCACCGATCACTCCGGCCGCTCCGGTCAACAGCGCCCCGGCGGCAAGCACTCCCGCGAGAGTCCGGCGAAGTCGTCTACCGGACTTCACCGGTGCGCACCACGATTGTCACTCTTCTTCGTTCGGAGTAGCGCGATGAGTTTGTCTGCGCCCCACCAGAACAACCGTCCGGAGATCGACATCCACAAGAAGAATGCCAGGTAAACCAGGATCGTCCCGTAGTCGTTCGCCCAGCCGGCGAGCTTCCCGATCACCGCGAATGCCGCGATCAGCAACCCCAGTCCGACTGCGGTGGCGATCACAGCCTTGGAAAGTGGACTGAGTTCGCTGTCCGGATCCCAGTCATCAACGTCTGCAACGTCTTTACTATCGACGGCAGTGGATTCCGACTGGACACTGCGGCGTTCGGCGTTGTTGACGGTCATGGCTGGAACTCCAAATAGGAAGGGAGAGCGGGGACAACGGGTCGCCGACGTTCGGCCTGGTATCAGTTCCAGTACTGCTCCGTCAGCACTATGTGCCCCTCACTGGCGGGGTGATTCGGGTCGGAGACAAAGACATTGGCATGCCCACCACGCGCGGCTGCTTCACCGAGCACAGCTCCTTCGAGGGCGTCGACCTTGCCATCGGTAACAGTTATCGCGGAACCAGGCGCCAACCAGACCCCCCTCAGCGAACCTGGAACGATGTTCGCAATCGCATCAGGAATCGGGCTCGCCGCCAATGCCGCGGTTTCCGCATTCGAGAGCGACAGACCGATCCGGCCATGTTCCGGTTCGACGATCGGAGTTGCGGCAGATGCCACGCCGGCGCCGAGAACACCGATCAGGGCGATACCTGCGGTGAGAGTTCCGGCAGTGGCCAAGGTACGAATCTTCATGATTTCTCCTTTGTGGGCGTGATGAGTAACCACCCCAGGACGGGACGGATCGGGAATAGTCGCCAGCAGCGCTGACGACGGCTGCGTGGGTTAGAGCCAGGTGGGATCGGAGTACACGAACAACGTGTTGTCGGACGTCGCCGTCGACACCGAGAGTTGTGCGTACGAGCGGATCGTCACCGGCCCCATGCACGCATCAACCTTCACGTGCACGTTCTCTGCCGTGATCGACGCCTTCGACGACTCGAGATCCTTCTTCCCCAACGGAATCGTCGTGATCGTGCCCGGCGCAATCGTCGACTGAATACTCGGATTCACCGACGCATTCACACCCACGTTCGCCGACGGGACACCCGAAATACTCACACCGACAGACGGGCCGAGCGAAAAGCCAAGCCCCAAGCCAAGTCCGGAGGAAACATCGATCTGGCAGCCGATCTGCAATCCCTGCTCGACATATCCGGTCTTCACCGCCGAATCGCCCGCACCACCAATCGTGCCGGTCACCTTCGCCGACACGAACCCCTCACGGGTGAACGCCGTCGTCGCCAGGTTCGGCACCGGGTTCGCCGACAGTTTCGTCGCGGCGAGATCCAACGACCAGCCGTCATCGGTGACAGTGCTCGCGAACTTGTCCGCCAACGCCGTCGGCGTTGCCGATGCACTCCCTGCGAAGACCACACCAGACGACAGCGCGGCAACCGCACACGCCGCGAGCCCTACCGCGGCCCTCGATCGACGATGGGATACGCCGTTTTGCGATTCGATCGACATGAACTGCTCCTCCACGTGACACAGCAACCAGAGCGGTAGCCGACAACTAACTGAATTAGTTACCGGACGGTACCAATCGTCCTGTTTGCCCGCCAGTGCGCCATCTCCCCCATCTTGGATTTAGGGTGAACTTTCGGTAACAGATATATATCGACAGGCTTATCAGCAGCGAAAAGGACCTAGGTCCCACTATGAGCAAGGTCACCGTTTACGGACGAGAAGACCCCTCAGAAACAGTGCGGCAAATCTGATTCGACCCGCATCCTGCGGGCCTCAGAGCAGCTGAAGGCAGAAAGTGCGGGCATCAAGCCAGTGCGCGTACTTGAATATGAAACTAACAGGCATTACCTGGCAATCAATCGTGAAGTACGGCGCCCAAGCGGGGCCTGGGAGCGCAACGCTGCACAGCTCCCGCGGAGATACTCACTTCATGGTCGGCGCGAACTCGTCGGACCCACGGGCATCGCATCGTTAGCTTGTCAATCACTGATAGGCGCAGACGACGCACACAAGTAGTACGCAAGTACGAGAAAAGGCTCTGACCAAGACCGGAGTCCTTGATCAGAGCCCTACCAACTCAGGGTCGAACGTTATGCCGGTTCTCTCATGATGCCGAGATGCCGTGCAGTCCCGGACACCCCAGGAACCTCTTGCACAGGAGACCAGGTGTTCAGCCCGTCCGTGCTGTCGGAGTAGAGATACTTTCCTTCGGTATAGGCGTCGAGATAGATCCGCCAGTCGCCGCTCGGCAACTGAACCACGGCCGGACCTTCGACAAGCGGACCCCAATTCCCGGGCGGGACAAACGAATAAGGTCCCGTCACCGAAGGAGCGACCGCATGCTCGACGACCTTCCTCGTCTCGTTCTTGGTGAACGCATGATAGGTCGATCCGACTTTGACCACGGTGGTGTCGATGTGGTCCGCACCGATCCCGGCGAGCGGAACAGGCGGGCTCCACAACCGGAGCGACGGTTCCAACGCCGTCATCAGATACGGCACAAATCCTCCACCGGTCGACATCGACAGGATGACGTTGACGCGATCGCCGTCCACAAACCACTCAGGCGCCCAGGCCTTGGTGACGAATGGTGACAGCGACGGTCCGTCGCTGAAACCAGCCGAACCCGAGAAGCCCGGGGGGCTCGCAGAACCGGTGCCATCTCCCGTACCGGGCATCAAGGCGCAGCAAAACGGAACCGGATAGTTCCCCAACGGCGTCCAGTTGATGCGGTCGCTGCTGCGTGCAAACCCGATGTTCGCCCCACCACCCGTCGTGTAGGTGAGGTAGTACAACCCGTCCGTGTTCCGGAAGATGCTCGGATCACGCACGAGCCCAGATGGCGGCCTGTACGCCGACTGCTGGACGAGTTGAAAGCCGGTGCCGTCAGCCGACTCGTAGACATCCATGTCACGGTCGCTGGCATTGCTGAACGCCACCATTGTGTATTTCCAGTCAGGCGGCGGCGCGGCGCTGCTGGCAGGGGCTGCGACCAGCAACCCCGCGACGACGAGGATCACCAGCGATACAACAGAAAGGCCGGTCCGTTTTGTCGGAATCACCGATGAAGTATGTATGACAGCAGGCCCTCCATGGGTAACTTCGGTCGGAGTTAGAGCAGGATCGTTACCTGAGGCGATTCGTCCCGTAGTGACGGCGGGACGGCGGCAAGGTCGGCCGTTAGCATCACGCCATGGAACTTGGAGTGCATTTCGCGCTGTCAGACAGCGTGGCAGCGGAACTTCTGGACGCGCGCGGCGACGACGACAAACTCGGCGCTGTGGTCGAGGACATCGAGGAGACGGGCCGATCCGAGTTCTCGTGCGACACGGACAAGGCGTGGGATCCGATCCTGTGCGCCCTCTCCAGCACGGGGTACGAGCGCGTGTCCGAGAACTGGCCGGCCTACGGCGTGATCCTGGGGGACGAAGACCTCAACACCGACACCGACGACCAACTCGTCACCTACCTGGCACCCGATCGGGTCGCCGAAGTCTCCTCGTACCTGGCGGAAATCACCGAATCCGAGTTCGGCGTGCGCTACGACGCGATGCCGCTCGACGACCGCAACCCGGAGTACGGCTCCGACGAGCGCGGGTACGCCTGGGGCTGGCTTCAGGAAGTGGCGGACTTTTTCCAGCGCGCGGCCCGAGAGCGTCGCCACGTGGTATTCACCGTGCGGTTCTGACGCCCACTACCCAAGCAGTGTGACTCCGAAAACAGTAAAGGCTCTGACCTGGACCGAAGTCCGAGGTCAGAGCCTTTGCTTTGGCGGAAGCGGAGGGATTTGAACCCCCGGTGGGTTTAACGCCACGCTCGCTTTCAAGGCGAGTGCATTCGGCCGCTCTGCCACGCTTCCGTGGGCGATCCTATCGGGTGTTCCCACGGACCGCGAAAACGGCTCCGGAGTCAGCGCTCGCCGATGGCTTTGTCGACCTTCTCGAAGACGTCTGCCAGCACGTCCAGTTCCTGGGGAGTCAGCAGATCGACCAGATTGTTCCGCACTCCGGCCACGTGAGTAGGCGCTGCCTCGGCGAGGCGACGCCTACCCTCTTCCGTGATCCGAGCGAGCACGCCGCGACCATCTTCGACGCAAGTGTCTCGCACGACGATGCCCTGAGATTCCATCCGCCTGATCTGGTGCGTCAGGCGGCTCCGCGAAGACAGCACGCCGTCTGCCAGGTCACTCATCCGCAACGACCCGTCAGCTGACTCCGAGAGCATGACCAAAATGCGGTAATCGGCCAACGACAGGTCGTGTGAATCCTGCAGTTCGCGGTTGAGAACCTCCATGAGGCGCTGATTACCGTCCATGTAGCCGCGCCATGCACGCATCTCGCACGGCGTCAGCCACGGTGTCTCACCGTGCGCCGCCTGCGATGTCTCCTCGGTTGTCGCTTCAGCTGTCACAGGTTCCAAGTTTAGACCTGTGTCCGCCCGTCACAGTAAGACTCACCCTAAAGTCACGAATTGGACATCAGGATCGAACGATCGATTTCGGCGACCGATGCCAGCCCCGCCAGTCCCATGGTGAGATCCAGGTCGGCCAAGAGACTCCGGAGCGCATGACGCACTCCGTCCGCTCCGGCCAATCCCAACCCGTACACCCACGGCCGCCCGTACAGCACTGCATCGGCACCCAAGGCCAGAGCCTTGATTACGTCTGCACCACAACGAATTCCGGAGTCCATCAGGATGTCCACCTCATCCCCCACCGCATCAGCGACGGGACCGAGAGCATCGAGTGCCGAAATCGACCCGTCGACCTGACGCCCACCATGGTTGCTCACGACGATGCCGTTGGCGCCGGCCGCGACGGCCTCACGTGCGTCGTCGGGATGGACAATTCCCTTCACTGCGATCGGAAGTGTCGTCCACTGGCGAAGTTTCGCGATATCCGCGATCCGCACCGCATGGTTACCGAACAACGACACCCACGTGAGAACCGCGATCTGCAGCGCTTCTGCGCTCTCCTCGGGCGGCGTCGCCAGTTTGGCGCGGAACACCGGATCCGACAGATAGTTGGCAATACCCTTCGCCTGCAGGAACGGAAGGTGGCCGAGCTCGAGATCCCTTGGACGCCAACCCATACCGGGAGTGTCGGCAGTCAGGACGATAGCCTTCGCGCCCGCCGTCTCCGCTCGGCGGACAAACGACTCCGCAAGTTCGTCGTCGGCCGGCCAGTACAGCTGGTACCACCAGTTCTCGCCGGAGGCCGCCGCTACGTCTTCGATGGTCGAGGATGCCGCCGTCGAGAGAATCGATCCGATCCCCAACTCGGCAGTGACCGAACCGACCGCAACCTCGGCGTCGTCGTGGACCAAGCCGAGCACGCCCACCGGAGCCGTCAGGATCGGTGCAGCCAACCGCGTCCCCAACACCTCGACGCTCAGATCACGCGCGTCGGGCGCCGCAGTCCCCCGCAACATCCGCGGCACGATCGCATGCTTGTCGAACGCCCGCAGATTCGACACCGCGGTTCGTTCGGTCGACGCGCTACCGGCGATGTACCCGAAGGCCTCCGGTGAGAGTTGCTCGCGCGCGGCATCTTCCAAGCCTGCCGCAGTCATCGGCAAAGCCGGCTTCGCGCCGCTCAGTCCCGTCAGATAGATCTCGTTCTGCATGTTCCCGAAGTAAGTCACGTCCGCGACGGTAGCGGCAAAACACCCGTCAGCGGGGAGATTCGCTAGCGTCGTATCCATGTACGCCATAACGATCGATCAGCCCGGCGGTCCCGAGGTCATGAAATGGGCGCAGCAGCCCGATCCTGAACTACCTCGCGGGCACGTACTCGTCGAGGTCGCCGCGACCGCAGTCAACCGCGCCGACCTGCTCCAACGTCAAGGCTTCTACCCGCCGCCGCCCGGCGCGAGTGACATTCTCGGCCTCGAATGCTCGGGTGTGATCACCGAACTCGGCGAAGACGTCACCGGTTGGTCCGTCGGCGACGAAGTCTGCGCACTGCTGGCCGGCGGTGGCTATGCCGAGAAGGTTGCGGTCCCGGCAACACAACTTCTCCCCGTTCCCGCTGGCGTCGATCTCCGTGTCGCAGCGTCACTGCCGGAAGTTGCGTGCACAGTGTGGTCCAACGTCGTGATGCGCGGCGGACTACGACGCGGACAGGTACTCCTCGTCCATGGCGGTGGCGGCGGAATCGGCACCCACGCCATCCAGGTCGGCAAAGCCCTCGGCGCCCGCGTCGCAGTTACCGCGGGTTCGGAGGACAAATTGAACCGCTGCCGCGAATTGGGCGCGGATATTCTCATCAACTATCGCGACAGCGACTTCGTAGCATCACTCGCCGAAGCCACCGACAACCACGGCGCCGACGTGGTTCTGGACAACATGGGAGCGTCGTACCTCGGGCGCAACGTCGACGCACTCGCCATGGACGGCCACGTCGTGATCATCGGAATGCAGGGTGGCCGCAAGGGCGAGGTCGACATCGCCAAGCTGATGGGAAAGCGCGGAAACATCACGTCGACGGGCCTGCGTGGGCGTCCGCTCACCGGCCCCGGCGGTAAAGCGGACATCGTCGCCGACGTCCGCGCGAAATTGTGGCCGTTGATCGCAGACGGATCGGTTCAACCGATCGTGTCGACCGAACTTCCGATCACCGAGGCGCCATTAGCCCATCAGTTGCTGGATTCGCCGGAAACCGTAGGCAAGGTCATCCTCACCGTGAAGTGAGCCGAGCGGGATCGATCAGCCCAGGGCGCCGAGTTCGGCGACCAGCTGATTGATCTCGTACCGCGTCGTGTACGGCGCAAGGCCGACGGTGACCGCGCCGCCTTCGTCGTTGACACCGAGGGCGTCGAGCAGCCTGGAACCGCCGTGCGTACCGCTGACCGTCGCGATGCGCTTGTCGGCCAGATGCGCGGCGACCTTGTCTGCCGCCATGCCCTCGAGCGTGAAGCTGAGCGTCGGCACCCGCGTAGGTGCGCCGCCGATCACCATCACGTTGGGTAGGGCTGCGAGAGAACGCATGAGGTGATCGAACAGACCGTCCTGGTAGTCCTGCAGCGAGCTGATCGAGGTTTCGAGGCGCTCACGCCTGGTTCCCGTTGCCGATTCGTCCAAGCCCGCCAGGAAATCGATCGACGACGTGAGACCGGACAGCAGCGCGAACTGATGACCGCCCACCTCGAGTCGCTCGGCGCCACGCGCGTACGGGTTGAGCGACACGGCCGGAATTCGGTCGAGCAGTCCGGGATCGCGGAAGACGAGTGCGCCCACCTGCGGACCGCCCCACGACGGCGCGCTGACGGCAACGATGTCCGCCCCGAGATCAGCCATGTCCACATGCGCATATGGCGCTGCACCGACGGCGTCGACCACCATCAGTCCGCCGAATTCGTGCAGACGATCAGCTGCGGCGCGGACGTTCGGAGCCGAACCGACGACCGGTGATGCGGCCGTCAAGGCCACCAATCGAGTGGTCGAGGTGATGAGATCGTTGAACTGCCAACTCGGGAGCTCACACGTTTCGATTTCGACCTCTGCCCATCGCACCTGAGCGCCGTAGCGACTGGCCACACGAAGCCAGGGCGCGACGTTCGCCTCTTCGTCGAGGCGCGAGAGTACGAGACCGGTTCCGAGGCCCAACCGCGAACTGAGCGACTCGGCGAGCCAAGCCAACAACACCGCTCGGTCTGATCCGAGAACGACTCCCGCAGGATCTCCGCCGACCAGATCGGCGACCGCGGTGCGCGCACTCTCGAGAATGGCAGCACTACGACGGTTCGAGACGTGGCGACCGGAGGAAGAAGATGCAGAGGCACGGAACGCGGTGGAGACCGTCCGCGAGACGGCGTCCGGGATCTGCATTCCGGCCTGCGGATCGAGGTGGATCCAGCCGTCACCGAGTGAGGGAATCAACCCCCGTACGCGGGCAACGTCGTAAGCCATGCTCGACACTCTAGGTGCAGACGCCCGCTTAGTCGAAGGCAGTCACCCAATTACCCGTCAGTACAGTTATTCGATAGCTAACTTTTTGGGGGTTACGCGGCGTTTGTCGCCCACACACGACAAGATGGAAGCATGACGAACCCCGACAAAGAGCAGGTACTCGTTATCGGACCCGACGGTCGACCCGTCGCGATGCCGGCGGCCGAGGCAGAGGCCTCCACCTCCGGCACCACCGAAGGCGCGGAATCCGAAGCCGAGTCCGTCGCCGAGATGGTCGAGCAGCCGGCCAAGGTCATGCGAATCGGCACGATGATCAAACAACTCTTGGAAGAAGTGCGCGCCGCGCCGCTCGACGACGCCAGCCGCAAGCGCCTCAAGGACATCCACACCTCGTCCATCCGAGAACTGGAACAAGGCCTGGCACCCGAACTCCGTGAAGAACTCGAGCGACTGAGCCTCCCGTTCACCGACGACTCCATTCCCTCCGACGCCGAACTGCGAATCGCGCAGGCCCAACTCGTCGGCTGGCTCGAAGGACTGTTCCACGGAATTCAAACCGCACTGTTCGCGCAACAGATGGCAGCGCGCGCTCAGCTCGAACAAATGCGTCAGGGCGCACTGCCTCCCGGCATGAGCATCGGGGCTCCGCATTCGCCTGCACATCCGGACCAACAGAGCCCAGGAACCGGCCAGTATCTGTAACTCGGACCACCGCTAGGTCCGAGGGAAATCCGGCGCCGACGCCAGGCCGGTAGGCTCGACCTCCGTGTCAGCATCCGCAATCGAATCCGAGACGCCGGACGCACCTGCGCCCGTGTCCGACTCCCAGACGTTCCGTCGTGCGTTCAAAGACCTTCGCGACGGTCTGAATCAGCGTGAGTTGTGGCTCAGCCTCGGCTGGCAGGACATCAAACAGCGCTACCGCCGGTCGGTGATCGGACCGTTCTGGATCACGATCGCCACCGGCGTGCAGGCCGGCGCGATGGGTCTTCTGTACTCCGCGTTGCTGAACATTCCGCTCAAGGAGTTCCTGCCGTACGTCACGGTCGGCCTGATCGTGTGGAACCTGATCAGTGCAGGCATCCTCGAAGGCTCCGAGGTCTTCATCGCCAACGAGGGCCTGATCAAGCAGTTGCCGTCGGCGTTGAGCGTGCACGTATATCGCCTGGTTTGGCGTCAGGTGCTGTTCTTCGCGCACAACTTTGCGATCTACATAGTTCTGCTGTTCGCGTTCAGCATCTGGCAGAACATGAGCTGGACTGCGCTGGCGGCGATACCGGCATTCCTGCTGATCGTGGCGAACACGCTGTGGGTCTCGATCGTCTTCGGCATCTTCTCCACCCGATACCGCGACATCGCCCCCATCCTGGGCAGCATGACGCTCCTGCTGTTCGTGCTGACGCCGATCATGTGGACAACTCAGGCCCTCAAGGACCAGGGCGGGCAAGCCAGCGAGCGAGTCCGGCTTGCCGAGCTCAACCCCCTGTACCACTACCTCGAGATCATCCGAGCACCACTCATCGGGGCCGACCAGCAGGCATACCACTGGTACATCGTCATCGCCTTCACCGTCGTCGGCTGGGCCGTCGCGATTCTGGCACTCCGCAAGTACCGGGCACGCGTGCCCTACTGGGTCTAGAGGAAACACATGAGTCAGCCAGTCAGCATCCACACACAGAACGCGTGCGTCGACTTCCCGATCTTCGACGCGAAATCCCGCTCGCTCAAGAAGGCCTTCCTCGGCAAGGCCGGAGGATCCATCGGCCGCAACGACTCCGATGTCGTCGTCGTCGAAGCGCTCCGCGACATCACGATGACGCTCAAGGAAGGCGACCGCATCGGGCTCGTCGGCCACAACGGCGCCGGCAAATCCACCCTGCTGCGCCTGCTCTCCGGAATCTACGAACCGACCCGGGGATCCGCCAGCATTCGCGGACGCGTCGCACCCGTCTTCGACCTCGGTGTCGGCATGGACCCGGAAATCTCCGGGTACGAGAACATCATCATCCGCGGCCTGTTCCTTGGTCAGACCCGCAAGCAGATGCTCGCGAAGATGGACGAGATCGCCGAATTCACCGAACTCGGTGAATACCTCTCCATGCCACTGCGTACCTACTCCACCGGTATGCGCGTTCGCGTTGCCATGGGCGTCGTGACCAGTATCGATCCCGAGATCTTGCTTCTCGACGAGGGCATCGGTGCCGTCGACGCGGAATTCATGAAGAAGGCCCGCATCCGGCTGCAGAAGCTGGTGGAACGCTCCGGCATCCTGGTATTCGCCAGCCACTCCAACGAATTCCTCGCTCAGCTGTGCAACAGTGCGATGTGGATCGACCACGGCCAGATCCGCATGCAAGGCGACATCGAAGACGTCGTGCGCGCCTACGAAGGTGACGACGCCGCCGAACATGTGCGCCACGTGATCAAGGAGATGGAACGGGAGAACACCCCGTGAGCGCACCCGAGAAAATCATCGGGGTCGTCGTCACTCACAAGCGTCGTGAACTGCTGGCCGAATCCTTGAAGGTTCTCAGCACCCAGTCGCGTCCGCTCGATCATCTGGTTGTCGTCGACAATGCCGACGAAGCCGATGTGAAAGAGCTCGTCGACAACGCTCCACTGCCGACCAGTTACATCGGTTCTCAGCACAACCTCGGCGGTGCCGGAGGATTTGCTCTTGGCATTCTCTACGCGCTTTCACTCGGCGCCGACCGCGTCTGGCTCGCCGACGACGACGGCCGCCCGGACGGCCCCGAAGTCCTGGAAACACTGCTCGACTGTGCAATTCGGAACGACCTGGCCGAGGTCTCCCCCGTCGTCTGCGACATCGACAACCCCGACCGCCTCGCCTTCCCACTTCGCCGCGGTACGTCGTGGCGCCGGTTGCGTTCCGAACTCGGCGACGAGGATCTCCTGCCCGGTATCGCGTCCCTCTTCAACGGCGCACTGTTCACCGCCGACGCGATTGATGCCGTCGGAGTTCCGGATCTACGCCTGTTCGTCCGCGGCGACGAGGTCGAGGTACACCGTCGCCTCGTGCGCTCCGGCCTGAAGTTCGGTACCTGCCTGCAAACTGCTTATGTCCACCCCAACGGCGCGGACGAGTTCAAGCCGATCCTCGGCGGACGCATGCACACGCAGTACCCCGACAACGACACGAAGCGCTACTTCACGTACCGCAACCGTGGATACATCCTCTCCCAACCGGGAATGCGGAAACTGCTTCCGCAGGAATGGGTTCGGTTCGGCTGGTACTTCCTGATCACACGCCGCGATCCGGCCGGACTGCGCGAGTGGATGCGATTGCGCAAGCTCGGCCGGGAAGAGAAGTTCGAACGTCCGAGTTAAGTCGGCCGCCCCGAGTTAATTCAGTTGCACAGTCGCGTCTGCGGCTGAGACGATTCTGATCCGACGCATGGTGCGTCCTGAGATTTTCGAGGAGTGAGTATTGATGACTGTCGTGTTCCGCAGTTTCAGCACCGTCAACATTCACACTTCTTCGTACTCGAGGACACACTCACCATGCCGGAAAACAGCACGCCCCTGACCGAATACGGTTGGAACGCAACACTCTCGAACACATTCACTGCCCTGGCCCCACCGGACTCCGCACCCGGGCGCGTTCTTCGCGTCGACCGAGGGCGGTGTGACGTGGCCGTCGCCGAAGGCACAGTTCGCGCACTCAGCGGCAGCGATCCACTCTGTACGGGTGACTGGGTCGCCGTGGCCGAGTTACGGGACTCACGCGAACCCGAGATGCACACGGTCACTTCGATACTCCCTCGATCAAGCAGCATCGTTCGATCCTCGGCATCCGGAAAATCGGAAGGCCAGATTCTGGCTGCGAACGTAGACACAGTCGTCATCGCCACGGCTTCGGACGGCGACGTCGATCTCGGGCGCATCGAGCGGCTACTCGCACTCACCTGGGAGAGCGGCGCAACACCTGTCATCGCACTCACCAAATCCGATGCAGCTCACTATATCTCCGACACTCTCACCCAAGTCTGCGCCATCGCGCCCGGCGCAACCGTGCTTGCTGTGAGTGCCGAGACCAACGAAGGAATGGATGTACTCGATGCAGTTCTGGACGGCACCGTGGCGATACTCGGTCCATCAGGCGCCGGTAAGTCGACGCTCGCGAACGCCCTCCTCGCGGACACCACAGACGCCGATCGACTCGAGACCGGTCGCGTTCGGACCGGTGACGGAAAGGGACGCCACACCACCGTCACCAGAGAGTTGATCTCATTCTCCGGCGGCCGGACACTGATCGACACACCCGGCCTGCGAGGGGTCGGCATGTGGAACGCGGCGGAGGGGATCGACAAGACGTTCCCCGAGATCGAGGAGCTGATTGCAGAGTGCCGGTTCTCCGATTGCGCACACAACTCCGAGCCGGGATGCGCAGTCCTGAGCGCACTCGGGCGTGGCGATATCGATGAGCGGAGGCTCGCGAGCTACCGGAAACTACAGCGAGAGAATGCATGGAACGCCGCGCGAAGCGATGCTCGTCTGCAGGCAGAGAGGACGCGGGAGATCAAGGTGATCTCCCGACAACTCAAGAGTCACTACCGCGGTCGGGACCGGTAGCGAACAAAGCCTGGCAGCATGGGAGTGATCCCGACGAGAGGTTGCCATGTTCGAGCAGTTCCGTTCCAGCGCCAGAACCAAGCTTCAGCGTGCGGTATCCGAGGTGGTCGAGGCCGCCGACCGGCGCAACGCAGATCGCACGCAACAGATCCTCGATGCGCTGACGCTCTCACGTGACGAACTGGCCGGGGCCCGCGGTGACATCGCGGGCCTCCGGTCCAGGATCGACGAACTGGAATTTCGTCAGCGACGGGATCTGGCCTACGCCGTGGACCTGCAAGCGACGGCATCGACCGCAGAATTCATCCTCGAACACCTTCGCGTCGCCGAGACGTTCGGCCACCCACACGACACGCTTCGCCATGCACTGGGATTGATCGAAATACCCGGCATGGCACTCGAATTCGGCGTTGCCAGCGGAACCACACTCAGGATCATCGCGGAGGCATTCACCGAACGCGAGGGAACCGTCGCGGGTTTCGACGTGTTCTCCGGCCTTCCGGAAACCTGGCGGACCGGGTTCCCGGTTGGTGAGTTCGCTCAGGAATCAGTCCCCGAAGTACCTGGAGCGCAACTTGTTCCGGGCCTCTTCGAGGACACCCTGCCCTCGTTCCTGAACGACGAACCCGGCCCCGTTGCGTTCCTGCACCTCGACGCCGATCTCTACTCATCCACCAAGACGGTGCTCGATCTCCTCGGCGACCGCCTGGTACCCGGGTCGATCGTCGTCTTCGACGAATTCTTCAACTATCCCGGGTGGCAGCAGCACGAGTACCGGGCGTGGACGGAGTTCGTCACACGCACCGGCATCTCGTTCGAATACCTCGGGTACACCGTCGACAACGAGCAGGTCATCGCCAAGATAGTGCGCTGAGGCTCACTTTTCGTACAGACGGGCCCAGTTCTCGCGGCTGGTGAGCTGCGGGAACTCGCGAGCGAATGCTTCAGCCACACTTGGCGCTTCGGCGAGGAACCGCTTCATGACGCCGGCGAGGCGGCCGCTCATCTCGGCGGCCTTCTCGCTGTCGAAGCGGCGTTCACGCACGCCTCCCTGCGAAGCATCGGTGACGAAGACGTGATCGAAACGTCCGACGTGCCACCACTGCGCGTCCTCGTACGAAATCGCCACCGGACCTCGCTCGAGGTGATTGCGAGCCTGCATCACAGCGCGTTTCGCCAGAACGAGGTCCGTCCACAAACCGGGTTTCGGGCTGGGCGCAACGCGGCGGATCGGCAGCCTGCCCGGCAACTCCGACGCCGGGCGAGTTACCGTCTCGGGGAAGCGCTTACGCTCCTGGTTGATCGCGGCAAGCGCCTCCTGCCCACCGTCCGCCAAACCTTCCGGCCCCTCGAGGAATCCCTCGATTGCCCGGAGTTGCGTGTGTGCAAGGCCGTACTGCAAACCCACGATCGAATGCGAAATGTCGCGGGAGAGCTGCTTCGCGAGGGTTTTGGGTGCAAACCCTGGGTCAAGCGCAGCGGTGATCAGTCCGTTGCGCGTACTGAAGTAGTGCGCAAAACCGTCGACGTCCTTCCAATAGAAGTCCGCATGCCAGACAGCAGCCGACGGCAACGTGATGGTGGGAATCCCGGCCCGCCCAGCCCGCAAGCTGTACTCGACGTCGTCCCACTGGAAGAAGACCGGCAGTGGCAAGCCGATCCGCTCGATGGCTTCGGCAGGGATCAGGCAAGACCACCAGCCGTTGTATTCGGCATCCACGCGGCGTTCCGGCAGCTTCTCGAGCACACTCCGGTTGCGAACACCGTGCTCATCGGTCGGTACACCACGCTGCAGGGTGCCCAGATCGACGCGTTCACCCGAAGCCAACAGGAAGTCGGGGTTGAACAGAAAGAGCATCTGGGCGCCGATCAAAGCCGGCTCCGTCGTCATGTTCGCGAACGCACTCAGTCGAAGAACCGATTCGGGTTCGCACAGAATGTCGTCGTCCATCAAGATCACGTCGGCGTGCGGCCCGGCCGCCGAAGCCTCGTACAGGCCCCGGGTGAATCCGCCGGCACCACCCAGATTCGCCTGCCGCAGATATTGCAACCGCGAACCGAACTTCTTCGACACTTCCTGGAACAGCTCACGGCTCTCTACCGGATCCGTTCCCTGATCGACGACGTACAGAGCGTCGAGCAACGCGAGTACACGCTCGTCGGACGCGAGGGCCTCGACCGTGCGCGCACAGTCGTCCGCACGATTGAACGTGCAGATCGCCACGGCTACCGGGCGAATCGACTCCGGCGAGACGACGGTCCATTCCACATCGTCGACCACTGCGCCGCCACCCTGCGCTTCGAACTGCAGCCACAGTGCCCCGCCGTCGACGAAAGTATCGAGCGGGGCGGTCATGGACACTCGCTCGTCGCCGGTCACGACGACGTTCGTCACGATACGACGGTGGCCACCGATGTCCGAGGCCTGGATCTGGATGCGGCAAGCGGTATCGGCCACGACATGTGCAGTGACGGTGACCTCGGTGACATTGGTCCAGCGCTGCCAGTAGCTGGCCGGAAAACGACCGAAGAAGGTATTGGTGTGCGCGACCGCGCCCGGCTGAAGCCGCAACTCGAACCGCGATCGCGTCGACATACCGACCTTGGTCACCGCATACAGTTCGTCACTGGCGACGGGCGAAGTTCCGGTGAACAACGTCCGCTGCGCCAGCAGTCGATCCGACGTCGCGCTGCGTTCGATCAACTCGACTCCGGAATCGGACTGGTCATCGGTCGTGTTCACGGTATCCACGCCCCGCAGGGTATCGCGAATCCGCACCTCGGCGCCCCGGGCACCGAGTCACACCAGGTCTACCCGTGATTACTCACTGCAGCGGCGGAGCGCAGCTCGGTCTTTCGCCGACGAAGCGACAACAGACCCTTCGCCATCTGGACCACGTCCTTGGGCGAGATACGGCTCGCGTGCGCCAGATGATCGTCGCTGAGTCGGATCGGGACCTCGACCGGGCGCACCCCAGCCAATTCGAGCGCGTAGTCCAATTCGGTGGTGAAAAGGAATCCACGCTCGGTCAGCGAGGGTGCGATTCGACGCAGCAAAACGCCGTCGACGATGAATGTCCCCTGGGGGTCGCCCGTGCGGGTACCCAGTACCACCCGTCGCAGCGTCGCGAATCCACCCGTCATCACCGAACGCAGCAAGCCACGTTCCACCTCTGAGTCCGAATGAGCCTTTGAACCGATGACCACCGGCGGGACGGACCCTAGATCCGCCATCACGCGGTCGGCGCCTTCGATGTCACCGAAACCGAACGGAAGGTCGTCCGCGGTGAGCAACACGCGTCGTCCACGAGAAGCAAGCGTCCCGGCGCGAAGCGCTGCGCCCATCCCTTTGTCGCTGCTCATCGGCAGGAAGGTCACTCCAGGCCAAGACCAGGAAGCTGCCAGAGCAGCACACACGTCGGCAGTGTTGTCCGTCGAACCGTTCTCCACGACGATGATCTCGACCTGACCGGCGCTCTCGGCCGGGCGGCTGGTGAAGTACTCGGCGAATTGACGCACCGTCGACTCCAGCACCTCGCCTGAGTTGTATGCGGGGATGATCACCGAGAGTTCCGGCGTAGCTGGTTCCCCACGAACGGGTTCCGTTCGCGATGTCGCCACGTCCCGATCTCCTTACTTCCCCGACTGCAGTTCGAACTCGTCGGAATACTACGCTCCGAGAAACAAGGCGCAGCCCAGGCTCCGAGAAAAAGAGCACGACCCAGGCTCCGAACAACAGCCATCGACTCGAAGACGAAAGCACATCGTGAAATCTGACTTACCGCTCGCACAACGCGTGGTGCCGCCAATTCTTCTCGCCGCTCTGGTGTCGATCGTCGCCGCCATCCCACTGATCTCCAATCGGTGGTTCTACTACTGGGACGACAGCGCAGCAGCTTTCACGCCTGGTTGGCACACGATCGGCGAGCGAATCCTGTCCGGGTCATGGCCGACGCTCATCCCCGAATTGTGGGCCGGCGGCAATGTCACAGCCGAAGCCCTTTACGGGACATACAATCCCGTGATCCTTCTGGATTCGGTTGCCATTGCACTCATTCCGAACCTGGGAATCGGAATCACCCTGGTCAAGATGCAATTCATGGCGATTCTCGCGGTAGGCGTTTATCTGGTGGCCCGCCAGTACGGCGCCAATCGGTCGATGGCTTTCATCGCCGGATTTGCCATGCCGTTCGCCGGATACACGCTCTATTTCGACGCCTCCAGTTGGGCGTCCGGGCTGATCGCCTTCGCCTGGATCCCCCACGTCTGGTGGTCTACCCGCGCCAGCGCCCTCGGCCGAGTGAACCCCCTGGTACCGATCGTTTTCGGCTATCTTGCGATGACCACCGGAAACCCGTACGGCGCTGTCGGTGTCGCGGTCGTCTACCTCGCTGTCATAGCGGAATGCATCGCAATCAAACGCGCAGGCAGCATCAAATCACTGATGATCAGCGCGGCAGCGATCATCATGATGTCGCTGATCGTGTATCTACCATTGCTCTTCACCACCGGCGTGTCGGTGCGTACTCAGTCCGGAATCGCGAACGACGGTTCGCTTCGACCCGATCTCGGTGACCTGCTCAACCTCTCCGGCCCGTCGAACCAGCCGTACGTCACCGCTTTCGCTTCGCCTGCCATGACGATTCCACTGGTGTACCTGGCCTGGTTCCTCATACCGCTCGCACCGTGGATTCAATGGAAGTCACTGAAGAAGTTGGGCCGCCACAGCGTCTCGCTGTTCGTCTTCGGCGGAATTTACGTCTTACTACTTCTCGGACCGTCGAATCTGTGGCTTTTCCGTTGGCCCGCGCGACTGCTCGAGTACGGTCAACTGCCCGCCATCGTGGTCACGGCGGTCGCCCTCTCTGCCGGACTGCATCGTGATCGAATCCGGACAAGATCAATCATCACCGCGGGATTGTTGGCACTTCAGTTCTATCTTGCCTGGTCGAATGTCCCGGAAGACATCGGTATTCACTCGGCATCACTGATAATCACCGTGGTTCTCACCGTCTTCGCGTTGGTCGTGGCCTACCGAAAGCCCCGCTACCTCGCCGGTGCACTCGCTGTCGGCATCGTCGTCGTGCTCAGTGCTCAGACCAATTTCTGGTTCACCGGAAACTACAACGTGACACCGTGGAAGTTCCCCAGGCAGGTGGCATTCCTGGAGTCCAAGTTCGAGGACCGTTACCAGGGAACCACTTTCGCGATCGCCGACCCCGTCAACATCCCGCCGGACAACGAAACCGGGCAGTGGGGTGACCTCCTGTTCGGCAACGCCTGGCAGCCCGCCGGAGTCAATGCCGTCAACAGCTACGCCGGAATCAGCTACAACGATTTCGTTCAAGCACTGTGCTTGAACTACTACGGCGGCGTCCAGTGTCCGGACGGCGTCGACCGACTGCTCGCTGAATCGCCGGGAACGGGTGTGTCCTGGCTCGACGCGATGCGAGTCGACACGGTCGTCGTTCAGAATTCCGGACCGTACGGCGGAAAACGCGCCCTCGACGCCCTACCGGAGGGCGAGTGGACCGTATCGCCGGATCGGGTGGTCACGGTCGGCCATCGCACCACCGAGCATCAGTGGCCCGACGGTCGCGTATCGGCAACGACGCCTGGTCTCGACGTGCGTGGCGATGCCGCCGCTACGGACACCAGGGAAACTGTCGAGTACACCGGGTCCGGCACGGTTACATTCGCCCTACTGGCCTGGCCGGGCTGGACGGCGACTGTCGATGGTCAGACGGTCGAGACGAAGGCCAGCCCCGGCGGGGTGTTGCAGGTCGATCTACCGCCGAGTGCCACGTCCGGATCTGCCCTCACCATCGAATTCAGTCCACCCGGAAGCACTTTCGGCTGGACTGTCGCCGGCGTCGGATTGCTCCTGGCACTGTCTCAAGGAGCGTGGGCCTTCCGACGCCGACGCAGCGGTCAGGACGACAACGCTGCAGCCAACGCAGATTCCGTCACCTCGTGAACCGCGCGGTGAGCGGGCAGAATCGACGCTCGCTCACCGTCTGCGTCACCGGTGCCCTGCACCAATCCGAGGAAATGCGTCAGCTGCGCGGCAAGCGGTTCCTCGCTGTAGCGGATCGTCGGAATTTCGATGACCGTCTGCTGCTGGTAGCCGTCCCGATCGGTGGGCATGTTGTCGTCGATGTGCCGGTAGATCGTGATGTCGCGACGCAGGAGATCGATCTCGATGAGTCGATCGGCCTCGAGCAACGACAGCTGGCGAATCTTGCGCTGACTGATCCGGCTCGCGGAAATCGTTGCAACAGCACCTGATCCGAAGCGCAATACGGCGTCGGCGCAATCTTCCGACCGGTTCTGCACGGACGTCGGGTGGAAGTAGCCGAACTCCCCTTTTGCCAAACTGGGTTCCGAGCCGGCAAATCCGATGGCAAGGTCGATATCGTGAATCAGCAGGTCCGTCGCGACACCCGTCGGAATGCGGGAAACGAACGGCGAGTGGCGGATACCGTTCACCTGCCACACATCGCCGGAGAACTCACGGGCGGTGCGGACAGCGGGATTGAACCGTTCGAGCAGTCCACACATCAGGGGAACACCGGACGCGCGTGAACGATCGACCAGGTCGACGCTCTGCTCGTACGTCGCTGCCAACGGCTTCTCCACCAGGACGGGCTTCCCCAGATCGAGAACCCGCCCGGCCAACTCGTAGTGCGCCGGCGTAGCAGCAGCGATCACGACAGCATCGATCTCGTCGAGGGAGTCGAAATCGGCGGCCCAACGCGTATCGAACCGCGCAGCAACAGCTTTGCCCTGCTCCTCGCGCGGCTCGATCAGCAGATCCAACTCGCACAGCGCCGACTGCGCGATGACCCGCGCATGCAGCGAGCCCATCTGACCGGATCCGACAAGAGCGATACGTGGCTTGCTAGCAGTCATTTTTCAGGCCTCCATGGCGCCGCGTACCGCGGCAACGATCTGATCGACGTCGCCGGCGGACAACGCAGCGTGGACGGGGATGCTCAGGCACCGCGACGCAACCGAAGTGGCCACCGGCGTCTCGTCGATGACGACGCGCGGATGTTCGCGGTAGCACTCGTAGTCGTAGACGGCCTTCGGGTAGTAGATGCCGCTACCGATGTCCTTCGCGGCCAGACGCTCACTCAACTGGTCGCGAGTGATCGGTGCGTCTTCGGCCAGCAGCAAGGTGAACTGATGCCAGACATGTCCACGACCGGACAGTTCGCTCGGCAGGATCAGTCCTTCGACGTCCTTCAGGCCGACACGCAAGGCCTCCGCATTCCGGCGGCGCGCCTCGACCTGCTGCATGTACGTCGCCATCTGGGGCAGAGCCAAGCTCGCCTGGAGGTCAGTCATCCGGTAGTTCTGGCCGACCATCTCGTACTGGTAGCGCGCCCGCATGCCCTGGTTGCGCAGGACCCGAAGTCGATCGGCGATCGCGTCGTTGTCGGTCGTGATCATTCCGCCCTCGGCGGTCGTGAGGTTCTTTGTTGCATAGAACGAGAAGCAACCCACACCGAAACTGCCGGCGCCTCGCCCGTCGAACGTCGCTCCGTGGGCCTGAGCGGCGTCCTCGACGACAGTCAGACCGTTCTTCGATGCCAGCGGCATCAAGGCACCCATGTCAGCCGACTGTCCGTACAGATGAACCGGCATCAGAACCTTCGTGCGGTCCCCGATTCGATCGGCAGCGACTGCCGGGTCGATGTTGAAATCGGACTCGGAGATATCGGCGAACCGCGCCGTCGCGCCTGCCTCGAGAATCGCATTGAGCGTGGCCACGAACGTGAACGGCGTGGTCAAAACCTCGTCACCTGGCTGAAGATCCTGGACCTGGAGAGCCGCGATCAACGCCGTAGTGCCGTTGTTCACCGCCACCGCGTGTCGCGTGCCCACCAGCGCCGCGAACTCGTCCTCGAGCCGCTTCACCTTGGGTCCCTGCGCGACGATTCCCGATCGCAGAGTGTCCAGCACCTCGCGCTCGACTTCTTCCCCGAACGAGATACTGGATATCGCGATCACTGAGTTACCTCCGATAGATTCATCCGACCGTCGTCGGAACGAAATACCCCGACAACCCAGGAAGCGTATCGAAACACGATTCGATACTTCGAGAGGATTCCGGAACCTGCATGTCTGAACGAGCCGACTGCCACATCCATCCGACCGCCGTGATCGGCGCCGACGTACTGATCGGGGCGGGAGTCACGATCGGACCGAACGCGGTACTCACGGGCCCACTCGAGATCGGCGACGACTGCTGGATCGGCTCGGGAGCGGTCTTGGGAGCTCCCCCCGAGATCCTCGGCGCGTTACATCCGACGTCCTGGTCCGTCAGCGCCGGTCTGGGAATTCGAATCGGTGCTCGAACGACGATTCGCGAATTGAGCACAGTCCATCAGGGAAGCGAACGCCGCACCGAAATCGGCGAAGACTGCTTCGTGATGAACAGAGTGGGAATCGAGCACGACGTGCAGATCGGTGACCGCTGCGTCGTGTCCTCCGGTACGACGCTTGCCGGGCACGTCAGCGTCGGAGACGGCGTCAACCTGGGCATGCACACTGTCGCGCACCAACGACGCGTCGTCGGCTCCGGATCCATGATCGGCATGGGAACCGTCGTGGTCAAGGACGTCCCGCCCTTCTCCAAGGCCTTCGGCAACCCGGTGTCGTTGCACGGTGTCAACCGGGTCGGAATGAGCCGATCGGGTATCTCGGACGCGGACATTTCCGCAATCGAAGACCTCTACGCCGCCGGCAGCTTCGGCACGTCACCGGCCATTCCGGACTCGCTGTCGGAGGCCTTCACCTGGTGGCGGGAACGCGCCGACAAACCGCTCGTGGTTTAGCGAGACAAATCCTGGTTGGTATCGTCTGCGAAATGACGAACGGGCGGGATGCAGGCGCGTGAGTACCTCTCCCGAATCTGAACAACCGGTCGAAGACGTCGAACCGGCCGCAGAGCCGAACGCTCTACGCGGCCTTCTCGTCAACGGATTCAAGGTCCTCGTCACCCTCGCGATCGTCGTCGCGATCATCTTCGCGGTGAAGTCCCAATGGTCCGAGGTCAAGAACACGATCACCGAGCTGAACTGGTGGACGCTTGCCGCCTCGTCGGTGTTCATCTTCCTCGGTATGGGTGCCGCAGTGCGGGCCTGGCAACACGCACTCGGCGCCCTCGAACAACCGATTCCGGCCTTCGACGCCGCTCGCGCTTATCTGGTCGGCCAACTCGGCAAGTACCTTCCCGGCAGTGTCTGGGCCTTCGTTCTGCAAACGGAACTCGTGAGGCGCGCCGGTGTGTCCCGTGCCGCAGGCTTTGTCGCAGTGCTGGTCACGGTGGGGTTGAGCACAACTTCGGCGCTGGTCGTCGGCCTCTTCGGTCTACCTGCCCTGTTCGAGGTCAGCACGGCGGCAGCGGTCGGCGTGATCATCCTCGTACCGATCGCATTGGTCTGCGCCTACCCGCCGGTGCTCACACGCCTGGTGAACCTCGCACTGAAACTGCTCCGCCGCACGCCGCTGCACAAGCCGCTCACGATGCACAAGATTGCGCTCGCATTGGGCTGGTGCGCAGCAAGCTGGGTGCTCTACGGCATCCAGTTGTGGCTACTCGCGTCCAGTTCGGCCGGCTTCGAAATCCGTGGGCTCGTCCAGTGCATCGGCGCTCTCGCCCTCGGTATGTGCGCGGGCGTCCTCGTGTTCGTCGTCCCGTCCGGAATCGGTGTCCGCGAAGCCGTCATCGTCGCAGCGCTTTCACCGTTCATGGATGCCGGCGTCGCGCTCGGCCTCGCACTGGCGTCGAGGCTGCTGTTCACCCTCTGTGAGGTCTTTGCCGGCGTCGTGGCTGCACTGTCGGGATCACGAGGCCTGCGCAATGCACTCGTGCACGAGCGCTCGCGGGTGCCGGACCCCACCAAAGCCTGACGTTCGGTCAGACCACTTTCTCGGACGCGGAATACTGCGTCTCGACGCCGGCCTTCTGCGGACGCCACCACTGCTCGTTGTCGCGATACCACTCGACGGTGGCTTCCAGTCCGCTTCGAAAATCGCGGTACTGCGGCTTCCACCCAAGTTCCTGCTGCAGTCGCGTCGAATCGATCGCATACCGCAGATCGTGACCAGGGCGGTCGGTGACGAAGTCGAAATCGTCCGGCTTGCGTCCGAAAATTTCGAGCAGGGTCGCAATCACCGTCCGGTTGTCGGTTTCACCGTCGGCGCCGATCAGATACGTCTCGCCGGACTTTCCGCGGTCCAGGATGTCCCAGACGGCGCGGTTGTGGTCCTCGACGTGAATCCAGTCGCGGACGTTGCGGCCTTCCCCGTACAACCGTGGACGCACTCCGTCGAGCAGATTGGTGATCTGGCGTGGGATGAACTTCTCCACATGCTGGTACGGGCCGTAATTGTTGGAGCAGTTCGAGATGGTCGCCGCGATCCCGAACGAGCGCACCCAGGCGCGCACGAACAGATCACTCGACGCCTTGGACGCGGAGTACGGGCTCGACGGGTTGTACGGTGTCGTCTCCGTGAACTTCGCCGGATCATCCAGTTCGAGGTCGCCGTACACCTCGTCGGTCGAAATGTGGTGATAACGGACCCCGTGCGAACGCACTGCCTGCAGGAGCGAGAAGGTTCCCATGACGTTGGTGCGCAAGAACGGTTCGGGGTCGGCGAGGGAATTGTCGTTGTGGCTTTCGGCCGCGAAGTGCACGACTGCGTCGGAGCGCGAGACAAGATCGTCGACCAGCGGCTCGTCGGCCACGTCGCCGTGGACAAACGTGATCCGGTCCTCGACGGACGCCAGGGACTGGCGATTTCCGGCGTAGGTCAGAGCGTCGAGAACCGTGACTTCCACGTCGGGACGCGTCGCCACCGTCTGATGAACGAAATTGGCACCGATGAAGCCGGCACCCCCGGTGACCAGTAGTCGCACGTCATCTCCTCAGGCTCATCGGACGAACCCCACTTTAGCGGCCGGGAGTGTCATGTCCGTTTGCGTCGGCAGGCAGGAGTGCAGGACACTGCACGCATGCGCGGAATCATTCTGGCCGGTGGCACCGGGTCGCGGTTGCACCCGATCACCCTCGGAGTGAGCAAGCAACTCTTGCCCGTCTACGACAAGCCGATGATCTACTACCCGCTCTCCACTCTCATGCTCGCCGACATTCGCGACATCTTGATCATCACGACCCCACACGACGCCGAACAATTCCGCCGGGTTCTCGGCGACGGCTCACAATTCGGCGTCAACCTCACCTATGCAGTGCAACACGAACCGAACGGCCTCGCAACGGCATTCACCCTCGGCGCAGAGCACATCGGATCCGACTCCGTGGCGCTCGTCCTCGGCGACAACATCTTCTACGGCCCCGGCCTCGGAACCCAACTCAGGCGTTTCTCCGACATCGACGGCGGAGCCGTATTCGCTTACTGGGTCTCGAATCCGACCGCCTACGGCGTCGTCGAATTCGACGACTCGGGTCGCGCCGTGTCCATCGAGGAAAAGCCGACGTCACCGAAATCCAATTACGCAGTCCCCGGCCTCTATTTCTACGACAGCGACGTCGTGGACATCGCACGCACTCTGAAGCCCTCTGCGCGTGGCGAATACGAAATCAGCGACATCAATCAGCACTATCTCGAAGCTGGCAAACTTTCTGTCGATGTCCTCCCCCGCGGAACCGCGTGGCTCGACACCGGCACACCCGATTCCCTGCTCGAGGCAGCGAACTACGTGCGGACCATCGAACACCGCCAAGGCCTCAAGATCGGTTCCCCTGAAGAGGTTGCGTGGCGTCAAGGATTCATCAGCTCCAACCAATTACGCACTCAGGCAGAAGCATTGGGCAAATCCGGGTACGGCAACTACCTACTCGAGCTGCTCGAGCACGGCAAGGAATGGTGACGTGGAAATCCGTCCACTGAAGATCGCCGGAGCTTGGGAAATTACACCGAAGCAGTTCGGCGACAACCGCGGTGTCTTTCTCGAATGGTTCAAAAGCTCCGCCTTCACCGCCGCGACGGGCCGCACTCTCGACCTCGCGCAGGCCAACTGCTCGGTCTCCGAAGCCGGTAGCCTCCGCGGGATCCACTTCACCGACAATCCGCCCGGACAGGCGAAGTACATCACCTGCGTGAAAGGTGCCTTCCTCGACGTTGTCGTAGACCTGCGCGTCGGATCACCGACCTTCGGCGAGTGGGATGCAGTGGTGATCGACGACGTCGATCGACGAGCGGTGTTCCTGGCGGAAGGCCTCGGCCACGCGATCCTTTCACTCGAAGACGGATCGACAGTGATGTACCTGTGCAGCATCGAATACTCCCCCCACCTGGACCGCGACCTCGATCCCTTCGATCCGGAACTCGCGATCGAATGGCCGAGAACAGACCGTAAGGGCAACCCTCTGACCTACGAGCTCTCCGCAAAGGACGCTGCCGCGCCGTCCCTGGCGACGCTCCGCGCGGACGGCATGTTGCCCGGTTCTGTGGCCGAAGATTCGCCGAATCGGTAATCTTCAACTTTCACGACTCGATGGCATGACACCGGCGGGACGGACGGCTGGATGACCAAACGTGCGAGCAGACGCGGCCTGTGGACGGCCGTCGTTCTCGCAGCCGGCCTCGGTGGTCTCGCGCTGGTCGCACCGCCCCTGACTCCGGGAACGATCGAGTCCGCACCGGTCACCGTCATCACGACCACCCCACCATCGCCGGTTGTTCCGCTCACCCCGGAGGAGCTCTCGGCCCGAGTGGTCCCCACCATCGTCACCATCACGGCGCCGGCCGGATTCACCACCACTGCTGGGACCGGGATCGTGCTCTCCCCTGACGGAGTGGTGCTCACGAATCACCACGTCATCAGCGGAGCCTCGGACGTCACCGCCGTCAGCATGTCCAACGGGCTGATCTACGACGCCGAGATCCTCGGGTACGACAGCGTCAGCGATCTTGCCGTCCTTCGACTCGCGGGCGCTGACGATCTGCCGGTGGCTGTGGTCGGCAAATCAGCAGAAGCCGCTCGCGGGGACTCCGTCACCGCAATCGGAAATGCGGAAGGCGGCGGAGTACCCGTCCCGGCTCCCGGCGTCATCACCAACCTCGGTGTCACCGTCAACACCCGCAACGTGTCCGACGGATCGCGAAACCAGTTGAAGGGCCTCATCGAGGTCGACGCGGACATCCGGCCTGGCGATTCCGGTGGCCCCCTGGTCAACGCCATTGGCGAGCTGATCGGCGTCAGCAGCGCGGGCAACGCCGTCACCGACCGCACCGAAACCTCACCGGCGCCTCAGTCCTACGCGATACCGATCGACACCGCACTACCGATCGTCGAGCAGGTACTCGGTGGCCGCTCCTCCGAGAACGTGCGTGTGGGACCGACACCCGTACTCGGTGTCGCGGTGAAGGATCACGCGGACATGCCGGCCGGCGCCGAAGTTGTTGCCGTGAGCTTCGATTCGCCGGCCGAGCGGGTGGGGCTGACCAAAGGTGCGGTCATCACCGAGTTCGGTGGCAGCCGGATCGCGTCGTCCGCTGATCTCAACGCGGCGATGAGCTCGCGCCGCCCCGGCGACACCGTCGCGGTGACGTGGGTGGACGCAACCGGGCAACCCGGGACCGGGTCGCTGGTCCTCGACGAGGGGCCACCTCGCTAGTCGTACAGGGCGCCAGCCGTGAAAGCATCGTGGCATGACCACGGTTCTCCTGCTCACCTGTGACGGCGCCGCCCGCGAGGCGGATGTCGAAAGCAAACTCGTCATGGAAGCTCTCACCTCCTACGGCATCGCGTCGACGATGGCGCCGTGGTCGAGCCCGTCCCTCCTCGATATCGACGCCGACCTGGTTCTGATCCGGTCGACCTGGGACTACACCCAGCGCCTCGACGAATTTCTTGCCGTTCTCGATCAGCTGACCGCTCCGATCGCCAATCCACTCTCGATCGTGAAGTGGAACGCACACAAGGGATACCTCACCGAACTTGCCGCGGCCGGCGTACCTATCGTCCCCACCGCTGTGATCGCTGCCGGACAGAGCGAAACACTCACCCTCCCTTCGTTCGAGGGTGCCGACGTCATCGTCAAGCCTGCAGTGTCCGCCGGCGCTGTCGGAGTGGGAAAGTTTGCCTCGGGGTCCGCGCAGGCCCACGCTCACCTCAGCTCGATCCTCGAGAGTGGCAACGACGCGTTGGTCCAGCCATTCGTCTCGGACGTCGTCGACGGTGAGCGCTCGATCATCCACATCGGCGGACGCTACTCGCACGCTGTCCGGAAGATCCCGGCCGCCAACGACTTCCGCGTGCAGGAATTTCACGGTGGAACCAACCACCTCCACGAACCGTCCGCCGCCGAACTCGCGGTGGCCGACGCAGCACTGGCCGCGACCCCATGCGGCCCCGGCGAATTGCTTTATGCGCGTGTGGACGTCGTGGGCCCGGTGGATCAACCACTGCTCATGGAAGTGGAATTGATCGAGCCAGAACTCTTTCTGCCATTCGCCCCTGGATCTGCCGACGCCCTCGCACGGGCAGTTGTCGCGTCACTGCGCACGTGACGCCTGGGGCGGGACCGCATCTAGCCTGGCGCGAATGAACCTGGCAACGTCACGTAGCGCAGCCCGGCTCTCCGGCAAGCCAGGCCAGACGGCGGGAAACGCGTGAACCTGGCCGTTCCAGATCTGCAGCGAGCACGGCACCCCCGCGGCGGCGAGCCGTTGCGCCATCACCTCCGAATCGACTCTGAGCACCTCGGATTCGGCGGCGATCAGCAACGACGGCGGCAGAGCGGCCAGATCGCCGTCGACGGGTGAGTTCGTCTGTCCGCCAAGCTTTCCGATCGCCATCAATGCCGACACCGGGGCGATCACGTCGCGTCGAGCGTTGGCGTGGACTGATTTGGTGGTGCAATCGAGATCGAGGAGAGGTGAGAGCCCGACAAGACCGGCCGGAACCTCGAGCCCCGCGGAAACAGCTGCAAGTGCCGTCGCGAAAACCAGGAAGCCTCCGGCCGAATCGCCAACGAAGACAACCTTTTCCGGCAAGGCTCCCTGTTCGAGGAGCCACCGGTATGCATCGAGACAGTCGTCGACGGACCCGCTGATGCTCGTGCTCGGCAACTGTCGATATGCGATGTGCAGGACCGGAAGGCCGGTTCGCTTGGCGATGCTTGCAACGACCGGCCGATGCGTGTTGAGCCCGCAGCACATGAACCCGCCGCCGTGCAGGTAGAGAACAACCCCGTCGCGCAGATCAGCCGTCGAGCCTGCCGTCCGCACGAGTTCACCGTCGAAACCTGGAAAGCGAATCGCTTCCCGATCGATCCCGGACGGAATGCGTACACCCGCGGCCGAGTCCAGCACTGCGGCGCGGCGCATGGCGCCAGGCGTCAGCGGCGCGATCCCGACCACGGGCCGAAGCATCCATCGACACGCGTTGTAGAGGACCTGCGATTCGATACTCGGCCTGCCGTATCGAGTTCCGGTCCTTCGACTGACTGTCGGCAACAGAGACATCTGTCCAGATTAGAAGCGATCAGGCACCGAAGAGGTCGACTTCGTCGAGATCGTCGACGATCGTGACCTTTCGTTTCCGCCCGCCGATGACCTTGCCCAGACCGCGCAGTCCACCGGACTGAGCTTTCGGGGCGGGTTCGATGCGCTGCGGCGCAACTCTCGTCCGCGCTGCGCGCTGAACAGGCTTGGGGGCGGGGGCTGCTGCAGGTGCCGCGGGTTCGGGAACCTCGGCTGGAACCACCGCTTCCGGCTCCACGAAGCCCTGAGCAACCGGGGCCTCGGGCGCGACCTCAGCGGCTTCCTCGACCTCCGCCACCTGCTCCACCTGCACCGGTCCGTCGATCACCGGGATGTCCGACGCCCAGCGGACCCGATACTCGAGGCCGCGCGACGCCAGTTCACGTGCGAGATCGCCATGCCAGACCCCGTCTTCGCCGTCGCCGTATACCCGTGTGTCGGAACTGACCCAGATCACGTCGACGCCCGGGTTCCGGTCGGCGAGATCGAGCACGGTCAGCCAGTTCAGCGTCGCCGGATATCCGTCTCGCTTCTTCTTGTCGGTATAGGGCCGACGCAGCGAGATCGCCCTCTCGGCCACCTCGAGATGCGACACGTCGACTGGATCGACCACTTCGACGCCGATCGCCACGAGGTCTTCGATCACGTCGTCGACGTAGCCGTCGGCCTTGTCGTGAGCCGCGTCGACAAATCTCGTGAGGTCACGCCGCAACCCCAGTCGGTCGTACATGCGCGCCTGGACGCTCAGAGCCGCGATCATCTCCGCCGATTCCTCGCGGTAGCGGCTTGCAACCTCGAGGACGACCAATCGCGGCACGACGACGCGGTGTCCGAGCGCGCGAGCGTCGGCGACGGCAGTGTCGAACCGTGCACCCCTGGTCAGGGCCGAAGAATCGAGAACGATGATCATGGGCTCGATTCTCTCTCGAGAAACCGGACGAATGCGCTAATCCACCCCGAACCGTTACTTGATCTTGAAGATCACTGCCCGCTGAACGATGAAGTTGATGACCGTCGCGGTGCCCTGCGCGATGACGAAGGCCAGCGGCATGCGCCACCACTCGTCGGCGAGCACATGCACCATCAGCGCGTTGAGCCCGACCTGAACCGCAAAAGTGACCGCGTACAGCACGACAACAGCGATGAAGCGGGCGCGAGAAGGCTCGGCCTTGAACGTCCACCGCCGGTTGATCAGATACGCCGTCGTAGTGCCGGCGATAAAGCTGATCGACTTGGCCACGCTCAGATCGAGGCCGACGACCTTGAACAGGAATGCATACAGCCCGTAGTCCACGACCGCCGACAGCCCACCCGTCGCGACGAACCGGACGATCTGCGTTTTCAGGTCCAACGCGTCGTCGGCGATGTCCGTCGTGACAGGAATCTCGACGGGCAGCGGGACGTGGGGTTCGTGCTGGTGACTTGCAGGTGTTTCGGGCACGACGACGAGAGTAACCACTCGAGTCGGAGCCGTCGGCACTACTCCCAGGTAACCTCTACCTTGATGTCCACGACAGCAGAAGAGACGCCGCAGCCGGCTCTCCACACCCAAGCCCGCACCCTCACCGGTTGGGGACGCACCGCCGCCACCACTGCACAGGTGCTGTCCACCCCCGACGTGGAAGTGATCGCCAACGCGGTCGCCCAGGTTGCGGAACAGAACGATTCCAAGCCCTCGCATCTGCGACGCGGCGTCATCGCGCGCGGCCTCGGCCGCTCGTACGGTGACCCAGCGCAGAACGCCGGCGGCCTGGTCATCGACATGAATGCACTCAGCCGCATTCACCGCATCGATCGCGACACCGCTCTGGTGGACGTCGACGCCGGCGTGAATCTGGATCAGCTGATGAAGGCTGCTCTGCCGTTCGGCCTGTGGGTTCCGGTCCTGCCGGGTACTCGTCAGGTCACGATCGGCGGCGCCATCGGCTCGGATATCCACGGCAAGAACCACCACAGCGCGGGCAGCTTCGGCAACCACGTCGTGTCGTTGGATCTGCTGACGGCCGACGGCAAGGTTCGCACGCTCACCCCCAAGGGCGGGCGCAACGACCCGAAGGCCGCACTGTTCTGGGCCACGATCGGCGGCATGGGCCTGACGGGCATCATCTTGCGGGCAACCATCAAGATGACACCGACGGAGACGGCGTACTTCATCGCCGACGGCGACGTCACCAACAGCCTCGACGAGACCATCGCGCTGCACAGCGACGGCAGTGAGGCCAACTACGAGTATTCGAGCGCGTGGTTCGACGCGATTTCCGCGCCCCCGAAGCTCGGCCGGGCGGCAGTCTCGCGCGGATCTCTGGCGAAGCTCGACCAGCTTCCGGCCAAGCTGCAGAAGAACCCGCTTGCCTTCGATGCGCCGCAGTTGTTGACGTTCCCCGACGTCTTCCCCAACGGTCTGGCCAACAAGTTCAACTTCACCGCGATCGGTGAGGTCTGGTTCCGCAAGTCCGGCAAGTATCGCGGCAAGGTCCAGAATCTGACGCAGTTCTACCACCCGCTCGACATGTTCGGTGAGTGGAACCGCGCGTACGGATCCAACGGATTCCTGCAGTACCAGTTCGTGGTTCCGCCGGAGGCCGTCGACGAGTTCAAGAAGATCATCGTCGACATCCAGCGCAGCGGGCACTACTCGTTCCTCAACGTGTTCAAGCTCTTCGGCGAAGGCAATCAGGCGCCGCTGAGCTTCCCGATCCCGGGCTGGAACATCTGCGTCGACTTCCGCATCAAGCCGGGCCTGAACGAGTTCGTCACCGAACTCGACAAGCGTGTCCTCGAATTCGGCGGACGCCTGTACACGGCCAAGGACTCGCGGACGTCCGCGGAAACCTTCCACGCCATGTACCCGCGCATCGACGAGTGGATCGCGACGCGCCGCAAGTACGACCCCACAGGCGTTTTCGCCTCCGATATGTCCAGAAGGCTGGAACTGTGATCAACGCTGTAGGTAACCCGCAAACCGTTTTGCTTCTCGGTGGAACCTCCGAGATCGGCCTCGCCATCTGTGAGGAATACCTGAAGAAGGCGCCGCTCCGCGTCGTTCTGGCGGCACTCCCTGGCGATCCGGGACGCGAAGCTGCGGTCAAGCAGCTCGAAGCGAAGGGTGCCACCTCGGTGGAGCTCATCGACTTCGACGCCGTTGATTTCGAATCGCACCCGAAGGTGATCGACCAGGCGTTCTCGAACGGTGACGTCGACGTCGCCATCGTCGCCTTCGCACTGGACGGTGACTCCGAAGAGCTGTGGCAGAACCAGCGCAAGGCCGTTCTGGTGGCAAACGTCAACTACACCGCTTCCGTCTCGGTCGGTGTTCTTCTCGGCGAGAAGATGAAGGCTCAGGGCTTCGGCAAGATCATCGCGATGTCGTCGGTTGCCGGCGAGCGCGTCAAGCGTGCCAACTTCGTCTACGGATCCACCAAGGCGGGCCTCGACGGTTTCTACCTCGGACTCGGCGAGGCTCTCGCGGAATTCGGACCGCAGGTCACCGTCGTTCGCCCCGGCATGGTGCGCACGCAGTTCAGTGCCCACGTCAAGGAAGCTCCTCTGACGGTCAACAAGGACATCGTCGCGAAGCTCGCTGTTGCCGCCTCGGACAAGGGCAAGGAAATCGTCTGGACTCCCGGCCCGTGGCGCTTCGTCATGATGGGTCTTCGCCACGTGCCGCGCCCGATCTTCCGGAAGTTGCCGGTTTAAGCTCCTCCCGTGCCAGAAACAACAACTGCTCCGAGTACAGACCTTTCGACCCCGTCGCCGTGGCGTAATGCCGCGGCGACGGTGGTGGAAATGGCCCTCGGAGCGCTGGTCGCCGCTGTTGTAGCCGCTGTCGGGCTCTTTGCTTTCGGCCGAGTGCAGTGGCCGGCGTTCACCTCTTCCAATGTCACGCAGGCAGTCACGACAGTGCTGCAGGTGCTCTGCATCGCAGTGGTCGGTGTTGCGGTTCTGATGTTCCGCGCCCGCAAGGCCGAGCGGGTCGCAAAACTCCTCTCGTGGGCCGGGCTCTCCGGCTTCGTCACCACGACGCTCGGACTTCCCCTGGCCGCGACGAGTCTGTATCTGCACGGCGTCTCGGTCGATCAGCAGTTCCGGACCGAGTACCTGACCCGGCTGACGGATTCTGCTGCGCTGCAGGACATGACGTACGTGGATCTGCCGCCGTTCTACCCGGCCGGCTGGTTCTGGATCGGTGGACGCGTCGCGAACCTGCTGGGAATGGACGGCTGGGAAGCCTTCAAGCCCTACGCGATCGGCTCGTTGGCTGTCGTCGCCGTCGTTGCACTCGTGTTGTGGACCAAGCTGATTCGACGCGATTGGGCCGTCGTCGCGGCATTGGCCGTCACTGCCGTCGTGTTGGCGTACAACTCCCCCGAGGCGTACGGCGCCGTCATCAACCTCCTGATCCCGCCGGTGCTGATCCTCGCGTGGGGTGCATTGGACCGGCCGGGGGCATCTCGATTTGCCGGAGCCGGCGCAATACTCGGGACGGGCCTGTTCCTCGGTTTCGCCGCAACGGTCTACACGCTCTATCTCGGATTCGCCGCGTTCGCAGTGACTCTGATGGCAGTGGTGGCCGCAGTACTTGCCGCACGCGCCCAGAACACGTGGAAAGCCGCACTGGGACCCCTCGTCAGGCTCGCCGTGATCGCGGTGATCTCCGGCCTGGTGGCTCTGACCGTCTGGACGCCGTACCTGCTGAAGGCACTCTCCGGTGCCACCGCAGAGTCCGGCACCGCAATGCACTACCTCCCCGATTCCGGTGCGGTACTGCCCTTCCCGATGCTGAGCTTCACCCTTGTCGGTGGACTGTGCCTACTCGGCACGATCTGGCTGATTTCGCGGTTCCTGTTCTCCCGCCGCGCCCGAGCACTCGGTATCGGTGTCATTGCCGTGTACCTGTGGGCACTGCTGTCCATGACGTTCACCGTCGCCGGCAGTACGCTCCTCGGCTTCCGACTGGAGCCGGTCCTGATCGGACTCCTTGCCGCCGCCGGTGTGTTCGGTTTCTTCGAGTTCGCCGGTTGGATCGTGCTGGCCACCAGCGAAAATCCCCGCGTCAAAGCGGTACTGGTTGCACTCGGTGTCATCGGAGCCATCGCTTTCGCGCAGAACATCCCGCAGGTGCTGGCGCCGGATATCGCTGTGGCATACAGCGATACCGACGGTAACGGCGAGCGCGGCGACAAGCGGCCCCCGGGTGCCGAAGCCAATTACGCCGACATCGACCGGATCATTCGCGAGCAGTTGGGACGCGAACCCCATGACACGGTGGTCCTCACTGCCGACATCGGCTTCCTGAGCTTCTACCCGTACTTCGGCTTTCAAGGACTGACGTCGCACTACGCGAACCCGCTCGCCGATTTCCGTGCGCGCGCTGCGCTGATCGAGCAGTGGTCGGAACTGAAGACGCCTGACGAACTGATAGCTGCGCTGGACTCGGCGCCGTGGCGCAGCCCCGACGCCTTCGTCTTCCGCCAGGGCGCCGACGGGTACACGCTGCGGTTGGCAGAGGACGTCTACCCCAACGACCCGAACGTCCGCCGCTACACGGTCACGTTCCCCAAGGAACTGTTCGACGATCCTCGTTTCACCGTGACCGAGCAGGGGCCGTTTGTGGTCGTTACCCGCTCTGACGCAATCTAACCAGGAGATACGTCACAAAAGGCTTACCGTCGGGGTCGTTGACGCGACCCCGACGCACCCCTAACTTCATACCGTGCCCCGAACCGATGCCCGAGCGGCGATGATCGATGCAGCCGAGCGTCTGGTTGCCGAGCGAGGTCTGGCCGCTCTGACTCTTCGTGATGTTCAGACCGAAGCCGGGCAGGCCAACAAATCGGCTGCGCAGTATCACTTCGGGTCACGTGAAGGTTTGCTGGCGGCCGTCGTCGAGTCCAGAATGCGACCTGCCGGTGAGCGTCGTCGCGAGTTGCTCGACACGATCGATCTCGACGCGAATTCACCGACGATGCGTGCCCTCGTCGAGGCTCTCGTCCTGCCGTTGGCGGAACAGACCATCTACCGCGAGGGCACGTTGTACGCGCGGTTCCTGGTGCAGTCGATCTTCGACCCGGCGATGTCGTCGACTATCCGTGACCACATGCAGGCCGAGAGTTTCCGCGAAGTTCAGCGGCGGATAGTCGCTGCGTCCTCGTTACCGGCAGAGATCGCCGAACTTCGGGCGGGAACTCTGACCGTGCTCACCGTCGTCACTTTTGCCACGTGGGAAGGCCGCGTCGACAGCCGCGAACGTGCTCACGTGATCGTTGCCGACCTGATCGAAAGTTGCCTCGGAGCACTCTCGGCCCCGGCTGCGCAAATCTGACACGCTGTCCGGCGAGTTTGTTTCCGAAACTGCCGGGGTACTCAGCCCCTCCAAGCGCAGTCGAGCAAACGGCCGCATCAACCACCGGCGGGGTAGGTGATGACAGTGAGCGAACTCGTTGCGCAAAGCCGCGAGCTTGTACCGCATCGTGCAGTTCTCGATTCCGCAGAGCATGTTCTGGTCATTGCGCGCGGCAAACCGTTCGGGCGCGAACAGGCTTTCCATGAAGTGTTGAGCGTCGCGATTCGCAATCGCATCGAAGTACTCACTCTGGCAAGGGCTCTCATCGACGTGTCCGAGTCCCGCGACTACCGCGCGATCCCGACCGACACCGCGCACACTGTTGCGGTGCTCGAATGGGGCGAGCTACTCGAGATCCCCACCGAACACCACGAGAAGTCCAGGGCCGAGTCATCCGAGGACGTCGATGAATCGAGTGAACCCGACGATCCGATCGAACCCGAGTATCTGGTCGAGACCGACGTGGGCGGACGGGTCGTCTTCGTCGCCCTCGCGTTCACGATCGGCGGGATAGTCGGATTCTTCGCGCACGACTGGGCACTTCTGCTTCTGATCACCGCCGTGTACCTCGTGTGGATCGCGGCACGGTTGGTCGCGAAACTCGTCAGTGTTTCCCGTAGTGCCCACTGGGCAGACGCTTCGCCGATTCGTGGCGCCGATTCGACCACAAGGAACGCGGAAAACTCCCACCATCACGCTGTTGCAGCGTGACGGCGGGAGCATCCGCTTTCGCTAAAGCCTCTGCGGTACACCGTAAGTGACGACGGTATCGCCATTCGACGTGACAGCCTTCGCGTACGGCCTGATGGTCACCGGACCGATTGCTCCCTGTACATAACCGTGAACTCCGGACAGACGGACAGCGGCTTCGGGACCGTCGAACTCCTGATCTTCGAGCAGTGCGACGTCGGTGATACCGCCCGGCGCCAGGTCGACGTCCAGTTCCTGCGAAGGAATGATGTCACCACCGATGACGAACCCGTTCGATATGTCCAGTCCCAGTTCGAAGTCCGGAACCAGGCCGATCCCGAGGTTGGTTCCACTCTCGACAGCCCAGTCGAGACCAGGACTGTTGAGAACGACCGTCGCGCCGGTTAACGCGATCGGGTAACCGATCTGATAACCGATCGTCAGCTTCGTTCCGGTGAAGCTTGCCGCGTCCGGCCCGTCGATCTTCACGCCGGCAACCCCGTCGTGGAAGAACTCGACACTCAGCGGTGAGCTGTCGAGAGGCGGAAAGACATGGATAGCGGTATCAGCCTGGAAGACTTCTATCCGATTCCCTTTGACGTCGGTGATCGAACTGGTGTTGTCAACGCCTGCCGACGCCGTCCCACCCCCCAGGACAACGGCCAACAAGGCCACTGCTCCTACTGCGCTACTACGAACTGCTGTCTTCGACATGCACAAGCACCATCCCATCCGGTATAGGCCCCGGACGTAGGTTCCAACTCTTCGTCGAGGATGGGATTCGTCGGGGCTGCCTGAACAAACGCGAGCAAGATCCTTGTTGCGATACCCCGGTCACGAACCCGTCAAACGGTGCACGAAAACATTACTTTCCGGACAAGTCGGGCGGACCGGTTTGTCCCGCTGACTGCGCCCGCTCGCGGACGCGAACCGTTTTGTTCGTTACTCTGACAGTGGAAGTTATCGAATCGAGACCTAAGTAGGCCACCCCGAACTTCTGAGATCGCCACTTCAGGGATGGGCGCCAGAACCGAAAGGCACCGACTGCATGACCGAGACCTTGCCCGACGTCCAACTGCTCGAAGAAGCACGTCCAGGGCGAGTCCGTTCAGCAGTGCGGCGCTCGGTCGTCCAGCGCGGTCGTCTGGTCGATTTCGCGATCATGGCGACGTTCACCGTCGCGGCGATCTACGTGATGTCCAACCTGTGGAGCGATCTGCAGTCCGGCTATCTGTTCAACGCGGGCCGCGACCAGGCCATGTGGGAATGGTTCTTCGCCGATACCGCTCACGCCCTCGCCCAGTTCCGCAGCCCACTGTTCAGTGACCTGCAGAATTATCCACTCGGCGTGAACCTGATGGCCAATACCGCGATGTTCGGCATCAGTATCCCGATGGCCCCGATCACGCTGATCTTCGGACCGACCGCCACGTATGCGATCGGGCTGACCGCCGGCCTCGGCGGCACCGCCATCGCTTGGTACTGGGCATTCTCGCGGCACGTACTGACCGGAGTCTCCGTCCGCTCCAAGGTCGCCGCCGCCGTCGGAGCGGGGTTCTGCGGATTTGCGCCCGCCATGATCTCGCATGCCAACGGCCACCCGAACTTCGTCGCGTTCTTCGTACTTCCGTTCATATTCTTGCAGGTAGTGCGCATTTCGAACGGCAAGCGTCCGGTTCGCGACGGTGTCGTGCTCGGCCTACTCGTCGCCTGGCAGATCTTCCTCGGCGAAGAACCGCTCCTCATCTTCACGATGTCAGCCATGGTGTTCGGCGCCGCCTATGCACTGCCCGACCTGGCCAAGTCGCGCCAGGCGATCAAGCGCGCGATGCCCGGCCTCGTGATCGGCGGCGCGGTCACACTCCTGATCACCGCGGTGCCGCTGTGGTCGCAGTTCTTCGGCCCAGCGAGCTACGACGGCGTCTCACACGGTCAGGCAGGCAACGACACCGCTGCCCTCACCACGTTCCCGACCGAGTCGGTTGCGGGAGATCCTGAGGGCGCCGAGTTCCGAATGAACCCGACCGAGGAGAACGCGTACTTCGGATGGCCGTTGGTGCTCCTGCTTCTCGGTGCAACGGTGTGGCTGTGGCGCATCCGTCTGACCCGCGCTGCCGCCGCCGTGATCGTGGTGATGGGTGTGCTCTCGCTCGGTTCCGAACTGACCATCGACGGTGACAAGACCGGCATCACCCTGCCGTGGAAACTCCTCGCAGACTTGCCGTTGTTCGAATCGGTGCTCGAATCCCGATTCGCGATGGGCGCGATTCCGGCGATCGGACTGTTGCTCACCCTCGGCACCTACCGCGCTTTTGTCGAACTTCGTGGACCGCGCCGCACGGCCGCCGGTGTCTGGCTGGTGGCACTCGCCGTCGCGATGATTCCCCTGATCCCGACCCCCATCGACGCCGATCAGCGATCTGCGACGCCCGAATTCATCACCAGCGGCTCGTGGGAGAACTACGTCAGCGACGGCACCCTGGTGACGGTTCCCGTCGCGAGCGCCGAAGACGCCCGCGCACTGAGCTGGCAGGTCGACGCCGACTTCGGCTTCCCCATCGCCGGCGGGTACTTCGTCGGCCCGGATTCGAAGACCCGCGCCGGAATCTACGGCGCCGAGTCCCGGCCCACCTCGACCCTGCTGGTCAATGCCAAACAAACCGGCAAGGTCCCGTTGATCGACGTGGGCACCAGAGCGAACGCACTGACCGACCTGCGGTACTGGCACGCCGACGTACTGGTGCTTCCCCGATTCTCCGGCGACGACGCCCTGCGCCACACGGTCGACGAGCTGGTCGGCTTCGACGCCAAGCGCGTCGACGACGTGTGGGTGTGGGACGTACGAGACCTCGTGAGCGGCAAGACCTCCAACCAGAGCTGAGCGGGTTGATCAGCGGGTCATGATCACCGGACCGTCTTCGGTGATCGCGACCGTGTGCTCACTGTGCGCAGCCCGGGCGCCCGAAACGGTGCGAAGGGTCCACCCGTCGGCGTCGTGCCGGTAGTCGTCGGTTCCGTCGGCGATGAGCATCGGTTCGATGGCGATGACCAGGCCGGGCCGTAGCCGGAAGCCTTTGCCTGCTCGGCCTTCGTTGGGCACGTCCGGGCCTTCGTGCATCTCGCGGCCGATGCCGTGCCCACCGTGATCGGCGAGCATTCCGTATCCGAGGCCGCGCGCGTACTGTCCGATCGCGGCACCGATGTCGCCCAATCGGTTTCCGGGCTGGGCAGCGGCAATGCCACGGGCAAGTGCCTCATCGGTCGCGTCGATCAGTGCCTGATCCTCACTGCTCCCCCGCCCGACAGTGAAGCTGATGGCGGAGTCACCACACCAACCGTCGAGTCTCGCGCCGCAGTCGATGCTGACCAGGTCACCGTCGCGAAGCCGGTACTCATTCGGGATACCGTGCACCACAGCATCGTTCACACTCGCACAGATGGCGCCTGGGAACGGCGTCGGTGCCGTTGCCGGCCGGTAGTTCAAGAACAGCGCCGAGGCGCCGGCCGCCGAAATAACCTCCGCGGCAACGGCGTCCAATTCGAGCAACGTCACCCCGACGCTTGCCGCCTCACGCGCCGCAGCCAGAGCCTGCGCCGTGATTCTCCCAGCCGCCGCCATCGCGTCGATTTCCCCTGCGGTCTTGATTTCGACCATTTCGAACACCTTCCTTGTCGAATAACTATACCGGTATTACTATAAGCACATGGTGCGCGTACCGCTGACGGCGGAAGAACTCGAACGAGGACTACGACTGGGTGAACTCCTGCGATCTGCACGGGGAGACCGAAGCATGGTTCAGGTAGCGCTCGATGCCGGCATCTCGGTCGAAACGCTGCGCAAGATCGAAACCGGCCGAATCGCGACACCCGCCTTCTTCACCATCAGCGCGGTCGCGGAAGTGTTGGGTATTTCACTCGACACCATTGCCCGAACACTTGAAACACCACAATCCGAACAGGAAGTTGCATCCTGAGTAGTTCTCTCAGGATGTGCGGGCCCACACTCGCCTAACATCGTTCCTTGTGCCGTCTGAAGTAGTAGTGCCCCCGAAACCCGTGCCCACTGGCCCCGAAGCTCCCCGAGAATCGGATTCCCAGAGAGTCCGGACGGCACGACTCATTGCGATCGTCACCGGCCTTCTGGGCCTGCTTCTCGCACTTGCGACGCCGTTCCTGCCCGTCAAGCAGGAAGCCGCGAGCATCGACTGGCCGCAGGGTGGGACCGTCAACAGCGTTTCGTCACCGCTGATCTCCTACTCGCCCACATCGCTCGACATCACCATCCCGTGTTCCACCCTCGGCCAGTTGGGCGGCAGCGGCGGCACACTGCTCTCGACCATGCCGAACGGGGCGCCGGACCGAAACGCCCGCGGCCTCACCGTCCGCACCACTGCCGACCGCCTCGAAGCACTCACCCGCGATTCGGTATTGATCTCGACCCCGCTCGATCAACTGAGCGGGTGCACGGCGATCACCATCACGACCAACTCCGAGCAGACCGTCGCGGCGGTCACCGGTATCGACGGCGTCGGCACCACCCTGACCGGCGACTACCGCCCACAGGTGGTCGGCATCTTCACCGACCTGCAGGGCGCAGCGCCCGCCGGACTGTCCGCCCACATGGACGTCGACTCGCGGTTCTCGTCCAGCCCCACACTTCTCAAACTGTTCGCGATGATCGTGGCGGCACTCTCGACCATCGTCTCGCTGTACGCACTGCACCGGATCGACGGCGTCGACGGCCGTCGTGCGCGGCGGTTCCTGCCGGCGCGATGGTGGAAGTTCACCGGCATCGACGCCCTGGTGATCGGCACGCTGGCGCTGTGGCATGTGTTCGGCGCCAACACTTCCGACGACGGTTACCTGCTCGGCATGGCCCGAGTCTCGGAGCACTCCGGGTACATGGCCAATTACTTCCGTTGGTTCGGCGTCCCCGAAGCGCCGTTCGGTTGGTACTACGACGTGCTGGCGCTGTTCGCGAAGGTCAGCACCGCGAGCATGTGGATGCGCCTGCCCGCGTTGATCGCCGGCATTCTGTGCTGGATGGTCATCAGCCGCGAGGTGATACCGCGACTCGGTGTTGCGGTGCGCCGCAACAAGGTTGCCATCTGGACGGGCGGGCTCGTGTTCCTGGCCTTCTGGTTGCCGTACAACAACGGCCTGCGTCCCGAGCCCATCATCGCCCTCGGCGCCCTGCTCACGTGGTGCTCCATCGAACGCGCCATCGCCACCGGACGTCTGTTGCCCGCCGCGATGGCCGTGCTGATCGCCGCATTCTCGCTGGCCGCCGGGCCTTCCGGGCTGATCGCCATCGGCGCGCTGATCGCCGGCGCCCGGCCGATCCTGCAGATCCTGATCGCCCGCGGCAAACGCGTCGGCTTCCTGTCCCAGATCATGCCGATTCTCGCCGCCGGAACCGTGGTGCTCGTCGCGGTCTTCGCAGATCAAACCCTCGCGACAGTTCTCGAATCGACCAGAGTGCGAACGGCCGTCGGGCCGAACGTTCCGTGGTTCGAGGAACGGTTGCGTTGGGACGCACTGATGACCATCTCCCCCGACGGCTCACTGGCCCGCCGCTTCGGCATGTTCGTCATGATCGTCGGACTCGTCTTCTGCGTCATGATGATCCTGCGCAAGGGCCGGATCCCCGGCACCGCTATCGGGCCCTCGCGCCGAATCCTCGGCATCGTGTTCGCGTCGCTGCTCCTGATGCAGTTCACCCCCACCAAGTGGACTCACCACTTCGGTGTGTACGCCGGTCTGGCCGCCACGGTGGCCGTCCTCGCCGCCGTCGGTGTGAGTGCGTCGAGCATGCGTTCCAAACGAAACCGCGCACTGTTCGCCGCGGGCATCCTGTTCATCCTCGCTGTGGCGTTCACGAGCTCCAACGGCTGGTGGTACGTCTCGAGTTACGGCGTCCCGTGGTGGGACAAGCCGCCGTCAATCGCCGGCAAGGGATTCTCGACGGGTTTCCTCGGCCTCACGATTCTCGCGCTGCTGCTGGCCGCGTGGTACCACGTCATGGAGCCGCGCCGGCGAAACGGCACAGAGGACAGCGTCAAGAAGACCAGGCGACTTCGCCTTCTCGCCCCGTCACCGTTGACCATCGCGGCCGGAGCGGTCGTGCTGTTCGAGGTGCTGTCCCTGCTCAAGGGCGCGGTCGCGCAGTACCCCGCGTATTCGATCGGCAAGTCCAACATCGAATCCGTCTTCGGCGGAAGCTGCGGTCTCGCGGGTGAGGTACTCGTCGAGTCCGATCCGAACGCCGGCGTTCTGCAATTGACGGATCGGCCCACCGATCTCGCCGGCGCGGGTGCATTCGGTGCGAGCGAATCAACCGGGTTCTCGCCGGACGGGGTTGCAGGCGACCTCACGGCCGACGCCGAGGACTCGACAGCAGGCAGTGCAAACAGCCTCGACACCTCGACCTCGCAGTCCGGCACCACCACGCCGGGAACCGGATCCGGCACCGCCGGCGGCTCGCAGTCGACGGCCGGCGTCAACGGCAGCAACGTCGCGCTCCCGTTCGGGCTCGACCCCGCAAAAACCCCGGTGCTCGGTAGTTACGGCGCACCTCAGAACGCGTCACTGACCACCGGTTGGTATTCACTCCCCGAGCGCAACGACGCCGCACCGCTCCTGACCGTCGCGGCCGCCGGACGCATCCGCTACGTCAACTCCGACGGCATCGTCACCCCCGGCGCAGTGCTGCAGGTCGAGTACGGCAAGAAGCAAGCCGACGGGAGCGTCGACGCACTGGGACGTGTCGATCCGATCGACATCGGCCCGTCGCCGTCGTGGCGCAACCTGCGCGTTCCGATGGATCAGCTGCCCGCCGACGCCGACACCGTGCGTCTGGTGGCCAGTGACACCGACATCAGCGCCGACCAGTGGCTGGCGGTCACACCGCCACGAGTGCCGACCATGCGCACGCTGCAGGACGTCGTCGGATCCACCGACCCGGTGCTGATGGACTGGGCTGTCGGTCTGGCCTTCCCGTGCCAACGTCCGGTGGATCACCTGTACGGCGTCGCCGAGATCCCCGACTGGCGCATCCTGCCCGACCGCATCGGCGCGGAGTCCACCAACGCCTGGCAGGACCACTACGGCGGCGGACCGCTCGGCTGGACTACCGAACTGCTCTCGGCCAGGGCATTGCCGACCTATCTGGACAACGACTGGGATCGTGACTGGGGATCGCTCGAGCAGTACACACCGCTCGATTCGGACGCGGTTCCCGCGCAAATGAACGTCACCACAGAGACCCGATCGGGCACCTGGACACCGGGCCCGATTCGTTACCAGTCGTAACTGTTACGCGTGGACCTACCAACCACCCAGGCACGGTAGGTCCACGCTCAGCCCTGACATACCATCGGTAGCCGTGCCCGACGCCGTGACAGCTTCACCTCAGACTTCGAGTTCGCCGCCTCCTGCTGGTCAGGATGCCCGCGAGCGTTTCCATCGCACGCGATGGGTCGCGATCATCGCCGGCTTGCTCGGCTTCGTGCTCGCACTGGCAACTCCGCTGCTTCCCGTCGTGCAGACGACGGCTTCGGTCAACTGGCCGCAGAACGGCGTGATCGGAGACGTCGAGGCACCGCTGATGGCGCAGGTTCCCATCGACGTCAACGCATCGATCCCCTGTACCGCGGTCAGCTCGCTGCCGGAGGGCGGCGGCATCTTGCTGTCGACGGCACCTGCACAGGGCGACGGCGCGGCACTGTCGTCGATGTTCGTCCGGGTGTCCGCGACGAGCGTCGACGTGCTCGATCGCAACGTCGTCGTCGCTTCGGCGGCACGCGAGGACGTCGAGTCCAGTCGCTGTGGCGCCATCGCGTTCAGCTCTGACGTCAACCGAACCACGGCAGAGTTCGTCGGACTGACCTATCCCGACGGCAACCCGATTCGTGGCCAGCTCGACGGTGACTTCCGCCCGCAGGTGGTCGGCGTCTTCAGCGACCTGCCCGACGGCGCTGCCCCCGAGGGCCTCGGCTTCTCGATGACGATCGACTCACGTTTCTCCTCGAGCCCCAGCGTCTTGAAGCTGGTCGCGATGATCGTGGCCGTCCTCTCGACCATCGTCGCGCTGGTCGCCCTGGCTCGCCTCGACGGCACCGACGGCCGCAAGCACCGACGCTTCCTGCCCGCACGCTGGTGGAAGTTCTCCGGTATCGACGGAGTGGTGGTCGGCACACTCGTCGTGTGGCACTTCATCGGCGCGAACACCGCCGACGACGGTTACCTCCTCACCATGGCTCGAGTCTCACCGGACGCGGGATACATGGCCAACTACTTCCGTTGGTTCGGCGTTCCGGAGGCCCCGTTCGGCTGGTATTACGAAGTCCTGGCCGTGATGGCGAAGATCTCGACGGCGAGCCCGTTCATGCGTCTGCCCGCTCTGCTCGCCGGAATCCTCTGCTGGATGGTCATCAGCCGCGAGGTCGTCCCGCGTCTCGGGCGGGCGGTTCGCCGGAGCAACGTCGCCCTCTGGACCGGCGGGCTGGTGTTCCTGTCCTTCTGGCTGGCGTACAACAACGGTCTTCGCCCCGAACCCATCGTGGCTCTCGGCGCACTGCTCACCTGGTGCTCCATCGAGCGCGCCATCGCCACCGGACGTCTGCTGCCCGCGGCCACGGCAATCTTGATCGGCGCCTTCACTCTTGCCGCCGCACCCACCGGATTGATGTGTATCGCAGCCCTTCTCGCCGGTGTGCGCCCGTTGGTGCGCATCGTCGTCAAGCGTCACCGACTGGTCGGCACCCTGCCGCTTCTCGCTCCGATCGCCGCTGCCGGAACCATCGTGCTGGTCGTCATCTTCGCCGACCAGACCTTTGCCGGTGTCATGGAGGCCACGCGCGTCCGAACGATCATCGGCCCCAATCTCGAGTGGTACCAGGACTTCCTGCGCTACTACTACCTCTTCGTCCAGACGGTCGACGGCTCGGTTGCCCGACGCTTCGCGTTCTTGACGATGATCCTGTGCCTCTTCACGACGCTCTTCGTGTTGTTGCGCCGCGGCCGCGTCCCCGGCGCGGCTACCGGTCCGTCGTGGCGCCTGGTCGGCGTCGTCTTCGGCACGATGTTCCTGATGATGTTCAACCCCACCAAGTGGACTCACCACTTCGGTGCGTACGCGGGCATCGCCGGTTCTCTCGCCGCGCTGACCGCCGTGGCCGTGTCCGCGTCCGCCCTGCGCTCGCGTCGTAACCGATCGGTGTTCGTGGCCGGACTGCTCCTGATGCTCGCGTTGACGTTCGCCGGCATCAACGGCTACTGGTACGTCTCGAGTTACGGCGTGCCGTGGTTCGACAAGACCATCTCCTACGACGGCCGTGAATCCAACACCCTGTTCCTCGCGCTCTTTGCTCTCGCCTTGGCCTTTGCCGCCTGGCAGTACCTGCGTGAGGGATTCGCCGCCCCGCCCGAGAAGCCGAACACGGCCAAGGGCAGACGAATTCGCAAGTTCGCGGCCGCTCCCCTCACCGTGATTGCCGGTCTGATGGTCCTGTTCGAGGTGCTCTCGCTGCTCAAGGGCGCGGTGTCGCAGTACCCGGCGTACTCGCTGGGCCGAAGCAACATCGAGGCACTCGCGGGCAAGACCTGCGGCATGGCCGAGGACGTTCTGGTCGAGACCGACGTCAATTCCGGGAATCTGCGGCCTCTGACCGCTCCCGGATTCAACGCCGAGGATCCGTTGTCGGGAGTTGATTCGAAGGGCTTCTCCCCCAATGGGGTTCCCAGCGATCTGACTGCGGATTACATCGAAGTCAAGCAGGGCATGGGCAATACCGACAGCCAGAGTGTCGGTCCCACCTTCGCCACCGGTTCCGGTGCCGGAACCAGCGGCGGCACCGGCAACGTCGGCGTCAACGGCAGCACGGCCAAGCTCCCCTTCGGCCTCGATCCGTCGAAGACACCGGTCATGGGCAGCTACCAGCCCGGCGTGCAGGAACCTGCTTCCCTCATCTCGAGTTGGTACGGATTGCCCACTCGCAGTGAAGAATCACCGCTGGTGGTCATGTCCGTCGCCGGGCGTGTGTGGTCTGTCGACAACACGGGTGCGATCACGTACGGCCAGTCACTGCTGGTCGAGTACGGCAAGACTCAGCCCGACGGAACCGTGCAGGTTCAGGGTTCGTACATGCCGCGAGACATCGGACCCGCGCCGTCGTGGCGCAACGTCCGTATCCCGATCGACGAACTCGCGCCGGACGCCGACGCCGTTCGGGTGGTCGCGTTCGATCCCAATCTCACGGGCGATCAGTGGATGGCATTCACGCCGCCGCGCGTGCCCAAGCTCGAGTCCCTGAACTCGTACATCGGCAACGAGCAGCCGGTGCTTCTGGACTGGGCTGTCGGCCTTCAGTTCCCGTGCCAACGTCCGTTCACACATCAGAACGGCGTGGCCGAGATGCCGAACTTCCGCATCCTCCCGGACCGTCCTCTTGCGGTCAGTTCCACCGACACCTGGCAGTCCGCGGACAACGGTGGCCCGCTCGGATTCACCGAGGTTCTTGCCGGTGCGACGACGGTTCCGACGTACCTGAAGGACGACTGGGCGCGCGACTGGGGATCACTCGAGCGGTACGACCGGTACTTCCCGAATGCTGTTCCGGCAGAGGTGGAGACGGGCACCGCAACCCGCTCGGGCATGTGGATGCCCGGCGAGATGCGGGTGCACTAGCCTGCGCTACCTACTCGGGTGACTGCTCGGGTGCGACGTACGGAGACGGCAGAGACCGCTCCGACAACGACGACGCACCCGAGTAGTTGCCCAACGCCTGGCCGTTCGCCGAGCAGCACGACCGCCAGCAGTACGGCGAGGACCGGTTGCATGAGCAGGAGCGTCGCGCCCACCTCGGCGGGAAGCCGAGGGAGCGAGTGCCCCATCAGCATCCAGCCGAACACCTGGCCGACCAGTGCCAGTGCCGCGAGCCAGCCGAAGGCTTCCCAGCCCGGGACGAAATCGATCCGGCCCCACAGTGATCCGATGACGGACCCGGCGATGCCCGCGGACGTCGTCGAGATCAACACCTGGCTCGCTGCCCGATCCGCCTCGCCCGTCCGGCCGACCACGAAGATGTAGCCGCCGTAGGCGATTCCGGAGACGAGCGAGAGCGCCGTTCCCCACAGCAAGTCGTCGCCGGTTCCCCCACCCCCGAACACGCCGCCCGCCAAGGCGATTCCCGTGAACATGAACGGCAGGGCGAAGACGAACCGCATCGGCACCCGATTGCCGAACACCAACCAGGACAGTGCGGGCACCACGACCACCTGCACGTTCACGACGACGCTCGCCATCCCCGCGCCGATCATCAGAATCGACTGTGACCACAACGCGAAATCCAGCCCGAGCAGCAGACCGCCGAGCACCTGCAGAACGACTGCCCGCCGGCTCGGCTTGCCCACCCGGCGGTACTCCCGCCACGCCAACCACAACAGCGGCGGCAAGGCCAGGAAGCAACGGAAGAAGACGGCGGTCGAGGGCCCCACATCGGCCAGCTTGATGAGGAGCGAACTGATCGAGATCGCAGCTGCGCCTCCGACGACCAGCAGTCGAGGGTCGATGCGCCCCCGAGGAGTTCGGGTGGGTGTCGATGTCTGCGCGGTCGCGGAGGTCAGTGTGGTCACTCGACAATGTTCCTGCCGCTAACTATTCAGCACAAGCAAATGTTCAGACCGTATATTCGGTAGCATTACTACTGTGTTGAATCTCGAAAGACTTCGCGCCCTGCACGCCGTCGCCGAGAACGGATCAGTGGCGGCTGCCGCCCGCACCTTGCATGTCACACCCTCCGGGATTTCGCAGCAGTTGAACAAGCTCGAGCGAGAGGTCGGTGTTCCGCTCCTCGAACCGCAGGGCCGCGGTGTGCGACTCACAGAAGCGGGCCGAATCCTCGCGCGCCGAACCGCAGAGGTTCTCTCGACGCTCGCCCAGGCCGAGGCGGAAATCGCGTCGCTGCAGAGCGAGGTGACGGGCCGCGTACGTATCGGCGCCCTGGTCTCCCCCAGCAGGACGGTGCTGCCGCGAGCCATCGCCGAAATCAGGCATGCGCACCCGCAGCTCGAAATCACCTTCAACGAAGGCGAATCCGAAGAACTGCTCCCCGCACTGATTCGCCGCGACCTCGACGTCGTGGTGGTCGACAGTTGGAGCACTCTGCCCGTCGAACTTCCCGACGGACTCTCCTTCACGCCCGTGTACGACGACGTGGCGCTGCTCGCTCTCCCGGCGTCACATCCGCTGGCGGAGAACAAGGTCGTCGCGCTCAGCGAGCTGTCCGAGCATGCCTGGGCGACGTGGACCCGGGGAACGGACTTTCACACCTTCACCGTCCGGACCCTGCGCGCGCAGGGGTTCGACCCACGAATCGAGTACGAGGTCGCCGAGTTTCCCACCCAGGTCGAATTCGTCGCTCAGGGCCTCGCCGTCGCATTGATTCCACGTCTGGCGAGAGTTGTACCGCCGGAAGGTGTTCGAATGCTCGACACCCTTCCGCCGCTCGGCCGAGACATTTACCTCGCCTGGCGGACCGACAGCGAAAGGCCGGCCGTCCTGGCGGCGATAGAAGCGCTACGCCGCCAGTTCGACGCCCTCGGTGACAAAAAGAACTAGAGCGGCATCAAGTTGTGCTTGCGCGGGTTCTTGAAGATCGTCTTGTCCGCGAGCAACTTCAGAGCCTTACGGATCTCGAGACGCGTCTGCGAAGGCTCGATCACCGCGTCGATGTATCCGCGCTCGGCCGCGATGTACGGCGTCGCGACGAACTCGTTGTAGAAGTTGATCAGCTGAGCACGCACCGCGGGTGCATTCTCGCCGGCCTCGGCGAGCTGACGCCGCCCCATGATGTTGACGGCACCCTCGGCGCCCATCACGGCGATACGAGCGGTCGGCCACGCGAGGTTGATGTCGGCACCGAGCTGCTTGCAGCCCATGACGGCATAACCGCCGCCGTACGCCTTACGAACCACCACGGTCACCTTCGGCACAGTGGCTTCGATGTACGAGAACAGGAAACGCCCGCCGCGCTTGATGACGCCGACCTTTTCCTGATCGACGCCGGGAAGGAAGCCCGGTGTGTCGACGACGAAGACGAGCGGGATGTTGAAGGCGTCGCACAGGCGCACGAAGTGGGCTGCCTTGTCGGAGCTGTCCGCGTCGAGGGCGCCACTGAGGTACGTGGGCTGGTTGGCCACGACACCGACGGGCAGGCCGTCGACGCGGGAGAATCCGGTGATCACGTTGTGCGCGACCTGGGCTCCGATTTCGTGGAAAGTGCCGTCGTCGAAGATCCGCAGAATGATGTCGTGCATGTCGTAGCCGGCATTGTCGGCATCCGGCATGAACGCATTGAGTTCGAGATCCGACTCGGTGATCTCGGGTTCGAGGCCCGGGTTGATCAGCGGCGCCTTCTCCTGGCACGACGACGGCATGAAGCTCAGGTACTCACGCACCCAGTCGAAGGCAGCCTTCTCGTCGGGAGCGACGTGATGGATGTTTCCGTACTCCGCCTGCTTGCGGGCTCCACCCAAGTCCTCGAGGCTGACCTCTTCGCCGGTGACCGACTTGATGACGTCGGGTCCGGTGACGAACATGTACGACTCTTCGGTCGCGACCACGACGTCCGTGTTGATCGGGGCGTACACGGCACCGCCGGCGCATTTACCGAGGATGACCGAGATCTGCGGGCACAGGCCGGACAACGGCTCCTGACGTGAACCCATGTTGGCGTACCAGGCCAACGAGGAAACGGCGTCCTGGATGCGAGCTCCACCGGAATCGTTGATACCGACGACCGGGCAGCCCACCTTCAGCGCAAAATCGTTGACAGCTGCGACCTTACGGCCGAACATCTCTCCGGCGGCACCGCCGAACACCGTCTGATCGTGCGCGAACACGGCTACCGGACGCCCGTCGACGGTTCCGTGACCGGTCATGACGCCGTCGCTGTACGGGTTGCCCTCGCCCGCCATCTTCACCAGGGCACCGATCTCGATGAAGCTACCGGGGTCGAGCAACATGTCGATGCGCTGGCGCGGCGTGCTGTGCCCTGCTGCATCGCGCTTGGCAATGGCCCGAGCCGAGCCGGGTTCCTTTGCCTTCTCCAACTTTTCGCGGAGTTCAGCGAGCTTCTCCGCGGTGGTTGTCGTCACTTCTGAACTCCGGTTTCCGCTGCTTTGGTCTGAGCTGTCTCGATCTGGGCCAGCTTGGTGGTGAGGTCTGCCGCAACCTTCGCGATGTACGGCTCGTCGACGATCTGCAGGTGGTCCCCGCCGATGTAGACGACCTCGAGGTTCTTCACGTAGTCACCCCAGCCACCATCCGCCTTGCGGGTCTTGAATGCAGGCTCGAGCGTCATCAGCTCGTCGTGGTACTTGTCGGCCATGTAGAGCACGACGTCGCCGTCGTAACTGCTGAACTCGGCCGTCTGGATGGCGCGATTGTCCAACCACGACGTCCGCTGATGCTCGATGATGCCGCCGGGAATCTTGGCGCCGCTCATCTTGATCATGTCCATCAAGATCTGGATCTGATCCTCGTCGGCTTCGGTGGAAGCCAGAACGTCAAGCGGCAGCGGCACATCCAGGTTGTAGGTGCGCTTGGCGAACTTGCCGTAGCGCTCCCAACGCTTGCGTCGTTCCGCCTCGGTGTCCGGCACGACCTCGCCGGCCATGACGGTGTCGAGCAGCCCGACCACACGCACGTCGGCGCCCTGCTCGCGCAGCAACTTCGCGACCGCATACGACATCACGCCACCGAACGACCAGCCACACAGCACGTACGGCCCGTCGCCCTGGATCTCACGCAGCAGCGGAACGTAAGCAGCAGCGCGGGTTTCGATCGAGCCCTCGACCCGCTCGAATCCGTACATCGGCGTGCCGGCGGGCAGGCGCTTGAGCAGAGGCTCGTACGTCACCGTCGAACCACCGGCAGCATGGAAGACGAATACCGGTACGGCAGTGGAACCTTCGGGGCGGGCACGCAGAGTACGTACGAGTCCGTCGATCTTGCCGTCGTCCTCGAGGTACTGGCGAACGACGTCCGCAAGCTCTTCGATGGTGGTGGAGTCGAGAACGTCGTCGAGAGTGATCTCGCCACCGGCACGCTCGGAAAGCCGAGCAGCAAGCTTCTCGGCGACCTCGTCACCGACGATCGGCAGATCGTTGAAGATGCCCTTGGCCGACTTCCCGGTGACAACCGCCCACGTCGCAAACGTCAAGCGCTCGGCCGCATCTCGCGGCGGAACGTCCGAGCCTGCGTCGTCGGCAGTTCCGGCTCGAGAAGGATCGGAAGGCGCAGCAGCAACCGGAGCAGTGGTAGGTAGTTCCACTGCCACCTCGGCGGGAGCAACGTCCTCGTCAGCAGCGTCGGCCGCCAACTTCTCCGCGGCCTGCTTGTCGGCCATCGCCTGAACCTCTTCGCGATTGTCGATCGCGTAGCGCAGGTACTTGTTGACCTCGTTGAGGCTCGCATCCTTGACTGCCTGGAGCTGGAGCTGCGGAATGTCGAACTCGTACTCGACGCGATTCTTGATACGCATCGCCATGAGCGAGTCGAGACCCAGTTCGATGAGCGGAACCTCGGCCGGCAGATCCTCCGGCGAGTACCCCATCGACTCGGCTACCACGATCTTGAGGCGGTCGTCGAGGCTCTGCGAACCGTTCGGATCCCACTTGTCTCCGGCGTCTTCGACGACCTCGGCCAGGGATTCCATCGGCGCACTGGTCTTGACCGGCGCGCTGACGACCAACTCGGGCAGCGGCTCACCCGACGTGACGACGGCGTCGAAGAGCAGACGGAACGTAGCGCCCTCACGAGCGTGCACCTGCACCGACGCTCCACCCGGATGCGGGTTGAGTGTCGTGGTCAGGGTCGAAGCACCGGCCAGTTCACCGTGCGGAACAGCAGCGGTCAGAGAGACATCCGAAAGCACCTGTCCGGCCGCGGCGCTCACCAGCACCGCCAGGTCGGTGACGGCGGATGCGTCGACCTCCCACACGTGGCGGCCGTCGGGCAGAGCGACGTGCGAACCGGGTACGCGAGCCGAACCGCCGGCACTGACGCGAATGTCGAGCCAATACGGCTTACGCAGGAATGCGGTACGCGGAACCGAAGCGAAATCGCCTGCGGGAAGCAGAGACTCGAGGTTCACGGCATGGCCGTGCACGTACAGCTGCGCGAGAGCGGCAAGAACACCCGCGGACTCGTCTTCCTTACGCTTGAGCGTCTGGATGAGCTCCATGTCGTGCAGGCCCGAATCGAAAGCGGTAGCCGCCACCGACATCAACGTCACAGGGTTGGGTGCAAGCTCGACAAAAGTGGTGTGGCCGTGGGCAACTGCACCGCGTACGGCGTTGGTGAAGTACACGCTGTGGCGAAGACCCTTGACCCAGTACGCCTCTTGATGGATCGGCTCGTGACCGGGACGGTAGAAGGTGTCCTTGTCGACGGACGAGTAGACGCCGAGCTTCAACGTGGTCGGCTCGATACCGGCCAACTCGGCGGCAAGCTCACCGAGCAGCGGATCTACCTGCGAAGTATGGCTGGCGCCCTTGGTCTGCAGGACACGCGCCATCTTGCCGTCGGCCTCGGCGGCCGCGACGATCGCCTCGATGTCCGGCTGTGGTCCACCGATCACCGTGTGCGTCGGAGCTGCGTAAACACAGACCTCGAGCTTGGGGTACGTGGGCAGTAGCGCCTCGATCTCGGATGCGCTGTACTCGAGCAGAGCCATCAGACGGATGTCGTCACCGACGAGTGCGCCCTCGGCCTCACCCATCAGCCGTGAACGTGAACAGATCACGCGCACAGCGTCTTCCAGGTTCAGACCACCGGACACGTATGCGGCAGCGGCCTCACCCATCGAGTGCGGAACCACGGCTTCGGCCTCGGCGCCGTGGTGACGCAGCAACGCGGCCAGACCGACCTGGATGGTGAAGATTCCCACCTGGGCGGTCTCGACGTTGTACTCGATCGAATCGTCGAGGAACATCTCGACCATCGAGTAACCGGCCTCGTCCTGGATCAGCGCGTCGACCTCGTCGACGGCCGCCTTGAAGGCCGAGTTCTCCGTGTAGAGCTGCTTGGCCATCTTGCGGTGCTGCGAGCCGAAGCCCGAGAACACCCACACCGCGCCCTTGGGCGACGGCGAGTCGGCGGAGAAGACTCCTTGAGCAGGCTTGCCCGCGGCGACGGCACGCAGCGAGCTGATGGCCTCGGAGCGCGTCTTCGCCAGAACAGCGGCGCGCGAGCGTCCGTGGTTGCGACGCGCGAGTGTGCGGGCGACGTCGGCGAGGGGCGTCTTGCTTCCCTCTTCGGTTTCGAGCCAGTCGGCCAGGTCAGCGGCTGCGCGGCGACGACGCGACGGCAGCGCACCGGAAACGGCCAGCACAACGGTGCTCTCGTTCTCTGCTGCCGGTTCGTCGACCACCGGGGCATCCACAACCGGTTCATCGACTACTGCGTCGGCGGGCACGTATTCCTTGACCACGACGTGCGCGTTGGTTCCACCGAAACCGAAACCGGAGACACCGGCGACAGCCTTGCCGGTGTAGCGCGGCCAGTCGGTGGCCTCGGGCGTCACCTGCAGGTGCGACTTCTCGAAGTCGATGTGCGGGTTCGGGCCCAGGTAGTTGATCGTCGCGGGAATCTTGTTTTCCTGCATCGCCAGAACGACCTTGATCAGGCCGGCGGCGCCTGCAGCTGCTTCCAGGTGCCCGAAGTTGGTCTTCGCGCTACCGAGCAGTGCCGGCTTGTCGTCGTCACGACCACGACCGACGACACGACTGAGCGCGTCGGCCTCGATGGGATCACCGAGATCGGTACCCGTTCCGTGCGCCTCGATGTAGTCGACGGTGGTCGGCAAGATGCCGGCGTCGCGGTACGCGAAACGCAACACGTCGGCCTGGGCATCGGGATTGGGTGCGAGCAGACCGTTGGAACGGCCGTCCTGGTTGACCGCGGATCCGGCGATCACCGCGAGGATGGAATCTCCGTCACGCTCGGCGTCTTCGAGGCGCTTGAGCACGACGAGTCCGCCGCCCTCACTGCGAACGATTCCCTGAGCCTGAGCGGAGAAGGCACGCAGTTTTCCGTCGGGAGCGAGCATCCCGGTCTGATCGAAACCGAGGGTTCCGGGAGGGGCCAGCAGCATGTTGACGCCACCGGCCAGCGCGATGTTGGAGTCACCGCTGCGCAGCGAGCGCACAGCCTCGTGAACGGCAACCAGCGAAGACGAACACGCGGTGTCCAGAGCGATGGACGGTCCACGGAAGTCGAAGAAGTACGAGACCCGGTTCGCGACGATGGCAGTCGACGTTCCGGTCAACGCGTACGGATGCGCCGTCGTCGGATCACTGACCGCGAGCAGCTGGTAGTCGTTGGCGGAACTGCCGATGAAAACACCGACCTGCTTGCCCTTGAGCCCACTGGCCGGAATGCGAGCGTGCTCGAGTGCTTCCCACGCGAGTTCGAGTGCGAGGCGCTGCTGCGGATCGACGTTGACGACCTCGAGCGGAGACATCGCGAAGAACTCGGCGTCGAAACCCTTGACGTCGTCGAGGTACCCGCCCTTGGTGTTCGCGTTCTCGACCGCGGCCTTGATGGCGGGATCCGACATGAACTCGGCCCAGCGGTCCTCGGGGAGGTCGCTGATGCCGTCGCGTCCGTCCGCCAGCATTTCCCACATGTCCGAAGGCGTGTGCCCGGCACCGGGGAATCGTGTGGACAGTCCGACGATGGCGATGTCGTGAGCGTCCGTCGCGCCGCCTGAGACGTAGTACGAGGCGTCGACGGTCTCCTCCGGCGCCTCGGGCTCACCTTCGATGATCCGAGTAGCCAGCGAAGCGATGGTGGGGTGTTGATAGGCAACCGTGGCGGTCAGCGTGACGCCGAGCAGATCCTCGATGTCTCCGCTCAGAGCGACTGCGTCCCGCGAGGCGAGCCCGAACTCTTCCATCGGGCGATCGTCCGTGATCGAACCCGCCGGCTGACCGGTCGCGTTGGCGATCCAATTGCGAAGCCACTCACGCAGCTGCGCGACACTCATCTCGCTCACAACGTCTTTGCTCTGCGCACCATCTTGTTCAACCATCAACTCACCAAGCCACCGATCATGAAGGGACTGCTCCTCAAACGCTATCGGGGAATGCGGTCTGCTGATAGCCGCCTCGCAACGTTCCCTCGATATAGCTCGCCTTACACGCGCGGCGAGCGATCTTGCCGCTGGACGTACGCGGAATCGAACCCGCGGGGACGAGCAGGATGTCTCGGGCCGTAACACCGTGACGGGAAGAAATCGCCGCACGCACGGTGTCCGCGATCGGCTGCGGATCGGCCTTGCCTGCGCCGGGAGCACGCTCGGCCACGATGACCAACTGCTCCGAGGAATCGTCGTCGTCGAACTTCAGACCCGAGTGCGTGTTGGAGAACACGACGGACGGCAGCTGGTTGGCCGGTACGGCAAACGCAGCGATGAAGCCGGGGCGCAGAGCCGGGCTGGCTTCCTGAGCCGAAGCCTCGAGGTCCTGCGGGTAATGATTGCGACCGTCGACGATCACGAGGTCCTTGACGCGCCCGGTGATGTACAGCTCGCCGTCGACGTAGACGCCGAAGTCGCCGGTACGCATCCAGTTGGCATCCGCCGGCGTGCCCTCGGTGTGGCTGTCTTCGCTCAACCGATTGTCCAGCTTGTTGTGGAAGGTCTCCGCCGTCTCGTCGGGGCGACCCCAGTAGCCGATACCGATGTTCTCGCCGTGCAACCAGATCTCGCCGACGTGATTGTCGGGGACCTCGGTCAGCGTCTCGGGATCGACGATCGCCGCCCACTGACTGCGCGAGACGTACCCACAGGAGACCTGCGCGATTGCGTTCTCGGAGTACTGGTCGACGATGACCATGCGTCCCTTGTTGAGTTCCGTGCGGTCGACGTAGATGACCTTGGCCTCGTCGGAATGCTTGGTCGAGGAGACGAAGAGCGTCGCCTCGGCCATGCCGTACGACGGCTTGATCGCAGTCTTGGGCAGACCGTACTGAGCAAAAGCGTCGTTGAACTTGCGCATCGACGACGTCGTGACCGGCTCACTGCCGTTGATCAGACCGATGACGTTGCTCAGGTCCAGGGTCTCGCCGTCCTTCGGCAGGCCACGCGCGGCAGCGTGCTCGAAAGCGAAGTTGGGAGCGGCAGCAAAGGTGCCGGCGCCGTCGGAAACCGCAGCAAGTTCCTTGATCCACCGGTACGGCCGCTGCACGAAAGCGCGCGGGCTCATGATGGTGATGTACTTGCCGCCCAGAGCAGGCAGGATGACCGTCAGCAGGCCCATGTCGTGGAACAGCGGCAGCCACGTGACGCCGCGTGAGTCCTCGTTGAGTTCGATGGAGTCGACCATCTGGAGCGCGTTCGTTCCGACAGCACGATGGGTGATCTCCACACCGGCGGGAACTCGGGTCGAACCCGAGGTGTACTGCAGGTACGCGATGTCGTCGAGTTCGATGTCGGGGCGAACCCACGTTTCACCGACGGTGTCGGGAATCGCGTCGACGGCGATGATGCGCGGACGCTCGGCAGCGGGAAGCGAGCGGAACAACTGGCGAACACCGGCCGCCGACGATGCGGCAGTCAGAATCGCAGTCGGCTTGCAGTCACCGAGAACAGCGTGAAGACGGTCGGTGTGACCGGGCTCGTCCGGATCGAAGAGCGGCACCGCGATGGAACCGGCCTGAATGGCCGCGAAGAACGAAATGACGTAGTCGAGTCCCTGCGGAGCAAGAATCGCGACACGGTCGCCACGCTTGGTGACCTGCTGCAGACGGGCTGCAACAGCGCGCAGACGCACACCGAACTGCTCCCAGGTCAGCTCCAGGGCTTCACCGTCACGCTCGCGTGAGTAGTCGATGTACCGATACGCGAGCTCGTCCGCGTTGACACGCGAGTGTTGCTCGACGTAGTCGACCAGCGTGAAGCCTGGTTGCAGGCGGATCTGGCCCTTCTCGTCGAGAAAGCCATCGAACAGCGCGTTCATTCCATCTCCTCCGAAGCGATCACACAAGCACTGTCTTTCATGCCTGCGCCCCAGACTTCCTTCGCTCTCTCGGGTCCATCTTCGATCAATCGAATCGCACTTTGTGCGCAACTCACCTGAATCACTTCATCGATCCCAAACCATCGATATGTTACAGATTCGCATCGTCCGTATTCTCCGGCCTACTCGCCCGCCAGTAACGGGATGATCGGGGCGAACGCTTCCATCTGCGTCGGGAAGACCCCGACGTACGACATCGACGTCTTCTCGCGGACCAGTCGGATCTGGTCTGCGATTTCCTCGAAAGTGCCCACAGCCAGGTATGGAGAGTTCAACAGCTCCTCCACGCTCAGCTTACGATCCACTTCGATGTTCGGCGGAAAACCTTGGTCCAGAGCGGCGATTGCCATTTCGGCAGCCTGCTCTCGATCGTCGGTGATCATGATCATGGTGATGGTCCAGTTGAGTTCGATCTCATCGAAACGCTCGCCGGCAGCTTCGCGGATCCGCTCGACACGTTCGATGGTCTTTTCCATCGTGATTCCGGAGAGCAGAAGCCGCCCGTCACGGTTGGTCGGTGTGGCGACCGAGATGATGTCCGCGTACTTCGCCGCGAGAGCAAGCATCTTCGGGCCTCCGCCGCCCACGATGATCGGTGGCCGCGGGCCCTGCCGCGGTCGCGGGCTGCCCTTGAGGCCGCGCACCTGATAGTGCTTGCCTTCGAAAGTGCATTCCTGCCCGCGCAGAAGAACGTCGAGAATCTGCAGAGACTCCTCGAGCTTCTCGATGCGAACGCCCGGGCTCTCGTAGGCGATGCCGCCCTTGTCGAACTCTTCCTTCATCCAGCCCGCACCGATACCGAGTTCGAGTCGACCACCGGACAGCACGTCGATTGTCGCCGCGTCCTTCGCGAGCACAGCGGGATGACGGAAGCCGTTGGCCAACACGGCGGTGCCGAGACGAATCTTGTCGGTGGCCACCGCGAGCGCTCCGAGAGCGGCGATCGGGCCGACCTGATTACCCAGGTGATCCGGAATCATGAACGAGTCGTAGCCGAGTTCCTCGGCCTTCTGCGCGAGCTTGACGAAGCGTCGCGCACCACCCTCTTCGGCGTTGCCCTCGCCACCGGCCGCAAACCGAAATTTGCGTAGGGCATCGCTGCCGTGGGTGGAACTCATATATCGATCTCCTGTGATGGACACGTACGTCGTACTCGAACTACAAACTCGGACAAATCGAACCTACTCGCCAGTCACTTACGTGACAGCACTGTAGAGGAAGCCCCCGGACCGTGCAGCACTCTACCGGGACCAAACGAGCAGATTACCCGCGAGCGAACTCCCGAGACGCCCGATTGTGACGAATCAACAGTGCGGCGGTGACTCAACTGTGGGGCGGCGTCGGTGCAGCGTCGATCTTCTCCGCAGCCCACTGTGCCATCCATTGGGTGGCCGTCGTGCCGTTCGGATCGACTTGGAAGGAGTTGTACATCGCGTGCACAGGGTTGTTGTAGTACTCGAGCAGTCGCGGCGCCGAACTCAGCCAGTTGGTCGGGTTGAGAGCGGCTGCCGGCGCGTCGCAGATACCGTCGCTCGGCGCGCAAATCTGATAGGTCCGATCGTTGAGGTCACCGAACCCGCCGGGCCTCGGGCCGGTCATCGTGAGACCGGGCAGCTTCAGCCCGTTCAGCGACAGCTCGGCGCCGACACCGGCAACGCTCGGGCCAACGGTGTTCCCGAACGCCGGATCGCGCCGACCGTCGGCGATCAAGCCGACGCCCAGAACCAGATCGGCAGGCACCGCGCCGGTACCGTCGCCGATACTCGCGGCGACGTCACCCGCGATCACCGCGCCCTGGGAAAATCCAGTCAGGACGTAACTCGTGAGCGGGCACTCGGCGTGCCGCTTCATCAGAAAGTCGTTAGTGGCAGCAGTTCCCGCGGCCCGACTGTTGTTGTAGGACTGCTGTCCGTCCGGCGGGATCGCCACCGGATTCGAAAACTGTGCGACATACGGAACGGTGTAGACGTCGGCCCGTGAAGTATCGAACTTCTCCTGCAGAGGACGGGTCACGTTCAGCATCAACGACGCCGGATTGGCCGTCGGGTTGTACGGGTCGTCGGTAGCGCTCGACTCCCACGTACCCGGTATGGCTACTACCTGGACATCGGGGCAACTGGCCGGCTGAGACACCGGAGGCTCCGGGCTCGGCGGGATCGGAGTCGGCGAAGGCACCCGCCCGGCCAGGATGTACCAACCGCCGATCACGACCGCTGCGACCACAAGAATGATCAGCAGCGGGATCAGGCACCCACGACGCTTTCCAGACCTCGCCATGACCCGCGCCTACTTGCAGTAGGTGGCGTTGGCGACGTCGATGTAGATCTGAGCGTTCGCACCTGCCTGCTCGGGAGTGATCTGCTTGCCTTCCGCCGACGCTTCCTGGCCGACGAAGGCGGTCACGAAGGTCAGGACCTCGTCGTCGGTCTGAGGACCGGCAGCGCAGATGTAATTGGCCGTGTTGACGGCGATGCTTCCGTCACCGGCTGGGGTGATGCCCTTCGCCTTCAGTCCGTCGAGGAACTTCTGTGCCTCGGGACTGACCTCGACGACTGTGGGACCCGGGAAGCCCTCGATGCTCTGCGGCTGCTCCGGCGGCGCGGTGGCCGCGGCTCCCGGACTGGTGGGCGCAGCCGACGCCGTCGTGGTCGCAGAGGCGGACGCAGATGCCGAACCGCTCGAGGACGAAGCCGCCGCGGACGTCGTGGTGACCGGATTGGAGGTTGCAGTGGAGTCGTCACTACCGCACGCGACAAGCGCGCCACCGGTGGCGAGCGCCAGGGCGCCGACAGCGATCGCGCGTGCACAAGTGTTTCGGTTACCCGAGAAAAGCGACATCAATGTCCGTCCTTGCCTTCAGTCGAAAGTCCATCAACAGGTTACGCAACGCACGCGGGCGGGCACCGATCCGTGATCGGGCCCGCCCGTCGTGCACCACTGTGAGTTAGTGAACTTCTGTCTTGTCACCGATCACCGTGATGTAGCCGAACTGGAAGTTCTGCTGGACACCACCGGGAATGTCGAACTTGTCACTGATCGGGAATCCGAGTCGTCCACCTTCGTATCCGACGCTCTTCCAACCGTCGAACAGCGGACCGTTCTCGACGGACCATGCACCGGTGCCGGGGCTCCAGTAGATGTTGCCGCCCTCGAACTCGGTGAAGCGTCCGTTGTCCTTGATCGGAACCTCGTTCGACTTCGGGAATCCGAGCCAGCCGTTTTCCCAGCCGAGTTCGCCGTACTTGCCCATGATCATTCCGAGAACCGCGTGAGTTCCGTTGGCGCTGCTGTACATTGCGCCGATCTCGAATCCCTGGACCTTGCCCGGCTTGCCGGGGGTCGCGATCTCGTCGGCAGTCGGGTAGCCGAGCGGGCCACCTTCCCAACCCTGTGCGGACCACTCGGCGAGGATGTCGCCGCTGACGGGGTGAGCGCCGGTCTGCGGGGTCCAGTATATGGAGCCGTTCTGGAAGTGGTTGAAGCGTCCGCGTCCGTCGGGGGTACCGAGTTCGGGGGTACGCGGGAAGCCGAGCGGGCCGGCCGCTGCTCCGGTGTTCATGTACGCGCCGGCGATACGACCGGCGACGGGCTGGGCGCCCGTTCCACTGGTGAAGTAGATGCGACCGTTGCGGAAGTCCTGTGCCAGGCCACCCGCGACGCTGTACTCGGGGGTGATGCAGTCACCGATCCAGCCGTTGGCTGCGGCCGTCGCACCGATCTCACCCGAAGTGCCGCAAGCCGGCTTCTCGACCTCGACGCCGATGGCGTTGGCCAACTGCGGCCACAGCTGATGAAGCTCGAACTGCCAGTACGGCCACGAGTGGGTTCCGGACGGGCGGTAGTTGACCTGCGCGGGGATTCCGAGCTGGTTGAGCTTGGTCGCGAAGGTCTGCGAGGTCAGGCGAGCGAGGATCTCGAGGCCCATGCCTGCGTAGTTGGTGCTCACGCCGGGAATTCCCGACGGCTGGTCGTACGGGCCGGTCGTACCGCTACCACTCGAGACGTACAGGCTGACGCCCTTGAGCTTCTCGGCGAGCACGTACGGATCGTGTGCAGCCCACTGCGGGTTGGACGGCGGTCCCCACATCGCGGCGGAGTTGTATCCACCGGCGTCGGTCATCGCGAACTGGATTGCCTGAGGCATGCCGAGCGAGGTGGTGGTGAGGATGCCGGAGAGCGAAGCGGCGAACTTGAAGAAGCCGGGGTTGCGCGCCGTGAGGAACATGGCGGACGTACCGCCCATCGACAGACCGACGACACCGCGTGTCTGCGTGGTCCGCCAGTCCTTTTCGAGGATGGGGGGCAGTTCCTTGGTCAGGAACGTCTCCCACTGGTAGTTCTTGCCGTTGTCGGGCTGCAGCCAGTCGGAGTAGAAGCTGGACTGACCGCCGACCGGGAGGATGACGTTGACGTTCTTGTCCGCGTAGAAGGACTCGGCGTCGGTCTCGTAGGTCCAGGCGTTCTCGTTGTCGGTCGCGCGAAGACCGTCGAGCATCCAGACCGAGGGGAAGCTGGCCGACGGATTAACGTTCCAATCGCGGGCCAAGAGGATCTGCACCTGAATCGGGGTGCCCATCGCGGGAGAGTTCACCCACAGCGCGACGCGACGCTCGCTGAGCCAGTCGACCTTCGTGACCGCTGCTCCGGTGGGGTTCTGGGTGGCGGCCGGCGCGGCCTGAGCAGGTGCCGGCGCGGCTGCCGCGGTTCCGGCCGTCGTCAAGCCCGCGGCGATCGGCAGAACCAGCATCGCTGCCAGTGCGCCGACGACCTTTGTCCGGAAGGTTGCCCGGGACCGGCGACGGTCCTCCGTGGCAAGGCCTACTCGCATGAGCTCACTCTCTTTCCTTACGTTCGGTCCGCGCGTCGATCGTGTGGCCGCCTGAGCAGCCAGACCCCCGTTGAAACTATTTCTACACGCAAACGATCCCCGCTTGGGGTAGCCGCGCTGTTACTGGTGGTGCAATTGTTACTGACATCGGGCGCTTGTGCAGCACCTGAATACACAAGTGCCGTCCCGGTTCTCCTTCGAGGAGTCCGGAACGGCACTGGTGAAGTGACTAGGTCACGGGATCGCGCACGATCACCAAGCGTTCATGGTGTCGAGGATCTGGCCGCGAGCCTTCCACAGCTCTGCCGACCAGTACGGCCACGAGTGCGTGCCGTTGGACGGGAAGCTGTAGGTGGCCGGGATACCCAGCGAGTTCATGCGGATCTGGAATGCACGGGTGTTGACCAGGGCGAGAGCCTCGAGGCCCATGCCGTTAGCCGTGTTGTAGTAATCGATCGGTGCGCGCGGGTGGTCGTATTCACCGGGCAGGCCGCTTGCCGACGAGATGTACATCGACAGGCCCTGCAGACGCGGTGCGAAGACGAACGGGTCGTTGCGCAGCCAGGACGGGCTCCACGGCGGTCCCCACATGGAGTCGACGTTGAAGCGACCGGCATCGAGCATTGCGACGCGGATTGCCTCGCGCATGCCCGGAGCCGAGATGTTCAGGTAGCCCGACAGCGAGCCGGCGAACTTGAACTGGTCACGGTGGTAAGCAGCCAGCGTCAGAGCAGCGCTGCCACCCATCGAGAGGCCGAGGACCGCGTTGTTGGTGGGCGAGACGCCGTAGTTCGCGAGGAAGTTGGGCAGTTCTTCGGTGAGGAAGGTTTCCCACTTGTACGTGATCTGCTGGCCGTTGAAGTTCGACGGTGCATACCAGTCGCTGTAGAAGCTGGACTCGCCGCCGACGGGCATCACGAGGGTGATGTTGTCGTTGCGGTACTGGTCCATCGCATTGGTCTCGAAGCTCCACGCGTTGGCGTCGTTACGCGCACGCAGGCCGTCGAGGAGGTAAAGGGCAGCGTTTCCGCCGCGAGCGGCCCACTGGACCTGGACCTTGATGTTGCCCATCGAGGAGGGCACCCACAGCTCGTCGTATCCGCCGGAGGGGGCGGTGTGGCTGGGAGCAGTGTGCGCAGGCGCAGCAGAGGCGACAGCACTACCGGCAACTCCTGCAGCAAGGGGGAGCACAAGTGCTGCGGCACCGATGGCCAACGCTCGGTGCTTGAGGCGCTGGGTCAGCCTCTTTCTGGCAAAACGCATGGATACTGCTCTCTCTCTTCGTCTGCGGAACCCACTCGGTGGAGTGGTTCCGGCGGATTCCGTCGGGGAACAGGCTTTTCTGCCAGCCCGAACGAGTTCGGGTCGGCAGCGGACCTCTTCCAAGTCACACTGCGCTCGCTGGACTTTATGTCACAGGTTCAGCTGTGACAAATAGGTGGACCGTTACGTCCCAATCCGCGAGCAACACCGTCATCACCCTCGGGGGTGATTCAGGTTAGGTGAATCGTCTTCGAGTACATCGTGGCCAATCAATTCGGTGTTACTGAATCGAAATATTCAAACCCTCAACAGTCGGTGATGCTGATCACATCACCTGGGTGACTCCGGTGGAACGAGACCGCAGCGTTCCAATTCGTAGGCCGGAACCCGGTCGAATCGGTACTTCGCGAAGTCGAATGCCTGCTGGAAGTTCTGTTTGAATCTGGCCCAGGTCAGCTCGGAGCGGTACGACGTGAGCAGCTCCTGAGTTTCCGGGCAGGTGATGGCCAGCTTTGCGTCCGCAACCCAGTCTTCGTCGAGGAAGAACGGCAGCCACGGTCGAACGTCGATCATTCCCGTGTCCGCGACCACCCAGTCCGGATAGAGATTCTTGTCGTGCCCGATCCGGCCGTCCTCGAGTCGCTCGGTGTGAGCTGCCAGGGGATACGCCAGCCCCATCTGATCGAGCACCCGAACGTCGAGGCCGACGTTCATGCTCGTCATTCCGAGGTTGAGGAAGAAGACGACGTGCTCGGCCGGCTCTTCGATCGGTCCGGGTGGTGGGACGACGAACCAGGAGTCGTAGCTCGCGGACGGCAGCAGCAGCCCACCCTCCGGAGTCCGCGCGATGGTCTCGACCATGGCACGCATTCGCGGATAGTCGAGGTAGTCCTCGGCCAGGATCGGATGCTTGTGACCGGTGTTGAGTGCGTAGAACGCTCGCTCGTCGACGATTCCCGAGCGACCCACCACGGATCCTTCGGGCATACCCGTCGTGTTCGCGGCGAAGAAGGCCCAGATGATCGTGCCGATCCACAGCACCGCCGAGACTCCGAAGATCGCGGTGTCGCGATTACTTCCGAACGCTGCCCGCGCCGGCACCCGCAACGGAATGACCGCCACCGGGATGAGCAGGCAGAACAGCACCGGCAACAGGACGCGGCCGTGCATGAAGTCGCCGCCGACGCGCAGAGAGTAGATCCCGAGGATCAGCCCACTGCCGAGAATGAAGGTGACAATCGCCCGCGGCGTGCGCAGAAACTGCTGAAAGCGCTGCCACAGCGGGCGTGCGGGTTGATCTGCGGTAGCGGTAGGTGTGTCCGCTCGGCTTCGCCACACGAGCAGCAGCGCACCGATGAGCAGGAACAGTAACGGCAACCAGAGCAGGTACGGCCCGACCAGGTTCCACAGGTAAGCAAAACCCTGCGCCCACTTCGCGCCACCGGCGTCCTTCGACACCGCGGTGTTCGGGTACGGCAAGGCGTAATAGCCCATTCGCCAGATCTGATAGCCCACCGGGACAAGTCCGGCGACGACGACGATCAGTGTGCGAATCTTCCAGGTCAGGCCTGCGGAGAGAACGATCATCATCAACGCGGCAGCACCGGGAATCGCCATCTCGGGTCGAACCAGTGGTCCGAGTCCGGCCACGAACGAGAGAGTCAGGATCGACGCCGTGGACGGCGTCGACGCCTGCGCCCACCGAACGAGCAGTACCCACAGGAGCGCGATCCAGAAGATCACCAAGCATGTCTCGAGCCCGGAAGTGGCGAAATCTCGCGCAGGCGGAACCGCGATGTAGACGAGAACACCCGCCGGTACCAGCAGGATCGTTCCGCCCGCCGACGGCCGAACGCCGCGGTACAGACGACCGGTGCCGAGCATCGCCAACACGACGGCAGCAGTCGAGAGTACGAGCGCGATCGTCAGAACAACGTATTCGAGACGGATCTGCGTGAGCCAACTGAACGCGTAGACGATGTACGTCCACGCGGTACTCGTGTTCGCCTCGACACGCTCACCCGCGTTGAAGACCGGGCCGTTCCCCGCGAGCAGGTTGCGAACGGTTCGCAAGACGATGAGTCCGTCGTCGGCGATCCAGCGACGCTCCCACGCACCCCAGAACATGAGGGCAGCAGCAAGCACCACCCCGCCGAGAAAAACTCCTCGACTGAGGGTGGTGCGATTCGCCGCAGTGTCGACGTGCGGGTCGGCCTCGGTGCGTGGCTCAGACGAGGTAGACAGCGACACCCACTACTCCGATCCACGCAATCGCGAGGAGTTGCAGCACCCGGTCACCGAGCGCGATCTCCTCAGGCTCTCCGGCTTCGCCGCCGTCGACGTCCACCGCGTATCGCAGCACCGCGATGGTGAACGGCACCATCGAGATGGCGTACCAGTTGGTGCCCTTGATGGCGTCCTGTTGGAACGCCCACAGTCCGTAGCAGAGGACCAGCGTCGTCGCTGCCATCGTCCACACGAAACGCAGGTACGTCATCGTGTAGCTCTCGAGGGACTTACGGATCTTGGCGCCGGTCTTCTCGGCCAACTGCAGTTCGGCGTAGCGCTTGCCTGCCGCCATGAAGAGTGAGCCGAACGCCATCATCAGCAGGAACCACTGCGAGAGATCGATCTCGGCGGCAACGCCACCGGCGATCGCTCGAAGCAGGAAGCCGGACGAGACGATGCAGATGTCGATGACGGCCTGATGCTTGAGACCGAAGCAGTAGGCGAGCTGGATGACGATGTACACGCCCATGACCACGGCGAGTTGCCAGTTGGCCAGGAAGGAGAGCCCGATCGCACCGGCAAGCAGCACGACTGCCATGCCGTAGGCGATGTTGACGGGTAGAACGCCGGCCGCGATGGGACGGAATCGCTTCGTGGGGTGAGCACGGTCGGCTTCGACATCCATCGCGTCGTTGACGAGATAGATGCCTGATGCCGCCATACAGAACACGACGAACGCCAGCGCGACGGGCAACAGCACGTCGGCTTCGGTGGCGGTTCCGGCCGCGATGGGCGCTGCCAGCACAAGGACGTTCTTGACCCACTGACGTGGGCGAAGCGCCTTGACGATGCCGGCGGGCAGGGACTTCGGGGGTCCGCTGACCGTAGCCGGTTCCTCGCTCATTTATCTCCACATTTCTGTTCGGCTCTGGCTTCTTCGACCCGGCGAACTACCGCCGCGGATGCGGCTCCCAGTGCCGCTCCGGCGAGTACGTCGGTCGGGTAGTGAACTCCCAGGACCAGACGCGAGAGCATCATCGGGGGCACCAGCAACGCCGGTAAGGGTAGCCCGGTGAGCCGACCGATCAGCACAGCCGCCGCCGTCGTCGACGTCGCGTGTGATGACGGGAAGCTGAGCTTGCTCGGTGTCGAGACGTTGACCTGCACCGAAGGATCGGAAGGTCGCTTGCGCCTGACCACCCGTTTGATCACCACGGAGGCGGCGTGTGCACCGAATGCTCCGACGGCTGCTCCGGCCCATTCCCGTCGACGCGGCTTGTCCACAGCAGCTCCGACGGCAGCGATCGCGATCCACCCGAGGGAGTGCTCACCGAAGTGAGACATACCGCGGGCGACCTTGACGGCTCCCGGCAGCTGCCCGACGGTCGACTGAATCCCGGCCAGAATCTGTACTTCAGGAGATGCCGAAGACACGTTCCCACCTTTCCGTGCTGGTCAGTGAAGGAACGGCGTCCTGGTACTGCTTCTTGAGCTCGGGGAAACGGGCGGCGAGTTCGCGGCGCAACCGTGTTGCTTCCTTGAGCAGTTCGAGCGCGAGTTTCGGGTTTCGCTTGCGGTAGACGACGCCGCGACCGTCGGCCGTGGTGACGGTGACGCCGTCGACCTGCGAGAGCAGGAACCAACGGGCGTCGATGGTCGGAACGTTGAGCTGAGGGCGCTCGAGGTGTTCCGGCTTGGCCGGCTTCACGTTGTGCACTCCGGCCCTGAGGACCCGGGTGATCTTCGCGACGGTCGACAGCGGCAGGCTCACGTCTCCGACATCCGCACCGGAGGGCAGCGGCAACGCAGTCGACGACGGCAGTACGACGGCGTCGGAGAATTCCTTGCGCTGGGCGTGGACCTCACCGAGTGCCGTCGGCAGCATGTTCGCGACGTGCTCGGGTCCGGCGAGGAAGTCCGCGATGGCCTTGTTCTGGATCGCGACGGTGGAGTACTCGAGGCACAGCAGGTGCTTGAGCGTTGCCTTCACCGTGTTGACCACGAGGCCACGGCCGTTGCCCGGCATGTGGAGCGCGGCCACCACCAGACGGTTACGGAGGTGGAAGTACGCCTGCCAGTCGATGGCGTCGTCCTTGTCGCTCCACGCCATGTGCCAGATCGCGGCACCGGGCAGCGTGACGGTCGGGTATCCGGCATTCTTTGCGCGCAAACCGTATTCGCAGTCGTCCCACTTGATGAAAAGCGGTAGCGGCTGCTTGATTTCTTCGGCGACCTGGCGCGGGATCATGCACATCCACCAGCCGTTGAAGTCGACGTCGATGCGGCGGTGCAGGAGTTTCGATTCGCGCAGCGGCTTCTTCGAGAAATCGTGGTCGTATTCGACGTTCGGTGCCGCGGTCCACATGAAGATGCCGCGGTCGACCACTTCACCCATCACGTGGAGGTGGCTTCGTTCCTGCAGGTTGAGCATCTGCCCACCCACCAGCATCGGCGACTTCGCGAAACGCGAGAACGAAAGCGCACGCAGAATCGAGTCCGGTTCGATCTCGATGTCGTCGTCCATGAACAGGATGTGCTGGCACTGCGTCGTCTTGAGTGCCTCGTACATGATTCGGCTGTATCCGCCCGAGCCGCCGAGGTTGCCCTGATCGTGAATGGCGAGCCGATCACCGAGCGCTGCAGCAGCTTCGGCGAATCCGGGTTCGTCACGCACCTTGCGGGTGCCCTGATCCGGCATGATGACGGCCTTGATCACGTCCGACACCAGCGGATCCGAAGCCAGTGCAGCAAGCGCCTTGACCGCGTCGGTCGGACGGTTGAACGTCGGAATACCAACGGCGACAGTCGCTTCGCCTGGAGCCTCGACGGGCGCGTACCAGCCGCCGCTCTCGACGACCACTGCCGTATCGGTGGTGATGTCGAACCAGATCCAGCCACCGTCCTCGAACGGCGCCAGTTCCACCTCGAACTCGACCGCGGCATCGCCGTCGGCAAATTCCTTACCTTCCACGTGAATTCGCGAGGAATCCGCCTTGGAACGGTAGATGTCGACGCGGCCGTGGCCGGACAGCTCGAGACGAAGGACCACCGATTTCAGGATGGACCATCGACGCCAGTAGCTGGCAGGGAACGCGTTGAAGTACGTGGCGAACGAGACCTCGGTCTCGGCGCCGAGCGCTACCGACGTGCGCGAGGTCGAGTGCGCCCGCCGACTATTGGACCAGGACTCTTCCAAGTACAACGTGCGGACGTCGAGCGGCTCACCGGCGCGGGGCAGGATGATCCGCTGAAGCAGGGACTTGCCGAGGTAGGTCACCTCGTCGCCGCTGACGGCATCTTCGCCTTCGAGTAGATGACGTGCGTTCATTCGCTCTCCCCTGCCAATTCCGCACCCGTTTCGAGATGCGGGCGCAGGGTGTTCTCGAACATCGTCAGCGCGCTGGCGATCGCCATGTGCATGTCCAGGTACTGGTAGGTGCCGAGACGCCCACCGAAGAGGACCTTGTTCTCCACGGTCTCCTTCTTGGCGCGTGAGCGGTACGCGGAGAGCTTCTCGCGATCCTCGGGAGTGTTGATCGGGTAGTACGGCTCGTCCTTCGCCTCCGCGGCACGTGAGAACTCACGCATGATGACGGTCTTGTCGGTCGGGTACTCGCGCTCCGGATGGAAGTGACGGAACTCGTGGATACGGGTGAACGGCACGTCGGCGTCGTTGTAGTTCATGACCGGGGTGCCCTGGAAGTCTCCGGTGGGCAGAACCTCGGTCTCGAAATCGAGGGTGCGCCATCCCAGTGCACCTTCGGAGTAGTCGAAGTAGCGGTCGAGCGGGCCCGTGTAGATGACAGGGGCGTCGGGGCTGGCGGTGCGCAGTTCGTCGCGGACGTCGAAGTAATCGGTGTCGAGGCGGACCTCGATCTTCGGATCCTTCGCCATGTTCTCGAGCCACGCCGTGTAGCCGTCGACAGGCAGGCCCTCGTACGTGTCGTTGAAGTAGCGGTTGTCGAAGTTGTAGCGGACCGGCAGGCGGCTGATGTTCGCGGCGGGCAACTCGGTGGGGTCGGTCTGCCACTGCTTAGCTGTGTAGTCACGCACGAACGCTTCGTAGAGCGGGCGTCCGATCAGGGAGATCGCCTTCTCTTCGAGATTGGAGGCGTCCTTCGAATCGATCTCGCTGGACTGTTCGGCGATGAGGGCGCGTGCTTCTTCGGGAGTGAAGTACCGACCGAAGAACTGCGACACGAGACCGAGTCCCATTGGGAACTGATACGCCTGTCCCTTGTGCAGCGCGAAGACGCGGTGCTGGTAGTTCGTGAACTCCGTGAACTGGGTGACGTAGTCCCAGACCTTCTTGTTGGAGGTGTGGAACAGGTGGGCACCGTACTTGTGGACCTCGATGCCGGTCTCCGGCTCTGCCTCCGAGTATGCGTTTCCCCCCAGGTGGTGACGGCGATCCAGCACCAGCACGCGCTTACCCAGCTGGGTAGCGGCACGCTCGGCGATGGTCAGCCCGAAGAATCCCGAACCGACGACGATCAGGTCGTACTGGGCACGGGCGGTCTCTGAATTTGCAGCGGTCACGATGAACCAGGGTATCGGACCTGTTCGGAAGCCGAGGGTTGGATGCGTCACCAGGGCCGATGCGGCAAGTCAGGACGTTGCAAGACCGATTAGACCGGAAGCACTCGGTGCACCGCTCGACTCGAATTCGATCACGATCGGTTCGTCGACGGGGAAGTGTGCGGGAAGTAGAAGTAGTCCCTCCGACGCGCAGCGTTCGAGAAGTTCGCGGCGGGTGACCCTCGCGATCTCGGGATCCGCGTCGCCGCCCTGGCTGAGGTCCGGGTACAGAAACTGGATCGGATGGTGGATCACATCGCCGGAGATGACGGCGCCGCCGTCGGCAGTGCGAATCTCGATCACGATATGGCCCGGCGTGTGGCCGGGCGCGCTGCGAACGACGACGCGTGTGCCTTCGGACTCGACCAGGACGTGGCCGTCGTCGACCGCCTCCCACTTCGCCCCGTCCAGAACGGGACGGACGCTGTCCTCGAAGGTCTGCGCCAGATCCGAGACCACTCCTTCGTGTGGACCGTCGGCGGCGAGTTGTTGGAGCGCGGCCAGTTCGGTGCGATCGAAAATGTAGGTCGCGCGGGGGAAGGTAGGCCGCCAGGTTTCGGCGTCGAGGGCGGTGTTCCAGCCACAGTGGTCAGGGTGCAGATGTGTGCTGACCACCAGATCGACGTCGTCGACGGACACACCGGTGGCTGCGAAGCGTGAGAGGTAGTCGGTGCCGAACATGTGATGCGGCAAGAGGTTCGGCCGGTGCTTGCTGTTTCCGTTGCCGGTGTCGACGACGACGGCCTTGCCGCCGATCTCCACCAGGTAGGTGTGGATGGCAAGCACGAGGTCACCACTACCCTCGTCGAAGAACTCCGGTGTCAGCCGCGCCGACGCTTCACTGATCTCGGCCTCACTCGCCTGGGGAAAGAGCTCTCGCGGCGGAAACGGCCAGTGCGCCAGCTCTGTCAGTTGGGTGACGCGTGCCGACCCGACGTCGATGGTGAAGCTCATCAGTGTTTGCCTTCCGAACAGCTCGATACCGCTTGTGGGCACACACAAAGGCACCCACCGAAATGCTCGGTGGGTGCCTGGTCGGTGTCAATGGTTTTCGACGCCGGTGATCAAAGACTCTTCGCGATGATGCCCTTCATCACTTCGTTGGCGCCGGCGTAGATCTTCTGGACGCGGGAGTCCTCGTACATGCGCGCGATCGGGTATTCACGCATGTAGCCGTATCCGCCGTAGAGCTGCACGCACCGGTCGACGACGGCGCATTGCTGCTCGGTGAGCCAGTACTTGACCATCGCGGCGTCTGCGCCGTCCAGCTCGCCGTTGAGGTGATCCTCGATGCAGTTGTCGAGGAAGACACGGCAGGTGCGTGCGATCGTCTGGCACTCGGCCAGCTCGAAGGCGGTGTTCTGGAACTCGAAGAGGCTGTGCCCGAACGCTTGACGCGCCTTGGTGTATGCAACGGTCTCCTCGACTGCACGCTCGATGGTGCCGATGGCCTGCGCGCCGATGATGAGGCGTTCCTGCACCAGCTGCGCCATCAACTGACCGAAGCCGAGCCCCTCGGACTCACCGAGGAGGTTCGAGACGGGAACGCGAACGTCGGTGAAGGACAGCTCCGACGTATCGGCGCCGTGCTGACCGACCTTGTCGAGCACGCGGCCGACCGCAAAGCCTTCGCAGTCACGAAGATCCACGATCAGGAGCGAGACACCCTTGGCGCCCGCCTTGGGGTCGGTCTTGACGGCAAGCACGATCATGTCTGCGCTGCCACCATTGGTGATGAAGGTCTTCGACCCGTTCACGACGTAGTGGTCACCGTCACGGATCGCGGACGTGGTGATTGCCTTGAGGTCGGAACCTGTTCCTGGCTCGGTCATTCCGATGGCGCCGAGGATTTCGCCCGTCGCCATACCTGGCAGCCAGGCCTTCTTCTGCTCTTCGCTTCCGTACTCGAGCACGTAGTGGGCGACGATGCCACTGTGCACGGAGTTACCGAGCGCATAGTCACCGCAGTAGCCCTGCGCCTCGAAGACAGCGAGATCGTGCGCGAAAGTTCCACCGCCCCCGCCGTATTCCTCGGGAATCGAGCAGCACAGCAGGCCGAGCTTGCCGGCTTCGAGCCACACGGACCGGTCGACGCGATGCTGAGCGTCCCACTGCTCACGCTTGGCGATCAGTTCACGATCGAAGAAACCACGGGCCAGTTCGGCTACTGCGGTGATCTCGTCGTCGTGCCACGACGGCTTGCGCTTGGTCGCCATGATCAGACCCGCTTCAGCAGGGCAGCGAGTGCCTGACCGCCGCCGATGCACATGGTGACGATGCCGAATTCGAGGTCGCGGCGAACCATGTCGCGCGCGGCACGCAGGGTCAGGATGGCTCCGGTGGCGCCGACCGGGTGTCCGAGGGCGATCGCTCCGCCGTACGGGTTGGTCTTCTCCGGATCCAGGCCACTGTCACGGATGACGGCGATGGCCTGCGAAGCGAACGCCTCGTTGACCTCGGCGGTGCCGATGTCGGAAGGCTTCAATCCTGTTTGTGCAAAGAGCTTTTCGAGAGCGAGCACGGGAGCGTAGCCCATCAGACCGGGCTCCATGGCTGCCGTCGTGACGGTTTCGAGCGTGACCAGTCCGGTGAGACCGCGCTTGGCTGCCTCGGTGCCCGTCGCGAGGACGAGTGCGCCGGCGCCGTCGTTGATCCCCGACGCGTTACCGGCGGTGACGGATCCGCCCTCTTCGAATGCGGGGCGCAGCTTGGCGAGGGTTTCGACGGTGGTTCCGGGCTTGGGATGCTCGTCCTCGGTGACGGTGACGGAGCGCCGACCACCGGTCTCGACGGGAGTGATTTCCTCGGCGAATGCCGCCTTCGCTGCGTCGGTAGCGGCGCGGCGCTGAGATTCGACGGCGAACTCGTCCTGCTGCTCGCGACTGACGCCGTACTTACGGGCGACGGCTTCGGCAGTGCGGCCCATGTGAGCCTTGCTGAACGGGTCGGTGAGCATCGCGACGGTGCCGTCGACGAGGCTGCGATCGCCGAGCTTGTAGCCCGAGCGGGCGGCGAAGTCGTAGAAGGGCATGCGAGACATGCTCTCGTCACCGCCGGCGAGCGTGATGGCAGCTGCGCCCCATCGCATCTGCATCGCCGCAGACCACACAGCCTGCAGACCGCTGCCACAGAGGCGGTTGACGGTGTAGGCGGGGACGTTCTCGGGCAGTCCGGCGGCGATGCCGACGCGGCGTGCGTTGTAGGCGTCCGGGCCGACCTGGCCGATGCAGCCCATGACGACCTCGTCGATGTCTTCGGGCGCAACGCCGGCGCGGCTCAGCGCGGCCTTGGCTGCTGCGGCGCCCAGCTCGTGTGCGGGTACGTCCTTGAAGACGCCGCCGAAGCTACCGACGGGGGTCCTGGCCCCGTCGACGATGACGATCGGTTCGGGTGTGGTCATGATTGTCCCCATCTGCTGTGCTCACGTCGATTTCTCTGTCCGTGGCCGATACTAGGACATCGAAGTATCTCGCAGATGGGGACGTTGGTGTCAGGGTGTGGGAGCGCTCTCGGCGACGGGCACGACCTCGGCGTCGGCGTCGGTGTCTTTGTGGTTCCGGTAGCGGTAGAGCCCGATACCCACGAGGATCGCTGCAAGTCCCAGGGACACGATCATCTGGCTGCGCGTCGAGTCCAGGGTGAGCATTCCGATGCAGAGCGCGATGATGGCGGCGATCGTGGCGTAGGTCAGGTACGGGAAGAACCACATCTTGAGTTCCAGCTCCTGGCCCGAAGCTTCGAGCTTGCGGCGGGTGCGCAGCTGGGACACCGAGATGACCAGCCAGACGAACAGCGCGATCGCACCGGAGGAGTTGACCAGGAACAGGAAGACCTTGTCCGGGGAGAGGTAGTTCATGCCGACGGTGAGGAAGCCGACGATCGTCGAGACCAGGACAGCGCGCATCGGGACGCCGGTCTTCTCGATACGTGAGAGCGACTTGGGGGCGTCGCCGCGGCCGGCGAGGGAGAAGATCATGCGGCTCGCGGTGTAGAGACCCGAGTTGAGGCAGGACAGAACCGACGTGAGGACGACGACGTCCATGATGTTGCCCGCGGCCGGAATGCCGTAGGAGTCCATGACGGCGACGTACGGGCTGAGTGCAACCGACGCGCTGTCCCAGGGAAGCAGAGTGACGACCACCGCGATCGAGCCGATGTAGAAGATGAGAATTCGCCAGACGACGGATTTGACGGCTGCGCGAACAGCTTCGAGCGGGTTGGCCGATTCACCGGCGGCGATCGTGGCGATTTCGGCCCCGAAGAACGAGAACACGACCACAAGGACTGCGGCGAGCATCGCTCCTGTTCCGTTCGGCAGGAAGCCGCCGTGACCGGTCAGGTTTGTCATTCCGGGTGCTTCGACGCCGGGCATCCATCCGCAGATCGCCACGATGCCCATGCCGAGGAACGCGATGATGGCGACGACCTTGATGGAGGCGAACCAGAACTCGAACTCGCCGAACGACTTGACCGAGATGATGTTGGTCAGCGTCAGCACGATCATCAGAATCAATGCCCAGGTCCACTGGGGAACCCCCGGAACCCAGCGATTCATGATGAGGGCACCGGCGGTGGCCTCGATGCCGAGCACGATGATCCAGAACCAGGCGTACAGCCAGCCGATCGAGAAGCCCGCCCAGCGGCCGATGGCCTTGTCGGCGTACGAGGAGAACGAGCCGGTTTCCGGCGACGCTGCCGACATCTCACCGAGCATGCGCATCACGAGGATGACGACGACGCCGGCAAGCGCGTAGGAAATCAGGACACCGGGTCCCGTCTCCTGGATCGCCACACCGGAGCCGACGAACAGTCCGGCGCCGATGACGCCTGCGATCGCAATCATCGACAGATGCCGCTTCTTCAGCGTGTGCTGAAGTGCCGGCTGGTCTGTACTGGACATCAGTACTCCTTGTGGGCTGTTCGGAACGTGGATCTCGGTGGCGCTCTATCCGGAGCGCATTTTCGATAGCGCCAGTGTCGGACCTTCGGCAAGCTCGCGTCAGGCTCCACTTTGTACAAACGTGACCGCAGGCACTACAAAGTGGCGAGTTCGAGGTGTCAGACTGGACTCATGCCCATCACGCTCCGCCAGCTTTGTGCGACCGAACAGTTCGGCCTTCGCGTCCTGGCTGGGCACGACCAGCTCGATCGCACCCTGACCTGGGCACATGTCTCCGAACTACCCGACCCGACGCCCTTCCTCGACGGCGGTGAACTACTACTCATCACCGGGGTGTCACTACCGACGACGGCCGCGGAAACGACCCGATTCGTACGGACCCTGGTGGCGGCCGGAATTGCCGGAATCGGTTTCGGAACCGGCCTCGGATACGAGCAGGCGCCACAGACTCTGGTGGATGCGGCCACCCGTTTCAGTGTGCCCCTTCTCGACGTCCCATTGCGAACACCTTTCATCGCCCTGACCAAAGCGGTGTCGAAGGCGCAATCCGACGACGACATGAAAGCGCTGCGCAGCAATTACCAGAGCCTGCGGCGACTGCTTCAAGCTGCGGTGACGGTCAACGGCACCCGGGCAGTCGTACGACGGGTGGCGGAATTGATCGGCGGATGGGCGGCTCTGCTGGACTCGGCCGGACATACCGTCGAGATCTCACACACCGCCGCGGCCGCCGGAATCGAGCGAACTGCCCCCGAGCGCGACGCCCGCCCGATGGAAGTCAGTTTCCTCACGAGTGAGAACGAGGACGTCATCTCCCATCCGCTGCTGACGTCGAGGGGAAAGCTGATGGGGTACCTCGTCGCCGGCTGCCCCGGCGCCGTCGGTTCACTGAATCAGGGCATCGTCATCGCAGCCGCGTCTCTGCTCACGTTGATGACGGCTCGAACCCGAGACGCACAGCTGACGATGAACCACCTTCGTACCGTTGCGATGCATCAGCTGTTCGAGGGACAGAATGCGCTCGCCCGCAACATCTCCGGGGAACTGTGGGGAGGATTTCCGGTCGAGCCTTTCCAGGTCTTCCACGTAGCGGGCCCGAGTGGCCTGCTCGAGAGCGTGTCCGTCTCACTGCTCGATGGTCTCAGCCGCGATCTGGCGTTCGGCATCACCGACGGTGCACTGATTGCCGTCGTCTCGGCTACCGACAGCGGGCGAATCCTCGCCCGTGTCAACGAAATCGACGTCACCGTCGGCGTGTCGGACATGCTGTGGTGGGACGATCTCTCGCGCGCCAGACGCCAAGCCGCGCAGGCAGCAGCCGAGGCCGGTGCCCGCAACCTGCCTTCGATGCGGTTCGCCGAACTCTCGGAGAGCGGATTGTCCGCATTTCTCGACCAGGATCGCTCGACGGCATTCGCGGCGGCACACTTGCGCCCGCTTCTGGAAGCGAAGGGCGGTAGCGATCTCTACCGGACCTTGGCCATGTGGTTGGCACACAACGGGGTGGGCGACGCCGCAGCCACAGCGCTGAATATTCATCGGCATACGTTGCGCAGCAGACTCGCTCGGATCGAGAGCCTTCTCCAGCTCGACCTCGGCTCCCCCACGGAACGTGCGGAGTTGTGGCTCGAGTACCGCCTGCTCGGCGACGCCCCGACCATCTGACCGACAACCAACGAACCCTGAACGACCTGAAGGGCCTCCGCCGGGTTACGGCAGAGACCCTTCAGAGTCGATACGTGCGAGTCGCTACCGACCGACCTTCCCCTAGCTTCCGCCCGTCGGTATCCACTCGCGGAGCACGTTGGCATCAACTACCTGCGCGCCCAAAACCTTTGTCCAGATGATGGTTCCGTTTTCGTAGACACGGAAAGTGCCTGCTTCGGAGGGCAACTGCATCTCCGGGCCGGCAGGAGCACCGAGAGAGCCGCTTTCACCGCCGAGCTCCCGATACTTCTTCTCGATCTGCGTCTCCGTAACCGTACCCGATGGATCGTCGGATGGCGAATTGGATTCCGGCACTGTCGATTCCGAATCCGGCGCCACTACCACACCCGCACCGTCACCGATGGTGAACCAGTCGGATTTCAGGCCGAGTTTCTGGCGGAACTGAATTCCGGTGGCGCCAACAGTTGCATCTGTTCCGACTACCTCGACTGCCGTCACTCGCCCGCCGTCGGTACCGAATCCGTTGCGCGAGAGAATCTTGAGCGATTGCAGCTCACCCACATCGAAGGCGTCCGCAATCTGCCCTGCGGTCAGATTCACTGTCCAGTCATGATTCGGAGAAAGGGCGTCACCGAGATCCTCGACGGCCGGGAATTCACCGCCGGAGCTGTAACCTCCTGTGGACGAGGAGAATTCGGTGGCAACAATCTTGCCGTCACGCGACAGAACGGCGCCGGCGGTGGACCGGACGGCTTCGGTGGTGCGGGGATCTTCCTTGCCCGCTCCGCCGTAGACCTGGCAGTCCTGAGTGTCGCAGGTGTCGGCGTACGAGCTGCGATGCTCGGTCGCAGCGTACGAGCGTGCTGCCACGGCTTGCGCCCGTAGCGCTTCGGCCCCACCGGAATCGGCCCATTCGGCCTTCGCTTCGACCGGCACCACGCCGAGCAGGTAGTCCTCCATGTCGAGGAGATTGACTGTCCGAGCCGAGCCGTTGTCGAGCACTACGCCGAGGGCGCCTCGATAGGGCGCATCGTTGTTGCACAGCTTCAGGAACTGGTCGGCGGGTCGATCCGGACCGAGGTCCACCGGGTCCACCCACGGATGCTCGGTGACCGCTTCCCAGACAACCCCGCCACCGCACCCGCTGGTGACCACTACCTGCGCACCGCCACCGGGCAGTGCAGTGAGATGGGCAGCCTCGCCGGGCGCGGTGCGCTGACCGTTGACCACGAGGCCGGCGTCGGAGTAGACGTCGAGCGTCGAGTTGTCCTGGGCCGTGAGCCGCACACTCATCTGGGCGGGCGGCATCGAGTCCAGGACGGTTCCCCCATAGTAGTGACTGAGGATTCGCTCGCCGGACCAGCCGTCGTTCTTGGCGTAGCCGTAAGCGCCCCACTGGCCCATTCCACGGCCATGTCCGTTGCCGTGCCCGGAGAGCGTGAATTGCGTGTCGGCAGCGACGGCGTGCAGGATCGACGGCTCGTCAGCGCGGATTTGCGTGAAACCTCCGATCGCGACGCCGAGCGCAAGAGCCGGAACGAGACCGAGGACCGAGATCCGCATCAGCGAGGTTCGCCTCCCGGGTCCGCCCACCAGAAAGCGACCTGCGCGACCGGACACAGGCCTCTTACCTGCAGTTCCGCTTCTTCCGCTTCTCGCCATCAATGCTCTCCTCATCGCTACCGGCCTCACGAGTCCGCGAAGTCGGTACTTCGCGCGCAGGCCAGTCCACAACGATTTAACTAAAGTCTCACCCTAAGGTTGAGCGTTATGGACTTTTGTGACTAGTGTGGCAAGAGTGTTTGGAGTTAGCAACACCAGTCACACGAGTCACATCAGCATCACGAGTTGCAGACGTACGCGTCCGAAAACTGGAGTTCAACCCCAGAACATGGCATCCGACCTGCTCGGATCCGGTTTTGAAGGATTCCGTTCACGGCCGTCATCGGCCCTGAAGTTCGCTCGCAAGTAACTACAACCGAGGAGTAATCCCTTGCCACACCGTCGACCGAAGCCCTCGCTCGTACTCGGGGCTGTAGCCGCAGTGGCTGTCGCAAGTCCTTTTGCGGTCTACGGCTTCACGAGCACTACGTCCGATGTACGTTCCGCGAACGAGACGACGTCAGTAGCAGTGCCGACCCAGATCGCAGAGGTGCTCCTCGCGTCGGTGCCCGACATCATCATTCCGGTCAAGGAGCTGACCGGTCTCGATCTCCCCGACATCAACCTCGGTGATCTGAGAAACCTCAAGCTCCCGACCGAAATCCCGCTACCTCCCGGGATCACGCTGCCGACCGAGCTGTTCCCGGCACCCGCTGCTCCCGGCGCCCCGACCGAAACCGCTCCGGTTCCTTCCGAGGAAGAGCCAGGTGCCGTGGTCAAGGAAGTCACCCGCGACACTCCGTTCAGCATGGTCGCGTTGACCTCGGACACCATCGTCTCGGCGCAGTCCAAGGTCCGCGCCCTGGCCGAAGACGGCACCTGGGGCCCGTGGTTCACCCCTGACGCCATCGACTCCGCCAGCTCGGATCAGGCCACCAACTCCGGTACCGCCACCGAACCGGTCTTCGTCGGCGCCACCAAGTCCATCCAGATCCTCACGCCGCAGGGCGCCGCTGCTCCCGCAGCCGAGGTTGTGCCGGCCCCGGCTCCGGAAGCTGCCCCCGCGCCCGCTCCGGAAGCTGCCCCCACTGAAGCACCCGCAGCCACCGGCGAACTCGGGTACACACCCGCTTCGGTGTCCAAGCCGCTTCGCCAGGTGACGACGGCAGCAGATGCCGTCACCGCCGTGTTGATCGACCCGGGTGCCAGCGAGGCAGACAGCAATCTGCAGGCCGTCGCAGCGCCGCTCGGCGGCAGCGGACCGTCCGTCATCACCCGTGCTCAGTGGGGAGCAGACGAGTCACTTCGCTGCGACTCCCCCACCTACGACGACTTCATCGGTGGCGCGACCGTTCACCACACCGCAGGTAGCAACAACTACACGAAGGCCGAATCGGCCGGCATCGTCCGCTCGATCTATGCCTACCACGCACAGACGCTCGGCTGGTGCGACGTCGGATACAACGTCCTCGTCGACAAGTACGGTCAGACCTTCGAAGGCCGCGCAGGCGGACTCGACAAGGCAGTTCAGGGTGCACACGCGGGTGGATTCAACGAGAACACCACCGGTATCGCGATGATGGGCGACTACTCCACCGTCGAGCCTTCGCAGGCGACGCTCAACGCCGTCGGCAAGTTCCTCGGTTGGAAGCTCGGCATGGCCGGACTCGATCCCAAGGGCCGAACGACGATGTACTCCGAGGGCACCGAGTTCACGCCGTACCCGCAGGGCGCAGCAGTCGATCTGCCGATCATCTTCGCCCACCGCGACGTCGGAAACACCGCGTGCCCGGGTGATGCCGCATACGCACACATGAACGACATCCGGAACATCGCGGCCGCGAACATCGGGGGGACGTTGAACCCCTCGAACCCTTCCAATCCGTCGACGCCTGCGCCCAAGCCGACCACTCCGGTCGACACGGTCACCGGTGGCACCGGTTCGTCGATCCCGGATCTGGTCACCCAGATTCTGCAGATCACCGACAATTCACCGCTCGCGCAGAAGTGGATCGCCGAAGGTGGCGAGATCGGACGCCTCGGCCAGGCACTGTCCGGAATTCTGCAGGCGAAGCTCGGCAACCAGGGTGCGCTGTTCCAGAACGGCGCTGTCTACACCTCGCCGAACGGCGGAGTGTTCACCGTGCTCGGCGAGATCTTCAAGTCGTGGCAGAGTTTCGGTTCCGACGCGGGTGAACTGGGATTGCCGATCTCGGACGAGTACTCGATCCCGGACGGCCTGCGCAGCGACTTCGAGAACGGTTCGCTGATCTTCAACCAGATCACCGGCATGGTCACGAAGGTCCTCAAGACCTACAACGAGACCTTTGCCCAGGAAATGGCCAACAGCGCGCCTGTCGGCTGACACTCGCGCAGTACACGTCCTCGGGCGCTGGTGGGTTCTACGACCACCAGCGCTCGAGGACTTTTGCGACCCCGTGCGCCGAATTGGTGTCGGTGACCTCGTCGGCTGCGGCTTTGGCTTCGGGGTGAGCGTTGCCCATGGCAACGCCGAGGCGTGCCATCCCCAGCATCGGGATGTCGTTGGGCATGTCCCCGAAGGCAACCAGACCCGACAGGTCGAAGCCGAACCTCTCCGCGGCGGCAACCAGGCCCGACGCCTTCGTGATTCCCGGCGCCGAGAGTTCGATCAGTCCGTTCTCGGTGGAGTACGTCATGTCGGCGAGCGCACCGACGTGCGGAGCGAGCGTGTCGTACATCGCCGTGCTGGTCATGCCTGGACGGCGAATCAGGAGTTTGACGGCCGGCGCCGCAAGCACTTCGTCCTCGGACATCTCGGTGTTGTCCGGGTTGAGCCAGGCATGTTCGTAGTCCGGTGAGCTGACGAACTGTGGGGTGGCGGCGTCATGTGCGCTCTCCCCCACTCGTTCCGCGGCCAAACCTGCGCCCGGGAGTGCAACCAGTGCCAGCTCGGAGAGTTCGGTGAGTGCGTCGACCGACAAGGTCGCGGCGCTGAGGACGCGGTCGGCGTAGCTGTCGTAGACAACGGCTCCATTGGCGCAGACGGCGAGTGGCGCGTATCCCAAGCCCTCGACGACGGGCGAAATCCATCGCGGAGGACGCCCGGTTGCCAGCAGGAACGGCGTGCCGGATTCGACGACGGCATGCACGGCGGCGCGGGTGCGGGCACTGACCAACTCGTCGTGATCGATGAGGGTGCCGTCGACATCGGTCGCAACCAAGGTTGGGCGGTCAGGGCTGATACGACGGTCTGGGCTCACACCGCCATTGTGCCTGCCCGGTACGACGGTCTCGCTCAGCGCGCCCGCTTCGCGCGTTCCTGTGCGTCCATGGCCGCAGCTTCCTCCGGCGTCGGTGCGCCACCGCCGAGTCGACGAGGCACCCAGTACGCCCCGGGCTCGTGCACGAACCCGTCCTGCACGTGGCGCAGGATTGCATCCATCTCGATGCGCAGAATCTCGCTCAACGCTTCGGCGGGCTCGACCGGATCGATCGGTGCACCCACCTCCACCGAGATCGGGAAATGATTGCGGCCCAGATTTTTCGGTCCGCCCTTGGTGACGATCCGCTGGGCGCCCCAGACGATCAGCGGAATTATCGGAACGCCGGCGTCGATGGCCATCCGAGCTGCTCCGGATTTCATTTCCTTGATCTCGAAGCTCCGGCTGATCGTCGCCTCCGGGTAGACGCCCACCAGTTCGCCCCGTTTCAGGGCGTCGACTCCGGCTCGATACGCCTGCGCTCCGGCAGAGCGATCGACTTCGATGACACCGCATCCACGCATGAGGAAGCCGAGGACCTTGTTGTCCGCCAACTCGGCCTTTGCCATCACCCTGAGCTTGCGTTTCGCGGTGCCGACCGCCAGGGCCGCCGGTATGAAATCGAGGTAGCTCGTGTGGTTGATCGCGATGACGGCACCGCCGGACACCGGGACGTGCTCCGTCCCGGTGCGGGTGACTTTCACGCCCTGGAAACCGCTCAGACCACGCGCGACTACCTCGACAGCGGTGTAAACGGGTTCGAAGGACATCGGTCAGCCTTCGGACTTCCGCGCCTCGCGAGCCTTGGCTTTCGCCTCGGCCTCATCGGCATCCATCTTGTCGGCCTGCTCGAGCGTCGGCGCGCTGCCACCGAGGCGAGCCGGCACCCAGTACTCGCCGGCGGGATGGTCGTAGTTCTTCTGCAGATCGAGCAGCAACTCCTGCATCGTCGACCGCAGCTTCGCCGTCAGCTCACTCGCCGGCTCGAAAGGTGCAATCGGCTCGCCGACGGCAATGGAGATGGGAGTGTTGGTGCGGCCCAAACGCTTCGGATAACCCTTCGTCCACACGCGCTGAGCGCCCCAGATGACGACGGGAACGATCGGGACGCCCGCCTCGATCGCCATCCGAGCGGCGCCGGACTTGAATTCCTTGATCTCGAAGCTCCGACTGATCGTGGCTTCGGGGTACACGCCCACCAATTCGCCGCGCTTCAGGAAATCTACGGCCGCCTTGTAGGAGTCGGCGCCCGCGCCGCGGTCGACCGGGATGTGCTTGAGGGCCCGCATGATCGGTCCGGAGATCTTGTTGTCGAAGACCTCTTTCTTGGCCATGAACCGGATGTAGCGCTTCGGGGTCCGTGCCGGCAGTCCCGCATACGTGAAGTCCATGTACCCGGTGTGGTTGATCGCGATCACGGCGCCACCGGACGCCGGGATGTTCTGCTCTCCCTTGACGGAGAACTTCAGGCCCTCGAAAGCGAAGACGGTACGGGCGATGCCGATGACTGTTCTGTAAACGGGATCCACAGTTCGCTAGCGTAGACGGGAATCCGTGATCTGACCCGCAGCAGTTCTGGGGTGGATGTTGGTCAGAATGTCGCAAAAGGGGCGTACGAACGAATGAAGTCGGCAGGACGAGCGGCAGTGGGGGCAGTCGCACTCGCCATGACGTTGGCGATAACCGCATGTGAGGACGACGGACGGACGGGAATCCTGACGGACGAACCGTCTCCGCCGACGACTGAAACCACGACGACAACCACTCTCGCACCCACGACGACAATTGCGCCCGCTGCGCCGGTCGCGCCACCTCCGGTTGGTGACGTGCCCGGCAATCCGGCTGCTGCGCCGGCCTTGGCAGCTTGGGCAACGGACCTGGTGTCCTTGGACGTGGACGCGCTCACGAACGCATGCTGGACGATGCCGCCCACAACGATCGCCGACCGATACTCGGATGTTCCCGCCATCTTGGCGGCCATCGCCGCACCAGGCGTCGACGGCCAGTACGCGGTCACCTGGAGCGGCGGCGGACTCTCCGTCGCCGCCAAGCGCTCGGAGATCGCTTCCGGCTATGCGTGCCCGTTCGTCTTCCCTGCGGGGCAATCAAACTTCTACACCGCGGCCGACGCTTCCCACGCCGTCGTCAGGTTTCTCTCACGCGCCACGGGACGGCCGGTCAATACCCGCGACGTCGAGACGTTCTATCCACTGATCTGCCCCGGCAACAGCCCGTGGGATCCGGACGGCACCGGCGCAACCGGCCAGCCGCCTCTCAAGCTCGATCCGAATCAGCTGGCCGGTATCAAGTCTTTCGACGCCGACGCTGCAACAGTCAGTCCGGTTCGCGGCGACTACGTCCGTGTCACCCTGCCCGTCAGCGACGGAACCGGTAACTCGCGCTCGATGCAGTTCACCCTGTCGATCGGCCCCGAGGGATATTGCCTCGGGGCCGCGACCTGAACTGCTTCGGTCAGGAACCGAAGGGAAGGAAATCGCTCGAGCCAGCGCTGCCTGAACCGAGGCTGCCCGTGCCACCACCGGTTGCAGCCTTGACCTGAATTGCGTGGGCCGCCGAGGTGGAGCCTGTGAATCCGGCTGCGCCACTGTAGATTGCCGAAATCGAATGCGCGCCAGTTGTGGTGAAGGTGTGGTTCAGCGCCGCGATCCCGTTGACCACTGCAACAGCGTCACCGATCGGAGTATCCCCATCCATGAACTGCACCGTTCCACCGTTCTGCACCGAACTGACAGTCGCCGACAGGGTCACCGACTTGTTCACCACGGCATCACCAGGCACCGTCACCACAGTCTCCGTGGTGACATCCGAAGGCGCAGGGTCCGTTACATTCACCGTCCGCGCCTGGGCCGAGGATCCGACTACACCGGCTCCTCCCGAATAGACCGCAGTGATGCTGTGCGCACCCGCAGAGGTAAACGAATGCGTCAGGCCCGCAGCGCCGGCCGTAACCGCTTCAGGACCGCCGATCGCGACGCCACCGTCGTAGAACTGCACGGTTCCGACGCCGACAGCATCATCCGACGACGTTCGGACGGTTGCCCACAAGTCGGTCGCCACACCAGTTTTGGCGTCGGTCGGAATATTCAGTTCGACGACGGAATCCTGGTCGGCAACACTGACCTGAACTGACTTCGCACTCGCAACCGAGTTCTTGAATCCGGCACCAGCCGTGAAATCCGCGGTAATGCTCTGCGCGCCAGCGGCATCGAAGGAATGCGAGAGCGTCGCGGTCCCACCGGAAACCGTTACCGGGGAACCGATCGCCGCACCGTTCGACTTGAACTGCACCGAACCCACAACGTTGTTCGGAGCCACGGTAGCGGTCAGATCTACCGCCGTACCCGTAACCGCCGTAGCCGGAACCGAGAGCGACGTCGTCGTCTCGACATCCACTGGAGCCGGATCAGAGACCGTCACCGTGTGAGCCGACGCCGACGAACTCACAAACCCTGCACCGGCAGTGAAGTCAGCCGTAACACTCTGAGCACCAGCAGTATCGAAGGAATGCGAGAGCGTCGCAACACCCGACGTGACTGCCACCGGAGTGCCGATCGCAGTGCCATTCGACTTGAACTGCACCGTACCGACAGCGCTGTTCGGAGCAACCGTCGCGGTCAGATCAACCGCCGCACCCGTGATCGCCGTAGCCGGAACCGACAACGACGTCGTCGTCACCACATCCACCGGAGCCGGATCCGACACCGTCACCGTCTGAGCGGGCGCCGACGAGCTGACAAACCCTGCGCCAGCAGTGAAGTCAGCCGTAACACTCTGAGCACCAGCAGTATCGAAGGAATGCGAGAGCGTCGCGGTGCCACCGGACACCGTCACCGGTGAACCGATCGCCGTGCCATTCGACTTGAACTGCACAGTGCCCACCGCATTGTTCGGAGCCACCGTCGCAGTCAGATCAACAGCCGTACCCGTGATGGCAGTCGCGGGAACCGACAACGACGTCGTCGTCTCCACATCGACCGGAGCCGGATCAGACACCGTCACCGTCTGAGCAGGCGCCGACGAACTCACAAACCCTGCACCAGCTGTGAAGTCAGCCGTAACACTCTGAGCACCAGCAGTATCGAACGTATGGCTCAATGTCGCAACACCGCCAGTCACCGTCACCGGTGAACCGATCGCAGTGCCATTCGACTTGAACTGCACCGAACCCACAGCGTTGTTCGGAGCAACCGTCGCCGTCAGATCAACAACCGTACCCGTGACCGCCGTAGCCGGAACTTGAAGCGTTGTAGTCGTACTCAGCGCTGAGCTCGAGATCTCGATGGTCTGAGCTTGCGCGGTCGAACCACCAAAACCTGCAGTACCTGAGTAGACCGCAGTGATCGAGTGTGATCCCGTCGTGGTGAACGTGTGATCCAGGGTCGCCGCTCCGCCAGTCACCGCGATCGGTCCGCCGATGTCGATGCCACCGTCCTTGAACTGGACCGTTCCGCCGTTAGCTGCCGGTGAGATGTTTGCGGTCAGCGCGACCGAGGTCTGCTCGACGGCACTACTCGGGACTGTCAACGACGCAGTCGTCTGTACATCGGCAGCGGCCACGCTCACTGTGCGTGCTGGTGACGTGGATGTCAGAAACTCGAGAACACCGTCGTATACAGCGGTGATGGAGTGATCGCCTGCCGCGGTGAATGTATGTGGCAGTGTGGCAACGCCATTGACGACGGCCACCGGGGCGCCGATGTCAGTTCCGCCATCCTTGAACTGAACGGTGCCGCCTGTCGGTGCCGGGGAGACCTGCGCAACCAAATTGGTCGACTGACCGACCGTTGCAGCCGCGCCGGATGTCACTGTGGTCGAGGTCGCCGCCTGCGAGACGACGTTGACGGTGGCCAATGTCTGACCACCCGCATTCAACCCACCACCACTCGAATCGCGCGGAGAGCAGTTGTAGCGCTCCCAGTACCCCGGCCAAAGGGTCTCGTACTGCAAGAACGTGAACGCATTCTTCGGCGAATTGAACGCACCCGAATCACCATCTGTGGCACGCAACTTCGGCTGCACCGTACTACCCGCGGCACCGGCAACCACCGTCACGTCGATCGCGGGCAACCGGAAGGTCTTCCCTGCCCCTGCCTCGATTCCACCGTCACTGTTCTTGCTCGTGCTCGGGCCGTTACCGCCCTTGTTGTTCGAGTCAGCAGTCTGATTGTTCCCCGAAATACGCAGATGCGTACCCGCGCCATCCGGCGAACCGCCGTCGTTGATCCGAATCACCGACGGAGTTACACCGGACAAATTCGACGAAGTACCTGCCACGACCTGAGCATCCACCAACGACACCCCTGCAGGTATATCGAAGTCGTACTTGAGCCGCGTCCATTTACCGACACTGCGGCCTGCATGCCCACCCGTCGGCACCGACATCACGTTCGGCTGAACCCGATAGGTGAACGTCGACCCCGCCACCACCTTCTCCGGTGCAGACACCGTCACACCCGTCGAATGAAACACATCCGCGATATCAACAGCCAGATGTTCATAACCATCGCAACCCAGCTTGAACCCGATCGAGTTCTCCACCGCGGGAGATGACGTCGGAGCTGCCGAAGCAACGCCACCTGCCACCAGCACGCCACCGACCAACGCCGCCACCACGACCGCGGAACTTCTTCTCACCAACACGAACTCTCCTCAGCTAGCAACAGACGTGGATCGGGAACCGCACGGAAGGAGGTCACTCGAACAGAGCGGAAATCGGAATGGAGCTGGACGCTCGTACAGTACCCGTCAAAAGTAGTACTTGTATCAGTTATTTCAGACAAATATTCACGAACTGCCAATAGTTCAGCTAACGACCGATCAGCGATTCCCGAAGAGCAATGCCCCCTTGCACCTATGGGCGCAAGGGGGCATCACATCATCGGAGAATCATGAACCGAACGGCAGCGACAGTGAACCGAGCGAACCGGAGCCACCACCCCCGTTACCGACGTTCACAACCGATGCAGTCGACGTGGAACCCGTGACGCCCTGGGCTCCGCTGTAGACCGCGGTGATCGAATGGTTGCCGGTCGTGGTGAAGGTGTGACTCAGCACGGCCTGCCCACCGACAACATCAACGGCAGTTCCGATCGGAGTCGTTCCGTCGAAGAACTGGACGGTTCCCGACGTCGCGCCGGAAGAACTGACCACAGCCTTCAGCTGCACCGCCGTGCCGACCTTTGCCGAGGACGGAGCCGTCAACGACGTAGAGCTTTCGACATCCGACGGGGTCGGAACCGTGACATTGACTTCGACAGACTCCGCAGTGGACGACGTGAACACACCGGATCCACTGAATACAGCCGAGACTGCAAAGGTGCCTTCTGCTCCGAAGACGTGCGGGAGCTTGGCAACTCCGTCAACAACCGCGACCGGGGCGCCCAGATCGACTCCACCGATCTTGAACTGGACCGTTCCGCCGGAAGGCACCAGGGCGTCCGAGGGATCTTCGGACACTGTCGCGAAGAGATCAACAGGCAGTCCGACCTTGGCTTCACCCTGAACACTCAGCACCGTCTTTGTCGCCTTGTCGACCGGAGCCGGATCCGACACCGTCACCGTCTGAGCAGGCGCCGACGAACTCACAAACCCAGCACCAGCGGTGAAGTCAGCGGTAACACTTTGTGCGCCAGCAGCATCGAACGTGTGGCTCAATGTCGCAACACCAGCAGCCACCGTGACCGGTGAACCAATGGCCGTGCCGTTCGACTTGAACTGCACCGTGCCGACAGCGTTGTTCGGAGCCACGGTCGCGGTCAGATCTACCGCCGTACCTGTGATCGCCGTAGCCGGAACCGAGAGCGACGTCGTGGTCTCGACATCGACCGGAGCCGGATCGGACACCGTCACCGTCTGAGCCGATGCCGACGAGCTGACGAACCCTCCACCAGCGGTGAAGTCAGCCGTAACGCTCTGCGCGCCAGCAGTATCGAACGCATGACTCAATGTCGCAACACCCGCGGAGACTGTCACCGGAGTGCCGATCGCCGCGCCGTTCGACTTGAATTGCACCGTACCCACAGCATTGTTCGGAGCCACCGTCGCGGTCAGATCAACCGCGCTGCCCGTGATCGCCGTAGCAGGAACCGACAACGACGTCGTCGTTTCCACATCCACCGGAGCAGGATCAGAGACCGTCACCGTCTGAGCCGACGCCGACGAGCTGACAAAGCCAGCACCGGCGGTGAAGTCAGCGGTAACACTTTGTGCACCAGCAGCATCGAACGCATGCGACAGCGTCGCAACACCGCCACTCACCGTGACCGGAGTGCCGATTGCAGTGCCGTTCGACTTGAACTGCACCGTACCGACAGCAGTATTCGGAGCAACCGTCGCCGTCAGATCAACCGCCGTACCCGTGATCGCCGTCGCCGGAACCGAGAGCGACGTCGTGGTCTCGACATCCACCGGAGCCGGATCAGAAACGGTCACCGTCTGAGCAGGCGCCGACGAACTCACAAAGCCAGCACCAGCGGTGAAGTCAGCCGTAACACTCTGCGCACCAGCAGCATCGAACGCATGCGACAGCGTCGCAACACCGCCACTCACCGTCACCGGCGAACCGATCGCAGCGCCGTTCGACTTGAACTGCACCGTACCGACAGCAGTATTCGGAACCACGGTAGCGGTCAGATCAACCGCCGTACCCGTGATCGCAGTCGCCGGAACCGAGAGCGCCGTCGTGGTCTCGACATCCACCGGAGCCGGATCAGAAACGGTCACCGTCTGAGCAGGCGCCGACGAACTCACAAAGCCAGCACCAGCAGTGAAGTCAGCCGTAACACTCTGAGCACCAGCAACATCGAACGCATGGCTCAATGTCGCAACACCACCAGTCACCGTGACCGGAGTGCCGATTGCAGTGCCGTTCGACTTGAACTGCACCGAACCGACAGCATTGTTCGGAGCAACCGTCGCCGTCAGATCAACCGCCGTACCCGTAACCGCCGTCGGGGGAACCGAGAGTGACGTCGTGGTCTCGACATCCACCGGAGCCGGATCAGAAACGGTCACCGTCTGAGCAGGCGCCGAGGAACTCACAAAGCCAGCACCAGCGGTGAAGTCAGCCGTAACACTCTGCGCACCAGCAACATCGAACGCATGGCTCAATGTCGCAACACCACCAGTCACCGTGACCGGAGTGCCGATTGCAGTGCCGTTCGACTTGAACTGCACCGTACCGACAGCAGTATTCGGAACCACGGTAGCGGTCAGATCAACCGCCGTACCCGTGATTGCCGTCGCCGGAACCGAGAGCGACGTCGTGGTCTCGACATCCACCGGAGCCGGATCAGAAACGGTCACCGTCTGAGCAGGCGCCGACGAACTCACAAAGCCAGCACCAGCAGTGAAATCAGCCGTAACACTCTGAGCACCAGCAACATCGAACGCATGGCTCAATGTCGCAACACCACCAGTCACCGTGACCGGAGTGCCGATTGCAGTGCCGTTCGACTTGAACTGCACCGTACCGACAGCATTGTTCGGAGCAACCGTCGCCGTCAGATCAACCGCCGTACCCGTGATCGCCGTCGCCGGAACCGAGAGTGACGTCGTGGTCTCGACATCCACCGGAGCCGAAGCAATGCTGATCGTCGCGAGTGGACCTGCACCAGCGTTGAGAGGCGCGGTGTCCTTGTTCTCGCGAGGCGAGCACCGGGTCGGAGCCCACTGTGTACCAAGGAAACTCGCCTTTGCGAGCTGAGTGCTGAAGTTTTCGCTGGCACCGAGGTTGCCGGCCGCACCCGCGGTCCTCACCTTCGGCTGGATCACTCCCGTCGCACCAGCGACCATTGTTACGTCGACTGCGGGAAGTCGGAACCACGTGTCTCCGTTGCCGTTTGTCGAGCCATCGAGGTTCTTCTTGGACTTCGGTACTCGAATTCCACCCTCCGAGTTCGTGCTCGTCGTCGGACTGTTGCCGATCACCTGGTTGTTTCCTGACAACCGCAGGATCCCGCCGCTGCCGTCGACATTGCCAGAATCGTTGACTCTGAGAACATTCGGTGCGACATTGTCGAGTCCGATGGAGGTACCTGCGACGACGGTAGCGGAAACGTACGTCGCATTGCTCGGGATGGCATAGTCGATTTTCAGACGTGACAAGTTCGTAGTAGTCGCTCCGGAGTCCTTGTCCGGATATGACGTTCCGCTCGGCTGAATTCGGTAGGTGAAAGTCTCGCCGGGCTGGACAGAAGCCGGGGCGTCGACCGTGATGAGGTTGTCGGTGACCTTGTGGACGTCTCCGATAATCGATCCGGCAACGCACGCTGTTTTGAAACCGGTGGTCGAGATAGCAGCTGACGCGGGCGTGCCGACCAGCAGCATTCCGGCGACCATGGCGGTTCCGGTTATGGGCACGGCGAATCGCCGCAACTGAGAGATTTGGGGCATGGGCACTTCCTTCGGAAGGGCAAACATGAGCAGTGGATTCGGACAAAACGTGTGCGCGCCGTCACAACATAACGAAAAAACTAGTACGTGTACTACTTTTGGCAAGACACTTGTCCAATTCACCCCGGACTCACCCTCGTATCACCAGACGCGAGATGGAAAAGCAGGGTATGGAAACTCGATTGAACGCAAAACTATCGCCAAAGCGGCCCATCGACAACGCTTTTGGTGGTCACCGCGCCAATCGGCGGGAAAAATTTGATATTTCGTCAGTTCAGAAAAAGTTCCAAACCTACCAGTACGAAAGTACGAAAAGGGCCGCGACGGAGTCCGTCGCGGCCCTGATTGTGTTGGTTCAGCGTGTCAGCGAAGCACATCCGTGCCGACAAACGGCACCAATGCCTCGGGCACTCGCACCGAGCCGTCGGCCTGCTGATGGTTCTCGAGAATCGACACGATCCAGCGCGTCGTAGCCAAGGTGCCGTTGAGAGTGGCGGCCGTCTGCGGCTTGCCGTTCTCGTCGCGGTACCGAACTCCGAGGCGGCGGGCCTGGAACGTCGTGCAGTTGGACGTCGATGTCAGCTCGCGGTAAGTGCCCTGCGTCGGGACCCATGCCTCGCAGTCGAACTTACGCGCAGCCGAAGAACCGAGGTCTCCGCCGGCGACGTCGATCACGCGGTACGGAACGTCGATGGCTGCCAACATGTCTCGCTCCCACCCTAGGAGACGCTGGTGTTCGGCGTCGGCGTCCTCGGGACGGCAGTACGTGAACATCTCGACCTTGTCGAACTGATGGACACGGATGATGCCGCGGGTGTCCTTGCCGTAGCTTCCGGCCTCGCGGCGGAAGCACGAGGACCAACCGGCGTAGCGCTTCGGGCCTTCGTTCAGTTCGAGGATCTCGCCCGAGTGGTAGCCGGCCATGGGTACCTCGGAAGTTCCGACGAGGTACAGGTCGTCATCCTGCAAGTGGTAGATCTCGTCCGAGTGAGCACCGAGGAAGCCGGTACCGGCCATGATTTCCGGGCGTACGAGCACCGGCGGAATCATCATCGTGAATCCGTTGGCGATCGCCTTCTGCGCAGCCAACTGCAGCAGTCCGAGCTGGAGCATGGCCCCGTAGCCGGTCATGAAGTAGAAGCGCGAACCCGAAACCTTGGCGCCGCGTTCCATGTCGATCAGGCCGAGCGACTCGCCCAGCTCGAGGTGATCCTTCGGCTCGAAGTCGAACTTCGGAATCTCACCGACGTGTTCGAGAACGATGTAATCGTCCTCGCCGCCCGCCGGCGCACCTTCTTGTACGACGTTGGAAATCGCGCGGTGTGCGGCGTCGAGCGCGGCCTGCGCCTCGTGCTGCGCGGCCTCGGCTTCCTTGACCTTTGCCGCCAGTTCCTTGGAACCTTCGAGCAGTGCGGGACGCTCCTCCGGAGATGCCTGTCCGACCTTCTTGCCGAAGGCCTTCTGCTCTGCACGGAGGTTGTCTCCGGTCAGAACGGCAGCGCGTCGGGACGCGTCGGCTTCGAGCAGAGCGTCGACCAGTCCTGGATCTTCTCCACGGGTGCGCTGCGACTCGCGGACGATTTCGGGGTTCTCACGGAGAAACTTGAGGTCAATCACGACTTCGAACTTTACCCACTCACTGCAGCTCTCCGACGGTCACGTCCACGTCGGAGAGGGAGAGATCACGATTCGAGCAGACTCAGGTAGTCCTCGCGTCCGAACATCCGAGCCGCGTCGACCGCCGTCGGGTGTCCACCTTTCGGGTCGGCTCCCCCGCTCACCAGCGCTTTCACCACCGCATCCTCGCCCTTGAAGACCGCCCCGGCAAGGGGCGTCTGGTTCTTGTCGTTGGGCCGGTTGACGTCGGCGCCGCGCTCGATCAGGGCAACGACGGCGTCAGCGTGACCGTGGTACGCCGCCAACATGACGAGCGTGTCGCCACTCTCGTTGGTCAGATTGACGGGAACTCCGGCATCGACGTACGACGCCAGCCCGGCTGCATCACCGGTTCGTGCCATGTCGAAGAGCCGGCCCGCCAGCTCGACAGCCTCGGGATCGAGTGGGGTGTTTTCGCTCATGACTACAAAATACTCACAGACGCGATTGTGAGTTTTGTGGTGAAGGTTCGATATCGCCACGGCAACAGGCATGATGGAATCGATGTCCGAAGACAAGATCGAGAAGTCGCCAGATCCGGCAGATCCCCAGGGGGCGCCGGCGAAGAAAACTGTCTCCGCGAGTCGCACCCGTCGGGTCCTGGCCGCCGTCGCGGTGGGTGCGGTGGTCGCCGCGATCGCAACGATCGCGATTTCCGGTGGATTGAACAAGGACGACTCGTCCTCGGTCAGTGTCAGTGGCGGCGGTCCAGCAGCGACGGGATCTACTCGCGACGACGCCTTCACCGCGGCTGCGGCCGGCGACTGCCTCAACTGGACGCCTGCGACCGAGTCGGGCGGGGACCGCACGGACATGTCGAAGGTTCAGTGCGGAACTGAACACCGCTTCGAGGTTGCCGGACCACTCGACCTCTCGGTGTTCCCCGGCGCCGAGTTCGGCCCCGGTTCCCGGTACCCGGGCGCCCTTCGATTCGCCGAACTCCGCGACGAGCACTGCACACCCATCGTCATGTCCTACCTCGGTTCGAAATTCGATCCCAAGGGCAAGTTCAGCGTCGGCCTGATGTTCCCGAGCGAATCCGGTTGGGCCTCGGGCGAGCGCGCACTGCGTTGCGGCTTGCAGTTCTCGACGACGACCGGCGAACTTCAACCGTTCGCGGGCCGCGTGGCGGATCAGGACCAGTCGAACGTGTGGGACGTCGGCACGTGCATCGGCATCAACCAGAACCTCCCGACCGATCCGGTCGACTGTGCGAAACCGCATGCATACGAAGTTATTTCGGTGATCGACCTCGGCACTCAGTTCCCCGGCGCGATGCCGTCGGTGGAAGATCAGGACCGCTATCTCGAAGGCGTCTGTACTCAGGCATCCAACGAGTACCTGGGTTCCGCAGACGCACTTCGCGACAAGACGCTGACGCTGTTCTGGGACAACATTTCACTGGAAAGCTGGTTGGCCGGTAGCCGCCGAGTCAATTGTTCGATCGGCAAAGAGGTCGAAACCGGCGGGTTTGCCGCGATCACCGGAAGCGCCAAGGGCGAGATCCTGATCAACGGTGCCGCTCCGGTTCCGCCACCCGCTGCACCGGAAGGTCGGTCGTTGCCGACGCCGTTGCCCGGCGCAGCTCCGCCGTCGTAAGCCATGACAGTGACTATGACGCCCGACCGATTCGAGGAACTGGTCGGCGAGGCACTAGATCTGATTCCGCCGGAACTTGCGAAGGCCATCGACAATGTCGTGGTGCTGGTCGAAGCACGTGACGAGGAAGAACCGGGGCTGCTCGGTTTGTACCAGGGCGTCGCTCTGACCGAGCGGGATTCTCATTACGGCGGGTACCTGCCGGACACGGTCACAATTTTCCGCGATTCGATCCTCGATATCTGTGCATCCGAGGACGAGGTAGTTCACGAGGTTGCAGTGACCGTCATCCACGAGATCGCGCATTACTTCGGCATCGAAGAAGACAGGTTGCACGAACTCGGCTGGGGCTGAGGACAAAGTCGTCCGATTTCGGGGGGAACCAAAAGCGGGCGGTATGCATCAAAGTATGTGCGGGGGGAATATCGACGGCTGTGCGCACGGCCTCCCGACCACTTATCCGCCCTGGTCAGGAAGGAGTTCGGCACTATGCACGTCGACCCTCAAGCCCTAGTTGCCGCCGCACTGGAACTCGAGTCTGCGGCGACGCGATTGCGCGGAATCGTCTCTACTGCGCAGCCGACGCTACGCGTTCTCCCAGCCGGATCCGAGGAAGTGTCCGGTAGCGCGGCAAATTACTTCAACACCATCTCGGGCAGCCTTGCCTCGTCCACCGATCGGGCAATCGAGGAGCTCACCGCGGCTGCGGCAGCTCTGCGCAAGAATGCAGCTGCCTACGAGCTCGAAGACCAGCTCACCAAGTCCAGCCTGGCAGCCGCACCGATCTGATCGACAGAAATCGAACTCGGTAACTCGGCAACACAGTCACACTTCCTGGGGGGAAGAACAATGGTCGGCATCACCGGCGTCATCTGGTATCCACGGGGCGCAGCACCCAACTCCGCAGCACTGGTCGCCGGAGCCGGGCCGGTCCCTCTCGGCGTGGCGGCCGGAGCCTGGTCCACCGTGTCGTCCGGACTCACCGACACCGCTGCGTCCATCTCTCGCGTGATGGCGGATCTTCGCACCGGGTGGTCCGGAGAAGCAGCGGATGCCGCATTGAGCAAATTCGCACCGTTCCAGGAATGGGCTGCAGCGGCCGCGTTGCTCGCGGGAGAAACCGCAGGTAAGGCCCAAGTACAGTCCGGTTCCTACACCGTCGCCACCCTGGCCATGCCGTCGCTGGCGGAGATCGCGGCAGTTCAAGCGGCAAAGGTAGCCGCGTACTCCATCGGCGGTGCCCTGGTCGGCGGTGCCGCCGCCGCCGAGGCTGCCGAAGAAGCTCTCAAAATTCGAGCGGCGGGGACAATGGAAACGTACGACGCCGCAACGGCCCACCTGGCCGTGCAGCAGAACTTCGACTCACCACCGTCCATCGCGGAACCCACAGCTGGGGCATCCGCTTCGACCGAAAGCCCAGGCAGCGCCGCACGACAGTCCGTCGTGCAAGCGGCATCCACGCTCGCTGACGCAATCGCGGATCCCGTGCGCGCCGCCACCGCTGCTGTCGCATCCGTAGTTTCCAACCCGGTATTTGCCGCCGCTGCCTCACAGGCCGGTGCCATCTCCGGTGGAGTTGCCACCGCAGCCAGCGCCACCACCACCGCAGTCACAGGCGCCACCACTGCCGCATCAGCTCTCGCGACGGCAGGAGCAGGACTCACCGGACTGGGCGGCGCGGGACTCGGCGGCGCAAGACTCGGCGCTTCCACACCATCACTGTTCGGCACCCCGTGGGCAAGCCGGGCACCGGCACAGGTCAGCGCAGCATCCGCGACTACAGGAGCCGGAGCAATCGCGGGCTCGTCGTCGAGCAGCAACACCGGTCGGCACGCTCTTCCTGATCCCTCCACCGGCCAGAGCGCCACGCGCCAGAACCCCGTGACCTCGCCGGTTCAGGGCACCGCGCATACCGTCAAGGTGGATCCGGCCCGAACCGCAGGCGGATCTGCGCCGATCGCCGGCGGCCGTCATGCGGCCCAATCTGAAGACGAGACCGAGCACGACACACCCGATTACCTGAAGCACTTCGAGCACTTCGCCGACGGCCGAACAGTCATCCCGTCCGTGATCGGTGGCGCACTCGAAACTGCAGAGCATTGATGGTGGATCTCGGCACCTCACCTGAGGGGTGGAATTTACCTGTCGTCGCCCTGTCACAGGACGAAATCGACTATGTACGTGAGCGACTCGGACTCGATGGGCTTCCCGTGGTTCTCGGTGGCGCGACGGTTCACGGCAGTGCGAGCGCTCACCGTACGGCGATGCAGTCCGCGGCAGATTCACTCTCCGAGCGCGATCTCCTCCCCGGCGGGGAGATCCATCACGACCTCAGTGCCCGCCTGCGCGTCCTGACCCACCCCAAGTGGGAGTTGGCGCTGCGTCGGCATGTCGGTGGAGGGATTTCACGCCTCTGCGTCGCGCAGGGCGAGTTCCTTTGTGTCGAAGCAACTTCAACCGGTTCTTCGTTCGCATTGCGCAGCGTCACCGCCGAACCGACTGCACCCGTTGTCACCGCGCTCGGCAGCGCCGAAGCAATGCCGATTGCCGTGATCAACGCACCGACCGAGATGCTCAGCCTGGCATTCGGCGCCGGCCCGGATGCAGGCAGCGTAACCTCGGCCTTGATCAACGCCGGAATACCCGAAGACGACGCGCGCCAACTGGGTAGCGCAATCGTCACATGCACCGCCTTCGCCGAATTGGTCGGAATACCACACAGTTTGGGAGCGACGACGCTCATGACCGGCGCAGTGACTGTGTACGACACCTTGTCGGGTCGGCTGGTCGGTTCGACCACTCGGGCCGCCGACGGCACCGAATGGACGTCCATCAGTTCCGGAACATCCCATCGCCTCCGACAAGCCGTGAACGCTCTGGTAACTGAACTCGAGGAATCGGCGCCGGAGACTTCCGGGTAACCTCGGGGCGTCCCTTCAACGCCCGGAGCCTTACTTCAGCATGCAGTTCTCGCGTCAACCGTCGTCACCGGGCGAACAAGGCTCGGTCGCCACGATCGACCGGCCGAACGATGAACGGGCAACAACACCGCACCGACAAGACCTGAACGGACTGCGTGGCCTCGCCATCGGTTTGGTGGTCGTGTTCCACGTGTGGTTCGGACGGGTATCGGGCGGGGTGGACGTCTTCCTGGTTCTGTCCGGATACTTCTTCGTCGGCTCACTGGTTCGACGCGCCGAAGCCGGGGGTTCACTCAACCCGGTCCCGGCACTGCGGCGGGTGTTTCTGCGGCTGTTCCCCCTGATCGCGGTGGTCAGCATTTTGACCGCACTGGGGACCGCGTTGCTGCTGCCACGCACACGCTGGGCCGATCTGGGCGATCAACTGATCGCGGTGCTCGGGTTCTTCCAGAACTGGCAGCTCGCCAGCACCGCAAGCGACTACCTGGCCGCCGACGGCTCGGTCACTCCCCTGCAGCACCTGTGGTCGATGGCCGTACAAGGTCAGTTCTATCTCCTGGCCATCGCACTGGTCTCCGTGATCGCTTATGTGGCTTCACGCGTGAATCCCAACTATTTCCGCCCGTCACTCGCGGTCACCCTTCTGGTTCTGACCGCAGGATCTTTTCTCTACGCACTCGCCAAATCTTCACGTCACCAAGCCTGGGCGTACTACGACTCCGGTGCCAGGTTGTGGGAATTGGCACTCGGTGGTCTGCTGGCCGTTCTGATGACCAGCACACGCAGTCGGCAGATCGCATCCCTGCCGTTCTCGGTCAGAGCGACGATCGGCTGGGCGGGTCTTTCGTCGATCCTGTTGTGCGGCATAGTGCTCGACGGCGCCCAGCAGTTCCCCGGCCCGTGGGCGCTGGTGCCGGTGCTGGCCACTCTTGCGCTGATCCTGTCCGGAGTCGGCGACGACACGCCTTGGACGTCGAAGACGCTCGCCCATCCGGCACTGACGTGGCTCGGCTCGTTCGCATTCGCGCTGTACCTGATTCACTGGCCGATTCTGGTGTTTGCACTCGTGATCACCGGACGCCCCGAAGCCGGCCTGCTCGGTGGGGCACTGATCATCGCCCTCTCCGTCGCGGGGGCGCTTGCACTCCGGCGCCTGATCGAGGTTCCGGTGGAACGTGGAGGCCGCTCGCGCCGGTACACCGTCCTGGCATGCGTCGTCACCGCTGCCGTGGTCCTCGCCGCTTCGGTCGCCTGGCAGTCGTACGCGAGCAGCCAGACGACGGGCCAGCGGGCAGTCGACACCCTCGACCTCCCGACCCATCCCGGCGCACTCGCGCTCACCGACGGTGTCGAAGTACCCAAGGCGTCGATGGTTCCCTCGATCTTCGATGCGCCACTGGACCTTCCGGCCAGTACGCTCGACGGCTGTATCGCCGATTTTCTCGAGCGGGACGTCGTCCACTGCACCTACGGCGACGCCGACGCAGACAGAACCATCGCGCTCGCGGGTGGTTCGCACTCCGAGCACTGGCTCACTGCGCTCGACGAACTCGGCAAGAGTCACGGGTTCCGCGTCGACACGTATCTGAAGATGGGCTGCCCGCTCACCATCGACTCCATGCAGACGTTGTCGGACAACGACTATCCGGATTGCGTCGACTGGTCGCGTGGAGTGCTGACCGAGTTGGCCGACGCCTCACCCGATTTCGTGTTCACGACGGCAACCAGGCCGAGTTCCGACGGCCCTGGCGACGTGACGCCCGAGTCTTACGTACACGTGTGGGAGGAACTGGGGCGCGACGGTATCGACGTGCTCGCCATCCGCGATACCCCGTGGTTGCACCACGACGGCGTCGCCTACCGCGCGATCGACTGTCTGGCGACAACCACGTCACCCGATCACTGCGCGATGCCACGGTCCGAAATGCTCAGCGACGTCAATCCGGCGCCGTCGGCGATCGGCGATCTGACCAACGTCCGTCTACTCGACCTCAGCGACGGCGTCTGCGGACCGGAGTTGTGCCGCGTCGTGGAGGGAAATGTATTGGTGTATCACGATTCCCACCACCTGACAGCCAGCTACGTGAGCACTCTGTCCGCTGAACTCGGGCGCCAACTGAGCGTCCAGACCGGTTGGTGGTGAAGCCGGCCGTCAGCCCATCACGTCGTCGGCACCGGGGATGAGTCGATGCTCGAACGGCGGGTTGACGGTTCCCCAGCGCAGGCACTCCCAACCGCCGTCGACCGAAGGCAACAGTTCGACAGTCTCGGTGTTGGCCAAGTGGTTGTTGGCTGCGAACAGACCGGGGACACCGGCAAGCTGGGCTGCGACAAGACGGATCGCTGCACCATGACTGACCACGACGATGTCGCCGCCGTCTCGTGAGCCTTCGAGAAATTCTTCGCGTAACGAATTGACGACTGGGACGTATCGCTCCAGGACGTCGTATCCCGTTTCACCACCGGGGATGCGAGCGCCGAGGTTGCCGGTGTGCCAGTGATGGAACGTCTCCATGAACAGTCGGTGCGCGGCCTCGTCGGTACGATCTTCGAGGTCACCGGCCTGCACCTCGTGCAATCCGTCCCGCACGTCCAGAGAGACACCGGCGGCCTGCTCCACGAAACCTGCTGTCTGCCGGGCACGCAAAGCCAACGACGATACGAGTGCCAGCGGCGGCGCCGAAGCCAGGCCGATGCCCAAAGTCTCGGCCTGCGCCAACCCTTCCGGCGTGAGCTTTGCTCCGGGTAGTGCGGTGTCGAGACGTTTGGCGACATTCGCCTCCGTCTGACCGTGCCGAACGAGGATGAGCCTTCCGGTCATCGTTCTCCCCCTCCACGCTTGAGTTCGTCGATCCACCGAATCGCTTCTTCGTCCGAAGGAGGTTGTGGCCCGGTCGAATTCGCTGTCGCCCACGACCCCAGGAAGCGGACTCCGGATTTACGATGCAGGGCACGCATCGCCTCGGCCACCAGCGAGTCCTCGACGTGTCCGACGCAGTCCACGAAGAACCGGTACGTGCCCAATTCCGTTCGCATCGGCCGTGATTCGATCCGAGTCAGGTCGATACCGCGAGCGGCGAATTCGGAGAGTGCACGCACCAGGGAGCCGGGAGCGTTGTCGAGGTGAAGCACCAGCGCGGTGCGATCGGCACCGGTCCGCGCCGGAACCGGGGCCGGCTTGGTGACCAACACGAAACGTGTGCGGGCGCCGCCTACATCGGCGACGTTGTCCGCCAGGCTGTCGAGTCCGAGCATCTGACCTGCCAAAGCCGTGGACACACCGGCGTCGACGGTTCCGGCCTGCACATCCAGGGCCGCACCGGCGTTGGACGAGGCCAACACCACCTCGGCCTGGGGCAGGTTCTCGGCGATCCATCCGCGGACCTGCGCGCCCGCATGGGGGTACGCGCCGATCGTTCGGACCTGATCGGCGGTGGTCCCGGCCCGAACCAGGATGGAGAAACTCACGTCCAGATCGGTTTCGGCGACGATCTGCAGCGGAGAACCGAGAGCGAGTGAATCGAGCGTCGGAGCTACGCCGCCTTCCACCGAGTTCTCGAAGGGAACCACGGCTCCGTCCACGGAACCGTCGCGAACCATGTCGAGAGTCGCCGGCGGACTGCCGGCCGGTACTCGCTCGACAGTTTCGCCGAACGCGCCCTCAGCCTCCAACTGGGCGAGAGCTATCTCCGTGAAGGTTCCCGACGGACCGAAATACGCGATTCTTGGCACGCCTAAAAGATTACGCACCGACCCACGCCGGTCACTGCAAACCCGCGGCACGCAAAGCCGTTTCCACTGCAGGCAGATCCGCGACCTCGATCGTGAGCAGCACCTCACGCATGGCCGACGCGGCTTCGGGGATCAGCGCGGCAAGTTTTTCCGGCTTCGGATCGACCATCGCGGCGCGCACGTCGTCGCCGCGCAGTGCAGCGACGGTGCCACACAGCAGGGCGATCACCTCGTCGCCGTCGGCCGCGCGGGCTACGAAACCGACGGACTCGTGCGCGAGTACCGCCAGGAAATCAGCCACTTCGGTGGGCGTAAGACCGGCGGCGAGTCCGGGGATCCGGCCACCTTCGCACAGACGCAGCGCCGCTTCGGCGGGTGTCAGATCCTCTACGCCGCCGTCGACATACACAGCGAGCGGAGCGGGCAGGCGCAGCGCGATCGCGTCGTCGATCTGGTCGGTGGTGACGTCGACGTCGAATCGGACGGCCTCGTACGACGCTTCCGTGTCCGCACGCAGTTCTTCCGGATCGATATCGAGACGGACGACAACCCGGCCTGCTGCTTCGCCACCGATCAGAACCGACGCCGGAACAACCGGGAGAAAGAGTGCTTCGAGGAGTCCGCGCGAGTTTCTCGGGGCGGGCAGCCCGAGTGAGAGAGGAATAGCCACAGACAAACCGTAACCCCGGCGCAGGCGGCGGATTCCACGCGAGTTGCGCAAAAGTCTTGCGATTCACACCGAAGCGCCTTAGGTTAGGGTTACCTCATCATCCGATGGAGTTCGAGAGAACACCCGCCAAGGGGGCAGCATGGCAACGAAGACCAGCACCGGCCCGTCCACCGCCGAACGCGTCCGCAGCGCCTGTGTGCGCGCACAGGACGCAGTTCTCGCCATCGAAGGCAGCGATCCCACCGCCACGTCGGTGCATCACCTGCGTTCGAACGGTGACGTCGTCGTTGCAGTCCCACATGCCTCCGCAGCTGCGGCCCTGGCCTGGAACTCCGGCGGCGGCGGCCTGCCTGCCGTCCTCGAGATCACCGATCACGCACCACTGCGGCTGCGTGAGCCCGTGCGCTCCCTCGTGTGGCTTCGCGGCTCGTTACACGCCGTGCCCGACTACGAGGCACGCGTTCTCGCCGACGACGTCGCATCCGAACATCCCCACCCGGGGCTCCTCGACATCGGCCACACCTCGGTCCTCCTTCGCTTGAGCCTGGCCTCGGCTGTAGTCGCTGATTCAACGGGGGCAGAACCCGTCGCCGTGGACGAACTGCTGAACGCCAGCCCCGATCCCTTCTGGGAAATGGAGACCGCATGGCTGCAGCATCTCGACGAAGACCACCGCGACCTCGTGGACCTGCTCGTGCGCAAGCTTCCCCCGTACATGCGCACCGGACGCGTTCGCCCACTCGGCATCGACCGCTACGGACTTCGCCTGCGGGTCGAGGATCACACCGGTGACCGCGACGTGTGGATGCCGTTCGCCAACCCCGTCGACGACGCTCCCGCGCTGAGCCGCGCCATCCGCATGCTGGTCGGGTGCCCTTTCCTCAACGGCCTCCGATCGGGCGGCGCATCAAACGGCTAGCGTTGCGCGGGTGAATGCCCGCGAAACCGTCCGCACGTGGTTACGGCCGCCGACTCCCGTCCCGGCCGGCCCGGCCCTCGATCCGACCGCCAGACGCGGAGTCTGGATCGAGATCACCATCGTTCTGCTGGTCACGTTCGGACTCAGCGGATTGTCCGGGATCCTCTCGCTCGCCGAATCCCTGGCGACGCCGGTTGCGCTCTCGGATCAGACGGTTGCACTCAACCCGTCGCGGGCCGCCATCGACTGGATCGACCTGGCGCGCCAATTGCTGGGCGTCGCAAAGCTTCTCGCGTGGGCAGCGCTGGGACTCTATCTACTGTGGCGTTCGGGGATCGGTCCACGTGCTGCGGGACTGACCCCCAAGCCTCGATTCGGGCGCGACATAGCACCGGGATTCGGCCTCGCCGCTGTGATCGGTCTCCCCGGTCTGCTGTTCTATCTCGTGGCTCAGGCACTGAGCATCAACCTCACCGTCCAGGCCAGTGCGCTCGACGATCACTGGTGGCGGGTGCCGATCCTCGTACTGTCCGCGATCGCGAACTCCGGTGCCGAAGAGGTGCTGGTCGTCGCCTACCTGATCACTCGCCTCCGAACGCTGGGTTGGAGCGAGAACAAATCACTGCTCGCGTCGTCACTCCTGCGCGGCAGTTACCACCTCTATCAGGGATTCGGTGGCGGCGTCGGAAACGTGATCATGGGGCTCGTGTTCGGCCGGTACTGGCAGCGCACCGGGAAACTCTGGCCGCTGGTCATCGCCCACGCTCTCATCGACATGGTGGCGTTCATCGGTTACGCCCTCCTGCGCGATCACGTCTCCTGGCTGCCGTGACCGGTACCGTGAACTGGTGACCGGCGACTCCGAATATCCTCAGCGCCCTCCGCGGCGCCAGCCGCCAGGGCCACCTCCGCGTGGACCGATGCCTCCGAGGCAGAACCCTCCACGCCAGAATCCACCCCGTCAGGGCCCACCCCCGCAGCGGCGTCCACCGATGCCGCCGGAAGGGCCGACGGTCATTCGCCGCGACGGACGCCCGCAGCAGCAGAATCCGGCCAATCAGGCCTGGTCACAGGTCCCACCACAAGCGCCGCAGCAGCCCAGGCGTGAGGACTGGGCGCCGACCCAGCGCCCGCAACCGTTTCAGGACGACCCGCGCAGGCAGGGGCCGCCGCGTCAGGATCCGCAGCGCCAGGCGAAGTACGCGCCCGCACCGCCGCGCCGAACCCCGCCGAACGCCCCGCCGCGCCCTCCAGAACCTCCGAAGCAGCGACGCCCCCGCAAGCGTCGTAGCTGGGGTAGACGTATCGGCATCACGTTGTTGGTCTTGCTGCTCGCGCTGGCCGGCGCGATCTATTACGTCGACAGTTCGCTCAATCGAATCGACGCGCTGCCCGACTACGCGGGACGCGTCGCAGATACTCCGGGCACGAACTGGCTGATCGTCGGCTCCGACAGTCGTGAGGGGCTCACCCCCGAGCAGGAGCAAGCCCTTGCGACGGGCGGCGACACCGGCCCCAAGCGCACTGACACGGTCATCTTGGTCCACGTCCCCAAAAGTGGGAAGACGACCATGGTCAGCATCCCCCGCGATTCGTACGTTCCGATTCCCGGCTACGGCTCCGACAAGATCAACGCCGCCTTCGCCTTCGGTGGCGCTCCATTGCTGGTGCAGACCGTCGAAGAGGCAACGGGGCTTCGCATCGACCACTACGCCGAGATCGGATTCAGCGGGTTCGCCGGCATCGTCGACGCCGTCGGTGGCGTCAACGTGTGCCTGGCACAGCCGATCGACGATCCGCTGGCCGGGATCAACCTCCCCGCCGGATGCCAGGACTTGAAGGGTTCGGACGCACTCGGGTTCGTGCGAACTCGCGCGACGGCGCTCGCCGACCTCGACCGCATGAACAACCAGCGCCAGTTCATGTCGGCGTTGCTGTCGAAGGCGACGAGTCCGACCACGTTCCTCAATCCGTTCCGGTTGTGGCCACTCGTCTCCGATACCGCCAAATCTCTACAGGTCGACGAAGGCGATCACATCTGGAATCTGGCCTCACTCGCCTGGGCGCTTCGCGGCGGGATGACCACCACGACGGTTCCGGTCGCCGGTTTCGAGGACGTGGACGGTTCGGGCAACGTGTTGTTGTGGGACAAGGCGCGCGCTTCGCAGTTCTTCGACGCCCTGGCCAACGATCAGCAGATTCCACAGGATCTGATCACCACGGGGTAATCGCCCTGAGTTCCGGTAGTACCGCGGGAGGACAAGCCCGGCGAACAAATCGCTTTCCGGCAGGACGCGGAATCGGCGGCCGAAAAATACCGTGAAGGTATGAACACAACACACCGCCGATTCCGCACTCTCGCCGTCGTTGCCGCCGCCGTCGGAGCTGCTGCACTCGTGACGTCCTGCTCCGGAACCTTCGAGAAGTTCGACGACTCCAAGGCGTACAAGAAAACCGAAACCTTCTCTTTTGCACAAGCATCCAACGGAATCGACACACTGCCGAGTTGGGTTCCCGCCGGCGCAACGGGTATCGACGAGGTCATCCGCACCACCGGCAACGAACGCATCCTGCGAATGACTGCGAACATCGCGGAGATAGATCACAACAGCTGCATCGCACGACCCACCGTCGAAACTCGTCCCGCATCGTTGTCCGCACAGTGGTGGCCGACGGGGGTCGAGAAGGGCAGTTCTTTTCAGTGCGGCGATTGGTACGTCGGCGAAAAGGACTCGTTCGTCTACGGGTACCGACCGGAAACTGTGGGCTTCGTCATCGATCAGCTCGACAAGAAGTAGCTCCCTCTCAGCGGCGACGACCCAGTAACCTGTTGGGATGACACAGGCGAAGAACTCGAGCGAATTCACCACTCTGCTGCGTCAGCAGATCCGTAACGAGTTCACTGCATCGCAGCAGTACATCGCGGTAGCGGTGTACTTCGATGCACACGATCTTCCGCAGATGGCCGCGCGCTTCTACAGCCAGGCCACCGAGGAACGCGGTCACGCGATGATGATGATCCAGTACCTGCTCGACAACGACCTCGACGTGGACGTTCCGGGCATCGACGACGTCGTGACGAAGTTCGACAGTGTCCGGGCTCCGGTCGAGTTGGCACTCGAGCAGGAGAAGACGGTCACGGAGCAGATCACGCAGCTGGCACGCACCGCGCGCGATACCGGCGACTACCTGGGCGAGCAGTTCATGCAGTGGTTCCTCAAGGAACAGGTCGAGGAAGTGGCAAGCATGACAACACTTCTCACCATCGTCGACCGCGCCGGCGACAACCTGTTCCACCTCGAAACGTTTGTCGCACGCGAGATGAACACCCCGGCCGCTGCCGATGCAATGGCGCCGACGCCCGCCGGCGGCGGCGTCTGAGGGCCACCGGCCTACCGAGTCTCAGGCCGCTCGGCGGCGTTCAGTGATCTGAGGAAATTGTTGTACGCCTCAAGATCACTGTCGCCGTCGATCTCGGCGCGGCGGTCCAGGTCGGCATTCATCCGTTTGTCGTCGCGGTTCCAGCGCATCGCGAAGATCACGACCACCACCAGCGCGACGGGCTCTCCGTACGACCACGCGAGGGCGCCCGCCAGCTGCTGATCCTGCATCACGTCCACGCCCCACTCGGGAGGCGGATCCACGAACGTGGTCAGCAGCGGCTTTGTCGCCATCATGAGTACGACGCCGATGAACACGTGCAGCGGCATCTCCACGAACAGGTCGAAACACCGGCCGAGGTAGCTCTGTCGCACCGGCAGTGGGCCGGTGGCGAGCACCGGCATGATGAAGAGCAGACCGCTGGCGAGAAAGAAGATTTCGAGAAAGACGTGTCCAGCCGGTAACGCCGAGACGGTGTCGAAGATCGGCGACAGGTAGATCCCGTAGTAGCTGAACAGAAATACCGGGATCGTGAACCCGGGGTGCAGCATCCACCGCGCCGGTGGGCTACGCAATGCCGAGAGGGCAAGCGCGAGAATGCCTTTTCCTATTCCTCGGTGCGGCGTCGAACGTAGTAGCAGCAGTCCCGGCGAGCCCAGTACCCAGAGCGGCGGGTCGCCATCGAGAGCGTCAGGTGTTGGAACATCCAGACGCTGAAGAGTTCGTAGCCGTAGCTCTCGACCTTCAGTCCGGTTACCGCGATCAGCAGCAGGCACCCACCGAGGAAACACGCTGTCCGATACCACGGCCATGGTCGCCCACTCGCGCGAACTCGCTGAGCGCCAGTCCAATACCAGAGTGCAAGAACAACTCCCAGGGCAGGAAGAAGCGGGAGGGATGAGGTATCCCACTCCAGCATCTGCCCGATCGACGGCGGCGGCGTGTCATTCACGAACGCTTCACCGGCGGGTCCTCCTTCGTCTCCATGCGGGTACCGTCGACTCTACACCTAACTACTATGTTGGATAGTATTTAGGAATTCGACGGAAGGTACAGGTGCACAGCAGTGTCCAGAAGCATGAAGATATCCGCCGCCCTGATCGCGGTGTTCGCGGTAGCACTGATCACGTTCATCACCGTCGATCCGATTCGGGCAGACAACGAGGACGCCGATCGGGCAGCACAATCCACCGCCGTCCTCACCGACGACGCGTACCGATTGACCTCGGCCGCCGACGGCAAGGTGAACCTGGTCGAGTTCCTCGACTTCGAATGCGAAGCCTGCCTCGCGCTGTACCCGACGATGGAGCGGATCAGAGCGGAGTACGAGGATCGAATCACGTTCGGCATCAGATACTTTCCGATTCCGAGTCACACCAACAGCACTCTCGCGGCGCAGGTCGTCGAATCCGCATCTCGCCAGGGCAAATTCGTCGAGATGTACAAGCGAATGTACGAGACGCAGTCGCAATGGGGTGAATCCGCCGAATCACAGGAGGCGCTGTTCCGTTCCTACGCACAAGATCTCGGACTTGACATGGCCCGATTCGAATCCGACCTCGGCAGCCGCGGCGTCCGCGAGCGGGTCGAGCGCGACTTCGAAGAAGGCCGACGCCTCGGCGTCCAAGGTACTCCGACGCTGTTCCTCAACGACGTGAAGCTGGACCAGATGCCGAGCTACGAGCAGTTGAAAGCCCAGATCGATTCGGCCTTGGGAGAATGATCAGGTCAGAACAGCGCAGATCCCCGCGGAGACGGCCACCGTCACGGCTGCGGCAACGGCCGTCGTGACAGCGGCCGGCACACAGGCCGCCACCGCGCAGGTCAGTCGCCGAGGCGACGCCACGTCGCCGTCGACCAGGGAACTCAATCGCACCGCGGTCGCGCTGCCGCGATCGCTCAAGCTCCAGTCCGGCTGAGGAAGCGGCGATTTCGACACCACGGCAAGGGCGGAACGCACCGCAGCCGGGCTGGTGACGCGAGCGGCGTGTCTGTCCGCCGACAGTTCGACGATCGCGCCGACGGCAGCGGGTGCCGCCGCGAACAACGGCACTCGCGGAAGAACAGCGGCCAAGACTTCGCACGCACCGACAATTCGGTGATGACCGCCGCTCAAGTGTGCACGCTCGTGCGCGAGGACAGCATCCCGCTCGCCTCCACTGAGAGCGGATGACAAGCCTTGCGTCGCAACAACAAATCCAGGCTTTCCGGCGACGCTGTACGCCATAGGCAGCGGATGATCCAGCCACAACACGTCGGACTCCGAGTTGTCGCGGCGCGCGACGATCGAGAGAACATCACGATGGAAATCTCGGACCCTCGCGTGCTCACGTGCCTGCTTGCGGCCGGCCAGCACGATCCGAACGGCGATCACACCCACCACAGCAACGGCTGTGCCGGTGATCAGTTCACCCACCCATGAACTCGTGCCGTGCGCGAAGGCGCTGAAACACCGAGCGATACCGTCGACCAGCCCCTCGACCGGCGCGTGGCTCGGCCACACCAGAACCAAGACCGCGGAGAGAGCGAGATACAAAGCCGACGCCATGCTGCCGAGCCACGCCGCGAGCAGCACCGCCGGTGACAACGCCGAGGAAACGGCTCGCAACACTCTCGGAACCAGGAATCCCACGAGCATCGCACCGAGAAACATCGGCAACGCCAATGTCATTGCACACCTTCCCCGGAAAGACCCCGGCGCAGGGCCTCGTTCTCGGCATCTGTCATGGTCTTGGCGAAGTGCAACAGCACGGCAGCGGAATCGGAACTGCTGTCCAACAATTCGCGCAGTGCTCTGGATGTGGCCTCTTCACGGCTGCGACTCGGCCGATAGAAGTAGGCGCGGCTCTTCTTCTCACGACTCACCCAGCCCTTGTCGTAGAGATGCGTCACGACGGTCAGGATGGTGGTGTACGCAAGTTGTCGACGCTCACCCAGGGTCTCGACCAGATCCTTGACCGAGAGCGCGTCGTCGGACTGCCAGAGCACATCCATGACCTCGGCTTCGAGTCCGCCAAGCCCCTGCATTGCTCCTCCATCGCGTCGTGACAGAACTTCAGTCGCCCGTGGTCATCTCCCCGAACGACACGCCCCGGGAATTCAGGTACGCGAGCGGATCGGTCTTCTGTCCGTCAGGTTGCCACACCTCGTAGTGCAGGTGTGGTCCTGTCGATTGTCCACGATTGCCCACGGTCGCGATCAGCTCACCCGCCCGCACCTTCTGACCCGCAACCACGAGCGCCTCGTTGATGTGTCCGTAGACGCCGACGGTCCCGTCGTCCTGCTGGATGCGGACCCAGAGCCCGAATCCCGCGGCGGGACCGGATTCGAGCACAACACCGTCGGTCGCCGACACGATGGGCGTTCCGATCGCGTTCGCGATGTCGAGACCGTAGTGGGTGGTTCCCCACCGTGGACCGAAGTTGGACGTCATCGTCCCGCTGACGGGGGCCATCACCTGTGGCTTTTCGGCCTCGTACACCAGCGCCGCTCGCTCGTATTCGAGTTGTCGCGTCTTGCCGAGTTGTTCGGCTATTCCGGCAAGATCCGTCGACCGGACAAGGTCGAGGATCTCCGGCGCCGACACCGCAGATACATCCTCGACTACAACCGACGGCGGCGACGCGTGCCCGATGGAAGTGCCGGACGCGAGGATTGCACCCGTCGCCACGGAAACCGCGGCCATGCGCCCGCCGGGTCTGATCGGCTCGGATTTTCGATGTCTTCCCACTTCTCGGTCCTCGCGTCGATGACAAATGAAGGTCTACGCCGCCACCTTACAACTATGTTGCATAGTTTTTAAGACATGCACTATTGCGCATATATGCATATGTGTCTAGGCTGGCGTCGACGAAAGGACCTTCGATGTCACACGGACACGGGCACGGAATCTCCCCCGCCGAGGCTGCGACCAGCAACAGCGGCAAGCATGTCAACAAACTGTGGATCGCCGCCGGCCTCGGGTTGGTGACCTTCGTGCTGCAGGTGACGGTCGGCCTCTTCACCTCGTCACTGGCCCTGCTCTCGGACTCGGCGCACGTGTTCACAGACATCTTCGGCATCTTCATGGCGCTCGCCGCGATCCTCGTCGCACAGCGTGCCGCCCGGCGCCCCGACCGTACTTTCGGCATGTACCGCACGGAAGTGTTTGCGGCACTGGCCAATGCGATCCTGCTCTTCGCAGTCGCCGGGTGGGTGCTTTACGAGGCCGCCAGCCGCTTCACGGATCCGCCCGAGGTTCCCGGCCTTCCCGTCGCGACAGTCGCCGTCGTCGGTCTGGCGATGAACGTCATCGCCTTCCTCATGCTGCGCAGCGGCGCGAAGGAAAGCATCAACATCCGCGGCGCCTACCTCGAAGTCATGGCAGACATGGTCGGGTCCATCGGCGTCCTGGTCAGCGGCTTGGTCACGCTCGCGTTCGGTTGGCGCTACGCCGACCCCGTCATCGGCGTCGCGATCGGCCTCTTCGTCTTGCCACGTGCCTTCAACCTGGGCCGCCACGCCGTTCGCATCCTCCTCCAGCAGGCTCCCGACCGCATCGACGTCACCTCGATCATCGAGAAGATCAACGCTCTGCCGGGAGTCGTCGACGCGCACGATCTGCACGTCTGGACACTCACCTCGGGGATGGAAGTTGCTTCCGTTCACGTCACCGCGGTCAGTGACGCCGATCCCACAACGGTGCTCGCAGCAACCCGAACCTTGCTTGCCGAGGAATTCGAACTGGGGCACGCCACCGTACAGGTGGAACTACAGGGAAGCGACGGTAAATGCGCGGAACTCGCCTGGTGAAATGGACATTCCTAAATGAAACATTCGAATTCACCGGGCTCGATAACCTCACCGAATTCGAAGAAAAATTAGGCCTTCTTTAGTTTGGGAACGCTTACCACAATAAGGTCATACTGGGATGACAGGGCCTCTGACCTGCACTATCTTGGAATTCATGACTTCTGGGGAGACTCACATGACCAAATTCCACGCACTACTCCGAGACCAGATTCGCAACGAGTTCAACGCTTCGCATCAGTACATCGCGACAGCGGTTTACTTCGACAATGCGGATCTGCCACAGCTGGCAAAGCACTTCTACAAGCAGGCTGTGGAAGAGCGTAACCACGCCATGATGATCGTTCAGTATTTCCTCGATCGCGACATCAATGTCGAACTCACCGGCGTCGACGCCGCGAAGGCCGACTTCAAGGATGCCCGCGAGCCCATCGCTCTCGCGCTGACGCAGGAGAAGACGGTCACCGAGCAAATCGTCCAGCTCGCGAGCACTGCCCGTGAAGAAGGCGACTACCTCGGCGAGCAGTTCATGCAGTGGTTCCTCAAGGAGCAGGTCGAGGAAGTTGCAAGCATGACAACACTTCTCACCATCGCGGACCGCGCAGGCGCCAACCTGTTCGACCTCGAAGACTTCGTGTCCCGCGAGATGAGCACCGTCGGTGACACCACCGGTGCACCGAGCGCAGCCGGCGGAACCATCTAGCCTGCAGCACTCACGGATTTTGCCCTCGAGCCGAACGGTTCGCTTCCTGCCAGCAGGATCGAACTGATCAGCTCGGGGGCATCTGTCATCGGTACGTGCCCAAGGCCGGGCAGAACCATCAACTTTGCCTGCGGGAACGGCTTTTTCACGCGCTGCGCCTGATACACGGGCAGGATGAGATCGCGTCGACCCCACGCAACCGTCACCGGCACAGTGGGATCCACGATGGGCGGCAGCACGAAGTCCATCTCGAGACCGAGATCGACGAGTTCGTTCGACACGAGCGAACGGCAGTCGGCCAACGCCGCTGCATAACCGACATGACTCGGATGAGCAAAGAACGCGGCGAGCGCCGGATAGCGAATCAGCTTGTACCGCAATGCGCGTGGCAATCCGTCACCCATGAGCTTGGCCGTGCCGCGCAGTGCACGGAACGTGTTGATCGCTCGCACCTGATCGAGGTGATTGACAAAGAACCCGGCCGGCGAAAGAGCTGTCGCCGACGCGACATCTCCGCGCGCTGCCAGCGAGAGGGCAATCCAGCCGCCGAGGGAGTTTCCCGCGACGTGGGCACGCTCCCCCGCCGGCGTCACTTCCTTGACGAACTCACTGACATCGTCGATCAGCTGTCCCATGACGTCCGGACCGAGTTCGGGCAGCAGCGACTCTCCGTGACCCGGCAGGTCGACGGTGACGACGCGGCGGTACGGCGTCAGCTGGTCCAAAAGCGAATCCCACGCCTGCCGTCGATGGACGATGCCATGGACGAGCACAAGCGTGGGACCACTACCGGAGATGTCATGCGACAAGGTCATGTCACCAACATTAACCGTAACTTCGCGTAACGCCTATAGTTCGGGCGAAAAAATCAGCGCAGCGTGACCTGACGACCACGAAGTCCGTCGCGCGAGCGAAGCTCGGCCGAGGTCAGCGGAGCATCGACGGCCAGAGCCTCGGCAAGACGCTCACCGAGCTCGACGGTTGCCGCTGCCCACTCGTTTGCATGCTTTTCGCGGTCGAGGTCGAAGACGGGAACCAACAGGCCGTGGGTGCGGAACGAGCCTGCGTAGCGCGAGCCCTCACCCAGATGCAGTCCACCGGTCGCGTGCACGCGCGCCAGCGCGAGCATCAAGTCGTCTTCGCTCTCGGGACGAACCCAACGCAGGTGCGCCTTCTCGCCGGCGTCGACCCACCACGCGGCAACCAGGCCGTCGCCTTCGAGGCGTGCAGAGGGCATGATCGCCGAGTTGGCGTGCTGCACGGTGGCGGCAACCTCGGGATCGGTTTCGACGCCCTCGGGGATCCACCAGTTGAAGTTCTGGTGCACGGTGATGTCGAGCAGGGCCGAGGGATCGACGACAGCGGTGACTGCGGGGGTCTCGGAATCGGGGTTCGCGGCAGAAAGCGCGTCGCCGGGGGCCGCGTCCTTGATCCAGTTCACCGAAGCGGCGAGGTCTGCGCCGAGGTCGGCCGAGTGCGCCTGAACCTGGACACCGACAAATCCGGTGGCCGTCTCGCCCTCGTCGCGGACGAGTGCGGCAACAGCGCCGGGGAGGACCGTTGCCAACGTGACGGGACGGTCGGAGCCGATGACCGGCAACGGAGCCGTGGCGGACGGAACGAATTCACGCAGCGCGACCAGATCGCACTCGGCGGCAAGGCCCTCGAACGGGCGGCTGACTACGCCGGCAGCGGCTTCACGCTCTGCTTGGCGTGCCGCCAGCTTCTCTGCGCGTGCGCTGCCCTGCTTCGGTCCACTGTTTCTTTTGCTCTTCTTGGCCACGAGGGCAAAATCTACACGCTGCCCAGCCATTGCTTCGTGCGCCCGGGATGGTTGGTGGCAACCCAACTGACCCCGAGCTCACGACACAGGTCCACATCCGCCTTGTCGTCGACGGTCCAGCAGTACGTCGCGCGACCCGCAGCAGCGGCCCGATCGACCAGATCGGGATGTTCGCGCAGTGCCTTGATCGACGGCCCGATCGCCGTAGCGCCCACAGCCGTCGACGCACCGCCGCCGAGGTACCGCGACGCGTCACCGAGCAGGACCGTCGGCAGCAGCGGTGCCGAACGACGCACTCGCCACACCGCACTCGCCGAGAAAGACATGACGACAGCGCGCGAGTGATCGGCCGACGGCGGTGACGCGATCCCGAAGCGGTGCAGTTCCGCCAGGAGTTTGGCTTCGACCAATCCGCCGAACCTCACGGGGTGCTTGGTCTCGATGAACAGCTTCACCGGGCGCGCAAAATCCAGAGCGAGGGTGATGAGATCGGAGAGAGTCAGCAGTTCGGCCGGTTCGCTCGTCGACCCGTAGTCCAGAGCGGTCAGCGAATCGAGCGTCATCTCGCTGACGATCCCCGTCCCGCTGGAGGTGCGGTCGACCTTGCGGTCGTGAACGCAGACCAGGTGTCCGTCGCGGGTGAGCCGGACGTCGCATTCGAGCCCGTCGGCACCCTCCTCGAGGGCCAGTTCGTAGGCGGCGAGGGTGTGCTCCGGCCGCGCAGCCGACGCACCTCGGTGCGCAACGACGAGTGGACCTCGACGATCTGGGCTCACAGGGCAGCGGTCTCCTTCTCGTCCAGCACCGTCTTCTCGTCCAGCACCGTCTTCTCTTCCAGCACCGAGCGCGGCACTGGCACCCACCGGGTTTCCGATTCCGGTTCACCGCGCCAGCTCTTGCGCTCGATCCGGCGGATCACGACGAGTGTCAACGCCGCGGTGACGGCAGCGATCAGTGCGATGAAAGCGTTCAGCAGAACCCCGTCGGCCATTGCCTGAATCCCCGGGCGTGATCGCCAGTACGCGTTGACCACCAGCAGCAGAGCGCTGAATCCCCAGAAGCCCCACCAGATCTTGACCAGCAGGGTTCCGCGCGGATCGCGGCGGACCAACTCGAAGAGATAAACGGCCGGCATCACCAGGTTGAGGATCGGCACAGCGCAGCCGACGACAACTTCCGACGCTGTGCGTGGATCGGATTCCCGGACACCTGCGAAGTGTTCACGACGCCGACGAAGCAGCCAGCACACAGCGGCGATTGCCGCGAAGACCGAGATCAGCAGTCCACCCAACTGAGTGAAGTACACGGCGGCGTCGGAGACCGTGAGCAGCGGCTGCGGGATCAGCCTGGTGCGGTTGCGGACCAGGATCGCGTATCTGCCCAGTTCGGCGAACACCGCCAGTCCGTAGAGGATCGTTGCGAGCGTCAGCAACGGCCCGACTCGGTCGGCCATCCGGTCCGCTCGCGAGGGCGGCACCGGTGAGGTGTCGACGACGTCCTGGAGTCCCCACTGCGGGACAGCGTCGTAGCGCGGAGTGGAGAAGCTACGACGCACTGGTGCGTCCCCCACGCCGCGGGGGTCGGACGGGGAGCGCGCGATCCAGCGGAAGCCACGGCGGTTGGGCGGTTGGTAGATCTCGGTGCGGGTGGGGATCAGCAGGACGCCGCTGCAGCGCGGACACCACTGCGTCGGGCCGCCGACGACAGGCCAGCGTGCGGCGCACCGGGCGCAGACCTGAACGACACTCACAACTTCGATTCTGTCACGCCGTATCGGTAACGGCAGCAAATGGATTCACTCCCGATTTGTGATCGAACCTCCACCGCGTTCACCTGCATTGTTCGAATAATGTGACCTCCGCCACTTAAAAACTCGAGTTATCCACAGTTTCCACAGGTTCATCCACAGTTCTGGATGAATGAATCGGGCTTTATCCACAGGTCACGGGCAAGACCCTGAGAATTTGCTGACAGGTGTTAGCGAACGATGCACAGGCTCGAGGATGAATTTGACACCGCAGGTCAGTGAACTTTCGGGCGTCGACGTCATTTATCCCGGCAAAGTTCACAATCCATTCAGAAATTGCTCCCGAAAAGACAGAAAAGACCGGTATCCCCTTTTTATGAGAAGTCGGTTTTTGACACACCTGGAAGCATGACCGTCGATGACTTCTCCACAGCCCGAGCCAACTCTGACGTTCACCCCGAGACGGGTCACGCAGCTCGCGTTCGTGTTGATCGGATGTCAGCTCGTCATTCGCGTCTGGGTTGCCGCGAGCAATTACTTCTACTGGGACGACCTCATCCTGATGGGCCGCGGAGGACGCTTCCCGCTCTTCTCGAGCGAACTCCTGCTCTACGACCACGACGGTCACTTCATGCCCGCGGCCTTCTTCTTCACCGGGTTGATCGCCCGTATCGCGCCGTACAACTGGGCGCTGTCGGCAACGCTGCTCGTCATCGGTCAGGCCGCCGCGTCGTTGGCGCTTCTGCGCACTCTTCGGTTGGTCCTCGGCCGGCGACCGGCACTGTTGATTCCGCTGCTCCTGTATCTGTTCGTCCCGCTGACACTTCCGGCGTTCTCGTGGTGGGCAGCCGCGCTCAATGCATTGCCGCTCCAGATCGCGCTGGCCTGGGCATGCGGCGACGCGATCAAGCTGTACCGCACCGGGCAGGTGCGCTACGTGTTCTCGGGCACCGCGGTTTTTGTCGTCTCCTTGCTGTTCTTCGAGAAAGCAGTACTCGTTCCGTTCGTCGCACTCGCTTTTCTGGTGCTGTACTTGCGCACACAAGGTGAAGGAACGCCGATACGAAGTGCGGTCACGAAGTGCCGACTCCTGTGGACGGCCTGCGCCGCCGTGCTCGCGATCTGGATTCCGGTGTATCTGACAACTGTCGAATCTCCGATCACCGGATACGGCCGTTCGATGTCCACCGAACTGCTGCATCACGGAACGTCTTTGGGGATGCTTCCCACTCTTCTCGGCGGCCCCTGGCGCTGGGAGCGGTGGATCCCCAGCCCCGCCTGGGCCGATCCGCCGACGCTCTTGGTGGTCGCAGCCTGGGCCGCGCTGCTGACGACGGCCGTGATGACAGTGCGTGCCCGACGCGGCGCTGCCTGGATCTGGGCTGCCGCGGCGCTGTACTTCCTGGCCTCAGTGGTGGCGATGACCGCTACCCGATCCGACGCCGACACCACTTACGAGTTGGCGCAGACCTTGCGTTACTTCACGGATTCGGCGACGGTGTTCGCCCTCGCCGCCGCTTTGATTCTCGCTGCGCCTCGGCGACGTCCGGCCCGTATACCCGTCGCAGTCGCCGCCGGCCTGTCAGTGCTCTTCGTGATCAGTTCGCTCGTCTCGACCGTCACGTTCGTCGACATCTGGCGCGAGAACCCGACCCGCGACTACCTCGCGAACGCGCGAATGTCGTTGTCACAGAATCAGGATGCTCCACTGCTCGAGCAACCCGTCGCGATCGAAGTGCTCCTTCCCGTCGCCTTTCCGAACAATTTGGCAAGCAACGTTCTCGCGCCGCTGCCTGATCGCCCCGAATTCTCTTCCAGCACTCCGATTCTGCGCGCCATCGACGACAGCGGTCAGATCGTCGATGCCGAAGTGACCTGGACGAGAAGGATTCCCGAAGGAACGGCGCCGAACTGCGGCACCCGTGCCGAAGGCCCGACCGAGCTCCCCCTCGACGGCCCCCTGGCCGGCTGGGAATGGACGGTTCAGCTCAATTACCTCGCCAGCGCCGACGGAACGATCGATGTTGCGTTGGAGTCCGGCGACGCAGTATCCGTACCCGTCACCCAAGGTTTGCACTCGGTGTTCGTGCGCCTGGTCGGCCACGGAAACAGCGTGAAGATCACGCCGACAGCGCCGGGACCGACCCTGTGTTTCGGCGCCGGACAAGTCGGTGCCGTCGTCCCGACCAAGTGAAATAGTGGCAGAGTAGAACTCATGGAGCTGCGTATATTCACCGAACCCCAGCAGGGCGCTACCTACGAACAACTACTGACTGTTGCCCAGACCGCCGAAAAACTCGGCTACGGCGCATTTTTCCGCTCGGACCACTATCTCGCCATGAATTCCGACGGCCTTCCCGGGCCCACCGACGCGTGGATCACGCTCGCCGGAATCGCCCGCGAAACATCCACCATCCGCCTCGGCACTCTGGTGACGTCGGCTACGTTCCGTCACGCCGGACCGCTGGCCATCTCGGTCGCACAGGTCGATCAGATGAGTGGTGGCCGCGTAGACCTCGGCATCGGTGCCGGCTGGTACGAGGAAGAGCACCAGGCGTACGGCATCCCGTTCCCGGCGCTCAAGGATCGCTTCGAACTGCTCGAGGAAACTCTCGACGTCGTGACCGGTCTGTGGCGTACGACGGTCGGCGACACGTTCGACTACGACGGTAAGCACGTGCAGATCAAGAACTCTCCCGCGCTTCCCAAACCGCACCAGGTCGACGGTCCGCCGATCCTGATCGGTGGCACAGGCAAGAAGAAGACTCCGGCGCTCGCCGCTCGGTTCGCAAACGAGTTCAACATCCCGTTCAAGTCCCTCGAGGAAACGAAGGACATCTTTGCGCGGGTTCGTCAGGCTTGCGTCGAGCACGAGCGCGATCCGAACGAATTGGTGTACTCCAACGCTCTCGTCCTGTGCTGCGGCCGCGACGAGGCGGAGATCAGGAAGCGCGCCGAGGCTATCGGACGCGACGTCGACGAGCTACGTGAGAACGGTCTGGCCGGAACACCTTCGGAGCTGGTCGACAAGATCGGCACTTTCGCCGAGGCCGGTTCACAGCGCGTGTATCTGCAGACTCTCGATCTCGCCGATCTGGATCATCTCGAACTCGTCGCAAGCGAGGTCATGCCCCAACTGCAGTAAGGAATGGGCCGGGATCTACAGCGCGTTCGCGTCGAGGAACGCGCGTAGGTCTCGGTCCCACTGGGCCGAGCGGGAACGGTCGAGAAAGACGCGCACCAGCATGAAAGCGATGACCAGCAGCGACATCACGCTGAACCAGGTGAAAACCCCGGTCACCACGGCTGCGACGTCGGCAGCGCTCTGAGTGATCGGAGCTACGGTCTTGTCGCCCTGATCATTGACGTAGATGGGGACCTCGGTGCCGGCGGGCGTCGCCGAGTCGACAGTGACATCACCCGTGCGAACCTGGCCGTTCCAGTTCCACTGCGCGCTGGCCATTTCGGTGGTCGGCGCAATGTAATCGGCTGTCGAGGCGGTGGTCTGCGTCGAATCTGCTGTCGTCGTCGCCGAAATACTGTGTAATTCGGCGGATTGTTTGGCGATCAGTGCGTTCTGGCTCGAAGCAGTCGCAGCCCCTGCCCATACCGCGAGAGGCAGGAGAAGAATCGCGAAAATGATCAGACCGAAGGACATGAACCCTTCGATCCGATCACTGCGGCGAACCATCGGATCGTGGCCTACATGAATTGTGCGTCGGAGCAGCGACGCAGTTCCTCGCGTACTACCTGACATTGTGAGCTCAGTTCTCTCGACGACACACTCTTACATCGAGATTCCCTTTGTTTCCATCTAGTTGCAAGTGTTAACGAGCTGAATCACATGTGTCCTCCAACACCTGTCCAGTTATTCGCTCGGCGGAAGGATGTCCGTCTGCGCCGGAACCTGATCCTGACGGAGCAATCCGACCGGGCAACTGACGCCCGTGGCATGCACCGGGCAGTAACCGCCGGGATTCTTCGCCAGATACTGCTGGTGGTAATCCTCCGCGTAGAAGAAGTCGCGCAGCGGACCGATTTCGGTGGTGATCGCTCCATATCCGGCTTCGGCAAGCCGTTCACCGAAAGCGACGGCCGACGCATGAGCGATTTCTTCCTGCTCCGCGGACGTCGTGAAGATCGCCGAACGGTACTGCGAGCCCTGGTCGTTACCCTGACGCATCCCCTGCGTCGGATCGTGGTTCTCCCAGAAGTGCGCCAGGATCTGCTCGTAGGAGATCACTGCGGGATCGAAGACCACCAGCACGACTTCGGTGTGACCCGTACGTCCGGAGCACGTCTCTTCGTACGTCGGGTTGGGCGTGAAGCCGCCCGCATAACCCGCAGCGGTCGTGTACACGCCGGGAAGCTGCCAGAACTCCTTCTCGGCGCCCCAGAAACAACCCATTCCTACGACGACGGTCTGCAGTTCGGCCGGAAACGGCGGCGTCAACGGATGCCCGTTGACGTAGTGCGCGGTCGGAACCGGCATTTTCTGCTCTCGGCCCGGGAGTGCGTCCTCAGGCGCGATCAGCGTGGATTTTGCGGACGCTCGTCCCAGAATATCGTCGTACCAGCTCATGCTTCGATGCTACGCGCGAGCGACTGTTTCGCCACGCCGTGATCGCCCGGGCGCCGGGCAACTCCACCCACCGGTAGCCGATTTCTGCTACCGCGGCCGTGGCCAGAAGGAAGAGCGCAAACGCCAGCGTCGGTCCGACGTACAAAACAGTGTTCTCGACGACGCGGTACAGGATCAGGGTGTGCACGAGATAGATGACGTAACTACGCGTCGAGAGCCACTTCACGACCGGCCAGCGCGTCGGGACGCCGTCGTAGCGGCCGATGAGAACTACCGCTGCGGCGACTACCGAAATGGTCCACAGATAGTGCTCACCGGCCCAGTAGACGCGGAACTGGGTCGCCACGATGATGACGTGCATCTGGACGAGGACGGCCGCGATCAGCCAGCGGCCGGGAGCGAGCTTCGCCCACGCGAGGTACATGATCTGGCCGAGGAAGACGGCCGGCAGCGTCGCGGCGATCTTGGACAGCATCGGCACGGTGTACGGCAGCGGCGCGTAGACGTTGTAGAGCAGCACCAGCGAGCACAGCGCACCACCGGCGAGCGGCATGACGATCGGTCGCAGCCGCAGTATCGGGCGAGCCGCTACACATGCGAGATAAAAGAGGAATTGAACGGTGAGTGTCCAGGTCACTCCCAGAACTGCTACCTCGGGCTTGAGAAAGAATCCGCCGAGAAAAAAGCTCATCAACGCTTCGGTATCGGAAATACCTTCCTGACCGCTGAACATTCCGTTGATTCCGAGGCGGACCAGAAGAATGGCAATCGCGGTCGCCACCCAGAATGCGGGCAGCAGTCGACTGAATCGGTTGGTCAAGAACTTTCCGGGGCCGTCGCGAATCGCGGATCGCGTCACCAGAGCACCGGTAAGCATCATGAATACTGCGACGCCGACAAAAGAGAGGTGCTGGTTGAGTTCGGCAGGCTCGATCAAAACGCCGTAGACGACGTCGATCACCCACCAACCCGAGCCGAGATCGTCGATGACGTAGAAAGAGATGTGGGAGTAGATCACGGCGGCAACCGCCAGGGCTCGCAGCAGGTCAGCGCCCGGAAGATTCACCCGAGGCGCGGCCGCCTCTGGTGATTCCGGGAGGAAAACTGGTGCGGGCATCGCGCAAGTTTAAGGTTCCGTTCACCTTTACGACGAATTTGCGCATATTAGCTTACCCTTAGGTCGGGGCAAGTTCGGTTTCCCAAACTTTATTCTTTGGTGATTACTACCTGAGCCGGACTGTTGCGGACGGTGTACGAATGTTATTGGGTGGAAACCCGAAGAATGATTTGCACATACGCGAGTGACGTCACGCCGTGACCGGTGATCGACGCACTCTAAAGCACCAGGGCTCACCAGCCCGCAAAGAAGGGACCCTCGTGTCTGTTTACACGCTGCCGGAACTCCCCTACGACTACGCAGCCCTCGAGCCGCACATCTCGGGCAAGATCATGGAGCTGCATCACGACAAGCACCACGCGGCTTACGTTGCCGGTGCCAACGCTGCACTCGAGAAGCTGGCCGAGGCTCGTGAGAACGACACCATCGCAGCGCAGGCCAACCTGCTCGAGAAGAACCTGGCGTTCCACCTCGGTGGCCACACCAACCACACCGTTTTCTGGAACAACCTCAGCGCTGACGGTGGCGACAAGCCCGAAGGTGAACTCGCCGCAGCGATCGACGACAACTTCGGTTCGTTCGATCTCTTCCGCGCTCACTTCTCCGCGAACGCCAACGCCATCCAGGGCTCCGGCTGGTCCATCCTCGCGTGGGACTCGATCGGACAGCGTCTGATCATCGTCCAGCTCTACGATCAGCAGGGCAACATCTCCATCGGCCTCACGCCGCTGCTGCTCCTCGACATGTGGGAGCACGCTTTCTACCTCGACTACCAGAACGTCAAGGGCGACTACGTCAAGGCATTCTGGAACATCGTCAACTGGAACGACGTTTCGGCTCGCTTCGACCGTGCACGTACCCAGACCGCAGGTCTGATCGTCTAGTCACGCTCTTCTTTCGAACGGCGGCGCCTCACCAGGGGCGCCGCCGTTCGTGTCAGCAGAGCACCACCGAGCAGGACCGTCGTGGCTCCGAAGACCAATGCCAGTGTGCGAGTTCCGGAGTCACCGCTGCTCGCGGTGGTCTGATTCACGGCCACCGGATCCGACAGCACCGAGGTCAGCTGAACCTGCTGCGGGGTGGTCATCGCGGGAATACCGGATTTTGCGCCGTCGAGGCCCGTGACCAGTGACTTGGCGATTCCTTGCAGCGTCGTGAATCCCTGGGTGATCTGATCGGTCACGTCACCGAGCATCTGCGGCGCCTGATCAGCGATGGGAATGAGGCCGTCGTTCAATTGTCCGGCAGCACTGCTCAGTTGATCGCTCGCGCCTTGCAGCTGCCCGACAGCGGTGCGGACTAGATCACCGAGCTCCGTATCGGGCCCGACCGAGCCACCCAACAGCGCCGGAACGGTGCCCAATTGCGCATTCAGCGCACCGAGATCCGAACTCACACCGGCCAGTTGCGCTGTCACGTCAGGCGGGATAGGAAGGCCGTTCAGCGCAGTCTGCAGCGTGTCGATTCGTGTCTTCAGTTCCGCGGTCGAGGACGACGCCTCCCCAAGCGTCAGGCCCAGTGAGTCCGCGCGCGTGGCCAGCTCTTCCGTCGACCCCGACGCCTGATCGACAACACCGGACACCTGATCCGCGACGCTCATCAGCTCCAACGCCCCGGACCGTGCGGTCTCGAGGTACGGCAGCAGAGTGCCTGCGCCTGCTTTCACCTGATCGATGGACTTTCCGGCCTCGTTGGTTCCGGCGACCAGAATCTGCGCGGTGGTGAGGTTTTGATCGATCGAGCGTCTGGCGGCCGACGTCTGAGCCAGCAGGCCCTTGATGCCGTCCGCGCCGACCTGCGCCGACACGGCCCGAGTCAACTCGGCCGCCTTCTCCGAATCCGAGCCCTTCACCTCGAGGTCGACGCTCGCCTGCCGTGGATCCATGCCGAACATCGACGCGACGGTTTCGCTGAAGTCCTCCGGCACGGTCAACGTCGCGAAGTAGTTCCCGCCGGGGTTGTCGACCACTTGGAAGTCGAAGTCTTCGTTCTTGCCCAACGTGTCCACCAGCGTGTCGCCGGCCCGAAGTTCCTTGCCGTCGAGCGTGGTTCCCGCGTCGGCGTTCACGATCGCGACGGTGTTCGAGGTGTCGGCACCGCCCGCGAAGATCACGAACCCGATCCCCGCCACCGCAGCCGCGACGATCGCGGCCACACCACCGACTGCCAGCCGTCGACCGAGTCGTGACGGCCGGCGATGGGAGTTTTCTGTGGTGTTCTCGGCGCTCATGGGCGAGACGATAAAGCAACAACTTGTAGAAACACTGAGAGCCCTAGCCTGCGGGCGTGGCCGGCTTCTCAGACTCCTCTGGTTCCTCCTTCGGCATGTCCCGAGGGCCACTGATCAGGATGTCGGCCCAGCGCGTGGCTGGGTCGATATCGAGCAGGACGGCCTTCACCAACAACGAGAGCGGGATCGCCAACAGCGCTCCGAGCGCCCCGAGAACCCACGACCAGAAGACAAGTGAGAGGAACGTCATCGTCACCGACAGTCCGACGGCGTCGCCGACGAACTTGGGTTGGATGATGGACTGGATCACGAAGTTGATGACGGAGTAGACGACGATCACCCACAGCATCAGCCACGGCCCGCCCTGCAACAGTCCCAGGAGCGCCGGTGGAATCACGCCGATGACGAACCCGATGTTGGGGATGTAGTTGGTGATGAAGGACAGCAACGCCCACAGGACGGGCAGCTGAATGCCCATGAGCCACAGCGCGCCACCGTCGAGTACCGCCACGATGAGACCGAAGACCGTCGAGACCACCAGGTATTTGCGAGTTCCGGCGGCAAAGGTGGAGAGCGCGTAGGAGATTTCGGGACGTTGCTCGGACAACACATGCAACCGCGAGCGGATGCTCATGCCGTCGAAGGCCATGAACAGCAACAACGCGAGAATGAACACCAGATCCGACAGGATGCCGAGCTGGCCCTCCAGCCCGCTTTCGAGTACGCCCACAACCTTCGTGAGATCGACACTGCTGAGCGTGCTTTGGATCTGTTCGGTGCTCACTCCGAAGTCGGCCAACTTGTCGCGGCCCTCGTTGAGGAGGTTGGTCATCTCCTCGGAGTACTGCGGCAGGATCGTCGCCAACTGGGCCGTCGACACGACCAACGACGCCGCCAACCCGAGCAGGATCAAGTACACGGTGACCAGTGAGCCGAGCATCCCGACCCACTTGGGCCACCCTCGGCGCTGTGACCAATCCTGAATGGGCTGAACGGCAATCGTCAGCACCAGGGCCAGGAATACCGGTCCGAGGATGCCGCCGAACACCTTCATTCCGCCGACGGCGACCACGGTGGCGGCAATACCGAGCAGGACGATCAAACCGCGCGGGATCGACCAGTTCTCGCTACCGGACAGCGTGGGGATCGGAGTGGGAGCCTCGACGGCCGGCTTTCCCTTCTTAGAGAACACCGGCTTCCTTTGCCCGGCTCCTGATCTGGAATGCTCCCACGATCATGAAGAGGCCGAACAGGATTGCGTACCAACCCAACAACCAGATGAGGCTGATGATGCCTTCGCCGGGCGCGATGAGAAGAATGATGCCGAAGATGACAGCAAGCACCGATGCGGCGAGCAACCATCCCCAACTGGATCCGGGCAGCGCCTTCATCTTGAAGGCGCCGACAATTCCGAAGATTCCGAACATGATGGCGTAGAAGGCAATTATGTACAGCAGCACCAGCGCAGTGATGCCCGGCCAGACCAGCGCGACGATGCCGGCTCCGACCGAGACGACGCCCGTGAACACCCACCAACCCCACGAGCTCAGATGCTCGCGGTCCCGGATGGCGCGAACTATCGTGATCAAACCGTCGGCGATGGAGTAGATACCGAACAGGAAAACCAAGGCCACCACGGTAATTCCCGGCCACACGAGCGCGATGATTCCGAAGATCACGCCGAAGATTCCGCGGATCAGGATCATCCACCAGATCTCTTTGCCGTACTGCACGAACGGATTCTGCGTGACCATCAGTAGCCTCCGAAACAAGCGGGTGTCTCTGACCGATTCAACAGCTCTTCAAACAGGGCAGTACCGACAGATCGTATGACTCTTGTGACCTTTCCGCCCATCGAAACGCGCGGCTGATACCGAGTTGTGCTCTTCGGGTACGAAGCGAGGGGACTTTCAGCCTGCTTCTCGAATACTTGCTTCTCGAATACCGGGCGCAGTCCACGATCCCGACAGCACTGCCGCCTTCGGCCAGTACAGGCGCAGAAAGACGTTGAAGTCGCCGGACGGAGCCGGCAGCCAGTTCCGCTCCTTCTCACCACCAGGGGATTCGTGCTGGAGATAGATGTCGAGGGAACCGTCGTCGGCAAACACCAGATCGCTTCGATCGCCAATCGCGTATCGGTCGATCGGGTTGTCCACGAAGAACTGCCGCTCGTTCATCATCGTGAGCGACCAGAAGCCCTCGACCGGTGGCAGCTCGTCCTTCTCGAAGTGCAGGACGTACTTCTTCGCCCCGGTCAGCGGCTTCCCGTCGACGTCCGTCGTGGCATGCGGGTACACGGCATCAGCGTCGAGATTGGCCCCGAAACCGAGCCAGACGATCAGAGCCCGCTGAGCGTAATGGGTTCCGTAGTGCCCCAAGCCGCGGTGCATCGTCCAGCCGTTCTTCGGACTGCCCTCGGCCTCTTCGGCGATCTCGCTCAGCACGTCCATACCGGTTCGCGCAGCTCTATCGAGGGCATCACGTACCTCCTGCGGACGCGACTTCCAGGGCAAGGAGGAGCCGATTCCTATGTCGGACAGTTGTTTCATCATCTCGGTGTCCTCCGGACGCGGAGGATTGTCGTCGAGAAGTGCGTCGAGTCTGGTGAAGAATGCCTCGCCGTCCATGGCGGCCACCTGGTCCACCGGCGGCGTCCGCGTGTCGACGGCAGGGTTCACCGGCATTTCACCGGGCGTGTAGTCCTGCGGGTCACCCGTCCACTCCGACAGAGGAGTGAGTCGCGTCCGGTCCTGCAGGCTGTGCACTTCTGCCAGGTCCGTTCCCCCCGACGTCGCGTAGCGGGCGACTATCCAGTTCATCGCCGTCGGAGACCGCAGCAGCGTCAAACCCTTGGGCACGTTGCCTTTCCAATTCGGCCCGGCCACCAGGTACGGTCCCCCGGTCCGCCCGACTGTCCGAGATCCCGGAACCGTGAACACGTCGCTCCACGCGTCGAGGATGGGGACCAGCCAGTACCGGGTGCCGAAGTCCGGCAGTGAGAGCACCTGCGGTTCCGTCGACACGTCCAGCCACCCCGACGAGTAGAGAGTGTCCGCGTTGGGCGAGACGACATCGGTGAAGGTCGCATCGGGCGTCGTACGCGCGTAGGCGAACTGGTTGAGCGGGGCTTTCATCGCCACCGGCGAAGGCACCGCCGTCATGACGTCCCGCGATACCGCAGCAATCAACAGGGGATATCCGAAGATCCACGCCTGCGTTGCCAGGTCTTCCAGCCGAGAACGGTTCTTCGACAGAGTCATGCCTGCGCATACCACCGCCCTCACCAGCGCAAACCTGGCTGGCACTCTCCCTCTCTTGTGTGCCAGTACCGAATGGGTGCATATTTCGATTACCCAACGAGGTGTGCCGGACCGACGCATGCGCGTCTGCCCGAGATTTGCCCCAGCACCGAGGGAGGAACAGAAATGAACAGAAACGAAGCAATAGGCATTTCTCCGTTCCAAGCCGCTGGGTCTTTGCAGGGGTTCGTCATTTCCGGTCGTTGGCCGGACACCACCCAGGAGTGGGCGCAGCTTCTCGCATTGGCTGTCCGCGTGGCCTCGATGCCAGGTTTGTTGCCGACCACGACGGTCTTCGGGGTCCGTGAAGACGTTCCCGAAGATCCGCAGCCGGGCACCGTCGGTCTGGTGGTCGCCGAAGGTCCGGTACTCGGCGATTTCGCCTTGACACCCGGCCGTTTCTCCGACCATCAGCCACCGGCGCTGATCATGCTGCACCCACCGTCGGAAACCACGCCCAGCCTGCCGGAATGCGAGGGCAGCGCGTCGGGGTGCGTACTGCTGCCAGGCCTTCCCTATCTGGGTTTGGAGCATCGTGCGGCGTGGGTCGAGGCTGAGCCGGACGGCACAGTCGTCTCCATGATCAGTCGTGTCGGCATCGATCCGATCAGCGATCCCGACACCGCTGTTTTGGCCATGCTCCTCGCCTCGTGACGGCCCCGGTAAGCGATAAGTTCGGACTCCCAAACTTGCTGTGCGCTTTGCCAATTCGTTTCAGGCGCGCTAACGTGGGCAGCAACGAAGGGGAGTAGCCCCCAATCGCCCGTGTCGACATACTGGTTCGACGCGCTCCGCCTGGTGCGGATCGCGAAGCACCCGGCCTGGCGAACCGAAGGTCCTGTGGCCTCGGTGGGCGAGACCTTCGGCCGGACAAGCGCACCCACTGCGCCTGCCCAGGCCGGAGGCTCGCATTTTTCCTCCGACCTACACCGACCGGAGGAGTAAATCTTGCTTGCCGCAATACTTTTGAGTTTCGGCGTCATTTTTGTCGCAGAACTCGGTGACAAGTCCCAACTGATGGCAATGACGTTTGCCTTGCGCTATCGCTGGTGGGTCGTCCTCGGCGGAATCACCGTCGCCACCACCCTTGTTCACCTCGTCTCGGTCGCCGTCGGCCACTACCTGGGCGTCGCCCTCCCCACCGCGGCGATTTCCATCGTCGGCGGTATCGCTTTCCTGATCTTCGGCCTCTGGACCTTGCGCGGTGACGATCTCACCGACGACGAGCAGAACAAGGCCGGTCGCGTCACGCGATCCGCCTTCATCGCCGTCGCCTCGGCCTTCTTCCTGGCAGAACTCGGCGACAAGACCATGCTCGCCACCATCACCCTTGCGACTGACAACGACTGGATCGGCGTCTGGATCGGGTCGACGGTAGGCATGGTGGCGGCCGACGCTCTCGCCATCATCGTCGGCTCGGTGCTGGGCAAGCACCTTCCGGACGGATTCATCAAGATCGGCGCCGCGGTGCTGTTCTTCGTCTTCGGTGTCTGGCTGCTGCTCGAGGGCATCTTCCCCGACTCGTCGGCCGGCATCATCGGCGGTGGCGTTGTCCTGGCAGTGTCCGTACTGGGTGCGCTGGCACGGATGATCTGGAAGCGCTCCCGTGCGACCGACTCCGATACACACCTCGTCGACGACAATCGGACGCCGATCGACTGACGCTCAACGAATAACGTCGCCGGCGCCCCAAATTGCGACCGGGACATGACCTTCCGCCACTCCGCTCGGTCCGAGTAGCTGCCCGAACCGCTTCATCGGGTACAGCGAGACACGTCGATCGAGGATCCGCACACTACCGATTCGGCGGAGTCGATCCTCGACGACAAGACTCTGCGCGAGGCTGCTCAGCCACACGCTGATCAACATGTTCGCTGTTCCGGTAGTCGCCACCAACAATCTGATCTCCGGCCAACTCGACACAAGATTGCCGAGTTCGTCGGTGGAACCGTCCACAGCGACATCGAAGATCACTTCGAACGGTGAACCGACAGCCTGTTGCGAGACATCGCAGCGGAAAATCAACTGTCGCGATGCAGTCAGCTGGGCCAAGCGCCGTCGAATCGCAGTCTCGTTCGTTCCACAAATCGCGGCGAGACGCGCATAGCTGGCACGTCCGTCACGGCCGAGCGCCTCCAACAGGGCACCGTCGGACTCGCGGAACTCTGTCGGATCTGCCGGCACCGCAGCGCCCTTTGTCGATGCCGTTGCCAGCTGAGCCCGACCCGCTTGCCCCAGAGCGCCCGGCTCCCAGCTGAACCCGTCCCGGTACACCTTCACCCCGACCCGGCTTCTGATCGACAGAATTCCAGGATCGGCGGCAAGGTGCTCACACACCAGGGCGTCCAGACTCTTGTGGTCGGCGGCCACGACTCCGACGAAATACTCGTACTCGCCTTCCGTCCTGGCCAACAGATAGGCACAGGAGAGTTGACGTAACAGCTCCCCCACGTCGGCAACGGAATCCTGTGTGGTCCTGATCAGGAGATAGCCGAATATGTGGGTTCGACCGATTGCGACCGCGTTGACCCACGAATGACCGTTCGAGACGAGGCGACGCCACCGGCGGGCGATCGTCGTCGAATCCCTGTCGAGCACTGACGACAACTGCGTCCACGACGCGCGGGGGTTGAGCTGAAGTGCATTGATGATCTCCAGATCAGATTCCGCGATCACGAATGTGTCGGATTCCGGCTTCATTGGGCCAGTATTGCCGGATTACTGCATTCTGGTCGGTGATCCCTGCCTGTTTGCCAAAGATGTGTGAATCACTTCACAGGTTCACCACTTGGAGGCCCAGTGCTTCGCTCCACCAAAGTCACGGTCGCGTTGCTGTTCGTCGCGTACGCGATCGACTACATAGATCGGCTGGCGATCAACCTCGCTCTCCCCTTGCTCGGTGAGGAGTTCGATCTCGACTACTCCCAGCGTGGATTGATCATCTCCACGTTCTTCATTGCATACACGCTGGCCCAACTGCCTGGTGGACTGCTCGCCGATCGATACGGCGCAGTCCGGATGGCTCTGATCGGGTTGGTGGCGTGGAGTGTCTTCACCGGCCTCACTGCCCTTGCCTGGTCGTTCGGGACGCTTCTGATTGTTCGCTTTCTCTTCGGTCTCGCGCAGGGCGTGTTTCCGGCCGCTGCAGTAAAGCTCGTTGCCGAGCGGAGCGTCCCGGAGCAACGTGCCACTGCCACAGGATGGATGAACAGTTCCAACGCCGTCGGTACGCTTCTCGCCATCGTTGTTGCGGCAGCTCTTCTCCCGTTGATCGGCTGGCGTGGGATGTTTCTGGCCGTCGCGGCGCTCGGTGTACTCTCGCTCGTCAGCATCAAGTTGTGGCTCCCGCCGGCACTTCCGGCGGAGAACGACCACGGTCCGGATTCCTCCTGGGACAACATGCGCACCGTACTTCGCTCCCGCGCGATGTGGCTCTTCGCCTTGATGTTCTTCGGATACGACTTCGTGATCTGGGGGATGTCGTCGTGGGTGCCGTCGTACCTCCATGACGAACGTGGAATCGCCCTCTCGAGTGCAAGCCTCCTTCTCATCCCGGCTACCGTGGTGGCCGCCGTGACCACCGTCTTCGGCGGGCGAATCTCCGATCGGCTGGCTGGCAACAGTCGTGTCGTCGTGGTGCCGTCCATGCTCGCGTGCATCGTGATGCTCGTTTCGATTCCTTTCGTCTCCAACACGGCCTTGTTCGTCGTTCTCGTCACCCTCGGATCTGCCGCTGCCTCTTTCGCTTTCATGCCGTGTTTTGCACTGCCCCTGCGGGCTCTGCCTTCTTCGGTGGTCGGGGCCGCGTCGTCGATGATCATTTTCGGCGGCATGGTCGCCGGAATAGTCGCACCGCTTGTATTCGGATTCATCGTGGACCATCTCTCCTGGTCAGCGGCGTTCGTATCGCTCGCACTCGGGCCCGTCGTGGCGATCGTCGCGGTCATGGCAGCACCACAAACCCGGGAAAAGATGCTGAACCTGGTGCAACTGAAAACCGCCAACTGAAAGAAGATCAACCATGAATCAACTGCTTTCGAATCTCGAGTTCGGAGACCCGTCGCGGTTGCGAACCGTCGAGCCGCACTGGTTCGAGCTCTACCGGGACCTACACGCACACCCCGAGTTGTCCGGCGACGAAACTCGCACCGCCGCAATTGTTGCCGAGGAAGTTCGGCGAATCGGTGGCTGGGACGTCACGGTCGGAGTCGGCGGTACGGGTGTCGTCGGTGTTCTCGAAGGGAGCAGCGGTCCGGTGATCCTGCTACGCGCCGACATGGACGCGTTGCCGGTGGCAGAAGACACCGGGCTGTCCTACGCCTCCAGAACTGATGGAGTCATGCATGCGTGTGGCCACGATGTCCACGTAACCGCGCTACTTGCCACGTGCGCAGCACTTTCCGCGGATCCGACATCGATCACCGGGACTGTTGTCGCGGTCTTCCAGCCTGCTGAGGAGACCGGCTCCGGCGCTCGTGCGATGGTCGACGACGGAATCTTCGACCGCTTCCCGCGACCGGACCTCTGCCTGGGACAGCACGTAGGCCCGACTCCGGCGGGGATGTTGGTCAGCAAACCCGACATCTTGATGGCAGCATCCGACACGATACGAGTGGTCTTTCACGGCCGTGGCGGACACGCGTCCTCACCGTACGCATGCATCGACCCTTTGTTGATGGCAGCGTCTTTCGCGCTGCGCATTCAAAGTCTGGTGGCTCATGAAGCGGCAACCCCGACAGCACCGGTGCTCACGGTGGGAGCCTTGCACGCCGGCACAGCTGCGAACATCATTGCCGACGACGCCGAACTGCTACTCAGCCTGCGAACTTTCAGTGCATCGTCGCGAGATCACATGCTCGAATCGGTGGGCCGGATCGCTCGCGCAGAAGCTGACGGGGCAGGCGCCACCGACGCGCCGGACGTTCATGCGTACAACAGCTTTCCAGCCACGGTCAACACTCCGGACGCCACGTCCACGGTGATGTCCGACCTGCGACAGGCCGGCTTGGGAATGCATACTCTGTCACAACCACTTTCGGGTAGCGAGGACTTCGGCATCTTCGGCACTGCCGCCCAATGCCCCTCCGTATTCTGGCATTTCGGCGGAACGGCACTTCAAAGTTTCGACGGAACCGCCCTTGCCGCGCTCGCCGAGGGACGGATACCACCCGGCACGCCGTCGAATCATTCGCCGCGCTTCGCCCCAGATCCCGCCGCGGCCCTACCCGAAGGTGTCACAGCCATGACCGCGGCCGCGCTGGGAGCCCTTGCGCGGAGCGCGTGATTCCCACACATACTGTCCCAGGGAGATAACGTCATGTCAGACGAACTGCACTACCTCAGCGCCACCGAAGCCATTGCTCACTTTCGCGCGCGGGAATTGTCTCCGGTCGAACTGCTACAGGCAATCATCGACCGAACTCAGAAGTTCGAACCTCACATCAATGCCTTCACCGAAGAGATGTTCGACGAGGCACTCGCAGGCGCCCGGGATGCCGAGAGCCGGTATCGCGGCCAAGGACCCGACCCGCGGCCACTGGAGGGAATTCCGGTAGCTGCCAAGGAAAAACACGCTATTGCCGGAAAGTCGCTGACCGAAGGCTCTCTGGCAGGGCGCGGCAACATCGCCCGCGAGAACGCACCGGTGATCGACCGAGTTCTGGCAGCAGGCGGCCTGATTCACGCACGCACGACGACACCGGAATTCTGCGTCGCGGCGTTCACACACTCTCCTTTGTGGGGCGTGACCCGTAATCCCTGGAACCTCGATTACAGCCCCGGAGGTTCATCCGGCGGAGCCGGCGCCGCACTGGCCGCCGGAACTACTACTCTGGCAACAGCATCCGACATCGGCGGGTCGACAAGAGGCCCGGCAGGCTTTACCGGCACCGTCGGTCTCAAGGCCTCGTACGGGCGTATCGCCGGGGTCGCCCCGCTGTCCATGGATTCTTACCGTGGCGACGGTCCCATGGCCCGAACTGTTGACGACGCAATTCTTTTGGCCAACGTTCTGATCGGGCCGGATCCGCGTGACCATTTTTCGCTGAAGCCGGCGATCACGCTGCCACACGAGTACCCGTCGGTCGAGGGAATGCGAATTGCCCTGTGCCTGCGGCTCGGTGACTTCCCCATCGAACCTGACATCGAGGCGAACACCCGGGCTCTCGCACAGTCGTTGGTCGATGCCGGCGCGATCGTCGAGGAGATCGAGTTGCCGTGGACTCGTGATTCGATGGCAGCAGCGGTGAAAGTCCATTTCGGAACGATCATGGGTGCATCCGTCGCGGAAGTTGCTCGCGTCCACGGTGATCTTCTTGCCGACTACACGCTCGACAACGTCGCGATCACGTCGAAGGGCGCTGCGGAAATGTCATTTCTGGACGGCCTTCGCAAGGAAACCCAAATGCAACGAGAGCTCGCCGAGGCGATGGCTCCCTTCGATGCGCTGATCTGCCCGACTTCGGGCACCATCGCCTTCCCGGCAGGCGAGTCTTTGCTCGACGGCCTCACTGTGGCGGGTCAGCACGTGAATAACACCGCCGAAGCACTTCTCACATTGCCGTTCAACGTCGCCAATCGGTGCCCCGTATTGGCGGTGCCGAGTGGACACGCACACAACGGCGTTCCCACGGGCGTCCAGATCGTCGGCCATACGTACGACGAACCGACCGTGTTCCGGATCGGCAAAGCACTGGAGAAGATCCGCCCGTGGGCATACACCGACCAGCATCAACCGAAGCTGAATGTGGTGACGCCGGCGTCCTCTTGATTGCTGAGGAGATCAGAGCTTGGCTCTGATCTCCTCAGCGATCGGCTGGAACTGCTCGAGGAATGTCAGGGCCCAACCGAAGGACGCGACGCCCTCGTAGTCGAACGAGTACACCTGATCATTCTTGACGGCGCGCAGACGCTGGAAGATGGTGTCGTTCGCCAACTTCTCGTTGATGGGGCCCTTGCCACTGTTGGTGATGATGACGTCGGCCTCGTCGAGTAGCTCCAACTGCTCCTTCGGGAACCACTCGTTGCTGCCGGCGGGAATTGCGAGCGAACGGTCGTTGAACTGGAACCCGGCCTCGCTGATGACCGTCGTCTGATACTTGGTCGGCGAGTACAGCGAGAAACCACTCTCCTCGAAGTACGTGGTGTAGACGACCTTCACCTTGCTCAGCACATCAGCGTTGTCGCTGCGGAACTTGGCGATCCGCGCCTCGTACCGATCTGCCAACTCTTGAACCTTCGCGCTCTGGTTCAGCGCGTCCGCGACTCCGAAGGCGCGCTCCTTCCATGCGTACTGCCCGTCTTCGGCAAAAACCGCGGTCGGTGCGATCGACCGGATCTGCTCGTAAAGATCCGGGTTGTTCTCCGACAGCAGGTTGGTCATCACGATCAGGTCGGGAGACAAAGCCGCTATCGCCTCGGCGTTGGGCTCGTACCAGCGTCCCACCTTCGGGAGAGACCGCAGAGCGGACGCATAGGGTTCCGGGACGCCGTCGGCGTTCTCGTAGTCGACCGGCAATCCGACCGGTGTGAACCCGGCGTCGAACATCGCGGGGCCCGTGTAGTAATCGGCGCTGACCACCCGTTGCGGGTTGGTGGGCACTTCCACCTGCCCCAGAGCCGTGTTGATGGTGCGCATCGAACCCTCGGCCGATTCACCGGAGCTGGTTCCACAGGCCGTGAGCAATCCGATCCCCGCCAAGGCACCGGCTCCGAGGAAACCGCGTCGGGTAAGTGCTGCGGTGATGCGAGCGAATTCGGCATCGGTGTCAGCGCTGGGCAATAGAAATGATGTCATGAAAGTGCCTCCAAAGCGCCGGTTTCGAGTTCGTTGAGCCAATTGATTGCAGTGCCGTAGTCGGTGACCTGAGTGCTGATTCCGAATACCCGGCCCGAAGCTGCTGCCGGAATGCGGCTCCACAGCGGGCTGGCGAAGACGGATTTCATTCCTGCAGAATCAGTTCCGTTCGGCTGCTTCGGGTAGATGACGACGGTGACGTCCCGCAGCATTTCGAGTTGTTCGAGCGGGAAGGCTTCGAAGCCGGTGGCTGGGCGCAGGTCCGGGATGAATTCGCCGCGGGTCACGTTCAGGTCGGCGAGCATCGCGCCGGTCACTCCGGTTGGATACAAGATGGAGAAGTGCCCTTCCGAACCACCGATAGCAACCTGGGCCCACCGATTCTCGCCAAGCTGCGCGGCGTATTCGGTGCGGATTCGCTCTTGCATCGCCTGATACTTCTCACGATTCGACGTCAGTGCCGAACCCTTGTTGACCGCGTCTGCGACACCCTCGGCGACAGCGCGCCAATCCGATCGGTTCGTGCCCGAATACACCGCTGTCGGAGCAATTTTCGAGAGCTCGCGGAACATGTCCTCGTCGATCTCGTACGCATCGCCGACAATGAGATCAGGCGCGGCAGCCACGACGGCTTCGCGGTTGACCTCGAGGAAAACCCCCACCGTGGACAAGCCGTCGATGAACTTCTGCTGTGTTGGGGTGAACTGGTCGATGTACGCGCTGTAGTCGAGCGTCGCGACGGGTCGGGCGCCGACGGCTTGCAACTGCCACGGGGTGTTGTAGGAGACGGCGACGATGCGCTGCGGATCAACGGGAACATCCACGGGTCCGTAATGCGTCTGCACCGTCCGAGTTTCGCCTTCCGCACCGCCACCGCCGTCCTCACTGCTGCATCCGGCAAGGGCGAGCATGGACAGTGCGGCGGCACTTCCGCCCAGAAAGCCGCGTCGGGTCAAGGCCGCGGTGATGCGAGCGAACTCTGCGTCGGTGTCTAGCGTCGGTAACAGGAGAGGTGTCATGGGCTTCCTGACGGTATTCCGAATTAGGGTCGCCTAAAATTACTCTCACCTGCGCCGTTACGGTGAAGCTTGTTGGCCAAGGGGTATCTCTTTCACGCCAGTGCGCAACTGGTAATACCACTTGACCTCTCACCAGCAAGCGCTTAAGGTCGGTACATGTTCCAACCCGTTGCACGTACCTCGGCCTCCGGCGCAGTCTTCGATCAGATATCGGTGAAAGTGCTGGCCGGAGAGCTGGCTGCGGGTGAGGCACTACCCAGCGAGCGCAAGCTCGCCGAGGCATTCGGCGTCTCGCGGCCCGCAGTCCGCGAGGCAATTCAGAAGCTCGCCCAGGCCGGACTCGTCGAGGTCCGCCAGGGCGAGTCCACGTCGGTGCGCGATTTTCGACGCCAGGCCGGACCCGAACTTCTCCCCCAGCTGCTGGTGCGCGACGGCGTCCCCGACCTGAGCGTGGTGCGCAGCGTGCTGGAAACTCGCGAGTTGATGGGACCGCAGATCGCTGTGCTGGCCGCCCGTCGCATCTCCGCGGAATCCGCCCGAGAACTCGACACGGCCGTTGATCAACTAGGCGCCACCGAAGATCCAGTGGAGTTGCAAGACCGCGCTCTGGCGTTCTGGGACGTCGTCGTCGACAGCGCAGATTCCATTGCCTTCCGTTTAATCTTCAACAGCCTTCGGGCTGCATACGAGCCGGCTATGACTGCACTTGCATCCGTCATGGTCGCCGAAGTCGGCCAGACCGACCTGTATCGAAAACTGGCCTCCGCCATCACTTCACACGACGAGCCAACTGCCGAGGCGTCAGCCGCACAGCTCCTTCACACCGGCACGACGGCAATCGGCGACGCTCTCACCTTCCTGGAAGGACTGAAACCATGAGCAAGCCTCTTACTCTCGCCGATGCGGCACGGACGTTCCGCAAGTCACCGACGCCGTGGATGATCGGCACCATGCTGCTGGCCGCCGCGGCGGCGCGCATCGCAGTGGGCAACTGGCAGATCACCGACGCCCTCGTTCCGCTCGTGATGCTTGCCGCATTCCCCTTCGTGGAGTGGATCATTCACGTCTTCGTTCTCCATTGGAAGCCGCGAAACATTGCCGGCGTCACACTCGATTCACGGCTGGCGCGCAGCCATCGGGAACACCACTTTGCGCCGCGAACCGTCTCACTCATCTTCATCCCGTGGCAGACGCTCCTGATCGTGATTCCCGTTCTGACAGCCGTCGCCCTCCTGGCATTTCCCCGCGTCGAACTCGGTCTGACGTTCCTGACCTGCATTTCCCTGCTCGGCCTCGGTTACGAGTGGACACATTTCCTCATCCACAGTGACTACAAGCCGAAAACTGCTCTCTACCGGTCGGTTTGGCGCAATCACCGCAACCACCACTTCAAGAACGAGCACTACTGGTTCACCGTCACCACCGCGGGAACTGCCGATCGCGTACTGGGCACGTACCCCGATCCCAAATCCGTCGAGACCTCCCCGACAGCCAAGAACCTGCACGGCGCAGCGTCCAAGCTGTGAAGGAAGACCGGTTCCTGGCCCCCAGCTGGCAATGAACTTGAACTTGACTGTGTATCAGCAATTTTCGTTGAAACTCGTCAGAACCGTGCTTAGTGTCGATGGAGTCAGAAGTTCGAAAAACGCTGTAACCGAAGGACACAACACATGTTCAACGATGTATTCAACAACGTGATCCACCCGATGGTCACGAACTTCCAGCAGTTGGGCCCCCAGCAGTTCATTCCGCAGCAGTTCATCCCCCAGGGAGTGTTCCAGCAGGCGCCGCAGGCGGCCGAGCAGGCAGTGACGATCTTCGGTAGCTGATACCGCAATCCACAGATAGCGCCACTCAGGGGTCGTCCGTCCAATATGCTGGACGGACGACCTGAGTGCCTCCGCCTGACAAGGATCCCCATGACCGCGAACACCCCCATCCACGCTTTCACCGACGACGCCCTGGGCGACCTCGACGCCACCGGCGTCGCCGCCCGGATCGAATCGGGTGAGGTGACCGCACGGGAAGTCATGGAGGCATCGATCGCCCGCGCCGAGGCAGTGCAGGGGCAATTGAACGGTCTGGCCTGCACTGATTTCGATCGTGCCCTCGCCAGGAGCAACCGGCCCGCCAAGGGCGTCTTTGCCGGTGTCCCCACCGCGATCAAGGACAACACCGACAGCGCCGGCCTTCCCACCCAGCAGGGCAGTACCGCCTTCACCGCGATCCCCGCCAAAGCCGACAGCGATTTCGCGAAGCAGTTCCTCTCCACCGGGGCCATTTCGATCGGCAAGACCCGACTGCCCGAGTTCGGATTCAGTGCGTCCACCGAATACATGACGGAAGAACCCGTGCACAACCCGTGGAATCCGGCGTACTCGTCGGGCGCTTCCTCGGGAGGCGCAGCCGCGCTTGTTGCTGCCGGCGTACTCCCGATCGCGCACGCCAACGACGGCGGTGGATCGATTCGCATTCCCGCCGCTGCCTGCGGACTCGTCGGACTCAAACCCACTCGCGGACGCACCATCGCCGATCCGGCCGACAAGTCGATGCCGATCCGGTTGATCGCCCAGGGCGCCGTTACTCGCACTGTTCGCGACACTGCACGATGGATGTCTGCGGCTGAGAACTACTACCGCAATCCGCGACTCGCACCGGTTCGCTTGATCGAAGGACCCAGCTCAACCCGCCTGCGCGTCGGCGTGATCGCCGATTCCGTCACCGTCACCAAGACGGACGACGAGACGCGCAAGTCCGTCGAAGCTACGGCCGAACTCCTTGCAAGCCTTGGCCATCATGTCGAGGACGCAGCACTGCCCGTCGGCCCCGAATTCATCGACGACTTCAGCATTTACTGGGGCTTTCTGTCGTTTGCCATCTCCACCGGTGGCAAACAAATGCTCGGACCCGACTTCGACAAGTCCGGCACCGACAATCTCACCAAGGGCCTCTACACGCTGTACCGGAAGAACCTGGTGAAGACGCCGCGCGTGCTCTACCGTCTGCGACGGCTCCAGCAGCAATACAGCGCCATGTTCTTGAAGTACGACGTCGTGCTCTCGCCGGCCCTGGGGCACACCACCCCCGAGCTGGGATACCTCTCTCCCGCTCAGCCTTTCGAGGAACTCTTCGACAAGCTGATCGCGTACACATCGTTCACGCCACTGAACAACATCTCCGGAGGTCCCGCGATTTCGCTACCGATGCATCAGACCAGCAACGGTTTGCCGTTGGCTGCGCATTTCTCCGCCGATCTCGGCGACGAGCGCACGCTCCTCGAATTGGCCTTCGAACTGGAAGAGGCTCAGCCCTGGAGAAGAATCCAGGACTGAGCCTCGCCGGTAAATACCCTCAGTCTCGCGGCAATCCGAGCATGCGCTCACCGATCACGTTGAGTTGCACCTCGGTTGTGCCACCGTAGATCGTGGTGGCACGGCCCGAAATGAGTTGCTCCATCGCCTTGTCGCTTGGCTGACCTGGGATGCTGACCGCTCCGGCAGCACCCAGTTCGGCGACGACGAACTCGGCGATCGACTGGCTGATCTTCATCGCCAACAGCTTGCCGACGCTCGACGTCGTACTCACGTCGATTCCCGAAAGTTGCTTGAGCACAACGCGGGAACCGATGAGATCGATCGCCTGACTCTCCGCAACCAGCTCGCCGACACGGTAGCGTCCGATCGGGCTCAGGTCTGCCGACTTCGCGAACTTCAGCAGATCGGAGTCCGAGGCGTACGCCTCCATCTTCTGGCTGAGCGCGACGCGCTCGCCGGCCAGCGTCGTCCGGGCGACGTTCCACCCGTCGTTGACCTCACCGACCACGTTCTCGTCGGGGATGAACACGTCGTCGAGGAACACCTCGTTGAACAACGCCGAGCCCGTCATCTCACGCAGCGGGCGGACGGTGATGCCCGGTGTCGACATATCGAGCACGAAGTAGGTGATGCCCTGATGCTTCGGCTTGGTGGCGTCCGTGCGGGCGATCAGCATTGCCCAGTCGGAGAACTGCGCAACCGTGGTCCAGATCTTCTGACCGGTGATCTTCCAACCGCCGTCGACCTTTTCGGCCTTCGTGGACAATGACGCAAGGTCGGAACCAGCACCGGGCTCGCTGAAGAGCTGGCACCACACCAGCTCACCCTGCAGGGTAGGCACGGCCAGCTCTTGCTTCTGCTTGTCCGAACCATGTGCCACGACGGCCTGCACTGCCCACGTTCCCATCAGAAGCTGCGGCATCGAGATACCGGCAGCCTTGATTTCCTGGGAGATGACGATCTGCTCGAGCGGAGCGGCGCCGCGCCCGTACGGCTTCGGCAGGTGAGGCTGAACCCAGCCGCCGTCGCCGAGCGCGATCAGCTGGTCGTCCTCGTCGAGCTCGACCAACTTGGCAAGCTCGGCCGCGATGCCGCCGCGGATCTCCTCTGCCTCCGGCGGCAGTTCGAGAACCGAAGCCCGGCTGACACCGTCAAGTGCCTGCTGCGCAACACGGTTGGCACGATCCTCGCGGGTACCGAGAATGCCGCGGATCGAGAGCGCGCGCCGGTAGTACAGGTGGGCGTCGTGCTCCCACGTGAAGCCGATGCCGCCGTGGACCTGCACACAATCCTGCGCTACCTGCACTGCGGCGTCCGGCACGATGACTGCTGCGATATCGGCGGCAAAATCTGCCGTGTCGTCGCCCTTGTCCAATGCGCTTGCCGCATCCCACACAACGGCGCGTGCCTGCTCGAGCGCAATGCCCATCTGCGCACACTTGTGCTTGACGCCCTGGAACTGGCCGATGGGTCGCCCGAACTGCACGCGTGTCTTGGCGTACTCCGACGCAGTGGAAACGCACCAGGACATGACGCCGACGTCTTCGGCGCCGAGAACGACTGCGGCAATGGACCGTACCCGCGCCTCGGTGAGACCGTCGAGTATCCGTTCGGCGCTGATCTGAGCATTGTCAGCTTCGATCCGCGCACTACCGCGCAGCACGTCGATGCTGTCCTGAACGGTGATCGCGACTGCGCTGCTCTCGAGCACCGCGTAGCGAACGCCCTCGGGCAACTGGATCGGAACCAGCAGTACGTCGGCGTGCTCACCACCGAGCACACCGTCGAGTGCGCCCGTGATCTTGTACCCACCGTCCGACGACTCGGCCGCCAACGGTGCACCCAAGGCGACTGCTGCCGTACGACTTCCGTCGATCAGACCGGGCAGGAACTCGGGTCCCGCCTTGGAATCGGCGACACCGAGAACGGCACTTGCCAATACCGTCGGAACGAACGGGCCGGGAGAGACTGTGCGGCCCAATGCTTCCAGTGCCACCGCCAAGGTCAGCAGGCCGGCGCCGTGACCACCTTGCTCTTCCGGAACCGCGAGCCCGAGAAGGTCCTGCCCGACGAGTGCCGTCCAGAACTGGGGGAACTTGTCCTCGGTCCGCGACTCCACGGCCGCGCGCACCTGCTCGGTGGTGATGGTGCGCTCGGCGAAGGAGCGCACCGAATCTGCAAGCGCGGTGTGCTCCTCACTCAGCCCGAGACCGAGTTCGTATGCGTTGCGTGCCATACGCTTACAGTCGTTCTGCGAGGTCGGCGGTGGTCCAGGGACCCTCGCTCTCGATGGTGTTCACACCGTGCCAGCCGGCGAGTTCCGTGATGGCCCCACCCTGAACGGCATACACCTTGCCGGTGAGCTTGCAGTCCGCCGCCGCGAGATAAGCCACGAGCGGCGAGATGTTTGACGGCGCAAACGCATCGAACTCACCCTCGGGGACCTCGGCCGCGAAGAGCGCACCCATACCGGGTGTCGCCAGCGTCAGTCGAGTACGCGCGATCGGCGCAATTGCGTTGACGCGCACGCCGTATCGATCGAGCTCGTCAGCGGCCACCAAAGTCAGAGCTGCGATGCCCGCCTTGGCGGCACCGTAGTTGCCCTGGCCCGCATTGGGCATGAAAGTACCCGAAGCCGAAGCAGTGTTGATGACCGAAGCGTTGACGGTCTCGCCTGCCTTGCTCTGGTCCTTCCAGTATGCGGCAGCGTGGTGCAGTGTCGCGGCGTGCCCTTTGAGGTGCACGGCAATGACTGCGTCCCACTGGCTCTCGTCCATACCCGCGATGAAGGCGTCACGAAGAATGCCGGCGTTGTTGACCAGGACGTCGAGTCGGCCGAACTCACTGACGGCCTGCTTGACGAGGCCCTCGGCACCGTCCCAGGTGGCGATGTTGTCGGTGTTGGCAACGGCCTTGCCGCCTGCGGCAACGATCTCGTCGACTACCTGCTGCGCGGGGCCGGCATCTGCACCGGAACCGTCGTTTGCGCCGCCGAGGTCGTTGACCACGACGCTCGCACCCTCACGAGCGAAGAGCAGCGCATGCTCACGGCCGATGCCGCGTCCTGCTCCGGTGATGATCGCTACGCGACCGTCGAGACTTCCCATCAGTTCAGATTCCCATCAGTTCAGTTGTCGGACATGAAGACTCATTTGTCGGCGATGACCGCGAGGCCGTCCTTGATCACGAGGTCGCCGACCGCACTGGTTTCGTACGAGTACGACGTGGCTCCGTCTGCCGAACTCGACTTGTAGAACACCGTCTCGATGTCCTGGGTCGGGAGTACGGGTTTCGCGAATCGCACTGCGAGACGACGCAACCGCTCGGTCTCGCCGCCTGCCAGTTCGGTCAGGGCTCCCCACGACGTGAACGCCATCGTGCACAGTCCGTGGTTGATGATTCCGGGGAGCCCGGACATCCTAGCGATCTCCTCGTCAAGGTGGATCGGCATCGGATCGCCGGAAGCCGGTGAGTACCGGAACGTCTGGTCCTCGTCGATATGCTGGTTCACCACCGCTGCGGGTCTACCAGCGCGAAGAGCGTCGTCGAATCGGTGTTCGGGAGCCTTCTCGCCCAGTCCGGGGCCCGCGTCGACCTTGCGGAAGAACGCTGTCATCCATTGCTCGTTGACCAATTCACCCTTGTCGGTTTTGGTTTCGACGTAGATGACGACGGTGGACCCGTTGTCCCGGCCCTCGAATCCGATGGGCTTGGCGCGAGCGACCAGATGGTCGCCAGGGTAGATCGGACGGTGGAACAGGAAGTCCTGCTCACCGTGAACGAGCTTCATCAGCAGTTCGACCGGCGCCACCGACAGCGCAGCGGGTGCCATCGACATGAAGACGGGTACCACCGCGAAGACCGGCGGAGCGATCTCGCCTTTCAGGTGTCGCTCGATGGGGTCGTTGGTGGCAGCGGCATATTCGGCGATGCGCTCGGCTGTCACCTCGAAGTGCTCCGGATCGGTCCATACGTCCAGCCCGGACGTATCGAATTCGACCGCGTTGGTCTTCGGTGTCGTCATCGAGCCGTTACCCGACCAGCTCGGCGAACTTGGCCAGCGAGGCCTCGAGATCAGCCTTGGCGTTCTTGGCAACTGCCTTGCCGATCGGCCCGACGATCATGGTGCCCTTGAAGCTGGCGTCGACGGTTGCCTTCGAGCCCGCACCGTCGGCCTCGACCGAGAGGATGAATTCGACGGTGACGCCGGCCATTCCGGTTCCGGCGATCTTGACCATCTTCGGAACCTCGACCTCTTCGACGGTCCACTCGATCTTGTTGGCCATACCCATCACCGAGACGACCTCGGTGAACTTGGCGCCCAAAGCCACCTCGGTGGGGAGTTCACTCTTCCAGCCCTGGTGAATGGTGAGCCACTCTTCCCAGCGAGACAGATCGGAGAGCGCATCCCAGGTCTTCTCGGGGGATGCGGGCAGTACGGCGGAGACGGAAACGGAAGCCATGATGAAACTCCTAGTGGGTAGCTAGCGGGTTGAGGGTGTGATTCAGCGTGCGTAGGGCTTGTATGCGGTCACGACAACTGCACCGCCGAGTCCGATGTTGTGCTGGAGGGCGACCTTCGCGCCGTCGACCTGACGCTTGTCCGCGGTTCCGCGGAGCTGCCAGGTGAGTTCGGCGCACTGCGCGAGGCCTGTTGCTCCGAGGGGGTGGCCCTTCGAGATGAGGCCGCCGGACGGGTTGACCACCCAGCGTCCGCCGTAGGTGGTGTCGTCGGCGTCGACGAGCTTGCCGCCGTCACCTTCGGCGCACAGTCCAAGTGCCTCGTAGGTCAGCAACTCGTTAGTGGAGAAGCAGTCGTGGAGTTCGATGACGTCGACGTCGTCGGCGGTGATCCCGGCCTGGGCGTATACCTTCTCGGCGGCCTTGCGGGTCATGTCTGCGCCGACGAGGCTGATGGCGCTCTTGTCCTCGAAAGTGCTGTTCATGTCGGTGACCATGGCCTGCCCGACGATCTCGATCGCCTGAGCAGCGAGGCCGTGCTTCTCGACGAATGCTTCGCTGGCGATGATCGCCGCGCCGGATCCGTCCGAGGTAGGCGAGCACTGGAGCTTGGTGAGCGGCCCGTGGATCTGGCGTGCTTCGAGGATCTGCTCGAGGGTGTACTCGTCCTGGAACTGGGCATACGGGTTGTTCAGCGAGTGCTTGTGGTTCTTGACGGCGATCTTCGCGAACTGCTCGGCAGTGGTTCCGAAGCGTTCCATGTGCTCGACGCCGGCCGCGCCGAACATGTACGGAGCGGGCGGCATCGCGAACTCCTGCAGTTCGGCGAGAGCGAGGAGGTGGCGCATGAGTGGCTGTTCACGGTCGTCGTAGGTGGATCCGAGGGACCCGGACTGCATCTTCTCGAAGCCCAGCGCCAGTGCGCAGTCGGCCTGGCCACTCTTGACTGCCTGCGTGGCGAGGTAGAGCGCGGTCGATCCCGTCGAACAGTTGTTGTTCACGTTGACGATGGGGATACCTGTCAGACCGAGCTCGTAGACAGCGCGCTGACCTGCGGTGGACTCGCCGTAGACGTAGCCGACGTATGCCTGCTCGACCTCGGTGTAGTCGATACCCGCGTCTTCGAGCGCCTTGGTACCCGACTCGCGTGCCATGTCGGGGTAGTCCCACTCGCGGGCTCCCGGCTTCTCGAACTTCGTCATGCCGACGCCGACGACAAAAACCCTGTTACTCATTGCCACTCCTGAAGAGAACGGTATCTGTGTGTGACACGCTGTCCCACCAAAGTATGTGAGACATCTTGTCCAGTCAATGGCGGGGTGAGTATCGTTCGATTTATGACAAAAACAGCCGAGTCGGCGCAGCCCGACGGGCGCAGCACTCGCTGGAACGATCACAAGGAGCAGCGCAAAGCGCGGATCCTCGACGCAGCACTCGATGCAGTCAACGAAGGTGGCGCCGACGTCGGCGTCCAGCAGATCGCCGAGCGCGCCGACGTCCCCCGTTCCGTTGTCTACCGGATCTTCAAGGATCGAGCCGACCTCGACGAGCAGCTGCGAGTCCGCATCCTCGAGATGATGATGACCGACCTGACCCCCACCCTCACGCCACAAGGCACCGTCGGCGAGGCCATCTCACGGGCCGTCGAGACCTACCTCCAGTGGATTGTGAAATATCCACGACTGCACCACTTTTTAGGCAAGGGCTCGCCGAGTACGCGGGCCACCGGTTCGAAAGTGGTGACCGGAACCAAGACGGCGATCGCCGTCCAATTGGGAAATTTGTTGGGCACGATCCTCACCAGCCGTGGCAAACCGCCGAAGATGGCTGAGCCCTTGGCTTTCGGCGTCATCGGATTGGTCGACGTCAGCGTCAACCGTTGGCTCAGCCAGCCGGGTTCCGATGTGACCAGTGCGGAATTGGCCGAATTCCTCGAACGCTCCATCTGGCAAGTCCTCGACGGCAATCTCCGGAGCATCGGTGTCGACATAACGCTGTCGACGCCGATCGCCGACCTGTGACAGTCACCGAACTACCCTGGACACTCGACGGACGTGGACTTCAACTGGTCCAGGTTCCATCACTCGCCCTCCACGCACTGGGTGAAGACAACGCTAATCTTGCAATGGAACTCGCACCCGACCTCCTGACCCCGTATCTCCTCGGCGAAGAATGCCAGGGCTTGTGGCGCTACCGGAGCAAGCAGATAGCCGGGAACCCACTCGACAGCGCGTGGATCACCCGCATCGCCGTCGATGCCCGCACCTCGACGCCGGTGGGGTTGGCCGGATTCCATGGTCGCCCCGATGCGCGCGGGATGATGGAGGTCGGATATCGCATCGACCCGGCGTTCCGGCGCCAGGGATACGCACGGGCCGCCCTCGAGATACTTCTCGACGTCGCGAGTCGCGAATCCGAAGTACACATCGTTCGCGCGACCATCAGCCCGGACAATGCCGCATCTCGAAACCTGATCAGCCAGTACAATTTTTGCGAAGTCGGTGAGCAGTGGGACGAAGAAGACGGTCTGGAGACCATCTTCGAAGTCAGTGCCTCTCGATCGGCTTCGGCCGCCAACGGTTGATCACACCGAATACCGACAAGGCAAGAATGTCTGGAGTCAACCGCACAACGACGTCACGCACCGCCGCTAACGATCGATTGTCCGGCATCACGACGGTCGACATCTGCCGCGAAATCCATTGAACAGTTCGAACTCTATGACGTCGAGCCTTTGTGTAGCCGGCGAGATCGTCCGCATAGGAAGCAAGAGTAACGGCGTCCTCGATCGCCAAAGCCGCACCTAGCCCGAGGTGAGGGCGCATGGCATGAGCGGCGTCGCCAATCAACGCAACTTTGCCGCGTGTCAACAACTTCGGGGTCCGAATCTCGAGCAGTTCGTTCTCGATGATGCGGGCCGGGTCAGCGTTCGCGACGAGCTGCGACACAGGTTCGGGCCAGTCCGCAAAATGCGCAAGACTCTCGCCGCGTTGCGCACCCGCGAAAGCGTAGGTGCGGTTGCCCGCCAACGGGAGAATCCCGAACTCCCCTCGAATCCCCCATACCTGTCCGACAAAATCCGGCGGTGGACCATCGACGATCCAGCGCCAAGCGGACACGCCAGTCCGTTCCACGGTTCCCTCGCCGGCCCAGATCTGCTGTCGCACAGCACTGTGCACACCGTCCGCAGCAACGACAAGGTCGTATCGAGCGGTATCACCATCGGTGACGATCTCGCCGCGGCCATGATCTCCGCAGCCCACACCCGTCACCCTGGTTCCGGTGCGTAGGCACTCAGCGGGGATTGCGCGAACCAACACGTCGATCAGATCGGCGCGGTGGATTGTCACCAGATCGCGACCGCCGGCGAGGTCACCAATTTTGCGCGTCACCAGATTTTGCCCGCGCAGATTCCTGATCGCGCCCGAGCTGTACGGAAGGGAATTCGCCCTGACCTGTTCGCCTACACCGATTTCGTCCAACGCTGCCAGAGCGTTGGGAAACAACACGACGGCGGCGCCTACCTCCGTGAACTCGGACGAACGCTCGTACACGGTGACATCCCAGCCTGCTTTGCGGAGCGCGATGGCAGCCGTCAGCCCGCCAATTCCCCCGCCGACGATTCCCGCGCACTGTCCTTCCGGCACAGGTCAGATCCTCTCCGGAACCGTGACAGCCGTCAACCCGCTGGTTTTATCGGTCCAGTGAATGGCACGGTCCTCCAGCATCACCGGCGTCCACAACCTGTATGTCTTCACCTGATGGTGATGACGACACAGGCATTGGAGGTTGCTCGCAATGGTCCACCCACCGCGTCTCGGATCGGAAGGATCGAACTCGGTGATGTGGTCGAGTTGGCACCTGTTCGCGGGCACCGAACAACCAGGGAACCGGCAGTGACCGTCGACGGCCCGCACCAATGCGGCCAGAGCCGCTCCCGGAGCATAGGTCAGCGCGCCGGGAGGCGGATCGGGTTGGGTGCCATGCCCATCCGATCTTCGAACGATGTCCGGGGATCGCGCGACCAACCGTTGCATCGCCCGAATCCGATCCCCGCAGCCGTTCGGATCGCGACTTGGGCGATCACGTCGGGTGACAAGCGGCAGGACAGTCGGAGCATGCTGCCGACGCGGTCGGTTCCCCGCGGCCTGGGCGCGGAAATCGACGAACAAGGCCTGCCAGGTGGAATCAGCGGCGAGCTCGCGAGCAAAATCAGGATCGATCGGCCCGTATCCGTCGATGCTCGCGGGATCTGACATCAATCCGAGGAGCGTCGCCAGATCACACACGATGTGCAACAACGGCTTCCGACGTGAGGGCGCAGTCAATCGAGCTACTGGGGATACTGCCTCGCACGTTTCGCTGCCACACTGGCACGTCAGCCCCTGTTCGCCGTGCAGCAGAGCGACCAGTGCGTCGGCCCTACGGGTCGAGACATTTCGTGGATCGTGGTTGCAGACGCTTCCGGCGGCCTCGTTGATCAGGCCAAGCGCTTCGACGGCCTCGGTCGCGCTGAGTGTTGCCTGCAACTGGGCGAGTCCGTGACGGTCTGCACGCGTGCGAACATCGCGGTGTTCCAGCATCTTCCGGCGACGTTCGGCGGCAGCATCCGGATCGTAGGCAAAGAGCTGGCGCTCGATGTCGCGCTCGAGTTGCCCGGGCGGAAGACGGTGCGCGGAGGCAAGTACCCGGCGCTCGAGTGCTGCGATCGTATCGGGGTCCGCCCCGGTGAGCCCGTCGACAATCTTGCGCACGCGCGCATAGTCCAGCTCGCCGGCAGCGAAGGCGGCCTTTGTGAACGGAAGGAACTCCCGCAGGGCATCACCGATCTCGATGTGGACTTCGGCAGTACGACGCGAGCACGTGAGCATGACCGCGATCTCGTTGCATGCGATCCGCCACGCCTTGTCGACATCACCGGACACGTCGAGTTCGGCGTTGAATCTCGACTCCGACAACATGGATGCACCGAGCACCTTTTGCGCGGCAAGCATGTTCTCGCTCTGCGCCGTCGCAAAGAGCATGTCCGGCAACACGAGTGGGTCGACGACAGGACAGCCGTCATCGACGGATGTCCCCACACCGCTCGTCAATCCCTTATCGAACATACATTCGACAATAGACCTGCCCACCGACAAGAAAGCTAGAGTGCCGGTTTGTATCCCTTACCCTGCATCCACGCCAGCACGTCCAACACCCTGATGACCGGAACGGATTCGTCGAGACCTGCTCGTGCACGTAGATCGAGGAGTCGACTCTGCAACTCGTCTTCCCGCATGGCTACGCGAACGGGTTCCAGGTGGGCCGACTTCGTTCCCAACTCCCGCCCGACGACGTCGTCGTAGATCGGGAAGAGTCGCGGACGCTTGCGCGCGATCAGTTTGGACGCCATGGTTCGCCCGACGCCGTGAATCTCTCGAAGCGCCGTCTCCAACCGCCACACCGGGGATTCCGGAGTGAAGGGATCGGGTTCGTTCGACAGATCGCGATCCGGGCCCACGTCCGCCAGGAGTCGGTTCAGTTCGGCATTGTTCTCCCCGAGCAGGAAGAAGGCTCCTTGCGCCGGAACCTGAACCGACAGAAGAGTCACCGCAACAAGATCTTCCGCGGTGAAGATGTTCGCATCACGATCGCGATTGCCACTGGGATCCCAGGAATCCCACAACGCACCGGTTCGGAGATAACCGGTCTTTCGGAGCGGCCTCGTGAAATATTCCTGCAGCACGTCGACCGCGCCGTCATCGTCCCCGTCTCGCAGCACACGCGGGAGTCGGATGGGCAACTGATCAAGCATGGTCGAGCGACCTTTCCAGTACATATTTGGCGAACCCGGCGTTGTGATACTGCCGAAATGGGCCCTTGCCCTTGGCAACAAGATGCTCCGCGAGCGGACGAACCGTCGTCATGTCGACGGGCAGTTGAGCAAACTGTTCCAACGCATCCGAGTCCTCGAGACTGCAGTCGATCACGGTCCCGTCGCCGTCGGCGGACGCCAACTCGGTGCGTCTGATGGCGACCAGATCGTGCTTGGCGTCGAGTTCTTCGATGCTGCAGCCGGTTCGCGATTCCAGTGCCGAACTGGATACGTAGACGGACATGACGTGCTCGATCGGCTTACCGCCGACCAGATGGCACTCGACGCTCAGAATCTCCATCGGACCGATATTGAGCGTGAACAAGCGATGGCGCTCCGCCGATCGGTTGGTCGACGGCAGGCAACTGATCGTCCACTGTTCGATCTCGACGGCGGCCGGAGCGTCGAACGCGTAGGAGAGAACCTCGGCAATCAGTTCGGCGAGATCTTCGAAGAGAGGGTCGCGCTGCAACCGCTCGAAATTCTCGACAGAAGCGGCGGGACGCACAGGCGCCTTGCTCACGCAGGTCCCCTCTCGTCCGGTGCTTTGCTCTCAGACCTCGCGTCCAAGGTACCCAGCCCTACGTGGGTCTCGCGCGTTCGCCCTCACATACACCCTCGCGTTATGGTTCTCGACACGTACCACCGCCTTACCGATCGCTAACTCGAGGAGCACACGAAGTGGAAATCAAGGGAACCGCAGCACTGGTCACCGGAGCGGCATCAGGCCTCGGCGCCGCAACAGCCAAGCGCCTCGCCGACGCCGGCGCTACCGTCTTCGGCCTGGATCTGCCCGCGTCGATCGAGCGCGCAGGCGACAACGTCCCCGCCGGCGTCACCCTCATCCCCACCGACGTGACCAGCGGCGAAGAGGTCGAAGCAGCGATCAACCAGATCGTCGAGTCGGGCTCCCCGCTGCGCATCGTCGTCAACTGTGCCGGTGTCGGCTGGGCCGGACGCATCCTGTCCAAGAAGGGTCCGCACGACCTCGAGCTGTTCCGCACGGTCATCACCGTCAATCTGCTCGGCACCTTCAACGTCATGCGCCTGGCCGCCGACGCCATCGCCAAGACCGAGGCCGTCGACGAGTCGGGTCAGCGCGGCGTCGTCATCAACACCGCTTCCGTTGCTGCCTTCGAAGGCCAGATCGGCCAGATCGCGTACTCCGCCTCCAAGGGCGGCGTGCACGGCATGACGGTTCCGGCTGCCCGTGACCTTGCGCAGTTCGGCATCCGCGTCAACACGATCGCTCCCGGCATCATCGACACCCCGATGCTCGCAGGCGTCACCGACGAGTACCGCAAGGGCCTCGAGGCCGGCGTTCCGTTCCCGTCGCGCCTGGGCCAGCCGTCCGAGTACGCGCAGCTCGCGCAGATGATCGTCGAGCACGACTACCTCAACGGCGAGACCATCCGCATGGACGGCGCACTGCGCATGGCGCCGCGCTAACCTCCCTGCTGTGCGCCTTTATTAACCGCCCGCGGTTAATAAAGGCGCACAGTTGTCAGAACGAATGAAAATACCCACCGTTAGAGTGGGCAGTTGCGCTGAGGTACTCGGCCACTTCCTTCGCCGGCATCGGTCGGCTGATGTAGTAACCCTGAACCAATTCGCAACCGGCGGTAAGCAAGAGCCTCAGCTGGTCGGCCGTCTCCACGCCTTCCGCCAATGACTGCATACCGAGCGCCTTCGCCACCTCGACCACCGAAGTGACAACTGCCGAATCACCCTCGCTCAGTTCGGTGATGAACGACCGGTCGATCTTGAGGATGTCCAACGGCAGTTTCTTCAAACTCTCGAAAGACGAATAGCCGGTTCCGAAGTCGTCCAGGGCAATCGCAATTCCGGTGGCACGCAGGCGATCCAACTCGGCGACGGCAAGCTCCTCCACTGCTCCCGTCTCTGTGATTTCCAGCTGAAGCCGTTTGCCGGAAAGACCGCTTGCCTCCAGCGCATCGTTCACGGCCGATCCGAACCCGGACGACATCAGTTGCACCGGAGAGACGTTCACCGTCACGTAAGTGTCGTCGGGCCACGTCGCGGCTTCGGCGCACGCCATGTTCAGTACCTGAAGCCCCAGAGGGACTATCAGGCCGGTCTCCTCCGCGACATCGATGAAAATGTGCGGTGCAAGCACGCCCCGCACCGGGTGATTCCAGCGAAGCAGTGCCTCGAAACCCTCGACGCGGCCGGTGTCCGCACGAACCTGCGGTTGGTAGTACAGCTCGAACTGCCGAGACTCGATCGCAAGCCCAAGTTCTTGCAGGGCCGATGCTCGCTCCCTGGCCCGCGCCCGCAGCACCGGTGAGTATCTTCCTACCCGGTTCTTGCCGGCGGATTTTGCCGCATACAGCGCCAGGTCGGCGGACATGACAAGCGTGTCCGCGTCTTCGGAATCTGCGGGTGCGCCGGCATAGCCGATCGATGCACGAACCTCGATGCGATTCCCCCGCACGTAAAACGGCTCGCGCAATGTATCCAGATAGCGAGCGAACACCTCTCCGCCGTCCCCTGTTCCCCGCAAGACGACGCCGAATTCGTCACCACCGATTCGCGCACACATGGCGCCGTCGACCACCCGATTGAGCCGTGCAGCAACGGAAATCAACAATTTGTCACCGACAGGGTGCCCTAACGTGTCGTTCACCGACTTGAAATTGTCCAGGTCGAGGATTCCGACAAGGACTTCCTCGCCGGTTCGGACGGTGCCGAGCGCGTCGGACAGCTCCGAGCCGAACGTCCGGCGATTCGGGAGCCCGGTCAGTCCGTCGGTTGCAGCAAGCCACAGAATTCGCCGCTCGTAGTTGTACTTCTCGGTGATGTCCGAGCCCACGCCTCGCCAACCCACGAACTCCGTGGCCTCGGATAGCCTGGGATGACCCGACAGAGACCACCATCGGTCGACGCCGTCGACACGAACGGGAATGACGACCTCTCGAAACGGCATGAGGCGGTCGAGGTGATCTCCGATGACCTGGACCGCGGCTCGGCCACTCTTCGTCGAACCCACGTCGAGCCGATCCAACAATCCGCGCAGCGACAGGGTTCGCAAGTCGGAGACGGGAACTCCCGAGATCTGCGACAGCCGAGCGGAGGTGTGCGACAACGTCCCGGTGGTGTCGACTTCCCACAGCCAGTCGCGTGACCCACCCTCGAAATCGTCGAGAAGCAAACTGACCGTCTGGCGCTCGGCAGCAGCCTCGAACTCGGCAAGACAACGACTTCGGAACGACGCCCAGAGGTACACGACGCCGATAATCAGTGTCACCGAGTACACGACCAACTGGAACGAGAGGACAGCGTATTCCGTGGTTCTCTTGGGCAGGATAACGACGAGCAATCCGATGCTGTGCACCAGAATCCACGCTACCGCTATCGACCGAACCGTCGACAATGCTACGGCGCCGGCGCCCATGACTCCGGCGAATGTCGCTAGAAGCACAAGCTTTCGCGAGTTGTCCGTCACGGGAAGCATCGCGGCGGCGAGAACGACAAGCAGAAGCCCGAGCAGGATCACCTCGAGCATGAGCGCCCAGTAGTCGTACTTCGTCGTATGTTTGGGCGTGTACCGGCCCTTCAGGACGACTCGCGGTATCCAGACGCGCACCGAATTGAGGACGACCAAGAAGGCCGCAGAACCCCAGATCACCCGAAACTCGTTGTGACCGGGGGGTACGACATACACAAGCAAAGCGCACACGCTGAGTACATTGACCATGTTGGCCAGTGGCGCGACCGTCGTCACCTGCAGTATCTGGCGTGCGAAGAGGTCGCGCCGCTCGACGTCAGACAGTTCGGCGTCGCTCGCACTCGAAGTCAGCCTGCTCAGCATGCAACACCCTCCATCGTGGAGCCGACCAGATGAAGGTAGCGCGGATGCGGGTTCCGGACACACGATGACGAGAAACTACGAGTTGAAACATACTGTTAAATAGGATGTTTCAGACAATCGCGACAGAACGGATCAGCGCTACAACTCGGAAGCCAGCGGAATTTCCTTCTCCGCGCGGTCCGTCATCCACTCACGGAGGACCTTGGTGGCAATGACGTCGTCCTCGTTGTACTGCAGGATGCGTGTCCGCTGCGTCTCGTCCGGCTCACCGTCGTAGCCGACCGCCTCGCGGTACCACGCCATCGACGCTTCACCCCCGGCCTCGGCGTCACGCCAGTTGAAGCCGGCGACGGGCGCAATCTTCTTGAGCCCCTTTCCGTTCGGGCAGATGAACTGATCACTCACTGCTTGATAGATGTCGACCCACTGCGGACTGTCGATGAACTCGCGGATCTCGTCCTTACTCGGAATCCCGGGTTCACCGGCAAACCTGCGCGCCGAGTCCAACAACCACTTGTCCTCGGCCGAACGCGAATAGCAGTACGCGGCAAAGGTTTTACCCGAAGCGGCGGCCGCGTCACGTTCCGCCATCAGCCAGCCCCAGAACTCTGCGAACGACCGCGCCTCGTCACGTGTCGGCAACGGATCCCACGTCGCAAATCCTCGATACATCGAGAAGCCGCCGACATTGAGCAACGTCCCCCACAGGTAGGCGCCGTGCTCCTGATAGCTCTCCATGTCGACGTCGATCTCGATGTCCGCCCGAGTCACCGAGATCTTCTCGAACCGCCGCACCAACGGAGCATCTGCCAACCACGCCTTGGCGATCACGACTGCGTCGTCGAAATTTCCGTGCGGCCAATCCTCGAGCGGCTCACCGTCCCAGGCGGCCAGCTGATCGATCGTGTTGCAGCCCACGTCGCGCAGAAGCTCGGCCCGCGATCCGACAGCGACGAGGCTGACGTCGCGGTTGCGAACCAACTCCTGCTTGCATTCGGTCCACCACGGGCACGACTTGCACTCGCTCACCTGTGACGGAGACGTCAGCACCTCACCGCGGGCCACAGCGATACGGTCGGCGAAACGCTCGTCGTAATCGTCGAGAATCGCGCTGAGGTCGTGGACGAGGATGCAGTCTCCGTTGTATCCGATCGCGCCTGCCGTCAGCGACGGGCTCGCCAGCCCACGACGCTCGAGCATCCGATAGACCTGCGCGACGCGCATCTGATCGCGGACCTGACTGCGGACCTTGCGTTTGGGATCGGCCGCGGGCTCCCATTCGAAGAGCCCCGAGGTGATCGCGCCCTGGCCGGGATCGGTCACCTTGTGATTGACGACAATGACGGGGATGTACCCGCCGCCCTCGTCGTCACGGATGAGCATTTCGCAGCGACCCTTGCGTCCGGTGTCGCGCTCGACCGGCAAGACCGCGCCCCAGATCCGGTCCGCGCCGGCCTCACAGGCAGCCAAGGTGTCGCGAGCCTGAGCCGACGCCGATTGATCAGGGTTGATCTTCACCCAACGCTCGGGAGCAGCGCCGATCACGAGTTCGGCGATCTCCGCGCGCTTCGCGATCGCGGCGTCCTGGCGCTGCTTGACGCCGGTGTCGACGGGTTCCGAAGCCGATTTCCCGGGAAACAACCCGTCCAGACGCACCCGATGACGGCATCGGGTCAACGCCCCCGAATCGATGATCGGGAGCTGGGGCGCGGGGTTGTTAACGGAACACACGATGACGAAGATTATGTGCTCCCCTAGGCTGAAGCCGAAGCGCAGGTACCTGGCAACACACAAACACCTGGAAACGGGGTCCTTTTCGATGGGGTTGTTCAAGAAGCGAAAGTCTCGTGCCACCCGCAAGGCGGAGGCAAAGGCTCTCAAGCACAAGGCTGAGGTCGAGGCGAAGCTCAACGCCAAGAGCCAGCGTAAGCGCGACAAGGTCGAGACCAAGTCGCTCAAGAAGCTGGAGAAAGCCGAGATCGAGTCACAGCACAAGATCGAAAAGGCGCAGATCGCGACCCTGAAGGCGCAGGAGAAGGCCGCTGCGAATCAGGGCCTGACCGTCGCCAAGGTGCGTAAGTACCTGGGAGTGGCACGTCTGCTTGCCCCCGTTCTCCTGCCGATCGCCTACCGCGCAGCCACGGCGGTGCGCGCCCAGCTCGACACCACGCGTGCACAGAAGATGGGCATCGCCGTCGACCAGCTCGGTGACTACACCGGTCACGGCGCGAAGTTGAGCGCTCGTATCGCCGGCGCCGAGAGCTCGGTCACCGAGATCCTCAGCCGCAAGCCCGACGACGCGGAGACGCAGCGTTTCGCCGCCGCCATCCGTGAGCGCCTCGGCGACCTCAGCACGGCAGTTCGCGCTGCCGAGCAGATGCCGCAGGCTCGCCGTAAAGCAGCTCACCAGGCGATTTCTTCCGAACTCGACGGCGTCGAAGCAGATCTGCTCGCACGTCTCGGCGTGCGCTAGACCTGAGAACGCCAGTGAGAGCAGCCGAGCAGACCGCGACCCTCCGGGGGACAGCTGTCGGTTCCGCTTCGGCTGCTCTCGCTGTCGCCGCGCACGGGATCGGCGGAGGCGAGCTGCCACAGTCGTCGTCGCTGACCCTGTTGCTCGCCGTCTGCGCAACCGTCGGCGCCGTGACGGCCACCCTTCCCGCCCTCTCACGGGGGCCCGCTGCCTTGATCGTTGCTCTGGGTCTGGGTCAGTTGGCCGCGCACACCACCATGACGCTCTCCGAGCACGCTCATTCGCCCGCTCCGGGGTTGGTGATGCTCGGTGCTCACGCCGGTGCCACCGTCGCTTGTGCGGTGGCGGTCCTGGCCGCCGAGCGCCTCTACCGCGTTGTCACCCACGCTCTCCACGTCGTCCTGGCGTCTCTGGCTCCCGCCGCTGTCACTTCCCGCGGCCACACCGTCTCGACCGGAATCCATCACGGACCTGTCGACGCTCTACTTCGCGCCAGCATCTCGCGGCGCGGTCCTCCTGCCCTGGTCTGAAGATTCGTAGAACGCCCCACCCCTTCACCAGACCAAGAGGACACTTCACGACATGAAGAACACCCTGATTTCGCGCGCGGTTGTCACGACCGTCGCTACCGGCAGCGCCGTGCTGCTGGCCGCCGGAATTGCTTCAGCACACGTCAGCGTCGTCGCACCAGGAGCTGCGCAGGGCGGATACTCCGTTCTCACGTTCCGCGTGCCCACCGAATCCGACACCGCTTCGACCACCAAACTGACGGTGGCGCTCCCCGACCTCAAGTCGGCACGCACCGAACCGATGCCCGGCTGGACCGCCGTCGTGGAGAAGGACCCCACCTCGTTGGTCGCCAAGTCCGTGACGTGGACCGCCGACCCCGGCGTCGGAATCGCCCCCGGCCAGTTCCAGCAGTTCGTCCTTTCTGCCGGCCCGCTGCCCGAGCAGGAAGAGGTCGAGTTCAAGGCCGTCCAGACGTACAGCGACGGCAACGTCGTCAACTGGGATCAGGAAGAACTTGCCGACGGCAGCGAGCCGGACAAGCCCGCGCCGACGCTGACTCTCGCCGCATCCACCGGCGATGCTCACGGAGCGCCTGCTGCCGATAACACTGCCGAGACGTCCGCTGCTTCCGAATCTTCTTCGTCAGACAACACCGCGCGCTGGCTCGGCGGCGTCGGCCTGGTGCTCGGCGCGTTGGGCGCTGCACTCGGCCTCGGCGCACTGGTCAGGAGCAAGCGCTGATGAGTACCCGGATCAAGGTCATCGCCGTCGGCATGCTCGCGATGCTGGCCACGATGCTCGGAATGGGCACGGCCAGTGCACACTCCGCGGTCGTCGGCTCCAACCCGGAAAACGGTGCGTCCATTCAAGTTGCGCCTGACACGGTTTCGGTCACGTTCAACGAGGCTCTGCAGGCACAGTTCGCGGCGCTGACCGTCACCGGCCCGGACGGCAACCTCTGGACCAAGAGCGATCCGTCCGTCGAAGGACCCACTGTCAGTGCAGACCTCGGCGATCTCGGGCCGACCGGCGTCTACACCATCGCGTACCGCGTCACCTCCGCTGACGGTCACCCCGTCAACGGAACCCTGACGTTCACCCTCACCGAGGCGGGGTCGGGCACTCCCGGCGCTGCCGCCGCGTCGAGTACGGGTGAGTCGGAGTCCGGCAGCATGCCGGTGTGGATCTTCATCGTCGCCGGCGTCGTCGTGTTCGGCGGTGCGCTGTTCTTCGTGCTCCGTAAGCCGAAGTCGAGCTGATCGCGTGACGGGTACGGCAAACAGGTGGTGGTTGCTGTTTGCCGTACCCACAGCTCTGCTGGGAGTCCTGATCGCCTGGGGCCTCGCCAGCCCGTCGGGACCCGAATCGTCGAGCACGGTCCGCGTTCTCGCGATCGGATGTGGTTCGTTGACGCTCGGCATCGCGACGCTCGCCTGGATGGGCCGCAGTGAACGCCGCCCGGCAACAACCCCCGCCGTCATGTGGACTCAGCTCACCGCGGTGGCAGCAGTGTGGCTCGTCGCCGAGATCACGCTCCTCGTGCTCAATGCCGCAGCGGCCGACGGCGCCCCGGTCACCTCGCTGACCATCGGGCACTTCGGCGCATTCGTCTCCGAGGTCAACGTCGGCCGCGTCGGCGTCGCGATCATCGCGTGCGCGTTTGCCGTCGTCTGTTACGGCATCTACGGATTCACCAATCCCGAGACGGTGCCCGTCGCACCGGCATTGGTCGTCTCCGCGTTGGCGCTCGCTGCCCGCCCGATCACCGGGCACATGGCGCAGCAGAGCTTCGGATCGATCCTCGACGCCGTTCACGTCCTCGCTGCGGCCTTGTGGTTCGGCGTGCTCGCCGCACTCGCGCTTGCCGTACCGTCGCGCGGTGCCTGGGCGATCTGGTTGCCCAAGTACTCCGCTCTCGCCTGGCGATGCGTCCTCGCGCTGGTCGTCACCGGTATCGTCAACGCCGTCGTGCGACTCGACTCACTCTCCGCCTTCTACGACACCGCATACGGCCGGGTGATCCTCGCCAAGATCGTGGCGATCGGACTGCTCGTCGCCCTGGGATGGTGGTGGCGCCGGACATGGGTGGTCGCGAGCGCTGCACACCGCATGAGTTCGGACGGATCCCTGCGTCGCGCCATCGGTGAAGTTGTCTTCATGGCCATCGCATTCGGGCTTGCCGCGGCCCTTGCGACAACTGCGTAAGACGTGCCTCAGCGCGACATTTCGTGACCCGCACATTTAACGTTTCACGTCGAGATTTAACCTCTACGTGAGTTTATTTTCCCAGCTTGCGGCGGTTTCCGGCCCCCCTTAGCGTTGCTCGCATGACGGAGGCCCAACGCTCGTTTCTCGTCTGCGCTTCGCAGCGCAGCGGCAGTACTTTGCTGGTCGAATCCCTGCGAGCAACCGGGGTCGCGGGTGAGCCGGAAGAGTTCTTCCAGTACCTCCCCGAGACCTCGCGATCGCCGCAACCGAGGCAGTGGTTCGAAGACGTCACGGACGAGTCCGTCCTGGGTCTGCTAGCCCCGTTCCACCCGGGCACGCCGGACACTCGCACCTCCGAACAGTGGCGCACACAACTTCTCGAACTCGGCCGAACCCCCAACGGAGTCTGGGGCGGCAAGCTGATGTGGAACCAGACGCCGCTCCTACTCGATCGCGCGGCCGGATTGCCCTGGCGCAGTGGGACGGACCTACGTTCCGCACTCCACGACACCCTCGATCACGACCTGCAATTCATCCACGTCTATCGAGAAGATGTCGTCGCTCAAGCTGTGTCGATGTGGCGCGCCGTGCAGACACAGGTTTGGCGCGACGACGCGACTCCACCGAATCTCTCGGACGGTGCGCAGTACAACGCAGTCGGAATCGCGCACCTGGTGACGATTCTCGGTGAGCAGGAACGCCAATGGAAGCGCTGGTTCGAGGAAGAGGACATCTCTCCCATCGAAGTCGGGTTCCGCGATCTCACCGAAGACCCGCAGTCCGTGGTCGCAAAAACCCTTATCTCCCTCGGCCTCGACGGACAACTGGCCCCGCCACCGCCGCTGCGTCGTCAGAGCGACGGACGATCCCGCGAATGGGTGCAGCGTTATCGCATCGACGCCGAACAGAACGGATATCCCGTCACATGAGCACCGTCACCGATGTCGTCGACGAACTCCGAGTTCTCGAATCCGAAGCGGTTCACATCATTCGAGAGGTGGTGGCAGAACTCGAGAGACCGGTACTGCTCTTCTCGGCCGGCAAGGACTCGATAGTCCTGCTTCGGCTGGCCGAGAAGGCGTTTCGGCCCTCCCCACTCCCTTTCCCGGTCCTGCACGTCGACACCGGTCACAATTTCGAGGAGGTCATCGAATTTCGCGACCGTCGAATCAAGGAGGGCTGGCACACACTTCTGGTTGCTTCCGTTCAGGATTCGATCGACCAGGGCAGAGTGCAGGAGTCGACCGAGACCGGCGGATCGCGAAACCGCCTGCAGACCAGAACCCTGCTCGACGCTCTCGAAGCTGGAAGGTTCGACGCCGCGTTCGGTGGCGCCCGCCGGGACGAGGAACGTGCGCGCGCCAAGGAAAGAGTCCTCAGCTTCCGTGACGAGTTCGGCCAGTGGGACCCGCGAGCGCAACGGGCCGAACCGTGGTCGCTCTACAACGGTCGGATCAGACGCGGCGAGTCCGTTCGTGTCTTCCCGCTGAGCAACTGGACCGAGCTCGACATCTGGCGCTACATAGCCCAGGAGGAACTGGAACTGCCGTCCATCTATTTCGCGCACCAGCGGAGGGTATTCGAGCGCGACGGAATGCTCCTCGCTGCTTCCGAATTCAGCACCGACGCCGAGAACGCCGCGGCAACGACCGAGTGGGTGCGATATCGAACCGTCGGCGATCTGACCATCACCGGCGCCGTTCGATCGCACGCCACCACTATCGACGACGTCGTCACCGAAATCTCGGCCGCGACGGTTTCCGAACGAGGCGAGACTCGCGCAGACGACCGAACGTCGGTCGCCGCGATGGAAGACCGAAAGCGTGAGGGCTACTTCTGATGACGACCACCATCACTCGCCAACTCCTGCGACTGGCCACGGCGGGTAGCGTCGACGACGGCAAGAGCACGCTGATCGGCCGACTGTTGCATGACACCGACAGTCTGCCAACCGATCACCTCGATTCCGTGACCGACGAGCACGGTGTCGCCGACCTGGCTGCACTCTCCGACGGACTACGTGCCGAGCGTGAACAGGGCATCACGATCGACGTCGCGTACCGATTCTTCTCCACTCCGACCAGAAGTTACGTACTCGCCGACACCCCGGGGCACGAACGCTACACGCGCAACATGTTCACCGGAGCATCCAATGCTCACGTAGCGGTCCTGCTGGTCGACGCGAGGACCGGCGTGCTGCGTCAGACCCGTCGGCACGCCAGAATCGCCGCACTGCTCGGTGTTCCGAACCTTGTAGCCGTGGCGAACAAGATCGATCTGGTGGACTTCGACGAAGCGAGATTCGCTCAGGTGCAGGAAGAATTGCGGGCCTTGGCACGGCAAGTCGGACGCGAGGACGTACTCGCCATACCGGTCTCCGCGAAAGCCGGCGACAATGTCGTGACGCGGTCCGAGAACACCGCGTGGTACGAGGGGCCGACGCTCCTCGAGTACCTCGAAGGCGTCGAACTCCATGCGCCCGCGACGCACATCGAGGAGCTTCGGCTTCCCGTGCAATGGGTTTCGCGCCCCGATCCGCAGAATCGTCGCCGGTACACCGGCCGGATCTCGGCAGGCACACTGAGCGTCGGAGACGAGGTAGTGGTCCTGCCGTCCGGATCGAAGAGCACCGTGATCAGTCTGGACACTCTCGACGACAACCGCAGTACTGCCGTTGCACCACTGTCGGTTTCGGTGGAACTGGCCGACGACATCGACGTCGGACGTGGCGACGTTCTGGTCAGCGGCGGTGCGCAGGCTCATTTGCCGGTTCTGGCCCGAGAACTCGAAGCCACGATCTGCTGGTTGTCCAACACACCGTTGCGCGCGGGCGATCGGATAGCGCTCAAACACACGTCCCGGACCGTGCGAGCGACCGTCCAAGAACTGCACACCCGTCTCGATCCTGAAACGCTCGACGAGCAGGACAGCCCTGTCGAACTGGGACTCAACGATATCGGAACGGTCACGCTCCGAACCAGTTCCGTGGTGGTCGCCGACACCTACGACCACAATCGGGACTCTGGCGCCTTCATCCTGATCGACGAGCAGAGCAACGACACCGTCGGCGCAGGCACCATTCTCGAACCACGCGTCGTCGTTCCCGGCGAGCAGACCCGCAACGACATCAAGTGGCATCCGTCCTCACTCGAACGTCAACGGCGGTGGGCGTCTACCACCCAGAAGGGCGCGACGATCTGGCTGACCGGCCTGCCTGCCTCCGGAAAATCCACCGTCGCAGTCGCTGTCGAACGTGCGCTCGTCGACGCGGGACGCACCGCGTATCTCCTGGACGGTGACAACGTCCGCCACGGTATCTCCGACGATCTCGGGTTCTCGCCGGGAGACCGAGCCGAGAACATCCGACGCGTCGGGCATCTCACTCGACTGTTCGCCGACGCCGGCGTGGTGGCGATCGCGTCGATGGTTTCGCCGCTGCGTTCGGATCGAGCGATTGCGCGCGCTCTCAACGAAGCTGCCGGGCTCACTTTCCTCGAAGTTGCCGTCACCACTCCCGTCGAAGAATGCGAACGTCGAGATCCCAAGGGCCTGTACGCACGTGCGCGGGCGGGTGAACTGAAGGGGCTCACCGGAATCGACGCGCCTTACGAGACGCCGGAGGACCCGGACCTGGCATTCGACACAACCGGCGCTGACATCAACGAACTGGTCGAGCGGGTCATCGCATTGTTGGAGGAGCGCGAGACCGCAAGGCCCTAGGGGTTTTCGGTGTCCGACTCGAGGTAACCGCGGTCCGCACTGTAGGCGGACCGCACGTTGGGTCGGACACCGATCTTCTCGAGGTACGCCGCCATGCGGTGCACCGCCATCGCGCTTCCCAATGCCTCGTCCGGGAGACGATCATCGGTTTCGGCGCGCCACGTGTGAAGCTGCGAGGACAATTCCGCCTGAATTGCCGAGACTTCCGGTCGATCGATCAGATTGATCTTCTCGTCCGGGTCGGCACGGAGGTCGTACAGCTCCCGGGGTGCGCGTACCGCAAGATGCTCGGTGCCGAGCGCCTTTCCGGAAAGACTGTCCTCGATGTCGAGCGGTAGATCCAGAGCGGGGCGGACGGCGTAGTTCTCGATGTAGCTGTAGTCCTTGGTGCGCACCGCACGAATGGGATCGAAGCTGTCGTGAAAGGTCTTCTCCGTGAACAAGGAGGTACGAACGGGCTCGGACGGTTCGGTTCCGCGGTCGACGAGGGCATCGGCGTGCGAGCGCCCTTCCACCTCGGTGGGGACGTCGATTCCAAGCAGATCGAGAATGGTCGGAACAAGGTCCACACCGCTGAACAGTGTCTCGTATTCCTTTCCGCCACTGCGATACCGCGCGGGAGGCCGAGCGATCAAGGCAATACCGGTACCCGGGGCGTAGAGCGTCGACTTGGCACGCGGGAACGCCGCGCCGTGATCAGTGAGGAAGAAGACCCAGGTGTTCTCGTCGAGCCCCTCTTCCTCGAGGGTCGCGAGCAGTTCCCCCACCGCGGCGTCGGCCACCTCTACGCTGCCGTGGAATTCGGCCAGATCCTCGCGCACCTGTGGCACGTCCGGAAGGTATCCGGGGACCTCCAGGGCTGCGGTGTCCGCCGGGGTATAGCGATCGGCGGGGTACGGGCGATGCGTTTCGAAGAATCCCGTGGTGAGCAGGAACGGCTCGGGCGGGAAGCGTCGTAGCCAGTTCTGGGCACGCGGAACCACGTAGTCGCAGAACGAGTTGGTGACGTCGTACTCGTGGTAGCCCAGTCGCTTCGGATACGCAGTCTCGTGCTGCATGCCGAAGAGCGAGGTGTACCAACCGTTGTCGGAGAGGATCTGCGGGAGCGTCTGCACCTCAGCGTGGTACTCCCAGCCGTGGTGCGCCAACCCGATCAGACCGTTGTTGTGCGGATACCTGCCCGAGAAGAGCGATCCGCGCGAAGGCGAGCACAGCGGCGCCGTCGCGTGTGCGTCGGTGAACCGGATGCCTTCTGCCGCCAGCCGGTCGAGATGGGGGCTGTTGACCCCGGCGACACCGTAACTCGCGAGGTGCCGCCCCAGGTCGTGCCAATGAATGATCAGGACGTTATCTCGCGCAGCCGACACGTGGGCAAGGCTAGTTGCCCCGCCCACGTGCGGCAACAGCTCGAATCAGCAGGATCTCAACTGTTTCTGCAGAGTTGTCTGATCCATCCGCGGGTATCGGCCGGATCGATGACGTCGTCCAGTTCGAACGTGGTCGCCGCCATCAGCGCCTTGCCCTGTGCGTAGGCCAGTTCCACGAACTGACCGAACAGCGTTTCCCGAGCCACCGGATCTTCGACGGACTCGAGTTCCTTGCGGAAACCGAGACGCACAGCACCTTCCAGACCCATCGGCCCGATCTCGCCCGTCGGCCACGCGACCGTGAACTCGGGGGCGTGGAAGGAACCACCGGCCATTGCCATGGCGCCCAACCCGTAACCCTTGCGCAGGATGATCGTTCCGAACGGCACGGTGAGGCGAGCACCGGCAACGAAGAACCTGCCGAACCTTCGAACCGTCGCCTCCTCCTCCGAATCCGGGCCCACCATGAATCCCGGTGTGTCGCACAGCGTCACCAGAGGGATGCGGTGCGCTTCGAGCAGTTCCAGGAAATCCGAAGCCTTGTCCGAGGCTTCCGCGTCGATCGCGCCGCCGAGATGCTCGCTGCTGTTCGCCAGCACACCGTACGGAACTCCTTCGACACGAACGAGTGCGGTTACTACACCGCGTCCGTAGTCTCGACGCAGTTCCAGGACGCTGTCGACGTCCGCGATTGCGTCGATCGCTCCACGAACGTCGTACGAGCGCAGGCGATTCTCCGGCACCACATGCCGCGAGAGCCGCGGATCCGGAGCGGTCCACTCTCCGCTCGCACCCTGGAAGTAGCCGAGGTACTGCTTGGCCAGCGCCACCGCATGAGCGTCGTCGTCAGCGACCAGGTGTACGACGCCGTTGCGGCGCTGCACGTCGATGGGGCCGATGTCCTCGGGGCGAAAGTTTCCGAGCCCGCCGCCCTCGACCATGGCAGGACCACCCATCCCGATGTTGGCGTCCGGTGTCGCGATCAGGACGTCGCACGCGCCGGCCAGGGCCGCGTTGCCTGCGAAACAGCGCCCGGACACGACGGCGACCATGGGCACCCGCCCGCTCAGCGCCGCCATGGCGCGGAAGGTTCCCAGCTCGAGGCCCGCCCCGGCGCCGGCGTCGGTGTCACCGGGGCGACCGCCGCCACCTTCCGCGAACAGCACCACCGGAACTCGCTTGCGATCGGCGATCTCGAGCAGGCGGTCGGTCTTGGCGTGATTGCGCATGCCCTGGGTACCGGCGAGCACCGAGTAGTCGTACGAGATCACGACGCTCTCGCCGCCGCTGATGGTCGCCACTCCGCCGATCAACCCGTCGGCAGGAGTGTTGGCGATCAGGTCTTCCTCGCTTCGCCGACTCCGCTGCGCCGCCAGCGCGAGAGCGCCGTACTCGACCAGGCTGTCGTCGTCGACCAGGTCGTAGACGTTCTCGCGAGCAGTCCGGCGTCCCAGCTTGTGACGCTTCGCCACGGCTGCGGGCCGGGCCGGGTCCAGGGTCACCTCGTGGCGAGCGATGATCTCCGCGAGATCGGGACGCACGTCGTCGAGGTCCACCTCGTCGACCTCGGCGAGCTTCGATCCCGCGCTTGCACTACGGACGACGAGCAACGGTTCGCCCGCACCCACCGACCTCCCCGGTGACGACAGGACCCGGACCACTTCGAGATCACCGGGCGCCGAGAGAACATGCTGCATCTTCATCGCCTCGAGGACGGCAACCTGGCCACCCGCATGGACGCCGTCACCGACTGCCGCGAGTTCGACGACGATGCCCGCCATCTGTGCACGGACCACATCCTCGTCCGGTGCCACGTCCACAGACGAGGAGGGCGTTTGTGGGCCAACGTCGGGGACGAGGTCCGCCAATCGAGAACCCAACCAGTCGACGTCGACCAGGCCGTCGCGGAAGTCCTTGTCCGACAGTATTGCCTGCAGGAACTCGATGTTGGTCGCTACGCCGCCGATGGCGAACTCACTCAAAGCGGCAATCGACTTGCGCACCGCGGCAGGGAAATCCGATCGACGCGTGTGGGTGATCACCTTTGCCAAGAGCGAATCGTAACGCGCACTCGGCGAGAGTCCGACCGTACCGAAGGTGTCCACTCGCACGCCGGGCCCGCCCGGAGGAGTGAAGTTGTCGAGCGTGCCCGACGAGGGCAACGCATTGCCGTCCGGCGTCATGGTTTCCATGTTGACGCGGGTCTGGATCGCGATTCCCGAAGCGTTTGCCACGGATCCGACTGTCTCCGAGCCCTTCTCGACAGCGATGATCCCTGTTGGCAAGTCCAAGTTCTCGAACGGAACTCCGTCCGCGATCGCGAGCTGCACGGAGACGAGGTCGACTCCGGTGACCTCCTCGGTCACCGTGTGCTCCACCTGAATTCGGGGATTGACCTCGAGGAAGACGAAGCCGCGTTCCTCGACGAGGAACTCGACCGTCGCGATGCCGCGGTAGCCGACCTCGGCGCACAGCCTCGCCGCCGCAGCGTGAAGACGATCGCGCAGGGCCCCCGACAGCCCCTGCGCGGGCGCAACCTCGATCAACTTCTGATGGCGACGTTGGACGCTGCAATCGCGGTCACCCAGAGCGAGCGCGTGGGTTCCACCTTGCCCCGGTGCCGCCACGATCTGCACTTCGATGTGCCGAGCGTGCTCACTGAGTACCTCGGCGAACAGTGCCGAACTGCCGAATCCCGACTGGGCTTCGGCCGCACACACACGGTACGCGTCGTCGAGTGCTTTCGGGTCACGCACCGCGCGCATGCCGCGGCCACCGCCGCCGCTGAGCGCCTTGATCATGATCCCGCGGGAATTGCGCTCGAAGAATTCACGCACCTCGTCGAGGTCGGCGTTCGCCGATGTCGACGGCAGGACCGGCACTCCTGAGTCGACAGCCGCGGTGCGGGCACTGGCCTTGTCGCCGAAAGTCCGGAGAACCTGGGCGTCCGGGCCGACGAAGACGATGCCCGCCTCGGTACACGCCTGCGCGAATTCGGCGTTCTCACTGAGGAACCCGTAACCTGGGTGCACGTGCGTGGCGCCTGTTTCGGCCGCGATCTTCAGCAAAGCCCCCTGATCGAGATACGCGGATGCGCCCGACGCTCCGAGCGGCACCGACTCCGTGGCCGCCGCGACGTGCGGACTGGACGCGTCGTCCTCGGCGTACACCGACACCGTCTCGATCCCGAGTTCACGGGCAGTTCGAATGATCCGCAGCGCAATTTCGCCGCGGTTCGCAATCAGCAGTCTCACTTGTCCCCCTGAGTGCGCTCGAACAGATCGCCCTTGCGCACCTTTCCTGTCGCTGTCATCGGAAGCGCCTCGAGCACTTCCACTTCGGGCACCTTGTACGTGGCCATGTTCTCCTTCGCCCACGAGACGATCTCGTCGGCCACAGTGTCGGAACCCTCGACCAGTTGGACAAACGCAAAAGCCACCTGCCCCTTGTCCGGGTCCGGTTTCGGCACCACCGCAGCCTTTTCGATCGCCGGGTGCAGCATGAGCAGCGCTTCCACCTCGGAGGGAAAGACACTCATGCCGTTGGTCTTGATCATTTCCTTGTTCCGCGCCAAATAGTGCAAACCGCCACGCTCACTGAACTTTCCGACGTCACCGGTCTGCAGCCAGCCGTCACGGATGGCGTCGGCGGTGGCCCCCTCGTTGCGGTAGTACGCGGAAAGGATGGATGGGCTGCGCACGATGATCTGCCCGTGCTCGCCGACGGGAACCGGCCTGCCGTCGTGATCGACGATCAGAACGTCGGTGCCGGGCACCGGAATTCCGCAGAACACCGGCTCGCTTTTCAGGTCGTAGTCGCCGTCCTGGAAGCCGAGGGTGATCGTGTCCGCGGTGTGGGTTTCGGTCATGCCGTAGCTCGCTTCGCGCAGAACGCCGCCGGTAGCCTCGCGCCACCGCTGGCGCGTGGCCGGATCGAGTTTGAGAACGAACGAAACTGCCATGACGTTCTGGAGTGTCGAGAGATTTCGCTCCGCGAATCCTGGCGTGTCCATCAGTTCGACGTAATTGTCGACAGTTCCGACCAGCGAGGTCACGCCGTAAGCCTCGACAGCGTCGAGCGTGGTCTCCGCATCCCAACGATTCAGCAGGACCACGGTTCCGCCGTTGACGAGCGGAACCAGGATGCCGAAGTCCTCACCTGCGATCCAGAAGATCGGCAGAAACACCAGGGACACCGGCGGATTGGCACCCACCTGGTCACCGCCCGCAAGCGTCGCGGTGGCCGCGGTGTAAACCATGTGGCGCTGAGTGTGCTCACAGCCCTTGGGCATTCCCGTCGTTCCGCCCGTGTAGTTCAGGGCGGCGAGGGAATCGAGTTCGGTGGCGACAGGAGTCGCCCGCTCACTGGTGATGATCGACTGCCAGTCGCTCAGGCGCGGATCGTCGACCTCGAAGGGCAGTTCGACGGTCGGGATCGCCGTCAGCATGTCCGACACTGCAGTCTTCGCGACGTGTTCGAGTGGAGTCTGTGAGCGAACCTTCTTCACCAACTTCGAGAAGGTGTTCTGCGTCAGTAGGACCTTGACGCCGGCATCGTTGAGTTCGTGAATCAATTCATGTTCACGGAAGAGTGGATTGATCGGCACGTGAACCGCACCGACCTTGAGAATGCCGAGCATCGCGATATGGAACTGAGGGCAATTGACCAGGTGAACGCCGACGCGATCGCCGCGTTCGACTCCGAGTGACAGCAGCCATCCGGCAAAACGATCCGAAAGCTCGTCGTATTCGGAATACGTGATGACCCGGCCGTAGAAGACGATGGCAGGAGTATCCGGCCGCTCGATCGCCCAATGCCGCAAGTAATCGACAAGTCCCCCACCTTCGAGCGGATACTCGACGGCGCGGGGAATGCCGGCGGGCCAATGCGCGTGTTGCAGCGCAGAGATCTCCGCCAGAGCCGCTTCGAGCACGTCTTGTTCTGCCACCGATCACTCCATTCGTAAAAGAAATCTATTTCGACTCTTCGAACCCGATCAACCGCTCGGACATCGTCGTCATATCTGCAATGAACTGGTTCTGCTCTTCGACACTCGCCTTACTCAGTCGTGCTCCACCGGCCATCTGTGCGTCCGAGATCATCTGAACGAGCACCGGGGGCGAAACACAGGGATCTACGTCGTGAACCCGTCGAATCCGTTCGACAAACCGGACGTAGCGGCTCACGAGCTTTTCGCGAACCGCCGACCAACTGCGCTCGACCTCGGAATCCACCCGCGCCCGATGCTCGATCACCGCGAGCAGGTCACCGTAGGTGTACACGGCCGTGATGAACGCCGACGTGGTCGTTCGGAGAACTTCGCGTAGATCCTCGGCCGCCGGGCCCTCCATGTGCTGAGCGTCGAGGAAGCGTCGGCACATCATTTCGGCGACGGCGCGGAAGACCTCGTCCTTCGACGAGAAGTACGCGTAGAAGGTCGCCCGGGACACATCAGCCCTGGTCGTGATCGTCTCGACCGTCACGGCGTCGTATCCGAGTTCGCCGAAGCAGAGGGCAGCGGTGTCGAGCAGTCCGGCACGGCGTGGACCGTCGCCGAGTTTGCGGGCTGTCCGCGCTCGCTCCTGCGTTTCACTGGTGGTCACCGTCACAGTGTGTGTTGACGTTGACGTCAATGTCAAGAATCGCGAGCCCGGCGCCCCACTTCGGCTTTTTGTTCGGGTCACCCTTTCACACCCCGCATATCGGGTGTAAGACTCTGCCTCTAATGTTTTTCGCCTTTCCCAGAAGGAGTCAATTCCGTGCCGGAAGAATCCGCCTCGCCCTCCTATTCCACAATCAAGGAAACAGTTGCAGCTTTGATGCCGGCACTGGAGTCGGAACTCGTCGAACTTGTTCGTATTCCGTCGATAGCAACAGAAGGTTTCCCCAGCGAGCCCCTGTTCGAGGCTCACGACCTGATCGTTTCTCTATTGGAGAAGTCCGGAGTCACGAAGATAGAGAAACTCGAAATAACAGGTAAAACTGCGCCGGTCATCATTGCAACAGTTCCCGGTCCAGAGGGAGCCCCGACCGTATTGATGTATTCGCATTACGACGTCGTTCCCGCCGACGACGTCGAACTCTGGGATTCACCGCCTTTCGAACCGAGCAAGCGTGACGGCGCGATTTACGGCCGCGGTACGGCAGATTCGAAGGCAAACGTCATCGGCATGATCGGCGCGCTTCGCGTCTTCGACGGAAAGCCGCCAGTGACGGTCAAGCTCGTCATCGAAGGCCAGGAAGAATTCGGCAGCCCCTTCGACAACTATCCGCCGGAAGCCCCCGAATTGTTTGCGGCCGACGCAATGGTCATCGCCGACGTCGGGAGCGTTCGACCCGGATCACCGACCCTGACCGTCGCACTGCGCGGATCGGCCCAGGTGATCGTCGAACTCACCACTCTCGGAGCCGACAAGCACAACGGCCTCTACGGCGGCGCCGCACCGGACGCCCGCCTCGCGCTCATCCGCGCACTGGCGTCGCTGCACGACGACAACGGTGACGTGGCGGTCGACGGCCTCATGCGCGAACCGTGGACCGGCAGTTCATACACCGAGGACGAGTTCCGCACCCTCGCCGAGATCCGTGACGGGCTTCCGCTGCTCGGAACCGGCGGCATCGGCGAACGCATCTGGTCGGGCCCGGCCATCACCGTGACGGGAATCGACGCTCCCCCTGTGGACGGTGCGGTCAACGCCGTCGCAAGCACGGCCCGCGCCGTGATCAATCTGCGCGTACACCCGCGCCAACCTGCCACCGAGGCGCAGGCTGCTCTGGTCCGGCACCTGGAAGCCCTGCGCCCCTTCGGTTTGCAACTGACCGTCACCGCGGGAGAAACCGGCGACGGGTTTGCGGCAGCCGAAGGTGGACCGGCCTTCGACGCGGCATTGTCTGCACTATCGCAGTCGTGGGGTGAGCCGGCCGGGCTGATGGCAGGCGGCGGCTCGATCCCCCTCGTGATGGCCTTGGATACAGCAGTGCCCACCGCCGAGAAGCTGTTGTTCGGCGCCACCGACGGTTACGCGAACATCCACGGCCCCAACGAACGCGTCCTGCTCGACGAGCTCGAGAAGGCCGTCGTCGCCAAAGCACTGTTCTTCCAGGAGTACGCCGACACCTTCGAGGGGAAGAAATGAGCACCGAAACCGACACGGGGTCCGCACCTACTCCGGCCAAGAAGAAATTCGAGTTCCCCGGCGCGGTCACGATGCTCGCGATCGTCACCGTCCTGGTATGGATTGCGGCACTGTTCATTCCGGCCGGACGCTTCGGCGTCGACGTGGACGGCTCACCCGTTCCCGGCAGCTTCGAAACCGTCACGTCTCCGCTGTCGTTCTGGGAACGAATCCAGCAACTGATCCTCTCCCCCGTCAACGGCCTCTACGGCGTACAGGATTCGATCACCGGGTTCGTCGACACCGACAACATCGGACGGCTCTTCGGTTCCGTCGGCGTAGTCCTCTTCATCATGGCGCTCGGTGCGTTCATCTCGGTCAGCTTTGCCACCCGCAGTCTCGAAACCGCTGTCTCCCAGCTGGCTACCAAGCTCAGCGACAAGGGCTGGTTGCTCATCACCGTCATCATGGTGCTGTTCTCACTGCTCGGTTCGACAATGGGCTTCTCGGTCGAGACGTTCGGCTTCTACGCCCTGCTCATACCGCTGATGACGGCACTGGGCTACGACCGCATGGTCGCGGCCACCATGATCATCCTCGGCGCTCTGGTCGGAAACATGGCGTCGACCGTCAATCCGTTCTCGATCGGCGTCGCCTCCGGTGAGGCAGGCGTCTCCATCGGTGACGGCATCGTGCTGCGCGTGATCCTGTGGATCATATTGACCGCTGTGGCAGTGGTATTCGTTCTCCGCTACGCCGCAAAGGTGAAGAAGGATCCGTCCAAGTCGCTTGTCGGTTTCGACATCGCGGACGACGAAGACGAAGAGCCGGCCGAGCCGGTGGACATCGACGGCAAGCTCACCGGAACTCAGAAGCTGGTACTGCTCATCACCGGACTCACCTTCGGACTGATGATCTTCTCCGTCATCCCGTGGTCGAGCATCTTCGGCGCCACCACCGGTCCGGCCGAGTACGACGCGTACCACGTCACGGCAACCGAGCCCTACTGGTTCGAGTTGAACTGGTGGTTCCCGCAATTGGCGATGCTGTTCATCCTCGCCGCCGTTCTCGTCGGCATAGTCGCGAAGATGGGTGAGAAGAAGATCGTCTCCCTGATCACGCGTGGAGCCGGCGACATGGTCGGACCGGCGATCGTCATCCTGCTCGCTCGCGGCGTCTCGGTGATCATGACCAACACCGAAACCCTCGACACCATCCTCAACGCGATGGAGCAATTGGTCAGCGGCGCTTCGGCGGGGGTCTTCGCGATCCTGGTGATGCTCGTCAACATCCCGCTGGCGTTCCTGATCCCGTCCAGTTCCGGTCACGCCACCCTGGCGATGCCGCTGCTCGCACCGCTGGGCGACTTTGCCGGAGTCAGCCGAGCACTCGTCATCACCGCCTTCCAGATGGGCCACGGCCTGATGCTGATGGTTGCCCCGACCAACGTCGTCGTTGTCGGCGGGTTGGCCATGGCGAAGGTCGGCTACGACAAGTTCCTGCGCTTCGTCTGGCCACTGCTACTGATCAACTTCGTGATCGTTGTCGTGGTGATCGGCGCAGCAGCGGTATTCGAGTAGTTCAGGCGTGGTGGGCCTCGCGTGCCGCCGTCTCCAGACGGTCGGTGTACTCGGCCCACCACGCCTCATCGCCGGGAGCCAGATTGTTGTCGCCCGCCTTCATCCCAGCGGCGCCGTCGATCAGCTCCCGCACGATGTCCGCGTGGCCGGCGTGCCGATGGATCTCGGTGACAACGTGAACGAGTATCCGGTGCAGTGTGACGTCGCGACGATCCTCCGGCCAGTGCTTCACGAAGCCGGGGGCGTCCAGATCGTGCTCCTCGATCGTGGCGTCGGCGAAAGCCCAGGTGCGGCGATAGGTTTCGACGATGTCGGCAGTGGACTCGTCGGCGCGGGCCCACATGTCGACGTTGAGTTCCTCCGAACGCAACCACGCGGGGAGATCGGGAACCCGACGGCCGAACGTAGGACCGAAATACCCGAGCTCGACGCCGATCATGTGTTTGACCAGACCCAACAAGTTGGTCCCTGTCCGGGTCATCGGGCGCCGAATGTCATACTCCGACAGCCCGTCGAGCTTCCAGACGAGCGCATCACGTGCTGCCTGCAGGTACCGCTGGAGATCTTCCTTTTCCGAGTTGGTGGTCATGAAACCAACCTAAACCGAGTGGAGCAGACATTGACAGCGGTCGAGGATCTGACCGAGGTTGCCTCCCGGGCCGTCGCCGCCGAGCGTGACGCCCGGTCGGTGCGCTGGCACAACCCGGCAGCCGTCCGCAAGGCTGCCGCGGCCGTCCGTGATTCGCTCGACGACGAACGATCAGCGCTGAGCCGACCGTCGTACAGCGGGTTGTCACCGTCGCCGCACATGGCGCGTCAACTCGAACTGATCACGACGTTGCAGCCGCCACTGCCCGCCGACGCCGGCATCGGCACCGCCGCGCAGGCCGAGGCCGACGCCGTCGCCGCGGTGACCACCGCACGGATAGCCTTGCGCGCCGCCCACCTTGCGGTTCTCGAAGCACGCGTCGCCGCGCTCGATGCCGGTGACACCGATACCGTCGCCGCCGCGATCCGCGGTTACGTCCCGCTGAACTCGGGCAACCCCGTCGTCCGGCACGTGCAGGATCTCGGCTCCCGGATCCGTGAGGAAGCACGGCACGTGGTGAGTGGTAAGCCTCGGTCGATCGCATTTCGGCTGGGGCTGAGCCTCGGAATGGGCTTGGCGTACCTGGCATTCATTCGCCTCTTCCAGTGGGACGCCAAGGAAGATCGACTGCCTTATCTTGCGCTGTACGCACTCTCGGGTGTGGTCGGAAGCGTCGTGTGCACCAATGCGCTCAGCTTCGACGCCGGCCGCGTGCGCGCTGCGTTGTCCGGTGGAACGAGGCTCTGGCACGTGCTCGTCGCGAAAAACGCGGTGATGCTGCTCCTCGTCGGCAGCGCCGGGTTCCTGCTCAGCGCCGTCCTCGCGTGGCGCTCCGGAAGCAGTGCCGACCTGGTGAAGGCGTGCGGCCAGGTGCTGACCATGATCCTGCTCTGGTTGGGGGTCGCGAACGTGATGTCGGTGAGCTTGCCGCTGCGGGCAGAACCGATGACGGCGCGGCGCCACGACGGCACGTGGAAGCAGTTCCTGCTGTCCTTCGTCATCTCGTACGGTGTCGGACTGATCGTCAATCTGATGCTCTACTGGCGCGTCTGGGCAAAGACGACGCTGCTCGAGCAGATGGGCGGTCCGTGGATTCCGGTCCTGCTGCTCCTCGCGAGCGCGGCCGCGACGTGGCTGTTGCTGACCGTGCTGGCGGTACTGCTGGCCGAGCAACCGCGCTTCCGGCGCGCCTTGCACCGGGAGATGGTGGTCTACCGCGAAGAAACCAACCACTTGCAGGCGACCATTCAGCACAATTCCGGCTAATGTAGCCGTGCGTGGCTGATCCGGGCACGTCGCGAGTACACGCAGTGTCGAGGAAGGCGTGACCCATCATGTCCGTAAAGCCTGGCGCGGCCGCCACAACGGCCGCCGTGAGCACCGCCTCCTGGCTACCACTCATCGTGGTGGTCCTCACCCAGATTCAGGCGTCGTTCGCCGTCAACGCCCTGACCGTCTCGATGGCCGGCATCACCACCGATCTCGACACGCCCGCAACAAGTGTCGGCACCGCGATCACCGCGGGCACCTTCGCCATGGCTGCCTTCATTCTGTTGGGGGCCAAGATCGGCGCCCGTTACGGAACGCGTCTGGTCTTCCAGATTGCCGTCGCGATTCACGGCCTCGCAATGGCCGCGGTCGCCCTGAGTCAGAGCCCGGCAATGCTGTTCGTGGCCCAAGCTGCATCCGGCGCCGTGATCGCCCTCATCGCTCCTGCGTTGACGGTCTTCATCGCCACGAACTTCAGTGGCGATCAGCAGGCAAAGGCCATCGGTTACCTGGCAGCAGCAATCCCGGCGGCCGGTGTGCTGGCGCTGCTCATCGCCGGTTCCTTCGCGACGACGATCGGGTGGCGATACTCGTTCGCCCTCGTCGTGGCTCTCGCGGTGGTCAACCTGATCCTGAGCTTCCGGGTCAAACCTGTTCCCCCGCAGAAGGACATCACCATCGACTGGGCCGGCGCCGCCATTGCTGCCGTTGCCGTCATCCTGCTCAGCTTCGGTTTCAGCGGCCTGAACTCGTGGGGCGTCATCCTGGCCACCGACGCTGCGCCGTTCTCGGTCATCGGTGTTTCACCCGCGGCCATCCTGATCGTCCTCGGCACCATCTGCGCGCAGGGATTCTTCCAGTGGACGCGAAGCCGCAAGGCGCAAAACAAGCCTCAGCTCTTCAACCTCGACGTCCTCAAGACCGGCGCCGAGCGCGCCACCACGATTTGCATGGCGACGATGATGTTCGTGGGAACCGCGGCCAACTTCCTCATTCCGCTGTACATGCAGATCATCCAGGGCCGCAGCAGCTTGCAGACGTCGTTCTCGATCATCCCGTACACACTTTCGATCTTCATCGCGAGCACCGTCGTCGCGCGTCTGTACAAGACGTACTCCCCGCGTCTGATCGCACGAGCCGGGTTCGTCGTCGTTGCCGCTGGACTCATCTTGTTGGCCTTCACCATTCGTGGCGACTGGCATCAGATCTTTGTCGTCATCGGACTGATCACCCTCGGCCTCGGGCAGGGCGCCATCGTTGCGCTGGTGTTCAACACCCTCCTCACCGCAGCTCCCAAGGAACTGGCCGGCGACGTCGGTGCCTGGCGGGGACTGGTACACAACATGTCCGGCAGCGTCGGCATCGCGGTGGCCAGCGTCTTCGCCGTCGGAATCCTCGGTTCCCTCGTCAGCTCGCAGCTGATCGACAACCCCACCATCCCGGCATCACTCAAGGTCGAGTCCGGGATCAATCTCGACCAGGTCAACTTCGTCCCCAACGATCAACTCGTCGTGACGCTCGAAAACACCTCGGCGACACAAGCACAGATCGACGAAGCCATCCGGATCAACACCGAAGCGCGCTTGCGCGCCCTGCGAACCTCGCTACTCGTCCTCGCCGGACTCTCCCTGCTCGCCATCATTCCGGCCGGCCGCATGCCCGACGAAGTACCTGCTCTGGAAGAACCGCAACCCACGAAGGGCAAGAAGTAACCGATGTCCAACCAAGACCAATTCGGTCCGATCGAATACGTTGCCGTCGAGTTTCCCGGCGGTGCACCGACCTCCGCAGGATTCGAGCAGCTGCTCACTCTCGTCGACTCCGGCGTGATCCGCATCCTCGACCTCGAGTTCGTCACCAAAGCCGCCGATGGATCAGTGGCCGTCGTACCGGCATCGACCTTCGAACTCGCAGATTTCGATCTGGCGCAGTTCGACGGCGCAGCCTCCGGACTGCTCGACGCCGGCGACATCGCCGCCGTTGGTGACGAGTTGGCCACCGGTAGTGTTGCCGCCGTGCTCGTTTACGAGGAACTGGCCATACTGCCGGTGATCGACGCGTGGACACGCAGCGGCGCAAAGATTGTCACCGAAGGTCACCTGAGCTTGGACGAACTTGCCACCGCACTCGACAACACCGCACCAGGCAATACGGAGAAGGACGCATGAGTTTCTTGAGGCGAGCCGGCCGGGTAGCCGTCGCAAGCTCCATTCACGGCAATGTTCAGCGCCGTCAGCGGACCCGTTGGGCCGCCGAAGATCAGGCTCGCGCAGCGCAGGCCCAGCCGGTGCCGCCGATTCCCGATCTACCACCCCTGCCACCGCAGGCAGCTCCGGCAGCATCGATGGACTTGAAGCTCGAACAGCTCACCAAGCTGGGCGAACTCAAGAATGCGGGAGTATTGACCGAGGCCGAGTTCGAGACCCAGAAGGCACGTATTCTCGCCTGACCTAGCTGCGCCTCCCGAGTGCAAAAGCCATGACGGGAAGCTGCGTCGTCGCGAGATTCAACAGAGATGCCACTCGCGCATCCGTGAATCCTGCGATGGCGCAGCCCGCAAGTCCCATCGCCTCGGTCACGAGGTACAGATTCTGAACCAGCACACCGGCATCCACGTGCATCGTGCGGTAGTGCCGCATCGCGTACTTCTCGAGCGGAGCTTCGACGTCGGCGACCACAAACAGAAGAACCGGGAACACGTCGACGAACTCGGGTTGGAGAAGGCTCGCTCGAAGGTGCTCTCGCACGTCGCCTGGCCGGACAGCTTCGGCACGGCCTCGGGCATATCGGTATACCCCGGCTCCGAGCTCGTCTCCGGGTCGGCTGAGAACAAACGACAGCGTCAGTTCGCGCATCCCGCCCGCCGTCGGGCTGCTGACAACACTGTGGTGCAACACGTTTGACAGCTCGCCTGCTCGGAGTGCCGTCTGTGCGGGGTCGTAGCGGCTCCGCCGTGCCTGCAAGACGTCCGCGAACCCGCAGGCCGGCAGTGGCGTCGCGGCCGGCAGTTCCACGGATTCACACGTCACCGGCGGCAGTGCATGCTCGTCGAACGGTAGCTCCGACGGACTCACCGTCCGGTCCAACACTGCATGCAGCGATACGACGGCCTCGATTCGCTCGAGTGCGGTCACGAACCCGGGTGCAGCAGGCGAGACACCTCGCCGGCCCCGTCGATCGAGACCAACTCGCCGGCGAACCACGCCTCCGGAACGGCAAAGATCGCATTCGACGCCGCGGCGGGGGTTCCGGCAAATGCCGTCCGCGCAGCATCCAGGGTGGATTCCCGAGCCGACTCGGTGGAGTAGACGACGAGGACAGCCTTCGGCGACTTCGCGAGCACCGATTCCGTGGCTACCTGGCCGAAGTACTTTCCGTCGGGAAGGTCGTTCTCGAAAAGATTGCTTCCCCCGGCGGCCTCGAGCACACTGCTGTAGAGGCCCCTGGCCAGAGCATAGGACTGTCCCTCCGAAACCTGAACCATCACAGTGGGAACCGGCTCCTGCCCGGCGACAGATGCCTCGGTTGCTGCGAGGGACTTCTTGCCGTCGGTCAGGAGGGTTGCTGCCGCGTCACTTGTTCCGGTCAAGGCGCCGAGACCGTCGAGGTCGGACCAGACGTCGTCGATCCGCCCTTCGGTGACGGCCTTGTGGCAGTAGCCGCTGTTCACGAAGATCGGGATGCCGAGGTCACGCAATTCGTCCATGGTCTGCAATCGGTCACCGTCGAACCAGTATTCCCCGTCGGAGACGATCAGATCCGGACGGGCGTCGAGCAATGCTTCTTTCGCGGGAACTCCGGTGCTCAGTACCGGCACGGCCGCGAACTGATCAGCGAGTTCGGGGCTGGGAGGAGAGAGGTCGGTATTCGATTGTCCGACAATGCGGTCGGCGGCGCCGAGCTGAATGAGAAGTTCCGTCATCGACGGATACAGCGAGACAATCCGCTCCGCCGTCTTGGGCACCGTGACCTCGCGATCACAATTGGTGACGGTGATCTTCTCGGACGCCGACGCCGCCGAATCCGCCATGGAGTTTCCGCATGCGGTCAGTACTGCAGTGGCGGTAACGGCCGAGCACATCAGCGCGGCAGTACGTATCGAGGATTTCAAGACACTGCTTCTTTCGTGTGTAGGAGCGGAGGTGCGAACGAGAGCAGGGGGCGCCCGGTCAACGGATGAGTGCCGAGATGCACCTGAACCCCGAATACTTCGGACAGCAGGTCCTCGGTGAGGACCTCGGCCGTTGGTCCTGTCGCGACAACTACCCCGCCGGAGAGCAGACAGACGTAGTCGCAATACGCTGCGGCCAAAGCGAGTTCATGGATCGCGACAATCGTCGTGGTACCGAGTTCGGCGACCAATTCCATCAATTCGAGTTGAGCACGGATGTCGAGGTGGTTGGTGGGCTCGTCCAGGACCAGCACCGACGGTTGTTGAGCGATCGCCCGGGCCAACATCACACGCTGTTTTTCTCCGCCGGACAGTTCGGCGAAGAGACGTGATCCAAAGCCCTGCATGCCGGTTCGCACCAGTGCGGCGCTGACGATGTCTCGGTCGATCTCGCCGAGTCGAGAGAACGCGCTGTGATGCGGCGTCCGACCCGTTGCAACCACCTCGCGGACACTGAACGAGAAATCGGATGAATGCTCCTGCCCCACAACACCGATGATGCATGCCGCCGATCGAGGCGAGAGATCGTCCCAAACATTCACCTCGTCCACCTTCACGATTCCGCTTCGAGGCTTCATCGAGCGATACAACGCGCGCAGGAGGGAGGACTTTCCACTGCCGTTCGGTCCGACGAGTCCGACCACGCTTCCCTCGGGCGCTTCGAGGTCTACACCCGAAACCACGAGGCGTCCGCCCCGAACGACGTGAATTCCGCTGGCCGACAATCTCATGACTGCGCACCGCCGTCCCGTCGAAGCAACCAGAGGAAGAACGGTGCACCCAATCCGGCGGTGATGATCCCGAGTGGTAATTCGTTGGGCGCATCCAACATCCGAGCCGCAAGATCGACGATCACCAGGAAGGTGGCACCAACCAACGCGGTCGCGGGGAGCAGCTTGCCGTGATCGGAACCGACCAGAAGTCGTACGGCGTGCGGCACGAGCAGCCCCACGAAACCGATTCCCCCGGCGACGGATACGACAACCGCGGTCAGCAACGACGCGATCACCAGTAGTAGCAACCTGGTACGGCGCACGTCCACGCCGACCGATTGCGCGCTCTCGTCTCCCATGGCCAACGCGTTGAGTTGGCGCGATTGTGTCAACAGAATTGCCGCACAGACGGTGATCACCGCGGCGGGCACACCGAGATCCGACCAACTGGCCCCGCTCACCGAGCCCAGCAACCAGAAGAGCACTCCCGAAAGCTGACTCGGATCGGCGCGCAACTGCACAAAACTTGTTGCAGCCGAGAGCAGATAGCCGATGGCAACTCCGGCCAGGACCATGCGCAGCGGGACGAGCATTCCCTCTCGCCGACCCAGTACGAGAACCGCGATCAGGGAGATCATGGCCCCCAGGAAGGCTGCCACCGGGACACCGATCGACAGGCCGGTGCCGATGCCGGTCGTCATGATCAGTACTGCACCGAAGGATGCTCCGGAACCCACGCCCAGAATGTACGGATCGGCAATCGGGTTGCGCACCAACGCTTGCAGCACGGCGCCGGCCAACGACAATCCGGCGCCCGCCAATGCCGCAATCAGAATGCGCGGTACCCGCAATCCCCACACGATCCGATCGAGCAGCGGGTCGACCGGCGGACCGCCGACGTGTGCGTACAACACCGCGAACACGTCGGCAAAGGACACCGACGCGGCACCCGACCACACCGCGACGGTGGAGACCGCGACAAGCACAACCGCCGTGGCCAACAGAAACGGGACGTACCCGCGCTCACCGACGGGATGTGGACACGACGGCACTCGTGGTGCTGCCTCGCTGGTCAGCGTCATCGCACTCCTGAGTCGGTGGGGTTCGCAGTCATGAACAGGTGGATCTAACCATAACGACAGTCGTTTTCATTAATAGTCACATGCTCATTTGTGCGGATAAGGGTCGGTCCGCAGCGCGCTCGCCCACGCGAAGAGCGCCCCGACCAGCGCAAAGATGCACGCAACGAGGTAGGCGGTGCCGATGTCCCAGCGTCCTGCGATTGCCCCGGCAATCAAGGCGCCGACCGGCGAACCACCCCAGGCGACCATCCTCGCCGTGGTGTTCACGCGCCCCTGCAGACGATCTGGAGTCAGGCGCTGACGTGCACCGATGCCATTGAGGATGGTGACGGTCGCACAGCCGGAGTAGACGACGAGCGCCGTGATCGCGGCGCCGGTATTGCCGGTTGTCGCAACGACGAACAGCACCACCGGGCCGATGGTCAGCGCCCCGACCGTGATCGCCCCGACCGGCCACTGCGCCGGTAGGCGTGGGAGCAAGACTGCCCCGACCACTCCACCCACGGAGACGGCCGTCCACACGGCGCCGATCATCGGACTCGACGTCGAAATCCCAAGCCTCTCGGATGCGTACACCACCAGGAGCGCCGTAACCGCACCCTGCGTCAGCGAATTGACGAAGCCGACGCCGGTCAAGGCCCGCAGAAGCGGCGACTGCCAGAGGAAGTTGAGGCCTTCGCGTATGTCACGCGCAATTCCGGTTCCCGACTTCTTCGGCGCCGCAGGAGTCATCGAAAACGAGGCTCCGATCGAGGCCATGGCCAGCCCGGCCAGTACGTAAGCCAGTGCATCAGCACCCAATGCGTAGGCCGGGCCGATCGAGGCCACAAGCACGCCGGCTATCGCCGGAAAGACAACATCGATCAGCGTGCTGGACGTCCACAGCGCGCTGTTGGCCGCCGGTATCCTCTGCCGACCGACCAGAGCAGGCAGCGCTCCGAAAGCAGCGGCGTCGAACCACACGAAACACGTTCCGATGCACATCGATACGCCGACGGCATGCCACGCCGTCAATACGCCGAGTGCCTGCGCTGCCGGAATACTCGCCAACGCAAGTGCAGCTAGGGCCTGCGCACACAGGATGACCGTCCGCCGGTTGACTCGGTCTGCCACGGCGCCGGCGAACAAGCCGAACACGAGATACGGCAGAACCGTCCCCGCAGCCGCGAGCGAGGTGAGAAACGGAGACCGGCTGATGTCGAACACCAGGATCGGCATGGCCACTCCGGTGACCGCCGCACCGGCTACGGCAATCGTACGAGCCGTGAAGAACAATCGAAACGATCTGTCCCGAAAGACATGTGGTTGCGCTTCGACGGATCCCGTCGTCGGGGTCTCGCTCATGTATGCACTCTCTTGTACCTGTTGCTCTCCGTGGCGATCTTTCGTACGGTGGCATCGTAATGGAAATGGTTTCCATTACGGAAGGGATGACAATGAGCAACATTTCGTTCGACAGCATCTCCAACTCGGCTCCGGCCAATGCACTCCAGGGCGTCGGCACCAACGCTCTCGTCGACAACCCGTTCACCTTCGAGCCGGTTGCCGAGGCAACGTCCGCACACGCCCTGCAGGGTGTGGGCACCAACGCCCTCGTCGACAACCCGTTCAGCTTCCAGAGCTGAAACCTCCCCTGATCCAGACTGTTTCGACAGTCTGATCTGCCGATGACCCCGCCCGCATCCGACTCGTCGGGTGCGGGCACCGACAAGGAGATCCGTGTACGCCCTCGCCGACGGACACCAGCTGTATCCGACCACGGACGGCACTTGGCATTACCTGACACCGGACGAGAACGCGGTCACGATCGGCGCGCCGGCCGAAGACCTCGCGGAACTCGACAACTTTCTCAGGCGCTCTGGTTCGGTGCTCGGCCCGGGAGCTATCGAGATCGCCGACGCCCTCGTCTCTCGCGGCGTGCTGGCTGTTCCAGGTCAAGTGCCAGAGATTCCGCGCCCACAGCGTGTGCTGATGGACGGGATCGGGCCCGTTGCCGATGCTTGCATCGCCCTGCTCTCCAAGGCTCTTCCGCATCTCGAGGTCGTATCCACTACTGCGCCAATCGAAGACGACGTTGCGTCGTCGGACCTCGTACTGTCGGTTGCCGGGGCTCCTCCTCACGACGAGTGGTCGGAACTCGATACCTGGTGCCGCCGAAACCAAACACCGTGGCAAACCGTCCACGCGGAGCTGGGTGAGATCTGCATCGGACCCTTCTTCGACGGTATCGGCAGCGCAAGCTACCGGGACGTCTGCGGTCGACGGCTTGCCGCGTCGCGCGTCCCGAATCATCTGCAGGCACTGTGGAATCACCTCGCCGGCAGCGAACCTCGCCCGCTCGAACTTGAACCCACCGCAGCCGCAATGGCCAGTGCGCTTGCATGTTCGGACGTCGTGGCTGGTGTACATGGCGCACCGCCATCACACCTTCACCACCAGATCCGGATGAATCCGCGAACCCTCATGATGACTCGCCATCCCGTGCTACCACTGCCCGGCGGCGTTCTCGAACCCGCGCCGACGCTCCGGTGATCTCACTCGGAGTGAAGATCCCGGCGGCAGACGGTTCTTCGTTGGCTACGGATGTGCTTCTCCCACCGGATTCTTCACCGCGGGGACTGATCGTGATCCGCACCCCGTACGGGCGTGGATGGCATCTGGCGGAGGGGCTCGAATGGCGATCACGAGGAATTGCCTTCATCTGTCAGGACGTACGTGGACGGCACGATTCCACCGGATCTTGGGTACCGTACGTCCACGAGCGCGAGGACAGCGCCGCCCTTGCCGAGTGGCTGCAGGATCAGCCGTGGACACCGGAGTGCGTCATCGCAAGCGGGGCTTCGTATGCGGCCGGAACCGCCTGGGCATTTGCTGCCGAGACCAACAGCGCCGATCGGTCATTTCGTGTAGACGGCGTCGTCTCCAAGGTGCCGACCATCGGAAGCGACCGCGTCAAACGTGATCCCTCGGGGATACTTCTCCTCGCCGAGCATCTGGCGTGGTGGGGCGAGCACGGAGATTCGTCTTCCTCTCGTGAGGGTTTCATCCCTGAACTGATGCGTTCGGATTCGTCTTTGCTGGAACATCTCCCGGTGCAGTCGATGATCGAGGAGGTCGGCCTGACCTCCGATTCACCGGGCTGGTTGACGCCGATCCTTCGCGCTCGTAAACGCGAAGACTTCGGTGGCGATGATCTGGTGTCCGCGGACGAACTCTCCGAACTCGACATCGCCGGGCTGCACATCGGCGGTTGGGACGATGCGATGATTCGGGAGACACTGCGGCACTTCACGTCCGTGGGGCGCGGGCCGCAGAGTTTGATCGTGGGCCCCTGGGCGCACGACCTCCGCCCTGGAATGGTCGGCGAGACAAGTTTCGGCCGCCTTCAGGTCGAGTGGATGGAATCGGTATTCGCTGCGCGGCCCCTGACCATCAATCGGGTATTCGACCGGGGTGTCGGCGAATGGTCGACCGAACCGTATGTCACGGGTGCGAATCGCGTTCATCTCGAACCAGATCGCAAGGATGCGGCCTACAGCTTCCTGTATGACGCCTCACGGGACCGAAACAACTGTGTTGTCTTGACTTTCGATATCAAGCACGACTCCGCACTCTCCGGAACACCATCGGTGGAGCTGAAAGTGCACTCGCCCGAGGGCGAAGCCGATTGGATCGCCGAACTGAGCGTCGTCGATCCCGCTGGAGTCACCAGATCGATCGCACGTGGCGCGGGTGTCAGCCTGCAGCCGACGATGGTGACAATCGATCTGGATCCCGTGTTGCACACAGTGCGCGCGGGTGATGTCTTGTCGCTGCGGATCGCCGGATCGGACTTCCCCCGCCTCGCACGCAATCTCGGAGACGGTGATCGCTATCGAGGAACACGCAGTACCGCACTGCACCAATCATTTTCCGGGTCGTTGACCCTGCCGATACTCGGAGGAACTGACGGTGGATGACTTGCTGGTCGACGCCCGGAGCGGCGTGCTGACCTCACTGGAACCACACATTCGCTCGGACATGCCGACGGGCTGGGTCGGTTGGGCCGCGAGGGTGGCCGACACCAGAAACTTCGGCGGCAGCGGTTCACTGTTTCGCGCGGACCCTTACGGATTCGGGGCTTCGATACGCAACGATGCAGCGGCCCGCGGGGCGGCAACCGGTGAGGCCGTCGAAAGATATTGCGGCAACGTGGTCCCCGAAGATCTGGTCCGCAGCAGTGCATCAGCGCTGGAACTGGCCGGCTCACGGGTCGTCGATCCGGCGAAATTTGCGTTGTACAGCGAGGATCAGTACCGCCTTCCCGGATTCCCCTTTGTTCCCTTCACCTCTGATCTGAACATTCGCTGGGCATTGGGTCACACCATGGACGAAAAGGTGCCCACCTACGTGCCTGCGGCCCTGACTTATCTCGGGTACTACACAGGCACCCGTCGCTGCGAGCCACCGATCGCGTCGTTGCAGTACGCCGGAATCGCAGCGGGACGCTCACGCGACGAGGCCGAGATGTCAGCTCTGCTGGAACTTCTCGAACGCGATGCCACCGCGCTGTGGTGGTGCGGGGACCGGTCACAGCCGGCGATCGAGCTTTCCGACTGGGAGCGGTTGCCTGCGCACCGCCAACTCGGGGATCTGGAGAGCCAGACCCGGAGCGTTCGAGTGCTGCTGCTTCCCTCCCCCTTCGGCATTCCCGTCGCCGCAGCGTGGATCCGCGATGACCGACGTGGACTGGTCGCGCTGGGCACAGCTTGTCGACCGACGGTGGAGGCGGCAGTCTCGAAGGCGCTTGTCGAGGCGTATGCCGTACTTGCCATCACGATCGACCTCGCCGACCCCGACGGGCCGACCTGGCGCAGCGTGGCGGACGGAACGCTGCCGGCGCACCTGTACAAACCCTTTCGGGCCGACCGTCGTTACCGGGACGAGTTCGATCCGCAATGGAAAGACATCGTCGATCTGCCGACCGTCGCCCAACTCTATCTCGATCCCGTGATGGCCCTGGCCGCAGAGGAACATCTCTTCGACTACACCGAAACACTCTCGGTATCAGAGATTCCCGACGAAGCGCCGTTGGATCTGGCTTCTCTCGTAGCGCTTCTGATGTCACGGGGACACCAGCCGATTTCCGTCGATCTCACCACCGGCGACATCTCGATTGCCGGGTTGCACGTCGTCCGCATCCTGACTCCGGGCCTGTACAACAACGCCCCAGCAGCTTTTCCCCTTCTTGGAGGTAGCAGATTGACCAGCGCATCGACCACCCATCTGCATCTGCCGGTCCCCCTCGCATGACATCTTCGCTCGTCGACCGCCGAACTGGGATCATTCGAGAGTTGGTCGACGCCGTTGTTCCCCAGCACTTTCCGCCCGAGTTCAAGCTGATTCACTCGTATGTCAGTGATTCAGCACGCTTTTCACCCTGGTCCAGTGACTCGGCCGGCGCCGGATATTGCTTCGATCTGGGTGACCGTGCGCGGCCTACCGCAGCTGCGATAGGCGAAGCGGTGGAACGGTATTGCGGCAACATCGTCGCCAAACCGATCGTCCGCGAGTCCGCCGAAGCGTTGATCGGAGCAAGCATCGACCTGTCACAACTCGCGCGTTTCGACACTGCCCAGTACGCGCGGCCACAGTTCCCGTTCGTCGAACCAACCGACGATCTGGAGATGGACTGGACTCGCGGAGCCGACCTGATCACGGGTTCGGATATCTGGGTACCGGCCGAACTCGTCTGGGGTTCGTATCCTCATTTCGTCGCCCGGACGGGTCCGGCGATCTCTCCGGTGGCTCAGGCGGGTCTCGCCGCCGGACCCTCGGTGAAGTTCGCAATCGACAATGCCTTGCGCGAGATAGTCGAACGAGACGCGATGACGTTGTCCTGGAACGGAAGACGCGGCGTTCGGATCGTCACCGGCATTCCCGAGGTGCTTCGGCGACTGGGGAATCACGGCACCCTCTCGACCAGGTGGTTGTCATTCGACAGCGATTTCGGGATCCCGGTGCTCGGCGCCCTCGTCCACGACGGACTCACCGGATACTCGACCATCGGTACCGCCTGCCACGAAGAAGCGCAGACGGCTGCGTTCAAGTCACTCGGCGAAGCGCTTCAGCTGCAGCTGCTTTCCGCCGACTACGACAACCCGGAGAGCGGCATCGGTCGAGCCGCGGCCTCCCCGACCAGTCCGCTTGCGCCTTGGCGAGCTGACCGAAGCTATGCAGGCGCCTACCGATCGGATTTTGCCGACGTGATGGACTACGGATGCCACCTGCAACTTCACCTGGACCCGGAGATCCAAGCACGATTCGAGAGTGAGCTGGTCGGTGCCGTCGTCGGCGAGGTGGGACTCGACTCTCTGACATCAGCCGCCGGCACCGAAAGCGCTCTGACGGCAGCCGGTTTCCGGCCGGCATGGGTCGATCTCACCACAACTGATGTTCTCCACGCCGGCCTGCACGTCGTCCGCGTCGTCGTACTCGGTTGTCTCACCAATGCGGCCGCCGGATTGCCGTTTCTCGGCTCGCCCCGACTAGTGGACAGTCTTGCCGGACGATCGGCTCGCACCATCCCATTGCCGCACTGACAGTTCGGGAACCGCCGCTTGCAACGACTCGGTGGTTTCCACCGCGTGGAACCACGTCGGCTTCGAGATCGCGGCATCCCGAATCACCTGCACGGCGCGCGCGGCGATAGCTGCCGTCGCGACCGACTGGCTACGCCCCGAAACCCACAGCGCCGGGCCGGTATCCGCTCGGGCCATCGCTACCCAACGATCCGAGCCCCACAGCTTCTTCGGCACGACCTTCTGTAGCGCGGGTGCCCACGTCATGGCCGCAAGTCCGAGCGTCGCGGTGGACGTGTCCAATCGCAGGTACGTCCTGACCGGAACACCGAGGTCTCGCGTCAACGCATGCTGGTCCGAAAAGTCGGCCCGCACAGCAGGACCGGTGCGGTAGCCGGTCGCATCGGCCGGTATTCGAAACGTCTTCATCCCGGTGTAGTTGCGAATCGATCGTCCGTCGGGATCAGGAAACCTCGTGCCCAACATCCCGTACGTCCACGCCGTTGCGGCCGGCCCGTGTAGTTCTCCACCGCCGAGGCCGATCAGGATGTCCACGGGTCCGTCGCCGAGTCGATGCGCCTCGGTTGCAAGGACACTGGTCAATCCCGGCGCCAACCCGACGCCCATCAGAACGGGTCCGTCGACCGCTTCCAATTCTTCGCAGTAGCTCGAGGTCGCCGTGATGTCGACGAATGCCGCCCCACCGCGTACCGCTTCGTCGGCCAGGCGAACATCCTCGAAACCCGACGCATTCACCACGACATCGAAGTCTCGAACCACAGTCGAATACGCGCCTGGTTCTTTAAGATCAACGACGACGTCCGCGCGGGCAGGGTCACGGCCGGCGGAGTACGCGGAGATTTCGGGGACCTTCGCGAGTTGTTTCATCAGGGGAATCCCGACGGCACCGTAGCCACCGAGTACAAGAACCTTCGTCATTACTTCGCCTCCCGAGTCGCTAGAGTTCGACTCTAGAGTTAAACTCTAATCATGACTGAGGTTCTTCGGGAAGACACGTCGGCGCGGCGCAAGATCATCGAGGCAGCGCGTGAGGTTTTTGTCGATCCCGGCTACGCGGCCGCCACGATCAAGCAGCTTGCCGCGGCGGCGGGCGTGTCGGTGCAGAGTGTCTATTTTGTGTTCGGCAACAAGCCGAGCGTGCTGTCAGCACTACTCGACGTGGCCGTTGCGGGCGACGAGGAAAAGACGGCAACTCTCGACCGTCCGTGGGTGGCGGCAGCACTCGGCGCCCCACATCCACTCGGACAACTCCGGATTCAGGTTCACCACGGACGGCTCATTCTGGAACGCACCGCAGACATCCTGCTGGCACTGCGGGCCGCAGCTTCCGCCGACGAGGACGCCGCCCGTCTGTGGCAAATCAACCGCACTCAGAGACGCACGGTGCAGGAACATCTGATGGTCGGCATCGTCGAAAAAGCGCCAACCGTCGACCTCGAAACAGCTGTGAACGTCGCACTCACGCTGCTCAGTCCCGAGACCTACACAGACCTCGTGGTCGGCGCGGGTTGGACCGGCCAACAGTACGAAGAATGGGTGGTCAACACCCTTGCCGCCACCCTCGGCCTGGACCGAACCGTCAAATCCCGGAAGTAGCTGGGATTACTTGGTGGGCTTGTCGTCGATGTGCCGTGGGTTGTTCCACAGGCGCTCCGTCAGATCGTGGAGGACGGCAAGGGTGATCGTGTCGTCGTCCCGTCGGAGCAGAGACTGGCTGACCGTCGCGCGCACCAACGTGGAGTCGGAGTGCACGAACTCCTTGACCGAGCCCGGCTCGGAACTCAGTTCACGATGGGCCTGCTCTGCACTGACGTCGTCGGCATCCTTGTCGTAGAGGATGTCCTGCAAACGCAACGCCGAGACGGCCTTCTTGGGATATCCCAGCATGTCAGCGAAAGACGGGTTGGCAAAAACGATGCTGCCATCGCGGTGAACGGCCATGACCGGCACCGGAAGCCTGTCGAGGAGAATCAGGGCAGGCATCTGCTCCAGATCCGCAATCGGCGATTGTGGCGGCTGCGCAACGTTGCGGCGGCGTTCCATAACACGTCCTCTCAAGTTGCCCGAGTCGACAACAGTCTAACTGCCCAGCAAATCGCGGGTTGACTTCCCGCCCGGATGCAGTGACGAATGCCCGAATCGTGCCCGCCTGAGTCACGCCGCGAGCGCCTCCTGATCCTCCGCCAAGGAACCGTCAACAACACGATAGACAGTATCCATCCGAGACAGGTGACTTCGGTCGTGTGTCACGAGAAGGGTTGCCGCCTCGCGTTCCCGCACCACCCCGATGATCAGATCCATGACAGCGGCACCGCGCTCCTGATCGAGCGCACTCGTGGGCTCGTCGACCACGAGAAGCTGCGGATCGTTCATCAATGCTCGCGCGAGATTGACGCGCTGTCGCTGCCCTCCCGACAGCTGGGACGGCCGTTTTCCGCTCTGATCCGCGAGCCCGACAGCGTCCAGCAAATCCATCGCTTTTGATTTCACGGCCTTGCGACGGGCCCGCGACGTGAACACGGACTGCCCCAGATGCGCCATCACCTCGAGCTGCTCCAGTGCAGTCAGCGAAGACACGAGGTTCGACTGTTGGAAGACGATGCCGATCGACGAGCGTCGCAGCTCCGACGCCGCCCGCCGACTCAGCGCAGCGATGTCGGTGCTGCCTTCCGGCGTCCGGAGATAGACGTGCCCGGAATCCGGACGGATCAGCGTCGACGCCACCGCCAACAGGCTGGACTTGCCCGAACCCGAGGGCCCGGTGATCGCGGCGATCTCGCCGCGGTGCAGTCGCAGAGACACGTCGTCCAGCGCCGTCACCCGCGATTGCCCATCGGGAAACGTCAGATCGACGTTCTGGATGTCGAGAACTGTGGTGCCGGTTGTCATGGTCATCGTGCGCTCCCCAATGCTGTGAGTGGATCGGTGGTCGAGAGGAATCGAAGTGCAAAGGCCGCGCCGAGCAGACCGAGCCCGATCAATGCCACGGCAGGTACGACGGTGGTGGATGCGTCCAGGACGAACGGCATGGCGTCACCGATCAGCGATCCGGCCACGGCCGTCAGCCCGATTCCGACGGTGACGCCGGCGATCAGAACGATGAGCGCCTGACCCAGTGCGTCGCGCACCAGCGAACCGGTAGTCGCACCGAGCGCTTTCAGCGTCGCGATGTCCGGAGTTCGCTGGATCGTCCACACCGTGAAGAACGCACCGATCACCAGGGCTGAGATCGCGAACAACATGAGCGTCATCAACGTCAACGACCCGTTCTCCGACTTGTACGAACCGATCGCGTCGAGCGAACCGCTGACCGTCGTCGACGTCGTCGCAGCCGCCTTGTCCGTTGCGGAAGCGTCGGAGGCTCCGGTGACAGCCAGTACTGTCGCAACTCCGCCGCGTGGATTGGCCGCCTGCCAGTCGTCGAGCGTCATCCAGACGACGGGCGAATGGCTGTACCAGTCGTCACCGCGAACGGCGCTGACGGTGAACTGCTGCGTACCGACACTCACCTGATCGCCGGCGCCCGCCCCCAGATCGCGGGCGGCACCTTCGCTCAACACCACCGTGCCTGACGCCGACGGCGTCACGTCACCGAAACCGCCATCAGCGCCGAACAGGGCCACCGACTTCTGATTTCCGTCGGCCAATCCCGCTTTCCCGCGACCGATTCCGATGGGATCGACGTCCTTCGACGTGGAGGTCCAAGCGTTGACCTGGTCCTGCGTGAGCGCCGACTCGTCGAACGACGCCCCGGCTCCGGTGTCGGCGAACACCACCGTGTCGGCATTCATGGCCTCGATGGCTGACACGTTCTGATGGCGAAGTCCTGCAGTCAACCCGCTGAGAAAACTGACCAGAAGTGCAACCAACAGAACCACGACGGAGATCAGCGCGAAACGACCTCGCGCTGCCCGTAAGTCCCTCATTGCGACAAACACTGTGAATTCCTTTCCTGTGCTTGCCTCTACGCTCTCGCGGATGCAGACTCTTTCCATCGCACCTCGGATCGACATTCCAGCGCTCGAAAGAACCATCCCGGTTTACAACTTTTGATGGATGAACCAGGCCCGAACCTCGCTAAGCTGGGCGAGATGCACCGATCTCCGCTCACGCCTGTCTTCGCCGGCCTACAACTGGGCCTGCATGTCCTTGTCATGGCGCTGGCCGGTGTGGTGTTTCTTCGAGCGCTGATCGACGAATCCGACCTGACCGCAACAATCATCGCGTTGGCCGTGATCTTTGTTGCCGTCTATCTTTTCGGGGTCGCCAAAAGGCTGCGCGGCAACGCTGCCCGCTGGTGGCTGGCCGTGCTGACCCTCGTCTGGATCGCGACGATGGCGGTATCCGCCGACGCCGCCTACCTCGCGTTCGGACTCTTCTTCCTCTATCTCCATATTCTGCGACGCCCCTGGAGTCTTCTCGCCGTCACCGCGGCAACGGCTGTCGCCGTGGTCGGCACCGGCCTGCATCGTGGATGGACGATTGCCGGCGCCGTCGGCCCGATCATCGGCGCTGCCGTAGCGGTTGCAATCGGCCTCGGATATCAAGCGCTGTACCGCGAGGCAGCCGAGCGCGGTCGTCTCATCGACGAGTTGATGAATACTCGTGAAGAATTGGCGTCGACGTCTCGCGATGCCGGAAAATTCGCGGAACGTGAAAGACTCGCCGCCGAGATTCACGACACCGTGGCCCAAGGACTTTCGAGCATCCAGATGCTCCTTCACGCTGCCGAACGCGCCGATCCGGACAGCCCGGCCATCCGTCAGATCAGCCTCGCACGGGAAACTGCCGCGGACAGTCTTGCCGAAACCCGCCAACTCATAGCCGAATTGACGCCCGCGGCCTTGGACGGTCAGTCGCTCGCCGACGCGCTTCGTCGAATCTGCGAACGCGCGAGCAGTCCTGAACTGGAAGCGCGCTCCGTGGTCGAAGGCGAGGCAGTGCGGCTGCCGATGCCCCTCGAAGCAACATTGGTACGCATCGCTCAGGGCGCGGTGTCCAATGTTCTCCGCCATGCCGATGCAACCAGAATGGCTGTGACACTGACCTATTCCGATGACACCGTCAGCCTCGACGTGGTCGACAACGGTCGCGGTTTCGACGTGGCAGTTCTCGAACGTGGCCCGGCGGAATCTTTTGGCCTCAACGCAATTCGCCGGCGCGTCGAACTGCAGGGCGGGACTTTCTCCATCGAGTCCGAGCCGGGACACACGGCCGTCGCAGTGACGTTTCCTCTCGAAGTCGGCGAACCGTGATCCGCCTGCTGCTCGCCGACGATCACGCGATCGTGCGCGCCGGGTTACGAGCGCTGCTCGAAAGCGAAGCCGACATCGAGGTAGTCGGCGAAGCGGGCACCGCCGAGGAAGCCATAGCCTTCTGCGCCACCACGCCGGTCGACCTCGTGCTCATGGACCTGCGATTCGGCCCCGGGAAGACGGGCGTCGACGCCACCCGCGCGGTGTGCGCGCTTCCGAATCCGCCGCACGTACTCGTTGTGACCAACTACGACACGGATGCAGACATCTTGAGCGCTGTCGAGGCCGGGGCCAGCGGGTACCTACTCAAGGACACACCACCGGTCGAGTTGCTGTCAGCCGTCCGCGCCGCTGCGAGCGGGGACAGCGTTCTCTCCCCCGCCATCGCGTCGAAGCTCATGACTCGGGTACGCAAACCCGAAACCAGCCTCAGCCCAAGGGAAATCGAAGTTCTGAAGTTGGTGGCGGCGGGTCGCTCCAACCGAGAGATCGGCAAAGAACTGTTCCTGAGTGAGACCACGGTCAAGTCGCACCTGGTTCACATCTTCGGCAAGTTGGGAGTGAAGTCGCGGACGTCGGCGGTAGCTCGTGCGCGGGAGCTGGGTTCGATCTGACATTTGCCCGAATTGTCGAAAGTAGCTGGACAGCAGCAATTTTCGCCTGCGATTCTCTTGTGTTCGAAACTTTGTTCGATTAGACTTTGAGCATGGACAGTCGGGAAGCGTGGCAGCTGGATGGCGAGGACCTCAAGGGTGAGGTTCTGGATCTGGCGCGCGCCCGGCACGAGTTGCAGTCGCGGATGGTGTTGTTGATCGTGGAGATGTTTTCCCGTGAGGTTCTCGGCGGGAAGGGTTTTCGGGCGATCGCGCAGTGGTTGCATGGTTCGACGAATTTGGAGATCGGTGAGTGCAGTCTGCTCGTCGGGTTGGCGCGGTTGTTGATGCTCGAACCTGTTGTCGGCGATGCGTTTCATCGCGGTGACGTGGATGCGTTGAAAGCCCGTCAGGTGGCGTCGTTTTGTCAGCATCCACCCAAGAACATGACGCCGGCGGATGTGGACAAGGCCCGCGGGATCCTGCTTGGCCTGGCGTCGCAGAACATTGCCGATTGTGATGCGGTGCGGGCGGCGATCCGGCGGATCGAGAAGCAGTACGGCAAGCGTGAGGACGGCGTTCCGGTGGGTGAGGATTCGGAGCGTAACGAGTTCTACGCCTCGAAAGGCTTGTACGGGCGTGTGTCGGTGAAGGGTGATTTGGATGCCGTGAACGGGGCGCGTCTGCTCACGTTGTTGTCGAGTCTGTCGGCTCCGACGCCGGAGAAGGACGGCGTGAAGGACACGCGTACTCCGGCGCTACGGCGGGCGGACGGGTTCTGCGAGTTGTTGCGTCGGTACGAGCGGGCGGGGTTGGGTCCGATCGAGGGCGGGGTGAAACCGCACATCACGGTGACTGCGTCGGCAAAAGATATGACGGACCTTAAAGTTCTGAAAGACCTGTTGCCGTCCACTGAGGAGTTGGGGTTCGCGTGGACGGATTGGATAGGTCCGATCAGTATCGACACCGCACGGATGTTGGCCTGCGACTGCACCGTCACCCGGATTTTGTTGGACGAGAATGGTGTTCCGCTCGACTGCGGTAAGGAAGCGAGAACAGCAACGGTGCCGCAGAGGCGGGCGTTGGCGGTTCGTGATGGTGGGTGCGCGTTTCCGGGGTGCGGGACACCGTCGGGGTGGTGCGATGCTCATCATATTGTTCACTGGAACGATGGTGGCCCAACAGATCTCGACAATCTGATCTTGTTGTGCGGTCATCACCACCGGACGATGCACCACACGGAGTGGCGGGTGGAGATCGGCCCGGATCGGAAATCGGTGTTCTATCCGCCGATGTCTGTTGATCCGTATCAACAGCCGATCGGCGGGAACAGCCCACCCACAGCGGCGTGAACCGACATAACTGAAAAGGCCAGCGTGTGCACCGGGGAAGAATCATGCCCCGGGGCATACGCTGGCGTTTTCAGCTGCGCTCGATGTCCGTCTTGCGACAGCATCTGTCTCCACTTCGACACGCAGGACCAATAGGGTCGAGGCATGTCTTTCTGCGAACCCGCCCGCGTTGTCACCGTCACGTCCCTGACCCCGCACATGCGGCGAATCAGCATCGAGGCAGAAGGCAACTGGCACTGGCCGACCGGCGGACAAGGCGACGAGCGCATCGACATCGCGTTCCCGAAACCCGGTGAAACAGAAGCAGAATACGACTACTTCAACAATCCCGACTACGGCAAGGCCGATCTCGGAACCGAGCCACCGTGGCGGCACTACACCGTGCGCAAGGTGCACGACGGCGGCCGACGTCTGGACATCGACTTCGTCGTGCACCCTGGCGGTATTGCAGCGGATTGGGCCCTGCGGGCCGAACCAGGTCACCTACTAGGCGTCTTCTGGTCGGACAGTTCGCGGTCCCACTACCAAGCACCGGCGGGTCCTCGCTGGCAGCTGCTGGTCGCAGACGCCACGGGTCTCCCCGGACTGGGCAGGATTGTCGAAGAACTTCGAGAGGGCGATGTCGCACAGGCGATCATCGAGGTCGAAACCGAAGAGGATCGACAGGAATTTGTCACTCGCGGCGACGTCACGTACACGTGGCTCGTGGGGAGTGGCCTCGGAAAGGCGCCGAGCGCGCTGTTCGAGGCTGTGGAGAAGGTCGAGTTTCCCGAATCCGAATCGGCCGACGTCTACGCGTGGGTGGCGTGCGAAAGCGCAACCAGCCGTCGTATTCGTAAGCATCTGAGGGAAGTTCGAGGAATTGCTCGCGACAAGCACAATGTTGTCGGGTACTGGCGAGAGGGCGCCGACGGCCACGTTTCCGGCATGAACAGCGAGGAAGTCACCGTCGGCGCCTGAGCGCCGTGATCACTCTGCCGGCAGCGTGTCGGTAGATTCTGTGTGAGCCTGCTGCGCGTCAGCCGACTTTTCCGCCAGCATCTCGAACAGTGCTCGGCGTGCCTCGGCGAGAATTGCCTCGGCCTTGGCTACCTGCTCAGCGGTCCCACCTGCGGCTACCGCGACAGCGGCACCTCGGAGTAGGCCCATCGCGGGACGGAGCGCTGCGCCGGCTTCACCGAAACCCGGCCGACCGTGTCCGCGCTGGTCAGGTCGACCGAATCCGCGCTGGTCGGGCCGACCGCGTCGGCCTTCGGGGCGTCCTTCTGCTCGGTCTTCGAAGCGACCCTCGGGGCGCTCGCCCTCGAATCCTCGACGGAAACCGTGTCCACGATGCGGGCCTCGGCGGCCATGCTCGCGCCGTTCTTGCATTTCTGGGTTGTTGTGTGGGGCGTACATGTTGTCCTCCTGGACTGTCTGTGTTTGTTTGACGTATCGACGATATATCGACAATATATCGAACGCAAGGGTCTGGAGAATAATTCCCGCACCCTCGTCCGGATACGCTGAAGCCGTGAACACGGATCTACAAGCCCAGGCCGCAGACGTCCTACGCCGCCTCGCACTCGACGAATCCCTGAAAGAACGCACCATGGCGAACGCTGCGACTGCAGCACTCGCACGGAAAGTCGCCGCTCGCTACATCGGCGGCGAAACCATCGACGACGCTTTCGACCGCCTCCCCTCGATCTTCGCGCGAGGACACAAGGCGAGCATCGAATACACCGGGGAAAGCGTCCGGGATCCCGAGCTCGCGAACGCCGAAACCGATGTTTTCGTGGAACTCGCGGAACGAATCGGCACGTCGGGTGTCGAGAGCACCGTGTCGTTCGACCTCTCGCACATCGGCTTGGTGATCGATCCGGAGCAGTGCTTTCGCAATGTCGTGCGCCTGGCCGAGGCCACGGAACGCGCCGGTGCCGAGCTGATCATCTCCGCCGAAGCGTCCGATCGCACCGACCTGGTCCTCGACATGCACGCGCGACTGGCCGAGCGCTTCACTCACGTGGGGATCACCGTTCAGGCCCGACTGCACCGCACGGCAAAGGATCTCGCCGCTCTGCTGGACCGACCCGGCCGCATCCGTCTCGTGAAGGGCGCCTTCCTCGAAGCCGAGTCCGTCGCCTACCCACGCGGTAGTGCCGAACTGCGCAGCGCGTATCTCGACTACGCAGCCCGAATCGTCGACTCGGGTCACCAGGTCTCCATCGCGACACATGACCGCGACATCCTCGAAGCACTACGCGCCGAACATGATTCGAAGCTCAGAGGCGAGCACGTCGAGTTCGAGATGCTGCTCGGCCTCGGCACCGAGCAACTGGACGCACTCCGAGGAGCGGGCTTCACCACACGCGAATACGTCATCTTCGGAACACAGTGGTGGCTGTACGTACTCAATCGCATCGCCGAAGAACCGGAGCGTGTCTACACCGCGCTCATCGACGCTGCGCTCATCAGCACTGCAAACTAGATCTCCAACAACAGAAGTGGGGCCGCACTCGAATCGAGTGCAGCCCCACTTGTGTCAGTTTCTAGCTCTCCAGAAACGCCTTGATGCGCGCCAGGGTGGTTTCCATTCCGGTCTGCATCAGCTGATCTCGACCCCGACCGAGTAGGCCGCTACCCGACATCATGCGCACGTAAAGCGCTGGCGTCGCATAGATCTCACGAGTCTCGGTAAGCACGGTGCCCGTTCCCGAAGGCTCGAGCACATAGGTCCACCGCGCTTTCGGCTCGTCCGATTCGAAGGAGAACCTCCGGCAGTCGACCACGTCGACCACCGTGCAGTGCGTGCTCCACCGAATCAGACCATGCTTGTTGGTGCCCTTGAACTTTGCACCCACAGTGCCCGGAGTTCCGGAAGTCCATGTTCCACCGGTATTTTCAGGACTGAAGCGACCCATACCTTCGATGTCGCTGACAACCTTCCACACCGATACTGGCGTTGCCTCGATGTACGCGCTGGCGGTTTCCACCCGTTACCGGCCCGGAACCCAGGACATGATCTTGATGGCGTGAGGCATGAGCTTTGCCCACACCTTGGCCGGAAGTCCGCGCGGTCCACCGAGATTCATGACGCGAGTGGTGGCAACGGTCTGCGGTTCGGTGTACTTGATCAGCCCCTCGGCGCCGTGACGACGACCGACGCCCGAGACACCCATACCGCCCATCGGTGCTGCGGTGCTGCCCCAGGTCGGTGCGTAACCCTCGTCGACGTTGACGGTGCCGGCGTGGATGCGCGCTGCGATGGCTTCACCGGCAGCCTTGCTTCCCGCCCACACACTGGCGTTGAGGCCGTACTCGGTGTCGTTGGCCGCAGCGATGGCCTCTTCGACGTCCTTGACGGGGTAGATCGAGACGAGCGGCCCGAAGGTCTCGTCGCGGTAGCACTCGGCGTCTTCGGGAACCCCGGTGAGCAGGGTGGGCTCGTAGAACAGCGGTCCGATGTCCGGCCGAGCCTTGCCACCGGCAATGACGGTGGCGCCCTTGACCACTGCGTCATCGACATGAGCGGAGATTGCCTTGACCTGCGCCTCGGAGACGAGGCTGCCCATCTCGATTCCGAATTCGTATCCGGCGGCGAGGTTCATCTTCTTGACGCGGTCACCGAACATGCGGATGAACTCGGGTGCGATGGACTCTTCGACGTAGATGCGCTCGATGGAGATGCACAGCTGACCGGAGTTGGAGAAGCACGCACGCACAGCGGCGTCGGTGACCTCGCGCAGGTCTGCGCCGGCGGCGACGATCATCGGGTTCTTGCCACCGAGTTCGGCGGAGAAGCCGATCAGTCGACGGCCGGCCTGCTCGGCGAGGAGCTGACCGGTCGCGGTGGAACCGGTGAACATGAGGTAGTCGGTGTTCTCAACCAGGGCGGTGCCGACGACGGAGCCCGGCCCGGGAACCACGGCGAAGAGGTCGCGAGGCAGACCCGCCTTGTAGAGCAGTTCGACGCAGGCGAGCGCGCAGTACGGCGTCTGGCTGTCCGGCTTGAGGACAACGGCGTTACCGGCGAGCAGCGCGGCGATGGCGTCGGACACGGCCAGCGTCATCGGGTAGTTCCACGGCGAGATGACGCCGACGACACCCTTGGGCTGGTAGCGGACGACGGTCTTCGTCAGGCCCGGGAGCATGCCGGAGACGCGACGCGGACGCAGCAGCTTCGGAGCCACACGTGCGTAGTGCCGCGACGTCATCGAGATGTCGAGGACTTCTTCCTGAGCTGCGGTACGCGACTTTCCGGTCTCGGCCTGAGCCATGTCCATGAGGGCGTCGCGGTTCTCGAGGATGAGATCGCGGTAGCGGTGGAAAACGGCAGCGCGATCGAGGACGGAGCGCTTGGCCCATTCCTTCTGGGCGACGCGGGCACGGGCGATGGCCGCAAGTGCGTCGTCGGCGGTGCCGACAGGGATGGTCGCCAGCTCCTTGCCGGTGAACACCTCGGTGATGGACTTCGTCGGGCGATCGGCAACATTGTCGATGGCGATCAGATCGGCGAGCCGCGAGAAGGTCGCAGCGGACGGAGCAGGCATTTCAGTACCCCTACTGGTGAGTAGTTCTTGGAGTTACACACAACTTACCCCGTCGGTGGTACCGATCACAGTGCCGAATCAGACAGAGTCAACCAATACTGCCTCTTTCGGACGTTTTGCGATCAACAACGACATGACTGCGGCGATCGCGCAGAGCGCGCCGGCCACCAAGAAGGCAGCGTCGTACGAGCCGATCTGATCACGAACGAGGCCGGCCAAGAAGGCCACCAGACCCGCACCGATCTGGTGCGATGCCAGCACCCAACCGAACACGATGGGAGCGTCGGCGCCGAAGTGTTGACGGCACAGCGCGACGGTCGGCGGAACCGTCGCCACCCAATCGAGCCCGTAGAAGATGACAAACGCGATCATCGGTGGATTCACAGTGTTCGCGAGCAACAACGGCAGAAAGAGCAGCGAGATTCCGCGGAACAGGTAATAGATGCCGAGAAGTTTTCGCGAGTCCATCCGGTCGGTGAACCAACCCGAAGCAATGGTGCCGACCATGTCGAGGATTCCGATCAACGCCAACAGGGACGCGGCAGTCGTGATCGGCATTCCGTGGTCGTGCGACGCCGGGACGAAGTGCGTGCCGATCAGGCCGTTGGTGCTCGCGCCGCAGATCGCGAAGGTACCGGCGAGAAGCCAGAACACCTTGGTCTTCGACGCCATCACCAGCACCGAGATCGCCCGGCCTCCGGCACCGCCGCGCTGGTAGACAGGCTTGGCTGGTGGGGCGTAATCGGCGGGCGCTCCGTAAGGCGTCGTACCCACGTCTGACGGATAGTTACGCAGGAACAGCAGAACGAACGGCACAACGGCCAGTGCGGCAAACGAAACTGTGAAGGCGACGCTCTTCCAGTCGTACGTTTCCGCGATCTTCGCCAGGACCGGAAGGAACACCAGCTGACCGGCAGCACCACCGGCCGTCAGGATGCCGGTCACGAGACCACGCTTCTCGACGAACCAGCGATCGACGACGGTGGCGACAAACGCCAGTGCCATCGAACCGGTACCGAGACCGACGAAGACACCCCACAGCAGAATGAGCTGCCAACTCGAGGTCATGAAGATGGTGAGACCACTGCCGAGCGAGATGAGCGCCAACGCCGAGGTGACGACCGCCCGGATACCGAACCTCTCCATCAAGGCAGCAGCGAACGGCGAGGTCAACCCGTACAGAATCAGGTTGACCGAGACGGCCGCCGAGATGCTGGCGCGCGACCACCCGAAATCTTCGTGCAGCGGATCGATCAGCACCGATGGGGCAGCGCGGAAGCTCGCCGCACCGACCAACGCCAGGAACGCCACGATCGCGACGGACCAGGCGCGGTGAAAGCGCGGCGGGCTCACCTGCTGTTGGCCTGATTCGGGGAGAGCGGTCTCAGAAGTCACAGAGAGAATTCTGCAGTTCGGATTCGATCGAGAACAGTGGCCAGATTGCCAATATATGAAAGAATCAAGCCATGTCTGGTCCGCATCGCGTCGTCGTACTGGCTCTGAATGGAGTCATTCCCTTCGAACTCGGCATCCCGGCGCGCATCTTCGGACGTGCCCTCGACGTCGAGGATCGGCCGCTGTACGAGATCCTGACGTGCACCGTCGACGGCAATCCCGTGCAGACCGACGCAGACTTCAGCATCTCGGTCGACCACGGGAGCGAGTTGCTCGCCACCGCCGACACCGTCGTCATCCCCGCGTCGTACGAGTTGGGTCCGGCCTACGAAGACGGCTACCTCTCCCCCGAGTTGGCCGCAGCTTTCCAACACATCCGGCCGGGCACTCGGCTGGTCTCGATCTGCACCGGGTCGTACATCCTCGCCGCGGCGGGTCTGCTCGACGGACTCCGCGCCACGACGCACTGGCGCAACACCGACCATTTCCAGCGTGTCTATCCCAAGGTGAACGTGGATCCGGACGTGCTGTTCGTCGACGAAGGCCACATCCTGACCTCGGCCGGGGTGGCGTCGGGAGTCGACCTCTGCCTGCATATCGTCAGGCGTGACCACGGCATGGAAGTGGCGAACACCGTCGCGAGGCGTTGCGTCGTACCGCCGTGGCGCGACGGTGGCCAAGCTCAGTACATCCGACGCCCCCTGGCCGACAAGCCTTCGGAATCGACTGCCGACGCTCGGCACTGGGCCCTCGAACATCTCGACGACCCGATCACCCTGGCGGACCTGGCGACGCGCGCCAACATGAGCGTCCGCACGTTCAGCCGTCGATTCCGCGACGAAGTCGGAACCACACCGAACCGCTGGTTGACCAGCAGACGCGTCGATCGGGCGCGGGAACTACTGGAGGAATCCGATCTGTCGATCGATGCGATTGCTGCTCGAACCGGCTTCGGGACTGCGACATCCATGCGTCAACACATGAACGAGGCCCTCGGCGTTTCACCGAGCGCCTACCGACGCACGTTCAAGGCACCGGTGTAAGCGGCAGTACCAGGCACTATCCTGGATGCCATGGCCGAACAGACTCGCCCGAACTTTCCTCAGTACTGCGGATACCTCCTGGGGAAGACGCTCCCCGACCGGTATCAGGACTGGGTACGGAACGATCTCGTCGGCCCGGGCGCCCAGGCCCGCTACATCATCCGCTTCACCGTGCCGGCGACGCTGATCCTTCTGCTGTTCCTCTTGATCCCGGGACCGATCTGGATTCCCTTGGCCATGATGGCCTTGTTGCTCATCCCGCTCGCGTACTTCGTCGTGGCGCTCGGGACGATCTACCGCCGTCACCGCCTGCTGAGCCACGGACTCGATCCCGAACTGCTCGACGAGAAGGCCCAGCGCCGTGCCGATCGCACTCGCGAGGACTACGAGAAGCGGCACGGTCGCTGAGCACCCCTCAGCGGAACATCGTCACTGCGGCCTTGGCGAGGACCTTCGGATCCTTCTCGTAGTGATGCATCTTGGTGAGCTTGTCTTCCGGAATCCCCAGGAACTTGTAGACGGCTACCTGAGCGCAGCGCACCGAGTACTGCTCGGTGAACACCATGTCGAACGGCAGCTCCGCGAACTGACTGATGAACGCCAGGTTCTTGGAGTGCTTCGGCACCACCAGCGGCCGGTCGCCGACGGCGCGCCGATTGAACAGCGCACTGGCGTAAGGCATATGGCTGGGTATCGAATTCACGACGCTGTCCATAATCTCTTGTCGACGCGCGGCGAGCGCACCGCTCTCGTCGAGCGCCTCGAGGTGTCCGAGCGTCTCTTCCAGCATTTCCCGCCCGGTCATCTCGATGAACGGCTTCTTCACGTAGTCGCCGTCCTTGCGCGGGAACAGACAGTAACCCCAGAAGACTCCTTCGTTCTCCTTCTGCGCGTGGTAGTGCGGCTGATGGTGGACCACGATCGACAGAAGCACGTTCGAGTCCACGAATGTGTTGAGCGCATTTCCGGGGAGTTGCTTGGTGATTCGGGAAATCTCGTTGATGAGCTCGTGTGACGAAGTGGTGACGGTGAAGCTGGTCCACTCACTCTGCGCCCGGTCCCCGAAGAACTTGTCGGGATTCCCGAGATCGTAGAAATGCTCGGTGGCCTGCTTCCACAGCAGCGCACTCGGTGCGTATCTCATGTCTTCGACGATCGGGGTGTCGAGATCGCCGATCGAAGAACTGTCGGTGATGCTGCCGTTGGTGTCGAAGACGAAATCGCCCTCTGCCACGTCGATTCGGCCCTTCTCACCGGTGCGGACGTTTTCGTAATCGAGTCCCGTCACGATGATCTCGTCTCGTAGCGGGGTGTCCTTGAACACGAACTCCGTGATCTTCAGTTCGTTGACGAACTTCACGCCCTTGCCTTCGAGGAAGGCCCGCATCGGCAAGATGATGCTCTCGTACTGGTTGTACGGGGATCTGGTGACACCGGCAAGAGTTTGAATGCGACTGAACTCGAGAATCATTCGGTTCATGTACCGGCGCAGCTCCATCGCCGAACTCACCCGCTTGAAAGCAAATGTGGTCTCCCACATGTACCAGAAGTTGGTGGTGAAGAAGTGCGGAGTGTCCTCGAACCACTGCTCGATACTGATGTCGTCGAGTTTTGCCTCGTCCGACTCCGGCATCGTCATCAGCTTCGTCAACAAGTACCGATCCTTGTTGTCGAATTGCATGTGCTTGTAGTCGTTTTCACCCTTGTTGCGAATGCCGTCGCGATCGATCAATCGTGCGACGTCGTGCGTTGGATGCGCGTGGTCGAAATCGAGAATGTCATCCGTCACCGATTTTCCCGGGTTGTCCAGCGACGGAACCACACTCAGCACGTCCCAGAGGTTCTCATAGGTCTCCTCGTTGAGCATGCGACCGCCACGATTGATGAAGCCCGCGTCGTTGCCCAGCTCGCGATGACCGTACTGGTGCTGGAAGGTAGCGGCAGATTCGCCGTCGTTCGCTCCATGCATGTCCAGCCCCATGATGGTGATGTCCTCACCGCTCCACTCACCGTCTCGAATCAAATAGACGGCAGCCGAGAGGTTTCCGATGCCGGCACCGATCATGTAGGCCTTGTGAGACAGCTTGGAAGACATTGGGTTTCGTTCCTTACTCGAGTCGCGGTACGGATACCTTCCAAGCATGGACCCCTTTGCCCGCTGGCGCATCACCCGAACCGGATGACGTCCGTCACGGTCGCTGAAGGCGCACCAGATCCAGTGCAAAACGCGCGTAGTCGCGTGCAATTTCCTCGGGCGTTTGTGGTCCGCTCGGCCGATACCATTGCGCGACAGAGACACACATCACGACTATTGCACGCGCGGCCTGTCGCGGCCGATCCGTCCCGAACACACCGGCAGCGATTCCGTCGTCGACCTGCTTCGTCATCAACCATTGCTGGTAGTTGCGTGATTCCGTGATGCGCAACCTGTTCTCGGCTGTGAGACTGCGCATTTCGCTGGCACCGAGAAATCCTTGATCACGCCGATAGATATGGAACAAGGTCACACATTCGACGAGGAAAGCCAGCCTTTCGGAGGGACTTTCGCCCTCGTCGATAGCCGCCAACGATCTCGTGTTCAGTTCAGCCATGGTGAGGTCGAGAATTTCGGCCAACATCTGTTGCTTGCTGGAATAGTGGTGATACAGACCCGGAACACCCATCCGCGCACGTTTGGCGATCTCACGCATCGCAGCGCCGTGATATCCGGTCTTCACCATCTCCGCGAGCGCTGCAGCCAACACCGGATCGAACGAACTCGGACCGAACCTTCGCCACTCGTTCGGGCGAAAATGTGCGTCCGGGTCGGCGTCGTCGCCTCCCCATCGCGGCTGTTCCGGCGGACGCACTATCGCAGCCGGGAGCAGAGCGTCGAAACGCACTCCGAGAATCCCGCCGATTGCGGCCAACCTGTCGACGCTGACTCTGGTCTTTCCGGTCTCGACGGCGCTGAGGGTAGCCGGGCTGACATCGAGACGCCTGGCCAATTCGCGCAGCGAGAGCCCGCCGCGACGCCGGGCTTGCCGGATCGACGCTCCGATCAGGACGGCATTCTCGAATTCGGTCACAGTGTTCAGTATTCCCGAACATTGGATTTCCAACAATGCGATGACCACGGCAATCGGTGAACCTGTTGACTACTGATTATCGGCCTGAACATGATGTGGATCACAAAGACCCAGGTCCGCCCGAGCGATCGTTCGGTGTCGGTAGCGAGAGGATCGAATCACCATGACCGAGGCGCCATATCTTGGAGAACTCCTGCGCGACGCACCCAGCAACTGGGGCAAGTGGGGAGAGTCCGACGAGGTCGGTTCACTGAACTACCTCGACGCCGGACAGGTGCTTCGTGGCGTCGGAACCATCAAGCAGGGTTCCGTGTTCACACTCCAACGTCTAATCGGCGATCCCAAGGGTGATCCGGTGTGGCCGGGACGCAGCCCTGCCGAGCGCACACAGATCTTCGACGAGAGCAGCTGGGACGGCGACGACGCCCCCAACTTCCCCGGTGGCCTGCATTACGCGGACGACAAGATCGACGCGTTCCTGCAGGGCTCGACGCAGTACGACGCACTCGGCCATGTCTGGTACGACGGCGCCCTGTGGAACGGATACTCCGCTGACACCACTGTCGGCGGCCTCGAGAAGGCCAGCGTCGAACCGATTGCCGACCGTGGCGTCGTCGGACGCGCAGTACTTCTCGACATGGCGAAGTTCCGCGGCAAGGAAAACCTCGACAAGGCCGAAACCTTCACGCACCATGATCTTTTGGCCTGTGCCGAAGCGCAGGGCGTCACCATCGAGAAGCGTGACATTCTCGTCATCCGCACCAACTTCCTCAAGCTGTTCTTCGACCAGGGCGAAGCCTTCTACGAGAGCTTCTGCGAGCCCGGCCTGATCTACAGCCCCGAACTCGTCCAGTGGTTCCAGGACATGGAGATTCCGAACCTCGTCACCGACACCATTGCCAACGAGGTCACCACCGACCCCGAAAACGGTGTGGCACTGGTTCTCCACAACGCATTGATGCGCAACCTCGGAGTGGTATTCACCGAGATCTGCGATCTGGAGAAGCTGGCCGCGGACTGCGCGTCCGACGGCCAGTACACGTTCTTGTACGTCGCCGCACCGCTCAAGGTTGCCAAGGCCAGCGGCTCTCCCGTGAATCCGGTTGCCATCAAATGACATACGAAGATCGCCCTTGGTTGGCGTTGTACCGCAACGACGTTCCCCCCGACATCGACGTCGAACAGCCCACAATGCTCGAAATGTTGGCAGCGGCGGTCCGCTCTGATCCGGACGCCACGGCTGTGAAGTACTTCGACGGTCAACTCAGTTTCGCTGAAGTGGATCAGCAGAGTGACGCCCTGGCCCGCGCACTACGAGCAGGTGGTCTGGCGAAGGGAGACCGTGTCGCACTCTTCCTGCAGAACGTTCCGCAATTCGTGCTCGCCCTCGCCGGAATCTGGAAAGCCGGCGGCGTCGCAGTCTCGATCAATCCGATGAGCCGTGAACGAGAACTGGGATACCAACTCGAAGATTCCGGAGCAGCGGTTCTGATCGCTCTCGAGGGGCTCTACGAGTCCGCCGGCCGCAACGTCGTCTCCGACTCGCCGGTCAGGCGAGTCATCACCACCTCGGAACTCGAGTACCAAAGCCGCAACGATCCGAGGATTTTCGACGGAATCGTGAAGAAGGACCTCGGTACCGACGATCTCGCGACGCTGATCGACCAGCATCGTCTCGGCGATCCGATCACTACCGACGCTGCACCGGAAGACATTGCGGTACTGACCTATACGTCGGGAACCACAGGTCCGCCGAAGGGAGCGATGACCTCTCACGCGAACATGACCTTCAACGCCCAGGTGTACCGGGACTGGTTGGGGCTCACCCCGAAAGACACGGTTCTCGGAGTTGCACCGCTCTTCCACATCACGGGGTTGATCGGTCACATCGCGGTGTCCGTCCTGGCGAGAATGCCGCTGGTGCTTGCCTATCGCTTCCAGCCCGAGGTGATGCTCGACGCGATTCGTGAGCACCAACCGACATTCACAGTCGGCGCCATCACTGCTTTTACGGCACTGCTCAACACTCCGGGTTGCGCGCCGGAAGACTTCTCCTCCATGCGGTTGCTGTATTCCGGCGGCGCACCCATCTCGCCGACTGCCGCCGAGGCCGTCCGCGCCATGACCGGTGCTGCGCTGCACAACATCTACGGGCTGACCGAGACCACGTCGCCGACCCATGCCGTTCCCGTTGGTGCGGATACGCCGGTCGACCCCACATCCGGAGCACTGTCTGTCGGCGTTCCCGTACCCAACACCGTGGTCCGCATCGAAGACGAGGGCGGTGCGGTCCTGCCGATCGGAGAGATCGGCGAACTGGTCGTCCGAGGTCCACAGGTGGTGCGCGGTTACTGGAACAAGCCGGAGGAGAGTGCGTCGGCCATTCGCGACGGGTGGTTCCACACCGGCGACGTGGGGTTCATGGACGAAGCCGGCTGGTTCTACGTCGTCGACCGTAAGAAGGACATGATCATCGCGTCCGGCTACAAGGTGTGGCCACGCGAGGTCGAGGACGTTCTTGCCGAGCACCCCGCAGTCCGTGAGGCGGCAGTCGTCGGGATCGCCGACGAATACCGCGGTGAGACGGTGAAGGCGTTTGTCAGCCTCGTCGCGGGGGCGTCGGTCACCCCGGAAGATCTGATCGATCACTGCAAGCAGCGGATGGCGGCGTACAAGTACCCACGCTCCGTGGTGCTGGTGGAGGAACTGCCCAAGACCGTCACGGGCAAGATCTTGCGACGGGAGCTGCGCACGACCTCCTGATCACAGGGCAGCGGGCGGACTTCACGGTCCGCCTGCTGTCTGATCGCGCACAGTTTTAGGTCGACCACGCAATCGGGGTAATGGAACAGTAATATGTGCTGAGTACCCACGGACAAACGGGAGACTTCAGTGAGCAAGTTCGGACGTAAGAAGCAGCCCACGCCCAAGAGTTACCAGTGGCTGGCCATGACCCTCATCGCGTTGTCGCTCTCCGTGTCGATCGGGATTGCCGCCAAACCCTCCTGAGCTCCGCGAATCCGAAACTTGTAACCCCGCGTCCATCTGCACATGGGCAAATAGGAGCAATTCGGACGCTTAGCTGTTCTAACTTTCCTTCCGTCGTGTCACCTCGGCACCGACGGAGAGGATCAACTCACCATGCGAAGCTCACGCTTCGGCGTGCTGGCCGCTGCCGGCGCTGTCGGACTAGTGCTTGTCACCAGCAGCGTCCAGTCCATCGCCACGGCGTCACCGTTCGGTTCGCTCGACGCCGGTTCGAGCTCCGGTTCGACAGAGATACCAACCGTCAGCGACGGCGGCTTCACGTCCAAGACGCCCTACACTCCCGGCCAGCGCATCGCCGACTATCAGGCGCCGCCGACGGGATACTCCCCCGTGTACACGGAAAGTGTTGCGCGCCATGGTTCCAGAGCACTGTCGAGCCTGAAGTACGACGACCTGAGCCTGCAGCTGTGGGAAATCGCCGAAGCCGAGAACGCATTGACTCCCGTCGGCAAGGAATTCGGCCCGGCCCTCCGTGATCTCATGGCCGCCAACAAGAAGCTGGGGTACGGCAACCTCAGCGGACGCGGGATCACCGAACACAGACAGCTCGGCGCGCGGGTCACTGAACGCCTCCCCCAACTGTTCGACGCCATCGCAGCGCAACAGGGCACCATCACCTTGACCTCGTCGGGTGTGGACCGTGCCGTGGACAGCGCCGAGAACTTCGCGCAAGGGCTGACCGGTGCGTTTCCAGCCGTCGCCGGCGATGTTGCACCGGTGACCACGGATGCCGACCTTCTCTACTTCCACGACTCGGATGCAAACGCCGACTACAAGGACTACGAAGAGTCCGATCCTCGACTGAAAGCCGTCGACGACCAGATCGCCGATCTTCCCCGCACCCGCGAGGTCTCACGGCACATGATGCTCAGGCTCTACTCGGAGGACTTCGTGAACCGGCTGAGTGCGGGCGAGTTCTCACTCGTCGACCGCGGCAAGGGTTCCAGCACGATCGACAACGAAGTCGACGCCGCGTACATGCTGTACAACACGTACATCATCACTCCGGGCATGGCCGAAGAAGGCAAGTGGAATTTCGAGCGGTTCATCGAACCTGCTGACGCGCAGTGGCTCGCATACACGAACGATGCCGAGGACTTCTACGCCAAGGGCCCGGGCTTCACCGGTGAAGACGTCACCTACCGGATGGCAACTGTCCTGCGCGACGAGTTCCTGCGCGGCCTGCAGAAACATACCGGCGACGACGCCGTCCCGGGAGCGGATTTCCGGTTTGCACACGCAGAAACGATCATCCCCTTCGCAGCACTCTTGAAACTGCCGGGAAGCACCGTCTCGCAGGCGGAGGGCGACCTCTACACCTATGCGAACAACCCCTGGCGCGGATCACAGGTCAGCCCGATGGCTGCGAACGTGCAGTGGGACGTCTACGCCGGACCGGAGGGTAAGCGTCTGGTCCGAATGCTCTACAACGAGCGCGAGACAGCATTTGCTGCCCCGTGCGCTCCGGTGAGCGCCGGGAGTTTCTTCTACACGCCGGACGAACTGGCCCGCTGCCTGCCGGAGATTTCACCGGCAGCCTGAGATCCGGCAACTCGGGATCCAGCGAGCGGTCGACGAGGGCGCGCCCATACCTGGTGCAATGCCAGCATGCGCGCCTTCTCGTCGTCTTCCATCAACAAGGCGTCGCAGATCCTCACGATAACCGGAGCCGAAACACCAACGGACGTACCCTGTTCCAGCCGCTGATAGTGATTGAAGCTGATGTCGGCAATCTGCGCGACATCGCGCCGACTGAGGCCGTGCATTCGGCGAGCACCCTCGCAGCGCATGCCGACCTTTTCGGGCGCAAGACTGTTTCGTTTTTCGACGAGCATCTGGCTCATCAACTGACGCGCGCTCGACCCGTTCACGTCGCCACCTTTTCCATCCCTGAAATATGCTTTCACCTAACATGTTTCAGAATATGGGATGGGGCGGACCCGGCGGTATCTCCGAGATGACAGATAATCACGCGATACCGCCAACCCTGTGCCCGTCCAGGCCGCGACGATGAGGCTCAAGATCAGGCTATGAACCTGCCGATCGTCGGATTCGACTGGCAGATGGGACTACTGCCCCAGTTGATCGAACCGAACGCCGTCGCAACGACATTGCCGACGCCGGTGTTCACCGTCGCGGACAGGTACGGATAAGTACCGACCAGGTCGACGATTCCGGACTTGCCCGTGTCGGTGTTGACCCACGCAACGGTCACCTGACCCGCCGCCGGGATGGGTGCAGCGGCCGGGAACGAATCGAAGCGAATGTCACCCTTGGCGATGGGCGGATTGGATTCTGGCCCGGACTGGCCGGTGAGTCCGGTCAACGAGGCCAGCGACCCCTGATTCGGACACCCGATAGTGACGGCGGCGCCGCCGAAAGGGTGGGGCGGATCAGCCGAGGCGACTCCGGCGAACATGACGCTCGCGGCAATCGGTAGTCCGATGGCCGCAAAAACCCCGGCCGTGCGTGTGACGCTCATAGCTGCTCCTCGGGTCGACAACACTTTCCGGATACCCCTGGTACAACGCCCGAAACGAAGGAAAGACGACTATTCACACCCCCTAGACAACGCGTGTTGTCAGAACTACAGTCGGTGGTGCAGCTCACACCTATCTCTGCCGCGTGCAGACCAGTCCCAGGGAGTGTTCAGATGAAGCGCTACGACCTCCGCAGTCGCACGGATCAACTCGATCCCGAAACCGATTACGAAGAGATGTCGCGCATTCTCGCGGCGCAAGAGTTTCCCTGGGACATCAATCAGGCGCTCAGCTTCGCACTGTTTCGTACATACGCTGTCCCCTCGATCGGCAAGCTCCTCTTCTCCACGGGCGAGTTCACCGACAAGGTTCAGAAGCGCTACGACGACACCAGCCTGATCCTCGACGCCATCCTCGAGCACGGCCTCAGCAGCACCGAAGGCCGCAAGAGCGTGCGTCGAATGAATCAGATGCACGGCTCGTACGACATCTCCAACGACGACATGCTCTATGTCCTGGCCACCTTCGTCGTCACGCCGGTCAGATGGCTCGACGAGTACGGCTGGCGGAAGATGACCGACAACGAGATCGTCGGGTCGACGAACTATTACCGCCACCTGGGTCGGTACATGAACATCAAAGACACTCCTGACACCTACGAGGGCTTCGTCAAACTTCTCGATGACTATGAGCGCGAACACTTTTCATTCGATCCCGGCGCCCGAGCCGTCGCTGATTCCACCCTCGACCTGATGTGCACCTTCCCGCCCAACAACCTGGCACCGAAGGCTCTGGTCAAGGGATTCGCCTTCGCGCTCATGGACGATCACCTACTCGACGCCTTCCACTACAGGCACCCGAGCACTGCGATGCGCGTCGTCTCACGCGGTGCGCTGAAGGTCCGCGCGCGCCTGCTGCGGTTCTTCCCCGTGCGTACGAAGCGGAAATTCGCCCGCGAGCTGCCCAACATCCGCAGCTACCCGAACGGTTACAAGGTCGAAGACCTCGGCACCTTCCCCACGGGATGCCCGGTCAAGCACCTGCAGGCAGACCAGCAGGCCCAAGCGTAAGCACGCTGGAACGCATCGGATTCACTGACGAGTTTGTCCGCGGAACGTTCAGGAGACGATGGTCATGATTCCGATACCGCCGTACGGACTCGGCGACAGTTGGAAGATCTGGACTCCCTGGCTGGTCCCCATCGTGGAGTGGTGGAACTCCTGGCACCCGGGCTGATTCGCGTTTCTCATGCCTAGATGAGGGAGGAGTCGCGACCAGTACGACGAAGGGTGATCAATTCATGGTTCGTCTCGGCGTCGTGTCGACGCCCCTCTTCTTCGAACTCCATCAGCGCATAGAACCTGCGGGCGCGATCGTTGAGGGTGTAGACCTCGAGTGTCACCTCGCCGTGCATGGTTGTGGCGTGTTCGACCAACGCCCGCCCGACGCCCAACCCTTGTGACGCCGGCGCGACGAACAGTCCCCCGATTTCGGAGCCGATCATTCCCAACAGTCCAACGACAGCGGAGTTGTGCTCAGCGACCCAATTGTCGGCCTGAATCAGATAAACCTCTCGCATCTTCTGCTCCCGTTCGCCCGTTCCCTCACCCGCAAGGAACGGGTGGGCTTCACGGGCAGCGCGCGACCACAAGTCGACGACCACATCCTCATCCGAGGATACGTAGCGGCGAATGATCAGATCCTGGTTCACAATCCGACCCTACCCTCTGCCATCACAACGCTCACCAATACCAAAGTGATTCATTCCAAGACCTCTCGATCACGGGCCCGGACCGGTAAGATTCAAACGGAAAATGTCTACGCACAATAGATTTCGAAACATTGGGCACCATTCATGCACTCCGACTCCTCCATGCACTCTGACTGCGAACCACCACTCACTGTTGATGAGCGAGGCGACACACCGCTAATTGATTCGACGCAAGCTGAATACGCCTTGCTACAGCGTGAGCAAGGCGGCACGCATGAGGCATATCCGCAGTCGCGCCGATCGGCATTTTCACCAATGGTGTAGATAGTGCGCAGTCTATTCAGAGGAAAATTGAACTTCTCTTATCAAGATCGATTTCGTAGTCTTTGAATCATCCGGCAACATCACCCTCTTGCAATGCCCCGTCTTACCCCTTTCTTACAGCTATGTCAGAGGGATCGTGCATAGTGCATTGAGAACTCACTGAGCGCATATCCAGAACAGAGGACACAGCATGCCCGCAACAACAGATGATCGGGTTGACCTTCTTGCAAAGCGCTGCGATCTCGATCTCGGCGACCCCGATCTCTGGTTCCGACCCGACGGCTATCCGCACAGTCTGGCCCTTTGCATCATCGATTCGATCGCATCCACTGGCGCGCACTACAACTCTGTCAAGAACGTGCTGCGTCACTACATCGAATACCGGCAGTCGCAAGGCGGCAATGCAGACACCGACAATGCAGAAGCCCTACTGGGCACCTTCGCAGAACTCGGCGGTCCCCAGCAATGGGCTGAGATGACGAACAATCGCAAACCAACGTCGACGAGCATAGGTGCTCCGCTCAAAGCTGCGGCTATTCACGAGGCTGCTGTTCAGCTGCGTGAGCAGGGAATCAACAGTACCCATGACCTCCTCAACGCCGCCCCAAGCAAAATTGAGGAGACAAAGAAGGCGTGGATCAGAGTGCCAGGACAGCGCTCCGGGATCACCTGGAACTACTTCCTGATGCTCGCAGGCATTGGGGGCGTGAAAGCTGATCGCATGGTCATCCGCTATGTGGCGGGTGCGATCGGATCTGCGCCCGAGAATGTCAGCCCCACTGATGCCGCAACCCTGGTGAAGGCTGTAGCCGAGAAGTCGGGCCGCAATGTCACACATCTTGATCATGCGATCTGGCGATTCGAATCCGGCCGACCCGTGAACCAGCACCACTGAGCAGAAAATCGAGGGTTCGATCCAGAATTCCCTAAAGCACGGGAAAGATACCTACACCGCGACGGTCACACGGGACGGAGCGCTCGAGGTGAACGGGAAACGCTACCGTTCCCCCTCAGCGCCACTGACAGAACTCATGGGGCAACAGAGGCAGGCTGGAGAGACTGGCAGCTCGCCGACGGACGACAGCTTGCCCAACTGCGACGCGAGGCCCGCACCGAAATGGCCTGGTAAGCGCAAATGGCTTCCTCGGTGCGTCAGCGGGAACAATTCCACTTTCCACTCCGCGGTTACTGCGTTGTGCAAGGGTTATCCGATGACTAGCGGCGATCCGATGACCGACGGTGGAGGCCCGGCATCTTGGTGGAAGGTGACAGCGATTGTCGCCGCAGTGCTTGTCGCCCTCACGTGCGGCGTCATCGTCTGGTCCTTCATGCCGCCGGTTGTGTACTTTCCGTTCTTTGCGCTCGCAGCCTCAGTACTGCTCGGTTTGGGCGGAGTGTGGTTGATACTCAGCCTGATTGGCTGGATGAAGTACAAAACTCTGCGTTTGAGCACGATCGCGCCGGTGATCGTGCTCGTCACCGGTGCGCTCGTGACCTTGTCCGTCCCTTCGCGTGCTGCGTTTGCATTGTCGAAAGATTCGCTCGAAGCAGTGGCCGCGGATTGCCAGAAGTCGATGGACAACCAAACAATTGGCGTCTACCGGGTCCTGCAGGTCTGGCCCGTCGGCAACGGGTGCCGCTTCCACATCGAGGGCGGTCTGATCGATTCGATCGGATTGGCGTACTTACCCGACGGCGCACCATATCTCGGCAAGCCACGCCGCGACGGCGAGATCGGATACCAGGAGTTCGACGGCGACTGGTACTCGTTCGTTCAAGCGTTTTAGCGGCGCGCAACTAGTCGACGAGCTTGGCCTTCAGAAGCGCGATCGTGTCCGGAGTGAGTCCGAGACCTTCGGTGAGATAACCGTCGACGGTTCCGTAATCGCTGGCTATCTGCGCGAGTCCAGCTTCCAGGTACGAAGCGTCGACACCGAGGGCCGGTTCGAGATTGGTCGCCACCTGCGGGCTCAGGGCCTGAGAGATCTGCGCAAGGATCTTCTCGTTGGTCGCCTGAAGGTAGGTGTTGCTCAACAGATAGTCGTCCATGATCGTCTGGGCGGGGACACCGGCGATGGACTGCAGCAACATCGCGGTCCAACCCGTGCGGTCCTTGCCTGAGGTGCAATGGAACAACTGCACCCCGTCACTCGCAGCGATGTCCGAGAGGACCTGCTTGAAGCCGGCACGACGAACGGGATCGGTGACAAAACTGCGGTTGGTGTCGACCAAGAACTGCTTGGCCTCCTCCGGCGACTTGATCGTCGTCGCGAGCTGGGTGAGATCCTTGAACTCGATGGGGATGTTCGTGTACGTCACACCGTCCGGGAGTTTGTCCGCGCCACCGATGAACGGGTTGGAGATCTCGGTTGCGCCGCGCAGGTCATAGGCGTCGGCAAGTCCGAGGCCGGTGAGCGTCGCCTTGTCTGCATCGCTGGTCGCGGTCAGCGCATTGGACCGGTAGATGACGCCGCGCTTGAGGTGCGAGCCGTCGACGGTGGCGTATCCCCTACCATCATTGCCGGCGACGTCGCGAAAGTTGGCCACGGAGGCCAAGTTCGGTGTCGGCTCGAGCACAGGATCGAGCGAGCCGAGATCGACCGCTCCAAGCGAGCCTGTGTTGAGAGAGCCCAGGTCGAGCGGGATTGCCGTGGCGGGAGCAGCAAACATCAGACCACCTGTAACGACTAATGCGGCGGCCTTTGCAGTGCGAGCGAACAACATTCGTGTGCGTGTGGACATGTGGCAGTGCCTCTCTCTGCAGTTTGGGATTTGTGGTGTGGTGATCTGGAGTTACGGAGCGACATCACCGATGCCGGTAAATCCGTATCGCTGGTGAGGTCCGATGACTGCTACCTCGAACAGGCCTGTCCCGGTGCGGGTTACGCCGTCCTCGACGAGGGTGAACCGAGCCAAGTTGTCGACCGGGCACAGCATCTTCTTCCACGGTTCGATGTCCGAAACCTTTTCCCGCAGGCCTTGAACCACCAGTTCGCCCTGCCACATCCCGTGGCGCCAATCCTGCTCGAGTCCGTAGCCCGTGCCGACACCGATGTAGTTGGGCAGTATCGGTTCGCAGGTGATCTCCAGGATGTGGTCGGATTCGCCGGGTGCACCGGGGCGCCGGAAATACAGAGTTCCGCTCTTCACCTCGCGAGTACCGGAAATGAAGGTGAGCTGGTGGTCCGGTCGACCCAACCACTCCGGCTCGCGCGAGCGGTCTGCCCAGACGCGAGTCGCATCTTCGAGGATTCGGCGTCCCTGCTGATCTTCTTGAACGATCGTGACGATGGTGAAGTCGCCGAATTGCATGATCGAGTAAATCCAGAAGAAGTTCTGACTGCCGGCTATCGCCGGATCTGCCTTGCGTCCAGGCGGTTCCGCTTCGCCGACCGGTCGCACACCCCAGGACCGATCGCGATTACCCCGCCACGTCTCCGGGGTAACCGGGATGGCGTCGCCGTCGACGGTCAAGGATCCGGACCATGTTCCGGTCTGCACGAATCGTTGCGTGTCGAAGGTGACTCGTTCGAGCTGGCGATGGAAATGTCTGGCCTCGAGATTAGCCGGACCGTCGGATTCGAAGGTGAGGTCGAAGCTCAGATCCGGTGCCTCGGGGCTCGGTTCCAACACCACACGTAGGCGGTGCAGGCCCTCGATGATCTCGATTCGCAGCGGGCCTACTGACAGGTCCATACGATCGTCACCCAAGGCGCGAGATGCCCGGAAGACTATGTGGTCATCGCCGCGCCGAAGAACCGCAAAGCCGTCGCATACACCAAGATTGGGGTACTGACCGAGACCGATGATGAGAAACAGTGGCTCGGTGTCGCCGTCGACGCCGGCATGGCAGTTGAAGTAGTAGCGGTCGTAGAAGTTTCGATCCGAGGTGCCCACGTGGCGGATGGTCTCGGCGATCTGATGTACCGGGTAGTCGTCGAGCGGGGACAGTGTCATCGTGCATCTCCTGTTGTGAGCGGGGATGTTGCGAGCGACTCCCAATAGGTGCCGTCGAGCATGGCTTCGAGTGTCTTGTGGTGCAGGATCATCTCGTCCGGGTTGTCGGGGAATTCGGCCTGACCGAAAGCCACTGCGCGGCTTTGGACTCGGAACATGATCACCGCGTGCCGCAGCGCGGCGTAAAGGATGTAGAAATCTAGATCCGCAACCTGGTGGCCGGAAAGCGAGCCGTAGGCATCTGCCACGTCCTCGCGACGAAGGAAGTCCGGCATTCCGGGGAGTCCGGCCATGGCAGCGAGATCCTCGAAGAACCTGTGCTGGAAGATCATCCAGCCGAGGTCCAGCTCACGCGGCCCCAGTGTGGCCATCTCCCAGTCGAGGACCGCCGCCGGCTCGAAGTCGCGGTAGATGACATTTCCGATCCGCGAGTCACCCCAGCAGAGCACTGCGCAACCGGCATCGGCGGGAAAGTTCGCTTCGATCCAGTCGAAACCGCGCTCGATCAACGGAGATCCTGGTCCGTCGGCTGTTGCCCACTCGTAATAGCGTCGCTGGTCCTCGAGGTGCGCGCGAAGTGCTTCTGCCCCAGTCGGTTCGGCACCCTCGCGGCACAACTCGGGGAGTGCGAGGTGGGGATCGGCCATAGCGTGCAACTCCGCCAGCACCTGGACCGATGACTGCTGGAGTCGAGAGCAGTCGTCGGCCGAAGCTTCCGAGAGCCACGAGCCGAACGTGTACGGCATGACGTCTGGCGGGATTTCGCCCTCGCGCCGTTCCATCACGAAGAACTCGCCGCCGAGCGCGTCCGGGTTGCTCTCGGACCAGTACACCCGCGGGATCGGCACCGACGTGTGAGCGGCGACGGCGCTCATGACCCGAAACTGCTGGTCCAGGTTGTAAGACGGAAAGATCGGTACCGCACTGTCCCGCGGGGCGATACGGGCGACCAGGCGATGCTCGCCTCGAATCCCGTCCTCGATCCACGTCGCATCGAAAAGCACAGTCTCGTTGGACATGCCGTTCGCGGCCGGCACCTCGACCGAAGTCACGGAAGGTTTCGAGCCTCGCCACAGCACGGTTGCGAGCCAGCCTTCGAGGCTGCGCCGCATCTCTGCCGGGTCGTTGCGGGATTCGCCGGGCCTGGCAAATTCGGCGTAGTCGGGATCTTCGCCGGAGTTTTCTGTTTCGGTTCGAAGGTTCATCACCACTCCTCGTGGTTCGGTGGCGCCGATGCGCACGTGCCGATTGTCGATACAATATGTATCGACTAAAGCCGTGACAGAATGTAACGGCCATCACAGCGATACCGCAAGGGATTTGCCCAAAATGTCCAAAGATTCCGAAACTCAGCACCGCCTGGGCCCGCAACGAAACCCTGCAATCGACGACGCAGTACTGGACGCGACCAGGCAACTGTTGGAAGAAAAGGGGTATGCGGGCACGTCCATCGACGCCATAGCCACGCGTGCCGGAGTGGGGCGTCCTGCCATCTACCGTCGGTGGCCGTCGAAGGCACACATCGTCAACGACGCGATCTATCCCGTACTCGACGTCGAACAGGGCGCGGATATCGACACCGAACTCGGCACCGAGGGCACGATCACGGATCAGATCCGCGCGCTGGTGCACGGCGCGGTTGCTCTGTTCGCAGCTCCCGCCACACGAGCCGCTGCTCCCGGATTGATGAGCGAAGTGCGAACAAACGCGGAATTACGCGACGTTCTCGTGGTGCGGCAACTGGCCGGAGTCCGCGTCGAGCTGAACCGTCGACTCGAGGCGGCGAGAGAGCGCGGCGACATCCGAAGCGGCGTCGACGCCGACGCTCTTCTCGACATCATGGCGGGCGCGGCCATCTTCGCGCTGTCGGTTCGTGACGTCTCGGACCCGGGACCGTTTGCCGATTCTCTTGCCGACATAGTGCTGAACGGCATACTTCCCAGCACCTAACCTGCTGTCGCCGTGCAGGTTTGGTCTATCCAGTCGAGGAACTGCCCATGTCCACCGGCCAGCCCGTGAGGTGTGCCGTCAAGAGAAACAACAAACTTCCCACGGCGCACCTCTGGTGATGCCGTCAACTTGGCATCGACTTCGGGCAAAACCCCGAGACCTTCGTTCGCTATCCAGCGACATGGCAAAGCGTGAACAGCTTCTGCGAATTCATCTCTGGCAGTCGGGATCAGATAGTTGAGTACCGCACTGTGAAAGACCACGATCGTTGTTTCCCGTGGCGCACGTTCGACGAGATCGGCAACAGCCGACGTGAGATCTCCGCGAACCAGATGAGGCGGATCCACACGAGCGAGTGCCGCTGCGTCGCGCAATCGCCGCCGGCGGTGGTCCTGTTCCGGCCACACAAGACTCTCCAACCATCTCATGTCGTCGGTGTCGCCTACATCGAGTGGGTTCAGGTCGATGCCCGCCCGGTACACCACGTCTGGGACTCTCTCCGGAATCGGCGGACTGCCAGTCGTCGCACACTCCAGCAGAACGGTGGACGGACCATCGACTGGATGCAGATACTTTGTGCCGTCGTAGAGAAAGCTGTAGCGGTCAGGGTAAAGGCACAGGCCCGCCGAAGCACCGACTTCGATGAGGGAGAGCGGGCCCTTCAACAACCCGAGGACGGGAAGCAACACGGCAGAGCGGCCAGCTTCATTCGTCTGTGTAGTCCTGGTCTGCGCGAGTTGTTCCACCTCGGACCAGTTGTCGCTCAGCCACCGGCGAAACAACGCATACGGCGCGACCGGGGCACCGAGGTGACGGCACGCCCCGAATATCAGGTTGGGTTGCCTGCGGGGTTCTGGAAGCCGATCTATCAGAGCGAGGACTGCTGGATCCTCCGATACGCCGGTGCCCCATTCCTCGTAGATCGCGGAGTTCCCTCGAGCCTCCACTTCTGCGAATGATCGGTACCAACGCGAAGTGTCCACCGTCGATGTTTACCGGATGGCGCGTGGTGCTGAAAGGTTTTCGATCAGGCCGTCGCGTAACTCGCAGACGTCCCCCACGTCAGGCGTACTCGCCTGAGAACCCTCCCCGAGGCCCACTAGGCCCGAGCCCCGCCGACTATCCTGTGGGGCATGACCGAGCCTGTAGCGACCGCTGACCTTGCCGACGAGATCGGACCCGACATCCGTAGCTGCGACACGCAGTTCACCCAGTTCGGTGGACGTGAAGTCTTTGCCGGCCCCATCACCACCATCAAGTGCTTCCAGGACAACCTGCTCGTGAAGCAGACCCTCAGCGAACCGGGCAACGGCGGAGTCCTCGTCGTCGACGGTGACGCGAGCATCCACACCGCCCTGGTCGGCGACATCATTGCCGGCCGCGGCGTCGACAACGGTTGGGCCGGTGTCATCGTCAACGGAGCCGTCCGCGACTCCGCGATCCTGCGCACCCTCGACATCGGCGTCAAGGCTTTGGGCACCAACCCGCGCAAGAGCACGCAAACCGGTTCGGGCGAGAAGAACGTGCCGATCGAAATCGGCGGAGTCACCTTCAACCCCGGCGAGATCGTTTACAGCGACCAGGACGGCGTCGTCGTTCGCGAGAGCTAGTCAGAAGTCGCGGGATCAGGCGGGGGCTTCCACTTTGGCGGCCATCCCGCCGATCTCGACGACATCGCCGTCACGAAGCTGGCGGCCCCGACGATCTTCGACCTCACCGTTGACCGAAACCATGCCGTCGGCGATCACTTCCTTGGCCTCCGCGCCCGATTCGATGAGGTTCGCGAGCTTGAGAAACTGACCGAGCCGAATCATTTCGTCGCGGATGGGTACTGCTGGAATGTTGTCGGTCATGTCAATCATCTTCCTCCTCCCACAAAACTGGACACGACAGACCACACTTAGCGTGAGGATCTGATCGACCGGTAGGAGAGGAAGCTCGATGGCACCATTGACCGAGGTATCGGACACCACTGCAGAGTTGGTGGAATCGCCACCCGAAAATCCGCGCCAGGCGCGTCGATTCCGCAAAGGGCGGTTCAGCCAGGTTCCCCATATCTCGGGACTGATCCTCGGAGTCTTCTCCGTACTGGTGTTCCTGTGGAGCATCTCGCCGGTACTGCGGCACATCCTCCGCGTCCCACGCGAATACATCGACAGCTACTACTTCGACGCACCGGATACGAGCCTGTCGTGGGCGCTCGTCGTCGCCCTGCTCGCCGCCGCCCTCGCGAGCCGCAAGCGCATCGCCTGGTGGCTGTTGACGATCTACCTGTCACTGATCACCCTCACCAACATCGCCTCCGCGATCGTCGACAAGAACCCGAACAACGCCGTGGCCGTTGTCGTTCTGCTTGTCGTGATCGGAATCCTCATCGCGGCGAGGCCCGAGTTCTACACACGCGTACGGCGCGGCGCCGGCTGGAAAGCACTCGGCGTGCTGATCGGCGGCATGGCTGTCGCGACCGTGATCGGTTGGGGCCTTGTCGAACTCTTCCCAGGTGACCTACCGCAGAACCAGCGATTCCTGTGGGCCCTGAACCGCGTCACCGCGGCGGCTTCGGTCGACAACGAGGTGTTCGACGGCCACCCGCGCGTCTTCGTCAACACGGTCCTCGGTCTCCTCGGTGCCATCGCGCTACTCGCAGCCGTCATGACGCTCTTCCGCGCGCAACGCTCCAACAACGCGCTCACCGGAAACGACGAGTCCGCGATCCGCGGGTTGATCCAGAACTTCGGTGCCGACGACTCTCTCGCTTACTTCGCCACCCGCCGCGACAAGGCGGTCATCTTCGCGCCGAGCGGCAAGGCCGCGATCACGTACCGCGTCGAGATCGGCGTCTGCCTCGCCAGTGGTGATCCCATCGGTGATCCCGAAGCGTGGCCGCACGCCATCGAAGCGTGGCAGGGGCTCGCGTCGCAGTACGGCTGGGCGACGGCCGTCATGGGCGCCAGCGAAACCGGGGCGACGGCGTACAAGAAGGCGGGCCTGAGCGTCCTGCAGCTCGGCGACGAAGCGATCCTGCGCACCCGCGAGTTCAATCTCAACGGACGCGACATGCGCCCGGTGCGCCAGGCGGTCACCCGAGTGAGGCGTCACGGCGTCACCGTGCGGATGCGACGCCATCGCGACATCCCGCCGGAGGACATGGCGGCCGTCATCATCCGCGCCGACGACTGGCGCGACACCGACACCGAGCGCGGCTTCTCCATGGCGCTCGGCCGACTGGGCGATCACCTCGACGGCGATTGCCTCCTCGTCGAAGCCGTCATGGGTGAAGGCACCGAGGACGAAAGCGTCGTCGGCATGCTCTCGCTCGTGCCGTGGGGACCGAACGGTGTTTCGCTCGACCTGATGCGCCGTAAGCCGACGGCGCCCAACGGTGTCGTCGAATTGATGGTCTCGGAGTTGGCCACACGTTCGGACGAGATCGGCGTCGTGCGAGTCTCGCTCAACTTCGCCGTGTTCCGCTCGGTGTTCGAGGAAGGTTCGCGCATCGGCGCGGGCCCGATCCTCCGCATCTGGCGCTCGGTGCTCGTCTTCTTCTCCCGCTGGTGGCAGCTCGAAGCGCTGTACCGCTCGAACGTGAAATACCAGCCGGATTGGGCGCCGCGCTTCCTCTGCTTCGAGGACAACCGCGAACTGCCGCGCGTCGGATTCGCGTCGGCCATCGCCGAAGGCTTTGTGGTGCTGCCCAGTTTCGGGCGCAAGTCCAGCCAGGTCGTCAAGCACACCGGTACGCATGCGGCAGTGCCCGCAGCTCTGGTGACTTCCGAAGGACTGCACGCCGACGGCAGCCCGCCGGACTCGGCGCCGACGGTCACGACCAACGGTCCGCGTCGACCCGAGCAGGTCCGCGTGCGCATGAACAAGCTCGCGCAACTGGCCGAGGAAGGGATCGCCGCCTACCCCGTCGCCTATCCACCGACGCACACGATCGCGGCCGCAGCGAAGTCACCGGAGGGCACCCGCGTGCGAATCGCGGGACGCCTGCTGAGGGTCCGCGACTACGGCGGAGTGGTGTTCACGGACGTGCGCGACTGGTCCGGCGACATACAGGTCCTGGTCGACCAGGACAACGTCGGCCGCGAGAAGCTGGCGGAGTTCGCTGCCGAGTTCGATCTCGGTGACCTGATCGAAGTCAGCGGAACCATCGGGCGCAGCCGCAAGGGCGAGCTGTCGCTCATCGCCGTCGAGTGGCGCATGAACGGCAAGTGCCTGCACCCGCTGCCGGACAAGTGGAAGGGCCTCTCGGATCCCGAGACCCGCGTCCGCCAGCGGTACCTCGACATCGCCCTCAACCCGAAGGCCCGCGAACTTCTCGAGGCTAGAAGCGCCGTCGTGAAGTCGCTGCGCGATTCACTCGGTGGTCGCGGATACCTCGAAGTCGAGACCCCGATTCTGCAGCAGGTGCACGGCGGCGCGAATGCCGCTCCGTTCCTGACACACATCAACGCGTACAACCTCGACCTCTATCTCCGCATCGCACCCGAGCTGTACCTGAAGCGGTTGTGCGTCGCCGGTATGGAGAAGGTGTTCGAGATCGGCCGCGTGTTCCGCAACGAGGGCGTCGACTTCAAACACAATCCCGAGTTCACGATCCTCGAGGCCTACGAAGCCCACAGCGACTACGAGGGCATGATGCGGATGTGCCGCGAGCTGATCCAGGCGGCGGCCGTCGCAGCATTCGGTCGCGAGATCATCATGCGTCCCGGCCCGGACGGCGAACTGGTCGAGGTCGACATCTCCGGTGAGTGGCCGGTGAAGACGATGCACGGCGCCGTCGCCGAAAAACTTGGTGTCGACGTCTCCCCCGAGACAAGTCTCGAAGACCTGCAGAAGTTGTGCGACGCCAACGAGATCCCGTACCAGTCCAGCTGGGATACCGGCGCCATCGCGCAGGAAATGTACGAGCATCTGGTCGAGGACTACACGGAGTTCCCGACGTTCTACACCAACTTCCCCACCTCGATGTCGCCGCTCACCCGGCCGCACCGCAGCATCCCCGGCGTCGCCGAGAAGTGGGACCTGGTGGCGTGGGGCGTCGAACTCGGAACCGCATACAGCGAGCTGACCGACCCTGTGGATCAGCGCAACCGGCTCACCGAGCAGTCGATGCTCGCGGCCGGCGGCGACCCGGAAGCGATGGAATTGGACGAAGACTTCCTCCAAGCCCTCGAACACGCGATGCCGCCGACGGGTGGTCTCGGGATGGGCGTCGACCGAATCGTCATGCTGATCACGGGTGGCAGCATCCGCGAGACGCTGGCCTTCCCCCTCGCGAAACCGCGTCAGTAGTCCGGATTCTCGCGTGCCGGAATTGTTCCACGTGAAACCACCGGGCGAGATATTGCAGGTCGGCGAGAGCCGACTGCATGTTCTTGCCGAGGGCGACGGCCCCGTCGTCGTCCTGTGCGGCGGGCTGGCGGGCAACTGGTTCGACTGGGATGACTGCGCGCGTCATCTTCAGTCGGACCACACCGTCGTCCGCTTCGATCGCCCGGGCTTCGGGCTCAGCGAGCCGTCTTCCGAAGTTCCGACCGTCCGCGGCGAAGCTGAGCGGATCCGCGACGTGCTCGACACTCTGGGACTGAGTGGTCCGGCCGTGGTGGTCGGCCACTCCATCGCCGGCTTCTACGTCGAAGGCTTCGCGCGCCTGTTCCCCGACCGGGCGGCGGGGATGCTCCTCCTCGATTCCAGTGCCGAGAAGGAGCCGAAACGTCTTTTCCCCCGCGACCTGCTGCTGATCGCCTCCCGAGCCGCCGCGGCTTCGTTCAGCACCACCGGGCTCCAACGACTCCTCGGTACGACGACGCGCAAGATCCTCAACCAGTCCGTGCCGCCGAGCGGGTCGTCCGAAGCCACTCTCGAATGGGTGCGGAAGATCTACCGCGAGCCTCATTATCTGGAAGCGGCGATGATCGAATACGTCGCGTACACCGATATGGCGCTGGAGCTCACCGCTTTACGACGCTCGAGCAAGCATCCACTGCCCGACATCGACCTCAGCGTCGTTGCCGCACACACTGGCCACACCACTCCCTGGTCCATCGCCTGGATGGCAAAGCAGCAGAAACTCGCCACCTACCTCGGCGGGAGTTTTCACGTCCTGCGCCCGGCGCATCACCACGCGATGATCGATCAGCCCGAGGAGTTGGCGAACTTGATTCGGCGCCTCACGCAGCCGAACCGTCGGGGATGACACTTAAAGTTACAACTCGGACAGTAGCCGGATCATTGCTAGTCTCGGACAGCTTCTGCTTTCTACGACAGGCTGACCATGGACCGTTCGACACGTCGGGTGCGCTCGTGCCTGATTTTCGTGGCGATCCTCGTTGTCGCCCTGGCGGGCATCGCCGCCCGTCCGCCCGGTTTTCTGTCGACCTTCTGGCCCGCCAACGCGATCCTTCTGGGCATTCTCCTCCGTAACCCGCGCTCGTTTGCGCCGATCGGACTCGCTGTCGGCGGCGCAGCGCTGCTGACTGCGGATCTTGCGACCGGAAGCCCCGTGCAGAGGGCCTTCGAACTGAATGCGATCAATCTGGTCGGCGTCACGACAGGATTGATCGCCGCGAACTTGCTCGGCTGCTTTCCACGGCGAATCTCCGAGACGAAGTACACGGCCAGAATCTTCCTCATCTCGGTTCTGGCATCGTTCACGGCCGGGTCCGCCAGCGCACTTCGCACTCAACTCCACGAAGGAAGCGGTGCGGCAACGGAATTGGTGGGGTGGTTCTTCGCCGACCTGTGTACGTATCTGATCGTGCTGCCGATCGTTCTGTCGGCACCGACGCTCGAACACATTCGAAGAACCTGCGGGCCGTCCGTGCGGCAGAGTCTGCGCTTGAGGCGGCTCGCACAGATCCTGGCACCTCTGGCCGCTCTCCTGGCCTGTCTGCCACTCGCCCTGGAGGTCCAGGGAGCCCTTGCGCTGCTGCTGCCGATGCCGGCGCTCCTGTGGTGCGCAATGCGTGTCTCACTGTTCAGCACTTCGCTCCTGGCAGCCGGATGGAGCGCGTGGGCACTGGTCATGGCGGGTAAGGGACGCCTGGCACTGGCAGATCCGGTGCACCTACTCAGTGAGGGGGTGACCACCCGGATCTCCGTCATCTTGATGGCACTCTCCCCCATCGCCGTAGCCGTCGCCACTGGCGCACAGCGGCGCGCTGAGCGAGAACTCCAACGCATCGCCGAATGCGACGCCCTCACCGGAACGCTGAGTCGCCACGCGTTCTGGACCCAATCGCAGGAACTCCTCGACGCCCAGCACGCGGCACAACGACCGATCGCCGTCATGATGCTCGATCTCGACCACTTCAAATCGATCAACGACAACCTCGGCCACCTCACCGGCGATTCGGTCCTCGAACAGTTCGGAAACACCCTCCTCGCCGCTACCGAAGGGCTGGGACTCTCCGGCCGACTGGGTGGTGAGGAATTTGCCGTCGCCGCCGCCGACTGCACCTTCGAAGAAGCCATCCAGCTCGCGGAGCGCATCAGAGAGGCGCAAGAGGCCCACGCGCGATCCATTCGCGGTTTCGCGGGAACGGTCAGTATCGGCGTCGCCTGGGCCGATCGCGCGATGCCGGGCATGGAGACCCTGCTCGATATCGCCGACAACGCGATGTACCAGGCAAAACGCGACGGCCGAAACCTCGTGGTGGCGTTCGATCTCTACATGGCAAGGTGACGTAGGTGCAACTACTCCTGATCCGACACGCGCTCCCCGAACTGGCCGAGGTCACCGAAGGCCGCGCAGATCCCTCGCTGACCGACGAAGGTCGTGCCCAGGCACTACGGCTGCCCGCAGCCCTGGCGCCGTACCGGATCACCGGACTCTTCAGCAGCCCGCAGAAGCGCGCACTCGAGACCGCAGCCCCGGTAGCGCAGATATTGGGCCTTCCGGTCACCCAGCGCGAGGGTCTGGCGGAATACGACTACGAGCAGCCGCACTACATCCCGATGCACGAGGTCCTGGAGCGGGCGCCGGAAACCTATGCGCGCATCAAAGCCGGCTGGCTCCCCGAGTCGGTGGACGGCGACGCCTTTCGTGCGCGAGTCCTCGGTGCGATCGACGAGATAGTCGCGGCAACGGACAACGACGCCACCGTGGCGATCTTCTGCCACGGCGGCGTCGTCAACATCGTTCTGCAGGAACTGCTCGGACTGGAGCGCCCGTTGACCTTCCCGATCGAGTACGTGTCCGTCACGCGCATTCTCGTGTCACGAAACGGAAGCCGCAGGGTCGGGTCGATCAACGAAACCGGTCACGTACGCAACATGCTTCGCGTGTAGTCACACGTTGTGGCACGCCACCTGATGGCCGCCCTCGACGAGACGCAGCTCGGGAACTTCCTCGGCGCAGAGATCAGTAGCCAGCGGGCACCGCGTGCGGAAGCGGCAGCCACTGGGCGGATTGAGCGGCGAGGGCAGTTCGATGACCTTCTGCTCGACGTTCTGCGCCGCAGTGACGGTGGCGTCGGGATCGGGAATCGACGCCAGCAGTAGCTGCGTGTACGGGTGCAGCGCGCGGTTCTGCATGTCTTCTGCGGGAACGATTTCGCAGACGCGGCCCAAGTACATGATCATCACGCGGTCACTGATGTTCTTCACGACGGCCATGTTGTGCGCAATGAACAGCAGCGACAGCCCGTGACGCTTCTTCGCGTCCTCGAGCAGGTTCAGAATCTGCGCCTGCACGGAGACGTCGAGACTCGAGACCGGCTCGTCACAGATCAGGACCTTGGGGTCAAGCATCAATGCGCGGGCGATGCACACGCGCTGACACTGACCACCCGAGAGTTCGCGTGGGGTTCGATCCCACACCATGTCCGGGTCCAGCCCGACCTCGGCAAGAACCTCGCGCGCCCGAGCTTCGATGGCAGCCTTGTCTTTTCCACCCCAGATCGACGGACCTTCGGTGATGAGAGCCTTGACCTTGCGACGGGGATTCAGGGAGGAGATGGGATCCTGAAAGATCATCTGCAACTGAGTGCGGCTGCGACGCAATTCTTCCGCGCCCAGTGCCGTCATTTCCGTCTCTCCGAGGCGGATCGAGCCCGACGTCGGTGAGGGCAACTGCATGATCGCCCGGCCCGCCGTGGACTTGCCACAGCCGGATTCACCGACCACGCCCAAGGTTTCGCCCGGAGCGACGGTGAAACTGATTCCGGACACGGCGTGAACGGTCTGGCCCTTGCCGACGTTGAATTCGACGACCAAGTCCTCGACCGTCAGGGCCGCGTCCACCGTCTCGGGCTTCCTGGTATCGGTTGCTGCAGTCATCAGACCATCTCCTTCACCGCGAGCGTCAGGCCCGCTGCGGTAGTGCCGGCCTTCTCGTTGGCGACCAATGCCGTTGTGCCTTCAGGGGTGTCGACCGGGTAGTGGCACGCGAACGTGTGGCTTTCGGTTGTGTTGTCCCCCGGGCCGCCGGGAGCCAGGGCCGGGTCGCCGGTCAGGCAGTCGTCCTGGGCGTACCGGCAGCGAGCGGCGAAGCGGCAACCGGTGATCGGCTTCGTCATGTCCGGGAGCCCACCCGGAATTGTTTGCAGCACTGTGTGCGTCGGTGATTCGAGTCGCGGAATCGCAGCCATCAACGCTTCGGTGTACGGGTGGCGAGGACGAGTGAACAACTCTTCGGTCGCCGACGTTTCCACGACGGAACCGGCGTACATGACAGCGACGCGATCCGATCGACCCGAGACCACACCGAGGTCGTGGCTGATCAGGATGACGGCCATGTTGAGCTTGTCGTTGAGTGAGGCGAGCAGATCGAGAATCTGCTTCTGCACCGTCACGTCGAGAGCGGTGGTCGGCTCGTCCGCGATCAGCAGTTTCGGCTCGCAGGCCAGGGCCATCGCGATGACCACGCGCTGTCGCATACCGCCCGAAAGTTCGTGGGGGTACTGGTCGAGCCGACGCTTGGGCTCGGGGATACCCACCATCGACAAGAGTTCCGCTGCGCGATCGCGGGCCGCGTCCTTCTTCAGACCCAGGTGGAACTTCAAGGATTCGGTGATGTGGGTACCGATGCGCTTGAACGGATTGAGCGAGGTCATCGGATCCTGGAAGACCATGGCGATCTCGGGTCCCCAGAAGTGCTTCATCTCCGACTTCTTCATCGTCGACATGTCGCGGCCGGCAAACGTCACCGTCCCGCTGATGTCGAGAGCCGGACCCTTCTGGAGCAGTCCCATGATGGTGCGCCCGAGAACCGACTTGCCGGAACCGGATTCACCCACGATGCCGAGAGTTTCGCCGGCGGAGACGTGGATCGAGACACCGTCGACTGCTCGCAACTGGCCACGGGGAGTGGCGAATACGGTTCTGATGTTGTCCGCCTGCAGCAGCGGAACGCCGTGCTGAGCTGAAGTGGTCACAGCTTACTCCGATACTTCTCGCCGATGAGGTTGAAGGAGAACACCGTCAGGAAGAGGAAGACGCCTGGTACCAGGACGATGAACGGATGCTTCTCCACGATCCCGCCCTGACCTTCCGCAATCATGTTGCCCCAGGTCGGATCAGGTTGTGCGATACCGAGTCCGAGGAAGCTCAGTGATGCTTCCGCGACGATCAGGCCGGAGACGGCCACCAGTCCGAGCGCGGCGACGGGAACGAGGACGTTGGGAACCAGCTCGCGCCAGATGACGCGCCATTTGGTGGCGCCCATGGCTCTCGCGGCAAGCACGAACTCGCGTTGGGCGACGACGATGGTGTTTGCCCTGGCGATTCGAACCATGCTGGGAATGCAGAGAATCGACAGTGCGAGGGTGATGTTGCGCAGGTTCGACGTGAGCACCGCGGCCAGTGCGATGAGCAGCACCAGAGAAGGAATGGCCAGCAGCGAGTTGGTCAGGATTCCGACGACTGCGTCGACCTTGCCGCGGAAGTAACCGGCCATGACGCCGATGGTGCCACCGATGATCATGCCGATCAGCACGGCGCAGATGGCGACAGTCAAGGAAGCGCGCGCACCGAACAGGGCGCGGGCGAGGAGGTCGAGACCGAAGTTGTTGGTACCCAACGGATGATCGGAGAGCAGGCTCGGCGAGGCGAAGCCCGGCTCGGCCAAGGTCTTGACCGTGTCCTTGTACTCACCGAGCGGCAGCAGCGGCGCGAAGATCGCGGCCAGGATCAGCGCGACCAGCCAGATGCACGCCAACCAGTACGAGAGATCGAACTGACTGCCCCACTTGGACGTACCGAGTTTGCCGAGACCCTTGAAGAGGAAAACCAGGGCAACGAGCGCGAGCACGATGCGGACGGTCATCATGATCGCTGAACCGAAGAGTGCGGTGCCGAGCAGCGCAACGCCGACCACTGTGAGAATCGATCCGATCAGGACCAGATTCTTGGGCTGTTCCAGCGTTTCGACGGGACCGGGAGCCAGCAGGACTGTCTGCTGCCGGTATGTCATCACCTCGGACGGGGCCGGCGACGGGGCCGCTCCGTCTGGCGTCACTTCAGACATGGACACGACGACTCCTCGGGTCAAGATAGGTGTACAGAACATCGATCGCACTGTTGACGAGGACGTAGATGACCGCGATCACGACCACCGCGCCGAGCAGCATCGGCGAATCACCCTGCTGCGCTGCGCGGACGATGAGCGTGCCCATTCCGGGCAGCGAGAACAGCGTCTCGACGATCACGGTGCTGCCGATCATGCCGCCGAGAGCCAGACCCATCATCGTGATGAGCGAGAACGACGACGGGCGGAGCGCGTCACTGAAAAGCACTCGCAGCGTGGGCATTCCCTTGGCCTTCGACGCGAGGATGTAATCCTCACGGAGCGTCGTCACCAGGTCGGATCGGAGAACGCGAGTGAACATCGCCATCTCGAGGAGGCTGATGGTGATCGCGGGAAGTATTGCGTGTGAGAGGTTTCCGGAGAGGCTGTCGCCGATGCGCACCCACTGTGATCGCGGGAACCAGCCGAGCCAGTTGACGGTGACCATGATCAGCAACAGACCGGCGAGGAAGCTCGGGACGGAAAGAACACCGAACGTCGCGGCGCTGATGACGCGGTCGATGACGCCGCCTTCGTGGTGCGCCGACCAGAGTGCGAGCGGAACTGCGACGACGAGTGCGATGACCAGACCCATCACTGCCAACTGAACGCTGACGGGGAGAGCGGAACTGATCGCGGTGAGGACGTCCTGCTGCGGGGGAACGAGCGAGTTGCCGAGGTCGCCCTGGAGAGCGCTGGTCAGCCAGTCCCAATAGCGAACCAGGAGTGGATCGTTGAGTCCGAGCTGCTGCCGAACTTCCTCGTACTCGGCAGGCGTTCGGCCTTCACCGAGAACGGAGACAGCGGGATCGCCGGGGATCAGTGATGCCAGCACGAAGGTTCCGAAGCTGACGATCAGGATCACAATGACGAGCTGGCCCAATTTCCTACCTATTGCGCCGATGTTCATCGATTTCGTCTCCTTCGGACAGCGAGCTCGCAATACACAGCAGTTCCTCTGATTTCATTTCTTCGTTCGCAGCCGGCCCCGATCCGCTGCAATACGGGCGCGGGGCCGGCTGTGAACTTCAGGCTCTCTAGGACTTCCAAGCTCCGTCGAAGAGCACGATTCCGTCGAGGCTCTGCTCGAGTCCGTGAACGTTCTGGTTCCACACGTCGAGTGCGGCGACGTTGCCCCACACCTGCCACGGGACGGTCTCGTTGGCGCGTTCCTGGATCTGTGCCAGGACTGCCTTCTTGTCCTCGTCGGTGGTTGCGACGCCCAACTTGTCCAGGAGAGCATCCATTTCGGCGTCGGAGTAGCCGGTCGCGTTGTTACGGCCACCGGACTTGATGCCCGTGTACAGACGCTCGTAGGGATCGGCCTCGGCGAGGCTCAGTGCTGCGGTGCTCATGTCGTAGTCGTGATCGGCGTACATCCGCTTGACCAGATCACCTGCACCGGTGACGTATTCGATCTGAGCGTCGAAGCCGACTGCGTTGAGCATCGCCTGGATGGCCAGAGCCGTTGCCTGTGCGGACGGTTCCTGAATGGAGAGGAAGGTGATCTTTCCGTCGTAGCCGTCGGCCTTGGCCTGATCGAGCAGTTCCTTCGCCTTGGCGGGATCGACGCCGATCGGTGCGACGTCGTTGTGCCAGCGCGAGGTGTCCTGGAAGATCTCCTGGCCGGGCAGTCCCTTGCCGTTGTTGACGCGGGTGTTGAGCGTCTCCGGATCGACGGCCAGCGCCATCGCCTGGCGGACACGGACATCCGAGCCCGGGCGGCCCGGGGCCATGTTCACGTTGGCGATGTAACCGAGCGACGGGATGTCGACGAAGCCGGGGTAACCCGACTCGATCAGATCCAGGATCGGGGTGAGCGTACGCATGTACGCGGCGTCGATGCCGCCCGTCTTGAGTGCTTCGGCGGTGGGCTGAGCTCCGACGATGCTGATCAGCTTGAGCTTGTCGATGTTCGGTGCGCCGTCGTAGTAGTCGGGGCGAGCAGCCAACAGCAGTTCCTCGTTGGGAGCGAACTTCTCGAGGGTGAAGGCGCCGGCGCCGATCGGGGTGAACTGGTCACCCTGCTGGGCGCTCGGGGCGACGATCATGCCGGGTCCGGTGGCGAGCATCGACTGGATGCCTGTCCACGGATCAACGAGGTTGAAGACTACGGTCGTCGCGTCGGGGGTGTCGATCGAGGCAACCTTGGAAGCCCACAGGCTCGACTGAGGTCCCTTGTTGGTGACGTAGCGGTTGATGCTGTCGGCGACGGCCTTCGAGTCGAGAGCTGTACCATCGCTGAACTTCACACCGTCGCGGAGCTTCAGCGTCCAGGTCTTGCTGTCCGAACTCGCTTCGAGCGACTGAGCGAGCTTGGGCTCGAACTTCTGCCCGATGGGGTCGTAACGCATGAGCACGTCGTAGATGGCGCTGAGCTCGCTGCCACCGGTGGCGCCGGCAACCTGAGCCTTCGCGGGATCGAGAGTCGTGACCGCCGAGTAACCGCTGAACGTCAGCGTGCCGCCCTTGGTGGGAGTGCCGGGATCGGCCTGCTCGTTGACCATGCCGATCTTCAGCGAGGAACCGGAATCAGCGGATTCGCCGCCGCCATTGCTCGAGCCGTTGTCGGCGCACGACGCCAGGAACATACTTGCGGTGATCGCCAGCGCAGCCGCAGCCAATCTGCGACTTCCGCGGCGGGAACTACGACTCATTCGAATGCCTCCAAGGCGGGGTAAGACCGTGACGTGATGTTGAACACGAAACAGTCTGTGATGGGAGGCACAGAAAATTGGATCGAGTCTCGCTCAGTGGAATCGGTTAAGTTGCAGGCCTCAACAGTCAGGTAAACCGACCCTGGCCAGCGGTTACCTTCGTGGACAGCAGACCAGCCGGTCTAGTCCCGGTCGAGCGTCGCTTCCTCGAGATCGAGCTCGCGAAGTACCTTCCGGAGGACCTCGTCGTCGATCCGGCCGGCATCGCGTTCGGCGATGAAGACGTCTCGCTCGGCATCGATCATCTCGAGGCGCAGCGAGCGGAAGGCGTTCGACGGGCTCTCCCCCAGATCCTCGTCGCTGCGTCCCAGTCGCTCCCACGCCGAGTTCGCGCGGTGGGTGTTCCAGCTTCGCAAGATGTCCGCGGCACGATTGCGGACCTGAGGGACGTCGTCGGCGTCGGCTCCGACCAACTCGTCCAGCCGCGCCGCAGCGGCCCGTGCAGCCTTGTCCTGAGCGGCCGCCTCGGCGCGGGCGTCGGACTGCTCTTCGTCCCCCTGCACGCCGAGGACACGGATCACCCACGGCAACGTCAGGCCGTGCAGCAACAGCGTGCCGACCACGACGACAAACGTCAGGAACAGGATCAGCGACCGCCCCGGGAAGTCCTCCCCACTGTTGACCGTCAGCGGAATGGCGAAGGCAGCTGCCAGCGACACGACCCCTCGCATACCGGCCCACGACACGACGAACACCGCCCGCGCCGAAATCTCCGGCTCCCTCGCTCGAATACGCGGCGACAGCCAGCGCGGTACGTACGTGAACGGGAACACCCAGGCGATTCGGACCACCACGACGGTCACGAGAACGGCAACCGACGCCCAGACGACGATCGAAGTGCTGTACCCCTGCAATCCGTTGACGACACTGGGCAATTGGAGACCGATCAACAGGAAGACGAACGACTCCAGGATCAGGTCGACGGCCCTCCACACTGCCGTGTCCTGCAAACGCGTCGCATAACTCGCGCGAGTGGAGCGCTGGCCGAGGAACAATCCGGCTACGACGACCGCGATGACGCCCGACGCGTGGACCTCTTCCGCAGCGAGGTAGGTAAAGAACGGCACCACCAATCCGATTCCGCTCTCCATCACCGGATCCTGGAGCTTGCCGCGAACCTTCGAGATGACGAACCCCACCGCGAGGCCGATCACCGTTCCACCGACCGCCGCGACGAGGAAGGTCTCGAAGCCGCCGATCAGCGTCGCACCCGTACCGACGGCAGCCGCGAGAGCGACCTTGTACGCCGTCAGAGCGGTGGCGTCGTTGAGCAGGCTCTCCCCGCCCAGCAGGGTCATGATTCGGCGCGGCAGGCCGAGCTTGCGTCCGATTGCGCTCGCGGACACCGCGTCCGGCGGCGCCACGATCGCGCCGAGAACCAGAGCAGCCGCTATCGAGAACTCCGGCACGATCAGGTAGGCGACAAAGCCCACCGCAGCCGTCGTCGCCAGGGGAAGCCCCACCGCGAGAAATCCGATCGGACGCAGATTCGAGCGCAAAGCCAGGTATGAACTGTCCAGTGCTGCCGAGTACAGAAGTGGAGGCAACACGACGAACAGGACGAGGTCGGGATCGAGTTCCAATTCCGGAACACCCGGTATCTGACAGGCGATCAAACCGACCAGGACGAGGATCAGCGGCGAAGACAGCCCGAACCTTCGCGCGACCGCCGCCACCAGCAACGCCGCTACTACAACCCCCAGTAATATGCCGTTCACCCTGGCAGCATGCAGTATGGAAGGCGATGAAGAAAATCCTGAAGCGAGCAGCAGCTCGCACACAGCAGCCCGCACCCGCTCCCACCGGTTGCGAGGAACTAACCAATGCGCCCGAAACGGACCCGGCGGCGCTTACGCCCGGCGTCTGCCAGGAGTGCGCCGAGTTGGGCGAGGATAACTGGTCTCACCTGCGCATGTGCCTGTCCTGCGGCCACGTCGGATGCTGCGATTCCAGCCCTCATCAGCACGCCACCAACCACTACCGCGAAACCGGGCACCCGGTCATGCGCTCACACGAGCCCGGCGAATCCTGGCGCTGGTGCTACGTCCACGACCTGATGGACTGACCGCGCGCGACTGGCGGTGCACTGCGCATAGTGCCCACCTGTCACGGCGCACAGCCCTCGGTGTTGCGCACATTGCTCAATCCACCGGGTAGCTATTGCTCAATCTGTATGCCGATGATGGACTTTGACGCAGAATCTGCACAACAGATCGACAGGTGCGGCTGGACTTTGCCGCACCGAACGGTTCGGCCTCAGGAAGTCCTGCCAAACATCACAACCACATCGTCGGCCCCACGATCTGGGGTACAGGCGGTGCGGTGATCGATGTCCACTACTGAAGGCAGGACCGGCCGTGAACAGCCCCAACATCGACCAGAACGCTCCCGAGTCACTGGCGGAGATCGAGAAGCGCGTTCTGTGGTTGTCGACCGCGATGATCCATCACGCCAACCGTGTCCGTCCGAATCCCAGCGGGCTCAAGGTCGGCGGCCATCAGGCCTCGTGCGCGTCGATGGTCTCGATCATGACGTCCCTGTGGTTCGGCCAACTTCGTTCCGGCGACCGGGTTTCCGTCAAGCCGCATGCGGCGCCGGTGCTCCACGGCATCAACTATCTGCTCGGCGAACTCGACGAGTCCTACCTGACGACTCTGCGCGAATTCGGGGGCCTGCAGAGCTACCCGAGTCGATCGAAAGATCCTGATCCGGTGGATTATTCGACCGGTTCGGTGGGTATCGGCGCGACGGCTCCCATCTGGGGCGCCATCGCTCGCCGATACGTCGACGCCTCCCTCGGCGGCGCCGGAACCGGGCGTCAGTACTCCCTGGTCGGTGACGCCGAACTCGACGAGGGCGCGGTGTGGGAAGCAGTTCTCGATCATTCGGTTGCCGAACTGGGTGAGATCGTGTGGATAGTCGACCTCAACCGCCAATCACTCGACCGGGTGGTGCCGAACATCGCGGCAACCCGCCTGGAGCGCATGTTCTCGGGTGCCGGCTGGCAGGTCATCACCGTGAAGTTCGGTGCGCTGCTGGAATCACTGTTCACCCGGCCGGGCGGCACCGCGTTGCGCGAACGAATCCTGGACATGCCGAATCCGGAGTACCAGCGCCTGCTGCGATGCACGGCCGACGAGGTACGTCTGAGACTGCCCGGCGACGCGGCGGACGCCGACGCGATCACGGCGCTGATCGACGACCTCGACGACGCCACGGTGCTCGAGGCCATCCGCAATCTCGGTGGCCACGACCTCGACGCTCTGCGAGAGGCGTACGCACAGATCGACGACACCCGTCCCACCGTGATCATCGCGTACACGATCAAGGGTCGGGGTCTGCCGACGCAGGGTCATCCGCAGAACCACTCGTCGCTGCTCACCGCCGAGCAGTTCGAGCACCTGGCGGCGGAACTCGGCATGGATCCGTCGAAGCCCTGGGAACGGTTCGAGACCGACAGCCCGTCCGGCCGCATCTGCGCCGAAACCGCTGGGCGCCTGACTCGCCCGAAGGTGGAGCATCTGGTGCCCCCGGCAGTTCCGAAAGACATCGGCCGTACGCCCTCCGGCACGTCCACCACTCAGGCAGCTCTCGGCCGGGTACTACTCGACCTCAGCCGCGAAGCGCCGGACGCCGCGAAACGTGTTGTCACACTGAGCCCGGACGTCAGTTCCACCACCAACCTCGCAGGCTGGCTGAACAAGGTCGGGGTCTGGTCCCCCGACGAGCGGCACAACTGGTTTGCCGACGACGCCGAAACGATCATGCACTGGCGTGAGAAGCCCACCGGTCAGCACATGGAACTCGGTATCGCCGAGACCAACCTGGTCGGACTGATGGGCGAACTCGGTGCAACCTGGAGTCGTTGGGGCCAGCCACTCTTCCCTATCGGCGTGATGTACGACCCCTTCATCGAGCGGGCTCTCGAACCGTGGTCGTACGGCATCTACGCCGGTGGACAGTCGATCATGGTCGGCACTCCGTCGGGCGTCACCTTGGCCGCCGAAGGTGGTGCGCACCAGTCGATCAAGACCCCGTCCATCGGACTGGAACAGCCGGGTTGCACCAGTTTCGAACCGGCATTCGCCGTCGACGTGGAGTGGACGCTCCTCGACAGCATCGGACGCCTGGGCCGACCAGACGGCAGCTCGTCGTACCTGCGCCTGTCGACCCGTCCGGTCGATCAGGCCCTGGCCGCGGTACCGACCGATCCGGCTGCGCGAGAACGCCGTCGACGTCAGGTGGTGGCCGGCGCGTACACACTGCGGCACAACCCTGATCCGGCCGTCACCCTGGTCGGCATGGGTGCCACTGTCACCGAAACACTGGTCGCAGCCGAAAGACTGGGCGAGCAGGGCATTTCCGCCGACGTCGTCTGCGTGACCAGCCCCGGCTTGCTCTTCGAAGCACTCCAGTCTCGGCGCGGTCTCGCGGACGGTCCGTCGTGGATCCTGGATCAGGTCTTTCCGAGTAGCCGGTCCGCGCCGATGGTGACCGTTCTCGACGGGCACCCGCACACCCTCGCGTTCCTGACGGGAATCAACAACGTTCCGGGTGCTGCGCTCGGAGTGAGCCGGTTCGGTCAGGTCGGTTCGCTCGAGGACGTCTACCGAAACCACGGCCTCGACTCCGACAGCATCGTCCGCGCTGCCCTCGATCTCACTTCTTGATCTATCCCACTCTCTGATGCCGAGAAGCGTCCCCGCAGGGACGCTTCTCGGGTCCATTCAGTCATTCAGGTGTCTAGTTCTTCCAGGCCTTGTCGAAGAACATGATTCCGTCCAGGCTCTGCTGAATGCCGTGGACGTTCTGTCCCCACACACCGAGCCACGGGGTGTTGCCGTAAACCTGCCACGGCACAACCTCATTGGCGCGCTCCTGGATCTTGGCGAGCACCTCGATCTTCGAGTCGGTCGACGTCGCGACACCCAATTGATCGAGCAGCGTATCCATCTCGGGGTCGGAGAAGCTCGTGGCGTTGTTTCGTCCACCCGACTTGAGATTGGAGTACAGACGCTCGAAAGGATCGGCTTCCGCGAGGCTGGCGGAACCTGTTGCCATGTCGAAGTCGCGGTCGGCGTACAAACGCTTGACGACGTCGGCAACCGAGTTGACGTACTCGATCTGGAAATCGAATCCGACGGCGTTGGCCATCGACTGCAGTGCGAGAGCCATCGCCTGCGCCGAATTCTCCTGCAGCGTCAGGTATGTGATCTTGCCGTCGTAACCGTCAGCCTTGGCCTCGTCGAGAAGCTGCTTCGCCTTGGCGGTGTCGACGCCGATCGGAGCGACGTCGTTATGCCAGCGGGAGGTGTCCTGGAAGATGACCTGTCCGGGCAGACCCTTGCCCTCGTTGAGTCGGTTGTCGAGTGCGACGGGATCGGTTGCGAGCGCCAATGCCTGACGGATGCGCACGTCGGCACCGGGACGACCGGGTGCCGTGTTGACGAGCGAGAGGTACGACAGCGACGGAATGTCGACGAAGCCCGGGTAGCCGGAGTCGATCAGATCCAGCACGTTCGGTAGCGAACGCATGTATGCGACGTCCGTGCCGCCGCTCTTGAGCGATTCGGTGGTGGACTGCGAACCGACAATGCTGATCAACCGCAGCTTGTCCACGTTCGGGGCACCGTCGAAGTAGTCCTCCCGAGCGTCGAGGATCAATTCCTCGTTGGGAGCGAACTTCTCGAGGGTGAAGGCACCCGCGCCGATCGGGGTGAACTGATCACCTTGCTGGGCGCTCGGCGCGACGATCATGCCGGGGCCCGTCGAGAGCAGTGACTCGATACCGGTCCACGGGTCGACGAGATTGAAGACGACCGTCGACGGATCCGGAGTGTCTACCGACGCGACCTTCGACGCGTACAGACTCGACTGCGGTCCCTTGTTGGTGACGTAGCGATTGAGGCTCGCCGAGACGGCCGCCGAATCCACCGGCGTCCCGTCGCTGAACTTCACACCGTCACGCAGTTCGAGGGTCCACGTCTTGAAGTCGGAACTCGGCTCCATCGACTCTGCGAGCTTCGGAACGAATTCCTTGGACGCCGGGTCGTACCGCAGGAGCGTGTCGTAGATCGCGCCCAACTCCGAACCGGCGACCGAACCGGCGATCTGAGTCTTCGCCGGATCGAGATTGGTGACGGCGGAGTACCCGCTGAACGTGAGGGTGCCGCCCTTGACCGGATCGCCCTCGCCGGACTGCTCGTTGACCGGGCCGATGGACAATCCCGAACCGGAGTCCGGTGCGTCGCCGCTCCCACCCCCGTTCCCGCTGTCAGCGCACGACGAGACGAACAGGCCGGCGGAGACTGCCAGCGCGACGGCGGCAACCTTGCGGTGACCGCGCCGAGAACTGCGACTCATTCAAAACCTCCAGGTCAGAAACTGTGATGTGAAGCATTGTCGAGACAGTTTGTGACTTAAGGCACAGGTATTAGTCGCAGGTCCCGCTCAGTGGAATGAAGCGCGACGATTGGTCAGTTTTCGAGCGACATTCGCAGGTCAGACCCTTAGCGAAGGTCAGGAATTCATTCTGATTCAGGCGCCTTTCAACGGATGAATCGCCGGAGCGCCGTCGAGAAGTGGTCCGGCAGCGGCCAGCGCGGCCTGTAGATGCGGGGACTGCATGTGAGCGTCCAACTCCTCCTGCCCGCGCCAAGTTTCGATCGTGACGAACGTGCCGGGCGCAGCCGCTGACTCGAACAACTCGTACGACACACAGCCGTCCTCGGACCGACTCGCCTCCGCGAGAGTTGTCAGAGCCGATCGGACGTCGTCCTCGGAACCGGACTTGGCCGGGATGGTTGCAACTACACGAAGCTCGCTCATCGGATACCTTTCGCAGAGGGGAAGTCAGCTAGAGACACACGCCACAAACGTACACACGAAAAGGGCAACCAATGGGGTTACTGAAGGACGTCACCGGCTGGCGACGCGGAACGAAGTTGCAGCGTCGACTGCGCGATCTCACCGGCACGCTGGTGGTGATCACCGGTGCGGGCAGCGGCATCGGGCGTGAAACGGCCCTCGCCTTCGCCGCCCAGGGAGCTATCGTCGTGGTCTCCGACATCAATCTTGAAAGCGCGCAGGACACTGCGGCACTTGTAAACATCCCTTCGCAAGCGGGCGGCGCCGAAGCAGTGTTCGGTGGCGGTGCCCACGCCTATCAGGTGGACGTGTCCGACGAACAGGCCGTGATTCGGTTCGCGGAGACCGTCGCGGCACATCACGGCGTACCGGACATCGTCGTCAACAACGCTGGAATCGGGTTCTCCGGGACATTCGCCGACACCGAGCAGCGCCAGTTCGAGCGCGTCATGGACATCAACTTCTGGGGAGTTGTCTACGGCTGCCGGGCATTTACCCCGATGATGATCGACCGGGGAACAGGAGGGCACGTCGTCAATCTGTCCTCGGCCGCCGCGTACACACCACAGAAGGCCCTCACCGCGTATTCGACAAGCAAAGCAGCGGTATTCATGCTCTCGGATTGCCTACGGGCAGAGCTGCTTCCACACGGCATCGGCGTCAGCACCATCTGCCCCGGCCTCGTTCACACGAACATCCTCAAGACCACCGAGTTCGCCGGGACCACCGCCGAGGAGCAGCTCGAGAACCAGACCAAGGTCGACAACTTCTACCGCAAGCGCAACTTCACGCCTGACCGAGTCGCCAGTGCCATCGTGAAAGCGGTTCGCACGAACAAGGCCGTCGTACCCGTGACCGTCGAAGCCAAGCTCGGACGCACGATCAGCCGGTTGTCTCCCGGGTCGATGCGCGTCGGAGCTCGGTTCGAGATCTAGGTCAGCTTCCGAAACTCAGGCTGCCCGTGAAACCCTGCTGCACATCGGCTTCCGAGCGGCGAAGAACCTCGTAGGTGCTGGCGTACTGGCCACTGAAACCGGTGACGGTGATCGGGCGTCCGACGGCGACGGCATCGAGGTCGATTCCGGTCTGTGTGTTGACGAAGATGACGGTGTTTCCCTCGGCGCCCGAGACCAGGATCTTGTGGCCGTACGGCAGATCGTCGACGACGGGTCCGCTCACGATTCCGGACACCGTCACGAGACGACCTTCACTGCCCTCACCGATTGCATTGAGGGGCAGTCGCGCCGGGCTGATCTGGGTAGTCGTGCCGATTACCTCGACGGCAGTCGGGCGGACGACGAGCAGGCCTTCCTGATCCGCGAGGACTCCGGTGACCTGAACCCGATCGCCGAGAACAACCCCGGAATTGTTCGGATCGCTGATGTAAATGCCCGAATTGCCGCTCTGGAGACCAAAGCCCTTGTCGTAGAAGCTGGATTCGAACACTCCAGACGGCGTAGTCGCGGTTCCCACGACGGTGACCGTCGTTCCGATGGCCTGCGCACGGGCTGCCGCGATGGAGTCCGCGGACACCTCACCGACAACTGCTGCCGGCTCCGCCGTCGCTGCAGTACCGACAAACATGGTGGCTGCAGCCGCAACTGCCAGTGCCGTCACACCCCGGCGCAGGACCGGACTCGCAAGAACGCTGTCTCGAAACATGTTTGAGGACTCCCCTGTGATTTCGTGGCCGCGCAGGTGCTCCTGATGGAGTCCGCCTTCGCCCACCCTGAGGCACAGGTTATTACAGGTCGGACGCCGCAGCGGTGGTGACATTCCGCCACCACCGCTGCTTCAAGGCATCCGAGTTTTCAGGAACCGGAGCTTCCGGACGAACCGCTCGAGCCACTGGAACCGCTGGATCCTGTTCCGCCACCGAGATCGTCGAGAGGATCGCTACCGGTGAGGCCGCCCGGGTACAGGTAGGCGTCGGAGATCGTGCTGAGCGAGGTTCCCGACGTGGCCGGTACCTTTGCTCGCCAGTTGACGATCGGGTTCAGCACTCCGAACGGTCCGCAACCACTGGCGGCGGGCAGCGCGAAGCCGGTGGCCTGGTTCCCGACCGGGCTCACCTTCAGTGCATTGTCCGGGAGCACCGTGTAGGTCGGTACCACCGACGGGTCAGGCGCGAGACGAAGATTCACCGGCGCAGCCGCGGAGCCCAGGTAGCAGTTGTCGCCGAGGAACGCGTTGTTGATCTTCATCCGCACCGGGATGCTCAGATCCATGTCGGTGATGATGCCGTTGAGGGTCGGGGCAGCGGTCGCCTCCACCTCGGCGGTGACTGCGGCGAGGCCGAACAGATTGCCGAACGGCAGGTCGATTCCGAGGACTCCACCCGGAACGGTCAACGGCTTGGAGTAGACACCGTGGTGTCCGTCGTCGCGCGGGAGAAGAACGGTGGACTCACCTTCACCGGAGCCGGCCTCGGCGGCGATGATCATGTCGCCTTTTCCGATCGGGAGGTTGAAGCCGTTGTTGTCGAAGGTTCCGCTCTGAACCACAACCGACACACAGGATTCGGCAGTAGCCGGACACACTGCGGCACCGGGTATCGAATTGTCGACCGGATCCTGAGCCGAGGCCATCGGCGCCGCGAACGCGAGGACCGCACCTGCGGTACCTGCAATGACGGCCACGCGCGTGCCGAGACGTCTGTTGCCGTTCTTGTGAGATTTCTGCACTGATTTCTCCCTGCCGTTTATGTGATGGGGGACGAAACTCGCAGTCATTGCTTGTGTTTCGACCGCCGCCGACAAGGTCTTTGCGGTGTGCTCCTACTCACAAGTAACAACTGAACAGATGTATATCACAGGACTTCGACTTAAAAACAGGGCAAAAGGGAGTTTCCTTAAAACGGACAAAATAAGCGGTACGGTGTGTAACACTCACGGGTGATGAACACGAACAGACTGGTCCTCTGCGTCGCGGCAGCGGGCCTACTCCTCAGCGGCTGCAGCAGCCAATCCGACAGCGACGCATCGGAATCCACTTCTGCTGCCACCAGCACGTCGGTCGCGGCGACGTCGAGTTCGACTGCCCCCAGTACGCTTTCCGAGCTGCCGACCAGCCCGCTCGCCGCAACAACACCGGAAGCCGCGCCGAGCGTCGTCGAATCGACGCCACCGGCGGTATCACTACCGGTAGCGCCACCGGCGAACGCACCAATCGATGCACGCTCACCGGAAGAGATCGTCGCGAACGCCGGCGAGAAGGGGCAGCGGTACATCGCCGCTCTGCGTCTGGCCGGGATCCCTCCCGCCGGAATGGATTCCGCAGAGATCCTCTACGCCGACGGCACCTGCAAGGCGCTCGCTGACGGTATGCCTCGGTCCGAAATGCTGGCAGAGTTCAACTCCGTCGGCGAGGTGTACTCACAGATCACGCCGATGTCCTCGCAGCGCATTGCCGAGATCTACGTCGACACGGCCGAGCAGACGTACTGCTGATCAGGCCTTACCGGCCAACCAGCCGTGCAGCCAGGATGTAGCCGAATTGCCTGCGCCGTCAACGACGTAACGCGTGTAGTCGGTGTGGACCTGCGAGCCGTAGAAGTCGACCAACTGATCGATGCGACGCGAATTCGCGCCCGGATCGAGCTGGGCCATCAGAGCGGGGAGCCCGCCTGCGGTGATCAGATCGTTGACGATCACGGCCGCTTCGTCGCGCAGCGCGAGCGCACTGGCCGGAGTGGGATCGGACGCCTGAGCCATGAATCCGGCCAGGCGCATCACAAAATCGTCCTTCGGCGTCGAGCAGTACAGGTCACCGACCGCGCAGAGCGTCACCGTTTTGCCTGACAGCCAACCGAATCCACCGATGCGAGGGCCGCTGGCACCGTTACCGCCGACAGCGGGGCCGATCAGGACGTCGGACTCGGAACGACGGGGATCTGACAGCAAGCCGACGCCCTCGACGCGAGTCGGGGGGACCACGCCGATGCCGGTTCCGATCTCGGCGGCGAGATCGCCTGCCGCGTCGGCACCCTGGCTGTATCCGACGATGGCGAAGCGAGTGTCACCGCACGAGGCGGCCATGGCGCCGATCATGCCGCGGGCATTGTCGACAGCCTGCTGCTTCGACTTGGCGTAGACGTTGGACTCCCACGGGAAGGCCGTCGCCGAGTAGGTGACGTAATCGGTGCGAACGGAGCCCGGAAGCCCGTTGGTCACCGGGGCGAGCATGCCGGCGCCGGGCCTGGTGCCCGAGGGCTCCCAGGTTCCCGGGATGGCCACGACGTACAGGCTGGGGCAGGGATCAGCCGACGCCACGGGAGCACTGACAACCGGTACCACTACTGCCGCAGCAAGTGCCGACAACACCGCAACGAGACGCCTCGCACGCATGAAACTCCCCTGTTTTACCTTCAGCAACCCATACACCACTATCGGTGCTCCGGAATCATACTGTCTGGGCGTTGTGTCTGTCCGATGCACGATTGATGAAGGTTTGTTACAGATCGTGCGAATTGCTTGCAGAAACAAAGCCGCACCCCACCGAATGCGGTGGGGTGCGGCTTTGTGAGAGCCTCTAGCGCTGCGGAGCCGCTGTCGGGTGGATCGGTGACGGAAGGGCCGTGACACCCTCGAGGTAGGTGTCCACAGCGGCTGCTGCGGAACGTCCCTCGGCGATGGCCCAGACGATCAGGGACTGGCCGCGGCCCATGTCGCCGGCCACGAACACGCCGTCGACGTTGGTGTTCCACTTCGACGTGCGGGCGACGTTGCCACGCTCGTTCAAGTCGACACCGAGATCGGTGAGCAGACCCGGCTTCTCGGGACCGACGAAGCCCATGGCCAGGAGCACGAGATCGGCTTCGAGCTCGAAGTCCGAGCCCTCGACCTTCTCGAAGCGACCCGACTTCATCTCGACCTCGTGAGCCTTGAGTCCGGTGACCTTGCCGTTTTCACCGACGAAGTTCTCGGTGTTGACGGAGAACAGACGCTCGCCGCCCTCCTCGTGAGCCGAAGCCACGCGGAACATGAGCGGGTACGTCGGCCACGGAGTCTGCTCGGCGCGAGTCTCCGGCGGACGCGGCATGATCTCGAACTGGTGGACGCTGGCCGCACCCTGACGGTGCGAGGTGCCGAGGCAGTCCGCTCCGGTGTCGCCGCCGCCGATGATGACAACCTTCTTGCCCTCAGCGGTGATGGTGGGAGCGTCGAGGTCACCCAACTGCACGCGGTTGGCGATCGGCAGGAACTCCATCGCCTGGTGGATGCCGTCCAGTTCGCGGCCCGGGATCGGAAGATCGCGAGCTGCCGTGGCGCCGCCGGCCAGAACCACTGCGTCGAACTGCTCACGCAGCTCGTCCGCGGTGATGTCCACACCGACATTGACGTTGGTCTTGAAGACGGTGCCTTCGGCTTCCATCTGCTCGAGACGGCGGTCGATGTGGCGCTTCTCCATCTTGAACTCGGGGATGCCGTAGCGCAGCAGGCCGCCGATGCGGTCTGCCCGCTCGAAGACCGTCACTGCGTGACCGGCGCGGGTCAGCTGCTGCGCTGCAGCCAGACCGGCCGGACCACTGCCGACAACCGCAACCTTCTTGTTGGTGGCGTGCGCGGCGCGAACCGGCTTGACCCACCCTTCGTCGAAGGCCTTGTCGATGATCTCGACCTCGACCTGCTTGATGGTGACCGGATCCTGGTTGATGCCCAGGACACAGGACGCCTCACAGGGTGCGGGGCACAGACGACCGGTGAACTCCGGGAAGTTGTTGGTCGCGTGCAGACGCTCGATGGCGTCGTGCCAGTGGTCCTTGTAGACCAGGTCGTTCCACTCGGGAATCAAGTTTCCGAGAGGGCAACCGTTGTGGCAGAAAGGAATTCCGCAGTCCATGCAACGGCTGGCCTGGGTCTTGAGGGTTTCCTTCGGGAACTCCTCGTAGACCTCTTTCCAGTCGAGCAGGCGCAACGGCACCGGCCGGCGAACCGGAAGTTCGCGCGACGTGTGCTTCAGGAAGCCGCTTGGATCACCCACGAGCTGCCTCCATAACTGCCTCGTCCACGTTCTTGCCATCCTTCTCTGCGGCCGCGATGGCCAAAAGAACCTTCTTGTAGTCGCGGGGCATCACCTTTGCGAAGTGACCCACCTGCTGCGACCAGTCAGCGAGGATGCGCGTGGCAACCTCGGAGCCGGTTTCGTCGCGATGACGTTCGATGGCGCCCTTCAACCAGGTGAAGTCGTCGCCCGAAAGATCCTCGAGGTCCACCAGTTCGGTGTTGAGGTTCTTCTCGAATGCCTTGTCGGGGTTGTAGATGTACGCGACGCCACCGGACATGCCGGCGCCGAAGTTACGTCCGGTGGCTCCGAGGATGACCACCTTTCCACCCGTCATGTACTCGCAACCATGATCGCCCACACCCTCGACGACGGCAGTGGCGCCGGAGTTACGGACTGCGAAGCGTTCGCCGACGACACCGCGAAGCAGAGCCTCGCCACTGGTGGCGCCGAACAGGATGACGTTGCCACCGATGATGTTGTCCTCGGCGACAAAGCCTTCCGCTGCATCGAGCGGCGGGCGTACGACGATGCGTCCACCCGAGAGGCCCTTGCCGACGAAGTCGTTGGCGTCGCCGTGCAGGCGCAAGGTCATACCGCTGGGCACGAAAGCACCGAAGCTGTTACCGGCGGAACCGGTGAACGTGATGTCGATGGTGCCGTCGGGCAAGCCCTCTCCACCGAACGCCTTGGTGACCTCGTGGCCGAGCATGGTGCCGACCGTGCGGTTGACGTTGGTGATCGCGGACTCGAAAGAGACCGCCTCACCCTTGTCGAGTGCGTTGCGGGCCGAAACGATCAACTGCTGATCGAGCGCCTTGTCGAGACCGTGATCCTGCGTGCCGGTGCAGTGGACGTCCTGGTCCATGAACGCGGACTCGACCTGGGTCAGGATCGGCGACAGATCGAGATTGCCTGCCTTGCTTCCCTTCCAGTGATCGAGAGCGCGCGTGGTGTCCAGCATGTCGACCTGGCCGACGGCTTCGAGCAGCGTGCGGAAGCCGAGTTCCGCGAGAAGCTCGCGAACCTCTTCGGCGATGAACATGAAGAAGTTCTCGACGAATTCCGGCTTGCCACTGAAACGCTGACGCAGCAACGGGTTCTGCGTCGCGACACCGACGGGGCAGGTGTCGAGGTGGCAGACGCGCATCATGATGCAGCCCGAGACAACCAGCGGTGCGGTGGCGAAACCGAACTCCTCGCCGCCGAGCAGGGCAGCGACGACGACGTCGCGACCCGTCTTGAGCTGGCCGTCGACCTGCACGACGATGCGGTCACGGAGACCGTTGAGCAGCAACGTCTGCTGGGTCTCGGCGAGGCCGAGTTCCCACGGTGCGCCCGCATGCTTGACGGAGGTCAGCGGGGTGGCACCGGTGCCACCGTCGTGACCGGAGATCAGAACGACGTCGGCATGTGCCTTGGAGACACCGGCCGCGACCGTTCCGACGCCGACCTCGGAGACCAGCTTCACGTGGATGCGGGCCTGCGGGTTGGCGTTCTTCAGGTCGTGGATCAGCTGAGCGAGATCCTCGATCGAGTAGATGTCGTGGTGCGGCGGCGGCGAAATCAGGCCGACGCCAGGCGTGGAGTGCCGAACCTCGGCCACCCACGGGTACACCTTGTGAGCCGGAAGCTGGCCGCCCTCACCGGGCTTGGCTCCCTGCGCCATCTTGATCTGGATGTCGGTGCAGTTGCTCAGGTAGTGCGAGGTGACACCGAAGCGTCCCGACGCGACCTGCTTGATGGCACTGCGACGCAGATCGCCGTTCTCGTCCGGCGTGAAGCGCGACGGATGTTCGCCGCCCTCACCGGAATTGGAGCGGGCGCCCAGACGGTTCATCGCGATGGCGAGAGTCTCGTGAGCCTCGGCGGAGATGGAGCCGTAGCTCATCGCACCCGTCGAGAAACGCTTGACGATCTCGCTGGCCGGCTCGACCTCGTCGATCGAGATCGACGGCCGCTTGCCGATGTTGAAGTCGAACAGACCACGCAGAGCGGCAAGGCGCTCCGACTGGTCGTTGACCATGGTCGTGTACTCCTTGAACACCTCGTACTGACCTGTGCGAGTTGCGTGCTGGAGCTTGAAGACCGTATCCGGGTTGAACAGGTGGTACTCGCCTTCACGACGCCACTGGTACTCGCCGCCGACCTCGAGCTCGCGGTGAGCGCGCTCTTCGGGACGATCGAGGTACGCGATGCGGTGACGTGCTTCGACGTCGGCTGCGATCTGGTCGAGGCCGATGCCACCGAGCTGCGACTGCAGACCGGTGAAGTACTCGTCCGTCAGCTCCTGCGAGAGGCCGATGACCTGGAACAACTGAGCACCGGTGTACGACGCGAGCGTCGAGATGCCCATCTTGGACATCACCTTCAGGACACCCTTGCCGGCTGCCTTGATGTAGTTCGCGATGCCCTTCTCGAGGGTCAGACCCTCGAGCTCGCCGTTCTGCAGGAACTCGTCGATGGTCTCGAAAGCCATGTACGGGTTGACCGCTGCGGCACCGAAGCCGATGAGGAGCGCCATGTGGTGCACCTCGCGGGCGTCGCCGGCCTCGACGATGAGACCGACCTTGGTGCGCGACTTCTCACGAACCAGGTGGTGGTGCACTGCCGAGGTGAGGAGCAGCGACGGGATCGGCGCGTAGTCCTCGGTGGACTCGCGGTCCGAGAGCACGACGATGCGTGCGCCACCCTCGATTGCCTGCGAGACCTGGTACTTGATGCCCTCGAGCGCACGACGGATACCGTCGCCGCCTTCCTTGACGGGGTACAGGCCACGGATCACGACACTGCGGAAGCCCGGGAATTCGCCGTCGTCGTTGACGTGAACGAGCTTCGACAGATCGTCGTTGTGCAGGATCGGCTGCGGGAGCGCAATCTGCTTGCAGGAGTCAGCATTCGGGTGCAGCAGGTCGCCCTCGGGGCCGATGGTCGCACCGAGGCTGGTGACAACCTCTTCACGAATCGCGTCGAGAGGCGGGTTGGTGACCTGAGCGAAGAGCTGCGAGAAGTAGTCGAACAGCATCCGCGGACGTGACGAGAGCACGGCGATCGGAGTGTCGGTACCCATCGAGCCCAGTGCCTCGGCACCGGAGAGAGCCATCGGCTTGACCAGCAGGTTGACCTCTTCGCTGGTGAAACCGAAGAGCTGCTGACGCAGCACGACGCGCTCGTGCGACATGTACGTGTACGGGCGGTCCGGCAGGTCGTCCATGTGGATCAGACCTTCGTCGATCCACTGCTGGTACGGGTGCTCGGCAGCGAGTTCGGACTTGAGTTCGTCGTCGCTGATGACCCGGCCCTGCGCGGTGTCCACGAGGAACATGCGGCCGGGCTGGAGGCGGACCTTGCGGACCACGGTGGACGGATCGATCGGCAGGACGCCGACCTCCGACGCCATGACGACGAGGCCGTCTTCGGTGATCCACAGACGCGACGGACGCAGACCGTTGCGGTCCAGCACGGCGCCGATGACGGTGCCGTCGGTGAAGCACACCGACGCCGGTCCGTCCCAGGGCTCCATGAGAGCCGAGTGGTACTCGTAGAACGCCCGACGAGCGGGGTCCATGCTCTCGTGCTTCTCCCAGGCTTCCGGGATCATCATGAGAACTGCGTGCGGCAGGCTGCGGCCGGCGAGGTGCAGCATCTCGAGCACCTCGTCGAAACGAGCGGTGTCACTGGCGCCCTGGGTGCAGATCGGGAAGATCTTGTCCAGGTTCTCGCGGCCACCGAAGACGTCACTGTCGATCAGGGACTCGCGAGCGCGCATCCAGTTCTCGTTGCCGGTGACGGTGTTGATCTCACCGTTGTGAGCGACCCGGCGGAACGGGTGCGCCAGCGGCCACGACGGGAACGTGTTGGTGGAGAAGCGCGAGTGGACCAGGCCCAGTGCGCTCTCGACACGATCGTCCTGCAGATCGAGGTAGAAACCCTTGAGCTGCGGGGTGGTGAGCATGCCCTTGTAGACGAACGTCTGGCCGGACAGGCTGGGGAAGTACACGGTCTCGCTACCCGGGCCACCCTTGCCGGCGCCTTCGGAGCCGAGCTCGTGCTCGGTGCGCTTACGCACCACGTATGCACGACGCTCGAGATCCATGCCGGTGTACTTGTCACCCTCGGAACCGATGAAGATCTGACGGAACGTCGGCATCGCGTCGCGCGCCAGTGCGCCCAGCGAGGAGTCGTCTGTTCCGACCTCGCGCCAGCCGAGAACCTTCAGGCCCTCTTCGACGACGATCTTCTCGACTGCAGCAGCAGCCTCGTGTGCATCGGCGTCGCCCTGCGGGAGGAATGCGATACCGGTTGCGTACGCGCCTTCGGCGGGCAGCGCGAAGTCCACGACAGCTCGGAAGAACTTGTCGGGAACCTGCAGCAGAATGCCCGCACCGTCACCCGTGTTGGGTTCGGATCCGGCAGCGCCGCGATGCTCGAGGTTGACCAGAGCGGTGATCGCCTTTTCGACGATGTCCCTGCTGCGGCGACCATGCATGTCGACAACAAATGCGACTCCACAGGAGTCGTGCTCATTGGACGGGTGATAGAGGCCCTGGGGGCCTGGAAGTTGCTTCATACCCAGCCTTCGTATGCCATAAAGATGCACCGACGACCAGCAGCGCTGATGGCCATCAACTTGCAATGCAAGTCCTTCAAAGCACCGACACGACGATGTGTTCGGTACCACCGAAGTAGCCGCCCTGCGCAGACGCGATGGTGTGCGTTCTGGCACCCGGCGACGTGAGTCTTCGGTCGGTTGAAACTTTTGTGAGTCAACCGTGTAACGAAAACGATAATTCAGAACCCCGGCACGGGCGCAACTAAGGTAGCCCTATAATTGCTCTGAACTGCGGCGATGCAGGGAGCCAGAAGGCCCCTCGACAGATTTCGGAGCTGCGTCTGTGCAGAGAAGTTCCGATTCACAGGATACCGAATCCGCAGGAAACAGGCGCGATGGGCGATGAATGCAACAACTGGCCGCAGCGATAAGAATCAGCTGCGGCCAGTGCGCCTCGAACTGTAACAAAAGTTGATCGATCAACCAAGGTCTAGGCCTGAATTGTTTGCTCGCAGAATGCCATCGCTGTAATTTCCGTAGGCTCACACCTGAGAAGACGGGTGGCGAAGAGCAAATGACAACAGCAGTAGTGGTGGGCAGTGGCCCCAACGGTCTCGCGGCGGCGATCGAACTCGCCCGCGCCGGAATCGACGTCCATGTCATCGAGGGTGCGGACAAGATCGGCGGCGGCACCCGCAGCAGCGAATACATAGTCGACGGACTCGTCCACGACGATTGCTCCGCCTTCCATCCCACCGCTTTGGCCTCTCCCTACTTCAAGGAACTCGACCGCGAATTCGGCCTCGCCAAACATGGCCTGACGTGGCTGTGGCCCGAGATCGATCTGGTCCATCCACTCGACGACGGCACCGCCGGGGTTCTGTGGCGCGATATCAACCGGACCGCTGAAGGACTGGGTGTCGACGGTAAGCGGTGGCTCGACGTCTTCGGATACCTATCCGAGAACTTCGACGAGTTGGTGCAGGACGTCTTCCAGCCGATCGTGCACGTCCCGAAGCACCCGCTGATGCTCGCCCGTTTCGGGACGGGCGCTCTGCTTCCCGCGACGGGTTTCGCGCGGATGTTCAAGACTCCACAGGCGCGGGCGCTGTTCGGTGGTGTCGCGGCGCACATGTTCGGGACGCTCACCCTTCCCCTGGCCAGCGCTGTCGGCTCGATGCTCACTGCTGGAGCCCATGCTCACGGTTGGCCTGTGGCACAAGGTGGTTCGGGGTCAATTGCAGCCGCGCTCGCCTCGATTCTGCGCAGCCTCGGTGGCACCATCGAAACCGGGAACTGGGTCACCAACTACTCCCAGATCGCCGACTACGACATCGTCATGCTCGACATCGCACCCGATGCGGCCGGGCGCCTGCTCGACGGCCGGCAGCCTGATCGCATTGCCCGGGCCTACCGCAAATTCCGCTACGGCACTGCCGCCTACAAGGTCGACTACGCCGTGCGCGGTGACTCCGACGGAAGCGTCGTGCCGTGGACAAATCCGCACGCCCGCAAGGCCGGCACCCTGCATCTGTCCGGCACGATTTCGGAAACTGCTGCCGTGGAACGCCAGACCGTTCGGGGTCAGATGCCGGACAAGCCTTTCATTCTGTTGGGCCAGCAGTTCTTGGCCGACCCCTCCCGATCTGTGGGAGACATCCATCCCGTGTGGGCGTATGCGCATGTGCCGCACGGCTATCCGGGGGACGCCACCGATGCGATCTCGAGTCAGATCGAACGCTTTGCGCCGGGGTTCCGGGACCGGATCGTGGGCGTCCACGTGCGCAATGTGCCGCAAATGCAGGCGTACAACCCCAACTATGTGGGCGGCGACATCTCCGCGGGGGCGAACACTGCGCGGCAGATCATCGCGCGCCCCCGGTTCGGACTGGACCCCTATGCCACCGGCGCCCCGGGCGTCTACCTCTGCTCGTCCGCAACTCCGCCGGGCGGCGGGGTTCACGGGATGGGTGGGTTCAATGCCGCGCGGGCGGCGCTGAAGTCTCGGGGTTGAGGCGTCCCCGATGGGGACGACATTTCGGACAAACGACTTCTGAATGGTCACCTAACCCAGTCAGCCAACACGGACGAAACGAAGATGCCCGGCCCATGGCCGAAGCGAACCCACGAAAGGGCAACTAATGGCATGAGACGCAGGACATGCATTGCTAATCAGGCACCTCGCCGTTGGTGTCGAACCACCCCGCTCCGACCTCAAGAGACTCCGAGAAAAGGGTGCGGACGCTGCGGATTCCCCTGCTGTCGAGCTCGCGCTGAGCTGCCTCGATCTGATCGAGTCCGGCGGCTGCCACCGGACCGGCGCCGACGACAACCCAGATAACCGACGTGGCTGCGGCTTGCTCGAGTGCGGTGCTGTAGTCGGCTGCCGCATCGGCACCGATGACATCGGTGCGCGCAACGAACGCGAGCATGGCCGGTGACCCGGTGAGAGCGATCATCACGACGGAACTGACGGGGACGAATCCGAGCAACGCCGGGATTGCGGCCAAGACGTCGGTGGCGGTCCTCAAACGGATGTTCTGCATGTCGTTCCCCTTGCTGTGAAAGTGACCGGGCCTCGTGCCCCGCCAATTTTTTTCGCCTTCTGGCAAAGGAGAATCGCGTCGGCATGAGGGGGCCGGAGTGCCACCCCTGGGCCGAGAAAATTTTGGCGGGAGCGTGCGAGTGACAAAAATTTCTCGGAGCCATCGGCCGGCGCTTGCGCCGCCAGGGGTTGCGCGCAGGTCACCGCCGACGAGAATCGGAAGGCCAGAAGTGAAAACAAATCAGTGCTTTTCACAGAACGGAGCGCAGCGGAGTTCATGTCGGGGGACACCGAAGGTGGCCGACCGTCGGCTGGATAGCAGTTGGTTTCGTTGCGATTGTGGCGGATCTTCACTTCCTGCGGCGCAACGATTGTGGTGGCACACGCAAGGGCAACCGTCGGCTCCGTCTATAACCCACTTCTGGAGTGCCTCCCAGCTTTTCGCGCGCAGGTGCGCAGGTGCGGCAAGTCTGGTCGGCCTTCGCATGGAACCGCCCCCAGTACCGGTCGTCGAATCCGGCGATTGGCTATGTCACGCCGCCATCGGCTCGGTATCTGAATCCGGCACCCTGATTCGCACGCGATCCATGCGCCATTGCCGGGTGCCGAGCAATCGAAGATCGCCGAACGGTTGTCGCCGGTGACGACGAACAGGCGCCGGACCAGTTCGTCGATGCCCAGCGGTTCGGGCTCGGCAATCTCGACGGTGCCATCTTGTGGCTTTGGCGCGCCCTCAACTGCGTCGGCGATCCCGCCGCCACGACCGAGCGCCTTCACGTCGTGCCCGGCGTCAGCGAGCTCGGCGGCGACCTGGCTTCCGATAAGTCCGCTTCCGAAAATGACGATCTTCATGATTTTTCTCCTTTACTCGGATAGGTCGTGCCCAAGCATTCTCGGACACTACTTATCCAAGTCAAGGGTTGCCCGGTCAGTCGAAGAGTTCGGCGGCCAGTGCTTCGTAGGTCGCGATCGGATCACCTTCGGCGGGAAGTGCTTGGATCGCAACGTGATCGGCACCCGCCGCGACATGCTCCCGAAGCCGATCCGCGATGGACTTCGCGGTACCCCGCGCAACCAGGGCGTCGATGACGCGATCGTTCCCCTCGTTGGCCAACTCTTCGGGCGCAAAACCGAGGCGCTCGAGATTGCTCGTGTAGTTGCGCAGATACAGATACGGGTTGGCGACGGCGGGGCGACCGATTGCTCTGGCCTTCTCCGGATCGGTTTCCAGGACAACCTTGTGCTCGGGGGCCAGGATCTTCGAAGGGCCGAGGATTTCGCGAGCTTCGGCCGTGTGCTCGGGGGTGGTCAGGTATAGATGCGCGCCGGCGGCGCGAGCGGCAGACAGCTTCATCACCTTCGGCCCCAGTGCGGCGAGGACGCGCCGCGCCTCCGGGACCTGGGCCGCGTCGAGTTCGTCGAGGTACGACACGAGCGAGGCGTACGGCTTGGTGTAGTCGCCGGTAGCCTCCGGATGTCCGACGCCTACGCCGAGCAGGAATCGCCCCGGGTGCGCGGCTTCGAGTCGGTGATAGGACTCCGCCACCTCAGCCGCAGGTGAGGACCAGATGTTGACGATTCCGGTTGCCACGGTGATGTGCTCGGTCGCGTCGAGAAGTTTCTCGGCGATCCGTAGATCGGCGGGTGGGGAGCCGCCGATCCAGATGGTGCCGAAACCGAGTTTCTCGATCGCAGTTCCCAGCTCGGGCGGCAAACCAGCCGCTCCTCGCCAGATTCCGTAGGTGCCCAGGTCAGGTGTTTTCGTAGTCTCCGTCGCAGCGGGTGCGACTCGGCTGCTGCCGGGATCTATTCCTTCCGTCGTCATTTGCCCGGCGCGCGGTAGTCGGTCGGTCGCTTGACTGCCTCGTCGATCTGCTCCGGTGTGAGCAGCGTGATCGACTCCGAGCGTGCTGCAGCCGTGCGAATGCTCAATGTGGTCATATTTCATGGTGGTGGTCCTTTCTCTAGTCGGCGAGCGTCGGCGCGGCGACTCGGGGTGGGAGCAGATGGGTCTTTCTGTGGTCACGGAGAAGCCCGCACCGGCACGCGGATCTGACATGGAGTTCTCGGTGACCAGTCCAACGACGTTTCGACGTTCCACACGGCGCTGACGGGTCGCCAGCTGGTCGTGGGGCTAGAGATTGCGCAGTCGCACAATTTCCTTGTCGAACTCGTCGATGTTCTCGATCGACGACATGTGACCGACGCCCGGCAACACGATCAACCGTTCGAGGTTGCCGGCGTCGTCGAGGACCTGCGCAAGCTTGCGCGCATGAACCGGCGGAGCGAGCCGATCGAGCGCACCGACGAGCACGGTGGTCGGCACCTCGAGATTGTCGAGTCCCTCGTGAACATCGAGGGTGCTCAGCGCTGCTCCCCAACCTCCACGAACACGCGGCTTGCACTCACGAACGATGTTCTCGCAGAACTGAATCTCGGCCTTGGTCGCGTTCGGTGACATCGAGACGTAGCGGAACGCCCTCGTCATGGCGCCCGAGGAGACGAACGGAACGGGCGAACTGAGGATGGCGCGGCCCACGGGGACCGGCACGCGAGGAAAACGATTGGGCAGCGGGATGACCGTGGTCTCCGCGATCAACCTCCCGCTCGCGGTGCTCGCGAGCATGACCGCCGACGCGTACTTCTCGACCTCGTCGGGGTGACGACCCGCCCAGGCCATGATGCTCATCCCGCCCATGCTGTGACCGACGATGACCGCCTTCTTGTCCTCGCGAACCGTGGCCGCCAGCACTGCAGAGAGATCGTCGGCAAGGACGTCCGGGCCGAGCGGAAGATTGCCGACAGTGCTGCGGCCGTGACCGCGCTGATCGTAGGTGATGACCCGATATTCGCCTGCCAGCGCATTGACCTGCGGGTACCAGAATTCGGTGGAGCACGTCCAGCCGTGACTGAGAACGATCGGATCGCCGTCGACGGGACCGTAAGCCCGGACATTGATGATCGCACCGTCGTCGGTGGTCAGTTCGCTGATGTCAGCTTTGAGCGTCGGAGTCTTCAGGAGTGCATTGGGCTCGACGTCGCTCGAAAGAGTCAACCCACGCGTGGATCGCCGATGACGGATCCCAGCGACGGCCGCGACGAGTGCTCCCACTCCGACGGCGCCTGCCAGTACTCGAAGCTCTGTGGTGCGCGAACGACTGGACATGCATTTTGCAGCACCTGCGACCATCAGTCGGCCGACAGTCGAAGCGGTCATGTGAATCCTCCGTTGTAGATGATGCTCGATGGTGCGAGTCCGATCTCGGTGCAGGTCTCGACTCCGGGAAACTGAGCGCGCACCCCGTGTACCGGGCCCGAATGGGTCTGGAAATCCGTCGCATCGTGGTGCGCACAACCACACCGATCGGGCGCGCGAAATCCCGGTCCGTGCGTGCGAGCGCTCGGTTGAGCGAACTCGCTTCCCCCGCATACCTCGACAACCAGTTCGAACCGTCTCGTCACCGCAGACCGCGCACTCAGTTGCAGCAGAAACTCCGACAAGTGATGGGCGAGCGCAGTTCCCCGCGCTGGGCGGTGGGAGGGGCGAGTGCGGGGCATTCGAAATTCAAGATGCAACTGTGGCTATCGCAGAGCCTCAATCACGCTGCCAGGTAACGACATTCGGGACGGTCTCGCGGGCGGTACGGAAAGAGTTGATCGGATGATCCAGATCGGCGTAGCCGAACGAGATACCGAGAAGGACGCGCCGACTCTCGGGGATCCCGAAATAGTTGTGCACGAATGGCCCGTACGACGCAAGTGCCGCCTGTGGGGCGGCGGCGATGCCAAGGCTCTGTGCAGCCATCAGGAAAGTGCTTGTGTACAAGCCGCAGTCGACGGCCCCGTAAACACCAAGGTCCGCTTCGGTCGTTATCAGCGCAACGTGCGGGGCGTCGAAGAACTCGAAATTGCGGAGCGCCTGGGTCAGGGTTCGCGGGTCCCCTTTACCGATGCCCACACTGTCGTAAAGCTGAAGACCGCATGCGCGGCGACGGTCACGGTAGATCCCTGTGTATTCCGCAGGGAAGGGGAAATCCGGCTGAGCTTCTCCTCCTGCCTGGATGTGGGAGAGGAGTTCCGTGCGGAAGCGATCGGTGGCCGCGCCTTCGGTGACAATCACCTGCCAAGGCTGAGTGTTGCACCAGGACGGGGTCTGCTGGGCGAGCTCGAGTAAGCGTTCGATGTCGGTGTGTGGGACCTGATCCGGATGAAATTGGCGGCACGTCCAGCGTCGATCGAGCAACTCGGCCAATGTCGAAACCTGCGCGGGCTCGCTAGTTGTCATGTTCACTTTCCACTCCTTAGTCTCATTTCGAGACTGAATCTAACAGGTGTGGTCTCATTTTGGAACTACTTGGTAGGATGGCTCATGCGTTACAAAGAGTTGTCCGAAGTGCCCTGCTCGATTTCTCGACCGCTGGTGATCCTCGGCGACCGTTGGACGCTGGTCATCCTGAAGTGGGCGTTCGCGGGAGTTCGTCGGTTCAACCACTTTCAGAGTGCGATGGAAATCTCGCGTAGTCGACTCCAAGACCGACTCGATCGACTGGTCGAGCACGAAATTCTGGCGAAAGTGCAAACAGACTCCGCCCATGCGGAATATCGGCTCACTCGAAAAGGCCACGACATCTACCCGATTTTGATGGCAATCAAAGACTGGGGTGATACCTACATGGCACCCGAGGGACCTCCCGTCCGCTACCAACATCGTGACTGCGACGGCGAGGCCCACGTCAGACTCGAATGTGATTCGTGCGCCCAAGAACTCACCGCTCATGATGTGCTACCAACATCCGCGCACGACCCGATCACCTCCTCCACACCAGGGAATGGTCCACAGGGCGCTGACGCTTCGTCGACAAACTGAACCGACAGCACCCTGCCGGCAACGCGCGTCCACACTGTTTGCTGACCATCGAGCCGTCGCTGGACGGTCATGACTGCTTATCTTTCGAGTCGGCGATTTCAGGTGAAGTTTTCGACCGGTTCTTACGGGTGGAGAGGAACTCGCGGATCAGGTCAGTGACGCGGTCGGGGGCTTCGATCATCGGTGTGTGCCCCACGTCTTCGAGGACCTTGGTCGTGATTGTTCGTACTGGGCGGTAGCGGGCAAGTGAGGCCTCCACGTCGTAGAAGCGGTCCTTCCGGCCGAAGATGACGAGCGCCGGCAATGCCAGATCGTCCAGCCGTGCGTCCAGACCACCTCGTCTGGTCCACGCCTGCCGCTGCCGCATCGTCTGGGTGAAGGCGGGGTGGTTCAGGCTGCGGGCGTCGTCGAGGCCTTGACTGGGGTGGGCAAATGCTGTGGCCATGTCGAAGTCCCGCGCAAATGCTCGCCGCACCACGCGATTGGTGACGAACGCGGGACCATGCTGCTGCAGAATCGGACCGATCCACGGGGTGTGAAGTACCCACTCGCCTGGCGGCAGCGTTCCGGTGCTCGTGTCGGGCCCTTCGCCCATCAACACGAGCCGGGTCACGAGGGCGCTGTGCTCGGCGGTCGCCAGGCCGAAGAGGCTGCCCATCGAGTGGCCGACGACCGTAACGTCGTCCAGGTCCAACTCGGAGAGCAGACTCGCATAGAGCCGGCCCTGGCTGTCGGGGTCGTAGCCGGATGTAGGTCGCGCAGAACCACCGTGCCCGAGAAGATCGACCCGGATGATCCGGCATTCCGGCAGGCGAGCGACGAGCTGGTCGAACCACGCCATGGAGGCACCGAAACCGTGCAGCATCAGGAGGGCAGGACCGTCGGCGGGACCGTCCACTCGGACGTGCAGGTCGACGCCGTCGACGGACATGACCTTTCCCACGCCGCCTCTTGCCGGCTCGGCGCTGGTGCGACCGGTCAATTGGCCGATCAAACTGCCAACCTGCCACACCCCGGATGACGATGCGTTAGGGATGGTCATACGCTTCTCCTCATTCCGCTGTGTTCATGAAGTGGAGCAATGGTTCGTCGCCTCGGGTTGCAGAGGTCGAGCGGGTCATCCGAGCTTCGGACTCGGATTTGGTACGGCCCTATGACAACCGTAAAACGATGAGAACGGCGACGGCCTGCCCTCCCACCACCGAATAACCTCGGATGGTGGCCGTAGCGCGGGTTTGCGGCTTCGTCAGCCAGTGCTCTTAGTCTGCAGACCCAGCAGGCGGACCAGGACAGTCCCGATCGTGTCGGCTGGAATGACGCCCGGATCGGCGATCTCTTCGATGGCGAGACCGTTGTTCAGCGCCAGCATGGTGAACATGAGAATGCGCGACGAGACAGCTCCGTCTGCGCCCCAGCTGGAGAGCGCTTCGTCGGCCAACTCGGTCAATTGCTGGTGATACTCTCGGCGTTTCTCGACCCACCGCTCACGTAGCTGGGTATCGCGGGCGGCACGAAGCCAGAACTCGGTGAACAGCAACTGCCATTCGCGACTCTGCTGGATCGCAGCGGTCAGGTGCTGGCCGGCCGCCAGTGCGGACGCTTCGTCCATGACGGTAAGGTCCGCGTGGCCGAGAATCTCTCGGACTGATGCGATGCGGCCTGTCACCTCCCGGTCGAAGAGCTCGAAGAACAGGTCCTCCTTGCTCGCGAAGTTCGAGTAGAGTGCGCCGGTGGTGAACCCGGCGGTGGCCGCGATCTGTTGCATGGTGGCTCCGGCGAATCCGCGTTCCGCGAACACCGTGAAGGCAGCTTGCAGGAGCCGGTCGCGGACCTCGGAGCGGGGTGTGCGGCGGGCGACGGGGACTGGATTGCTCACGAGGACCATCCGGCGCTCGAGTGTGTCTTTCCGGCCCGTAGGAAAGAGCCAAAGCTTCGCGTCGTACCGAACCCGTCGGCGAAATTGCCATAGCGGTACACGAGATGTCCACCCACGATGGTCGCGGCCACTGCGTCGTCGTTGCGGTTGACCATTCGAGATACGCCCCCGAGCTCCTCGAGGGGGGCTTCGGCGTAATCGTCCGAGGACTTGGAGAGCCCGGCAGGGTCGATGACGGCGATGTCGGCGCGGTCCCCCAGCCGAAGGGTGCCAGCGTCGAGGCCGTACCAGTCGCCGAGTTCGCCGGTCAGCCGGTGTACGGCGCGTTCGAGGCTAAGGAACTCATGGCCTCCCTCTGCGGATTCATTGACTCGCCTCAGCAGCCTCAGGCCGGCGTTGTAGAACGCCATGTTGCGCAGGTGGGCGCCGGAGTCCGCGAAACCCATCTGGATCTGAGCGTTGTCCGCGATCCTGTCGAGCACTTCGGGACGGTGATTGGCGATGGTGGTACGCCAACGCAAAGCAACGCCGTGGGCTACCACCAGGTCAAGGAAGGCGTCCGCTGGATGAATGCCCCGCTCCTGCGCGACGCTGCCGAACGACTTGCCGATTACCTCGGTGTCCGGGCAGCTGACGATGTCGGCGTCGTACAGGTCGCGGTGCCATAGTTTCGGACCGAATTTGCGCTCGATGTCTTGGCGGAACTGGCGGCGGTAGACCTCGGAGTCCACGAGCTCACCGCGTTTGACTACGTCGCGCACGTTGAGAGCTGCGGCACCCGAACCGAACTCCTCGAAGACGACCAAGTCGATGCCATCGGCATAGACCTCGAACGGCACCGGCAGGTGCTGCCAGCGCAATTCCGAGGCCATCACCCGGTTCAGCAACGCCGTAGCCTTGGTCAGTACCCAGATCATCTTCGGATCTGCCTTGAGGTCTGCCGCAGCGAGCATCGTGGTCTTCAACGGGGCCCTGCCGCGACCAGCGCTCTGGGCGAAGAACTTGCCGATCTCGGCCTTGCGGGCAACATTAGGTGTGCACTGGTGCAGGCGCCCGCGTTCGCGGAGCACGCGGTTCAGAGCGCGGTACTCTCGCCAGCTCGCGTAGGTGGAGGGAAGCTGGCGCGATGGGTAGCGCACGCCGTCCAGCTTCGAGAACGAGCTTCTCACTGTCGACATTCCCACGAACCCAGCGTCGAGCGCATCGGCCAGCATCGCGCGCATCCGGCCCAACTCGACGGGAGTTGGGTGACTGTCTGGATCAGTGGCCCGATCCAGGCCCATAACCGCCGCGCGAAGGTCGGAGTGTCCGATAAACGCCGATACGTTGGGTCCGAGCGGACGGGACTCGAGCGCCTCCACGTAGCGGTGCGGATCTGACCAGCTCTGGTGTTCGTTGAGTGCTGACTGGACAGCGTCCCACGGCAGGGCCTCGACGCGTGAGAACAGATCCGCACAATCGTCAGGGGAGGAGAACACGGTGGAGAGGGAGCAGTTCCCGAAGATCACGGTCGTGACGCCGTGGCGCACCGATTCCGAGAGGCCCGAGGCAACCAATACCTCGGCGTCGTAATGCGTGTGGATGTCGATCAGGCCCGGCATCACCCACAAGCCCTCAGCGTCGACGACCTCCGCTCCCTCCGCCTCCAAAGGGCTGGTGCTGATCGCCGCCACCCGACCCGCCCGCACTCCTACGTCGCGAATAGCGGGTTGAGCACCGGTTCCGTCGAAGAAGCATCCGCCCCGGAGCACCAGATCGAAACCATCCACGATGGTCGCCTCTCAATTTCGATAACGACGATTATTCAGTAGCAGACATTATCGAAGACTTGCTGGGCCGTCAATACCCAACTCCGACCCCGGATTCACCAAACTTGGCATCCATGCAAGTGATCTCTCGGCACTGGAGACCTTCGCGTCCGGTGTAGCGCCGATGTTCACTCGGCGAATCACGGAAGCAGGCAATCATGGGACGTTCTATGCGAACCACACCGATCGCATCATCACACGCCCACCACAAGGCGGTCACATCCTCAGATCCGTTGTCGGGCAGCGCATATCCAGTAGACTTTGCGCCACGATGAACACCCTTCGTACACCGGCCGCCTCATCGTTCACCAGCTCCTTCGAGCAACTCGCCGCGACTTGAGCCGCCGCCGACCGATGGCAGTACGCACAGCAAGACATCGGGATGCGGATGACTGGCCCTTGCCCGCGAATGTGCGGACGAGTTGACCCTGAGTGGATTCTGAATGCTCTGCGCCCGACCGAAATGCCCCTTGCCGCCGATCATTTCGGCTGCATACAACAGCCACCCATTGACATACCCGTTGCATGTGAATACGTTCCGTATCTCACTTGAGTCGTTTTTCCATCCGGCCGGGAGAATGACGGAACAGGTGTTGCCATTCGGGCAAAGTCCGATCGTCGGCGAGGACATTGGAACCGTCGCACGAGGCGAAAGTCCAACCGTGCCACGTGAATCCGCAATCCACTGCGGTACAAGAGAATGCATCTGGAGGACATTGTGTACGTGAAGAGTCGGAATTGGAGTTACGGGAGGCGACGGGTAGAGACGCCCGCCGCTGACAGGATGTATCTGGGACTGTCTGTCGCCTTTGCTGTAGTCGCGACCTTGGCCGCGACATTGGCTGGCGTGGGGGTTGCGTCGGCCGATTCATGGTCGCCGTCACTCGAGGAATCAACTTTGGCGAAAACGTTCGAAACGACCGGCGGCTTAGCGAATCGACTTGACGAGCTCCCGGCCATAGCCGAAAAAACAATGGACTATCAGCGAAAGCGTGCGGAAAAGCTACAAGCGGATCCCGAACGACGCCCAAACCCCAACACTTGCTCCATTGCCCTCACATGCCTAATCAACCCGGATGTCACCGAGGACACTTGGCGTAACCGCGGGGGTAGCGTCGAGCAGGTCCTGTATACCTCCCGGAGCGGAGCCACCATTTCCGGGCACATCTGGGACATGCCCACTGAGGCTGATCAAGCGCGCAAGCCCGGCGTCATCGTCAACAACGGTTCACTGCTTGCCTATGAGGAAAGCTACTGGTACCTCGCCCAGAACCTAGCTTCAGCAGGCTATCTGGTCTTCACCTACGATACGCAGGGCGAGGGCATGTCCGATCAATTCGGTGAAGCGCCCGACGAAGTCGAGGCGGCGTTCGCTGGCATTCCCATTCTCGGACTCGCCGGCCCGCAAGCCAACGGCAATCTCCTCGACAGCCTCGGGGGTAACGGACTCCCCTTCTACGACGGTCAAATCGATGCCCTGGACTTCTTCTTGTCGAGCCCAGCACAGATATACGCGCCACAGCCGAGCCGCACCAGCGGAACCGACCACTCGGATAAGCAACGCAGCCGTGTGAGCCGCGGACTCAATGCGGCATACAATCCGCTGTGGGAAAGACTCGACCCCTCCCGTGTGGGCCTGACTGGACATTCCTACGGTGGTGTTGCTGCCAGCTGGAACGCCCAAAATGATCCACGGGTCAAAGCCGCAGTCGCCTTGGACAGTCAGTGCGTTCCAGCGGCGAAACCGCTGGATGAGATGGTGGCATTCACCACCGCGCGGGCAGCCCAAGCGCTCGGCCCTGTATCAGTACCCTTGGCCTACGGCTTCAACAAATATTGCTTTGGCGCACCCGATGTCCCAGCCCCACAGCTACGCACGCCAGTGCTCGGCATGAGTGGCGACTATCTGGCCTTTCCCATACCGCGTGTGCAGCCGCCTGATCCCCTGGCGAAATCAGAGGCTTCCTATGAAATGTCGGCACACGGGATAGATAGCGGCGACATCGTGATCCGCGCGGCCAACCACCTCGACTTCGCGGACACTGCGGGCCTTCTCCCCGGCACTTTTGATGCCAAGGCGATTGTCAGCTACTACACGATCGCGTGGTTCGACAAATACCTGAAGGTCGGCACCGACGCTGATGAGCGCCTCACCGGCGCACCCTGGCGCAATGTCCCAACCCCAACTGCCGCTGGTGAAAACAACCGGTTCTCCGCGCACTACAACTCGCGGATTGCCATTCGCCGCGACGACGGCAGCACGCTCACGTGTAACGATCTTCGGGCCGGTTGCTCCTGACCTTCGTGATCACAGCTCAACCGCCCGATGGTTACCTAGGGCCACCTCGTCCGCGCGGATTCCATTGCAGCTTTTCAGCAGTCGACCTGACCGGGTCAACCGGACAAACGCACGCGATCGAGTTTCGGGTCTACGCCGATTCCACTCCTTCCCTCCCTATCGAATCGAGGTGTGGGACAGCCCGGCGATGTCTGGGTACGCGTTGACCGCGGGTGCTGCGCCGGAACCGACGTCACGCCATGCTGCGATCCGAATCGTCGCGAAGTGGCGTCCATGGCGAGGGCCGCACCCAAGCGGTCCGGCGATCGACCAGGAATTGAACGACTTTCAGATTTCAAGCGGTCCGAATCGAAGGAATTCGGTTCCGATCACGACCGCCTCGAAGCCCTGCGGCACACCACTTCCTCAATCAGGTCACTGCCGACGACTACGACACGTCGAAGGCTCAACGATTCGGACTCTGAATGGAGCCGCCTTCACTCTGAACAAGATCGGAAATCCACGAAATCTGCTGCGCACCAAGCCAATACCGAAAATAGAAGATTTACATGCAATAGTTTTGAATACTGTCGCCACCGTCACACGGATGGAAATTCACAATGAAGGGCTACCGTGCATATCACCCAGTCACTGATCAACACTGCGCAAGCAAATCCCGACCATGTCGTCACGATCTACCGTGATCGCGCGCGAACGGCCGCGGAAACCATCGACCGAGTCGCCCGATTTGCAGGGGCACTTCGTGCTCTAGGCGCCGCACTCGGCGACCGAGTCGGCATCCTGGCGCTCAACAGCGATCGCTATCACGAGTTTCTTCACGCAGTGCCATGGGCAGGATGCGTCGTCACCCCGGTAAATGTGCGATGGAGCGCTGCCGAGATCGCCTACTCATTGGTTGACAGTCAGACCGACATTCTGCTTGTCGACGACAACTTTGCCCCGCTCATCCCAGATCTGCGCGAACTCGCTCCCAACCTGTCGTCGGTGATATTCATCGGCGAGACTCAGGCACCTGACGGAATGCTCGACTACGAGCAACTTGTCGCCGGCGCCGGTGCGGTCGAGGACGCGCGACGGGGCGGGGACGACCTCTACGGAATCTTTTACACCGGCGGGACAACCGGCAAACCCAAAGGGGTCATGCTCTCGCATCGAGCATGCCTCACCTCCGCGATGGGTTCAATCGTAACCGCCGACATCCTCAATCGCGGCGGGGTCCTTCTACATGCGGCACCGATGTTTCACTTGGCAGACCTCGCCGCGTGGCTCATCGCGTGCCTCACCCGCGCCACACATGTGATGGTGCCCTCGTTCACTCCGGCCGGTGTTGTCGAAGCCATCACCAGACACGGTGTTACCGACACACTTCTCGTTCCGACGATGATTCAATTGTTCGTAGACTCGCCGGAGGCGAAGAATTCAGACCTGTCGAGTCTCACGCGAATTGTGTATGGGGCGTCACCGATCTCCGAAGCCCTCCTCCAGCGCACCCTCGAACTCTTTCCGAAGGTACGTCTCAGCCAGGGATATGGCATGACCGAAATCGCTGCTATCGCAACAATTCTCACCGCAGACGACCACGATGATCCAACGCTCCGACGCAGCTGCGGGCGGCCCACAGCACACTCGGAAGTGCGCATCATCGGAACTGGCGACGTGGAACTTCCACGTGGTGACATCGGCGAGATCGTGGTCCGCGGAGATCACCTGATGTCCGGCTATTGGAACAAGCCAGCAGAGACTAGCGCAGTCATCCGAGACGGCTGGATGCATACCGGGGACGCCGGGTACATGAACGAGGATGGTTATGTATTCGTTGTCGATCGACTGAAGGACATGGTCATCACCGGCGGCGAGAACGTGTACACAATCGAAGTCGAAAACGCCCTCGCCAAGCATCCTGCAGTCGCTCAGGTTGCCGTGATCGGACTACCCGACGAAAACTGGGGCGAGCGCGTCCACGCCGTTGTCGTCCTGACTCCTGGCACATCGGTGAGCGAGGCGGAACTCCGCGACTTCTGCCGGATGCATATCGCGAACTACAAGCTGCCACGGTCGACGTCCTTCGTCGACGCTCTTCCTACCTCCGGTGCAGGCAAGATTCTCAAGCGCGACCTGCGCGAGTGGTACGGAACCGGCAGATGATTCTGACCAAGGACCGGTCCGGCTTACGGATCTGATTCCTTTCGCGGGCCTCCGCGACTTCCACCACCATTTAAAGAACGGAACAGACAATGCCAGACCTGGTCGACCTCCACCGCGATGGACAGACATTAGTCATCACCATGCGCCGCGAAGCCCGCCGCAACGCCATCGACGCGGACATGACGGCTGGCTTGGACGCCGCTTTCAACCTGCTGGACGACGATCCAGAACTTCGGGTCGGGGTCTTGGCTGGCGCCGGCGCAGTGTTCAGCGCCGGAACCGACCTCAAGGCGGGATCCGGCGCGACGGAACGAGGGGGAGAATACGGGCTGATCCGCCGGCGTCGCGCGAAGCCATTGATCGCCGCGGTCGACGCACCGGCATACGGCGGCGGGTTCGAACTGGTCCTTGCCTGCGACCTCGTGGTGGCCTCGAGCCGGGCCACCTTCAGCCTGCCCGAGGTCCAGCGCGGCGTCATCGCCACCTGTGGAGCGCTGTTCCGGAGCGCCCGCGCGCTACCTCGCAATGTCGCCGCCGAACTGCTACTCACCGGAGACCCCCTGACCGCCGATCGTGCCCATGTGCTCGGCTTGGTCAACGTCCTCACCGAACCGGGGGAAGCAATCGACGCGGCGATCGCCTTGGCCGGGAGAATCAGCAGCAACGCCCCGGTTTCGGTCAGCGAAACCCTCCATGCCATGGCTGCGGTCGATGCACCGGGTGACGAGCTCGGATGGCAGGTCACTGCGCGAGCTTTCGCCGCCGTGCTGGAGTCCGAGGACATCCACGAAGGCCTACTCGCTTTCGCTGAGAAACGATCGCCCCGGTGGAGCGGTCGATGATTAGTCAGCGCCGTGTCCGACCATCGAGAATTGATCGCCGTCGCGAGCCCTCGTAGTCTCGACGCAGCATTACCATCACGCGACCATGCCACGGCCCCTGCGGCAGGGGCGGAGACGGCGTCAGCATTGTGAGTGGAAGCGCGGAGCCTCAGTGCGAAACCAGACGTAGGTGGAGAAGCTTGTCGCCGGACTGCACCACACCGGCCGCCGGTGCCTCGACGCGGAACAACTGGCCATCGCGCACCACACCGAGCACGATGTCCTGCACTTCCGAGGCGCCTTGCCGACCTCCACGGATTCAACAGTGCGTTCCTCTACAGCGAACCCGCCTTGGGGGGTCCGGATGTCTTCGATCACTTCCACCACAGAGGAGTAGGGGGTGGCGATGACCAGGAGTCGGCCAGCGGTCTCCGCGGTGACGACCACCGTGTCTGCAGCAGATTGACGCAGAAGATGCGTGTTCTCCGATCCACGGAGAGCAGCGACGATGCGCGCCTTCGGAGCGAGTTGACGGGCACTCGATGGTGGACATGCGGTATCGCCGCGCGAGATAGGTGGCCACGATCATCGATGCCGTGTGCCCGGCTCCAGCCAGTTGCAGCAGGTCCAGCCTGGTAGCCGAGCCGTGCACGGTGACCAGACCTTGTCGCGACGCTACTTCCAAGACGGCCGGATCGGTGTCGGCCACCACCACGTCCGACGGCAGGAGCCCGGCGGCGAGCAATCGCGTCGATGGCGGTGAGCCTTTAGTGCCGTAGCCGACGACGGCGCGCATGCAATCTTCAAGGCCTGTCGGGAACTTTCGTCCCCACGCTAAACAATAGGTGCGCGGTCGGAGAAGCCGGCCGTCCTGCCGAGGGCGGTCAGGGCCAACGACAACAATGTTGCATAGTTATGGGCCACTTCGGATCATCTCATTCTTTCCAATTGACCGACACGACAACTCTATTCTCGTGTGGAGCGGTCACCAGCTGCGGTGATCAACGTGCTCCGGCGACGCTGCAGGACGCGGTCGACAGAGAGAGTTCCCGGCCCGACGAAGACCAGCAGGAACAGGGCCCAACAGAACATGGCGGCGGATTCACCGTCGTTCTGGATCGGTAGCGCACCCTTTTCCTGGTGGGTCCAAAAGTACGCGAAGGCCATCGATCCAGAACTGATGAACGCGACGAGTCGGGTGCCGAGGCCAAGCATCAAAGCGATGCCACCAACGACCTGGATGATGGCTCCCCACCATCCCGGCCATGCGCCGAACGCGTCGTTGACTCCGCCAGCGGGCTCCGTCGGCCATGACCACAGACTCGTGGTGCCGTGGCAGAAGAAAAGGAAGCCGACGACGATGCGGAAGGCCGCGATCGCATATTCGCTGGCGCCGGATAGGCGAGCACTGAGGGTTGTAGTCAGGGTTGTAGTCACCTGAAAAGATTAAGCATGGCTAGACCAAACTCGCATGACCAGTGACAGCTCTAAGCCTCCGAAACCCGTTTAGTTACGGTTTAGATATCTACGATTGGTTGCGAAGGTGTTCTGCATCACTCGAATCTCTCAGGCGGAATTGGCCGGTTGGCGCGGCTGGAGTCGCGCTACCGCGCTTGTGAGAGCATTTTTTACTTCTTCTTAAACGATCAGGACCTAGTTTTCCAGTCCGGTTGGTACTTTCTTCTCCACTTAAATCTATTTTTACAGCCATCTGTGATTAAAAGTATCGGAGGCGGCGAAGCCCGCGACGGAGCGGTGACACTCCCTGACGCGGATCGCTGGGTTAACGACAGACGATCGACAGCACCGACCACATCCAAGATGCTGCGCCTGCGGCTGACATTCTGTGATCACACCATCGAAATCGGGCGAGACATCATCTTTCTCGAAACCGGGCAACTCCCCACCTGCCCCAAAGCCCTCCTCTAACGGCATACTCGCGTCGCGCTGCGCTCTTGTCTGCCGCGGTCTTCGCTGGTGCGACCATAACTTAAATCTCCGCTGATCCGGTGGCGTCCCCCTGCTTGGTGGCCGGCCGCCGGGTTGGCACCAACACATCGCCGGCAACGGGCGCGGCGTTCGCACCTCCCACTCGGGTGGCTGGCGGGGTGATTGTGCGGGAGCGACGGAGGCCGGCCACGTGTGGTGTCGCGGTAGCTCTGATTTTTGCCTATTCCTGGGGTTGGGTTGATACTTTTTGCGGGTGACTTATATCCCGAAAATCGACCCCCACGCAGATAACCATGCTCGTTACAAATTGAAGAATGGCGAATTAAGCAATCGAATTCTTCTTGCGGCCCTATTGGATGTGTGGGGAAACCGCTGTTACATAAACGGTTGCGTAAAAGATTTTTATGATTACGCGATTGAGCACATAATTCCGCACACGACGAGTAAAGATGAGCTAGGAAAGTTACTGAAAGAGTTTGGTTCAGAGAAGGTGCAGGCACTGACTTTCGATGTTCATTCTCCACATAATCTGGCGCCCGCTTGCAAGAAATGCAATCGTCGTGGCAAGGGCAATAGGAATTTTTGCTGTGCCATCAATGCGACTTCGCCGGCTGCACCAACCCGGCACACATGCAGTTGGGAACCAATCGCAGCAACCGCAACGAATACGAGCTCCGGCGGCGCAACATCGCCAGCCCACTCGCCTACGTGCGAGGACCCGCGGGGCGCACTCGCGCCATCGCTGCCGCGATCCGTACCGGGGTCGAACAGAACCCAGGAAGCGACGTCATCGAAGAGCACATCGCTGCGGCCGAGGCTGCAGGACGTCCGCTCTGACTCTGGTAGCGAGGTTACGATACCGCCGATGCACTGTGAACACATTTTGTTGCAGTGCAGCGCCTTTCAACGACAAGATGACATAATATAAGTTATCGGTGAACGATACGGCTGGAATTATGCCGAGCTGCAACAGATCTGACCCCGAACGGACCACTCGGCAGGGACGATCAGCTGTGACGGTTCGACAGTGCCGCAACCGTAACCCCGGCTCTGCACATCAGAGCCGGGGAAGTGAAACGCCATCTGCGTTGAGCACACAACTCAGATGACCCTCTTTCGATGCGCGGCTAGTTATCCGCCCCGCACCTTCCATTATAAACCGCACAATCGGTATGCATTGCCTGAATCCCTTTCGGATAATCAGGCAAAGCTGTACGCCGCCGACAAATGAAATAGTCTGTGCGCTAGTACTTTCGGATTATCGAACTCCGCACAAATGGTTGTTGGTCATTCGGCGGTAGTCGGTCTGGCGACCGACCAATTCGTCGTGCACGATCTCTAGCCGGATCTGCTCACATCGGTTTCGTTTCGTGAGCTTCTCGAGTCGATGCAGCTCCTCGACCAACTCTGTCTCCGTCATCGCCTTTCTGACATCCTTCATCCGTTGAGCGCCTCCCGAACTCGTTGTTTCGTATCGGCGTACCCCAGATCGGTGATCCCGTAATCAAGTCAGGGAGTCGGGCACATGGATGTGACCTTCCATCGGGCATAACACCGGCCTAGCCTGGAATCATGGCTATTACGAGGAAATATGGGGCATTGTCCTCATTCGATCTGGGTGAGGAGATCAACGCCTACGTCCCTGCCAATTCCGGCCGGTTATGGGGAGTGACAGGACGGTTGGTCGGAGTGCGCACACTCTCGCAGGCGACGAACGAGTAACCCGTGCGAGCGTCGAGCTGGGCGACTGTCAGGTGGTGAAGTTCGCCGCGTCCTCCGACTCACATCCCGACGGCGTCATCGATTGACCCAGCTGGTGAAGGGGCTGGACTCTGTACGTGTGTGCCCTCATCGACAAACATCCCCGCCCACCCCCGTGATGAAATCTACCGACGATGACGCGGCCGCGCGAGATAAAAGAGAGGCGGAAGAAAAAGATTGTCCGCGGCGCCTCGCCGATGCCGAGAAGATTTACCCAACGCGTTTCGAGCCGCTAACACGGAAACCGGTGTCGGCCGATCGCGCGTGCGCATAGCGCCGCCGCGCGATCCGCTTGCTCCGGTTCAGCGCGTCGTTGAACCGGTCGAGGGCCCAGGCCGCTCGGACGCCGAGGCGCCCCATGATCAGGCCGACCGCGCGGCCGAACCGCGGCTCGTCGGCCCACACGGTGCGCAAGTCCTCCGGCATCGTTCCCGTCGCTATCCGATCGGCAATGAGAGCGCCGATGTACGGCGCCTGCGCCAGGCCGTGGCCGTTGCACGCGAGTGAGTAGTAGACGTTGCCTCCGGTCGTTCCAGCCACGGGCAACCAACTCGACGTGATGCCGATCCAACCGCCCCACGCCCGGGCGATGGCGATGTCCGCGAGCGGCGGGAACCGCCGGGCGAAGGCCTCCGCCAGGTCGGCCACGACTGACGGATCCGGAGTACGTTCTGGGAGAGGGTATTCGATGGCGCGCTCGATCTTGCGCACTCCGAACACAATGGTGTTGCGCGAGGTGAGGCGGTAGTTCTCCATGATGTTGTGCTGCGTGACGAGCCCGGATCGGCTCGTCCAGCCGAGCGCGGCGATCCGCTCCGGGTCGATCGGCTCGGTCTCGACCTCGGTCACCCACATCGGGGAAGACAACCGCTTCGGGGTGATGTCCCACTCGCCCGCGCAGGCGTTCGTGGCGAGGACGACGGTGCCCGCTCGGACGATTCCGCCGGGGGTCTCGAGGACCACGTCACCGCCCTCCCGGACGACGTAGGTCACCTTGGACTGTTCGAAGACCCGCACCGACGAGCCGAGCACCGCTGCGCGCAAGCCTCGGAGAAACTTCCCCGGGTTCATGATGCCGCCGTGGACCTCCCGCATACCGCCGAGGAATCCGTGGGGGATCCCCAGCTCGCGGGCGTTACCCTCCTCGACCTCGGCACCGGCCCTGCGGAGGATCTTCGCGATCCGCCGCGTCCGGCCCAGCTGACCGCGCGACACCGCTGCGAAGACGTTGCCGGTGGCCTCATAGTCGCAGGCGATCCCCCGCGCCGCGATGAGCTCCTCCACGTGCGCCGCAGCGTTCTCTGTGAGGCGGATGATCGCCGGCATCCGCTTGCGGTACAGCAGATCCAGGAGCTGAATGTCGCCGCCCGGCGCGCTGGCCAGCTGCCCAGCGTTGCGCGAGCCGGCACCGCGCCCACAGAACGCCGCTTCGAGCAAGATCGTGTCCACGCCGTACTCCGCGAGCCGCAGCGCTGTCGCCATCCCGGCGAGCCCACCGCCGATCACCGCGACGGAGCAGGTCAAGTTCTCCCTCAGCGGAGGACGTACGTCGGCGGGCGGATCGATCCACCCCGAGAAGTCGGTGTAGACCGTGTTCGTCGTCGCGCTCATGCCTGCTCAGCCCCCTGAACGACGACCGTGCCGGCGCTGCCCGCACCATCCACGGCGCGGTTGTGCGCGTCGAAGGCCACGTACGAGCGGTAGATCACAAGCATGGCCAGGCCCCAGGTGAACAGCGCAAGGATGTAGAACAACGTGTGGTTGGCGTCGTCACCCGGGATGTGCCAGAAGTCGTAGATAGACGCGACTACAACGTTGAGGGCCGTGGCGATCCACACCCAGACCGCGTGAGCGTGCTCGCCGAGCGCCCACAGTCGCCGTCCGTAGTACACGAAGAAAGCGCTGACGCCGAGCGCCATCACCAGGAAGAACACCTTGCCAGGGGTGCCGATCTCGATTGCGAACTCGGAGAGGAAGTAGCCGAGCACCGCTGCAAGGGCAAACGCGCCGACCTCGACGGCCGTCGTGGGCTTGTACCTGTGCGTGACCATGAGTAGGCCGAGCACCAGGATCACGGTGAAGCCGATCGACCGGGAAAACGCGTCCAGGAAGAACGCAAAGTGGTACATCGGCGAGTCAGTCCCCGCCTTGAGCAACCCGTAGATCAGGAAGTTCGATCCTGACGTACCCATGATGATCCACTCAAGGCCGATCAGCCAATTCGAGTAGTTCCTGATGAACTTCACACCGCAGATGACTCCGATGGCGATCATCCAGATGTCCGCTGCAGCGAAGAGCAAGTCGCGCATGGTTCGTTCCTCCGTGAGATGTGATCCGTGTCTCGTGACGTCTCTCACGTTGTCGCGGCGAACCCCGCGCGCGCTACAACGAGGTGCAACATCCAGGGCCGAGTGACGCAACACCATGCACCAGATGATGCGATCTCCGTTGGCCGTCCCCAAGGGGCGTGTGCACATTGCACTACCTCTTCAAGAACTAGGAGCAGTGTGTTGTGGCTCATGCGACACCTGACCCGGCACCGTCGTAGGCACAACAAGTGACCACGGACACAACGTCACCTCCGAAAGGGCCCACGATGAAGACACTTCCGCAGACCGAAGAATTCGACATCGCCATCATCGGTGCCGGCATCTCCGGCATCGGCGCCGCGAAATACATCACCGAGGCGTTCCCCGGCAAGCGGGTGGTGATCCTCGAGGGACGCGCGAACATCGGCGGCACCTGGGACCTGTTCAAGTACCCCGGCATCCGCTCCGACAACGGCCTGCACACCTTCGGCTACGAGTTCAAGCCCTGGACCGACCCGGACGCCATCGCGGAGGCCCCCAAGATCCTGAACTACCTGCAGGAGACGCTCGACGAGTTCGAACTGAACCGCCTGGTGCGGTTCGAGCACAGCGTGCAGCGCGCCTCGTGGTCGAGCGAGGACGCCCGGTGGACCCTCGACGTCCAGACCCCCGACGGCGACCGGCGCTTCACCACGAACTGGATCTTCGCCGGCACCGGCTACTACCGCTACGACGAGGGTTACACCCCGCACTTCGAGGGCCGCGAAGACTTCAAGGGTGACATCCTGCACCCGCAGCACTGGCCCGAGGACTACGACTACGCCGGCAAGAAGGTCGTGGTCATCGGTAGCGGCGCCACCGCGGTCACGCTGATCCCGTCGATGCTGAACCACGACGGTGCTGCGGCGCACGTCACCATGCTGCAGCGCACGCCGACCTACGTGGTGCCGTGGCCCAAGGTCGACAGCTTCGCGCAGTGGCTGAGCCGGACGTTCGGCGAGAAGCGCGGCTACGCGATGACCCGGTTCACCAACATCACGACCGACCTCGCCCAGGTCAAGTTCATGCGCGCCTTCCCGAAGCTCACCCGCAAGATCATCCGCCGCGTCAACGCCAAGTCCCTACCGCAGGGCTACGACGTGGACACCCACTTCAACCCGCCGTACGACCCGTGGGACCAGCGCCTGTGCCTGTGCCCCGACGGCGACTTCTTCGAGGCGCTCAGCACAGGTGCCGCCTCCATCACCACCGACAAGATCGTCCGGTTCACCGAGACCGGGATCGCGCTCGAATCCGGCGAACACCTCGACGCCGACCTCATCGTCACGGCGACCGGCCTGAACATGCGCATGCTCGGCGGCATCGACCTCGAGGTCGACGGCACCCCTGTCGCGCTCCCTGACACTGTCGCGTACCGCGGCGCGCTGCTCTCGGGCCTCCCCAACCTGGCCATCTCGATCGGCTACACCACGTCCGCGTGGACGCTCAAGGTCGGGATCCTCGCCCGCTACTTCTGCAACCTGGTCAAGCACATGGACGCCTTCGGATACGACAGCGTCCGTGTCGTAGCCGATCCCGCCATGGAGCACCGGCCGATCCTGGACCTGAGTTCCGGCTACGCCCAGCGCGCGAAGGACATCATCCCCAAGCAGGGCACGGGCCTGTTCCAGCAATCGATGTCCTACCAGCAGGACGCGAAGATCCTCCGCGGCCCCCTGCTCGACGACGCCCTGGTGTTCGGCTCCACGACGGACGACGCAACACCGTCGACGGCGAAAAAGGCCGTCCGTGTCTGAGCACACCGAGGACAGGTTCGCCCAGCTCCCGGGCGGCACCCGCATCTGCTACCGGATGGACGGCCAGTACGGCGCGCCGCCCGTGCTGCTCATCGCCGGCCTCGCCGAGGACCTCACGACCTGGTCGGACCGGTTCGTCTCCGCACTGACCGCCACGGGATTCCTGGTGATCCGCATGGACAACCGCGACTGCGGCCGGTCGACCTACGCGACGACACCGCCGCCGAATACGCTGCAGCAGCTGCTCGGCAAAGCGCGCCGCGACGCCTACACGCTGGCGGACATGGCCGACGACGCGGCCCAGCTGATCGAGCATCTCGGGCTCGGCCCCACGCACGTCGTGGGGCGGTCGATGGGCGGCATGATCGCGCAGACCGTGGCCGCGCGGTACCCCGAACTGACCGCGGCGCTCGCGTCGCTGTACTCCACCACAGGGAATTCCAAGGTGGGGCAGCCCGCGGCATCGACCATGGCGCTCATCGCGAGCCCGCCCCGGCGCGACCGGGTGGGAGCCGTCCGAGCGCACCTGCGCATGACGGCACACCTCGCCGGCACGGCGTACCCGATCGACGAAGTCGAGGAGGCGGCGCACGCCGTCACCACCTGGCACCGCACCGCGGGCGACGGTGTCGCCGGCACCGCCCGGCAGATCCAGGCGATCGCGGCGTCGGGTGATCGCACCGCCGAGCTGGCCCGGATCACCGCGCCCACCCTGGTGATCAACGGCGACCGCGATCTCATCGTGGCACCGTCGGGCGGCGATGCGACGGCGGCCGCGATCCCCCATGCCCGGCACATCGTGATCCCGGGCATGGGGCACCACCTTCCCGACGCCCTCGCCCTGCGCATCGCGGACCACGTCGTCTCCCACATCGAGAGGGTGGCGGTATGACCGAGCAGCGCACCGTCGACGTCGTGGTGATCGGCGCCGGGATCTCCGGGCTGACGGCCGCACGCCGGCTTACCCAGGCCGGACGTTCGGTGGCCGTGATCGAGGCCGGCGACCGCGTCGGCGGCCGCACAATGAACCTGCAGGTGACCGACGGCGTGATCACCGAAGGTGGCGGACAGTGGGTCGGCCCCGGCCAGGAACGCGTCCTGGCACTGATCGACGAGCTGGGCCTGACGACCTTCACGACGTTCATCGACGGAAAGTCGATCTACCACCGCCGCGGCCGCTCGAAGCGCTACGACGGAACGATCCCACCGATGAGCCCGCTGGCCATCGCCGACTTCGCCCAGCTGCAGCTGCGGCTTGAGCGGATGGCGAAATCAGTTCCCCTCGAAGCGCCGTGGACGGCCCGCCGGGCCCAGGAGTGGGACGCCACCACCTTCGGCCGCTGGCTCGACGCGCACTCCTTCACCGCGGAGGCCCGGGAGATGTTCACGATGGCCTTCACCGTCACCAACGCGGAGGACCTGCACAGCACCTCGCTGCTGGTCCAGCTCACCCGGATCAAGGGCGGTGGCGGCATCGATCACGCCGTCAACATCACCGACGGTGCGCAGGAGTCCCGCGTCGTGGGCGGCACTGCGGCGATCGCCGACCGGATGGCGGCCGACCTCGGACCGGCAGTGGTGCTCGACTCCCCTGTGTCCGACGTCCACCAGGACGCCGACGGGGTGCTCGTCCGATCCGCGCGGCTCGACGTACGCGCGGACCGCGTCATCGTCGCGATGTCGCCCGCGGACGCGACCCGCATCCGGTTCACGCCCGACCTCCCGACCCGGCGCAGCATGCTGCAGCGACGGTGGAGCACCGGCTCCGAGAACAAGCTGTTCGCGGTCTACGACCGCCCCTTCTGGCGCGAGCAAGGGCTGAACGGCCAGGCCGTCACCGACCTCCCGGTCGCGAACTACGTGGTCGACAACTCGCCGCCCGACGCGAGCGTCGGCATCCTGCTGACCTTCCACGGCACCGCCGGCGCGGGCGGCGGCCTGCACTGGTCCGACGCGATCCTCGACGATTCCGCTGCGCGCCGCGACGCCTTCCTCGCCGACCTGACCACCCTGTTCGGGCCCGAGGCCGCGAATCCCGTGGCATGCCTGGAGAAGGACTGGACGCACGAGCAGTGGATCAGCGGCTGCGTCGGCTCCCGCGCGCCCGGATCGCTGACCCAGTACACCGACGCGGACCGCCGGCCCATCGGGCGGATCCATTGGGCCGGAACGGAGACGGCGATCCTGAACCAGGGCTACATCGACGGTGCCGTCAGCGCAGCGGAGCGCGCAGCTTCGGAGGTCCTCACCGCTGCGGGCGCCCGGGTCGGCGGGAGCGTGCTCTCATGACGCAGCAGCGCGAAGTGCAGGCACCCGTCGGCACCGGCCTCGAACGTACCCTCGGTGTCCCGCAGATCGTCTTCATGGTGGTGGCGTTCGCCGCGCCGCTGACGGTGTTCGCCGGGCTGATTCCGCTCATGCTTGGCACCGGCAACGGCATCGGCACTCCCGTCGACTTCGTGATCGTCGGGATCGTGCTGGTGATATTCACCGTCGGCTACTCCGCGATGACCCCCGAGGTCCGGAACGCCGGCGCCTTCTACTCGTACGTCCGGCGCGGCCTGGGCACCACCGTCGGCCTCGGTGCCGCGGCGCTCGCCCTGGTCACCTACGCCGTCCTGATGGTGTCCGTGACGGGCTACCTCGGTGCCGCTGCCCGCAACGTGATCGTCACGTTCACCGGGGTGTCGGTGCCGTGGTGGATCCTCTCCGCCTCGGGGCTCGCAGCGATCGGCTACCTGGGATACCGCAACGTCGAGGTGAGCGCGCGCGTCCTCGGTGTGCTGCTGGTCGCGGAGATCGGGATCGTCGCGCTGGTCGACCTCTCGATCGTGCTCCGCGGCGGCGCCGAAGGACTGTCGGCCCAGCCGCTGTCCTGGGGCGCGTTCACCAGCGGCGCCACCGGAACCGGGATCATGTTCGCAGTCTTCGGATTCGTCGGATTTGAGGCGACCGCGGTGTTCCGGTCCGAGGCGAAGGACCCCGACCGCACTGTCCCGCGCGCCACCTACATCGCGGTGATCCTCATCGCCGTGATCTATGCCTTCTCCTCGTGGGCGATGATCAACGGTATCGGGGTCTCCCGCGCCGCCGAGCTCGCCGCGCAGGATCCCGAGGGCCTCGCGCCCGGGCTCGCGACGCGCTACGTCTCGCAGGTCGCGCACGACGGGGTGCAGGTGCTCCTGGTCACCAGCTTCTTCGCGTGCATCCTCACCGCGCACAACGTGGTCTCGCGGTTCCTGTTCGCCCTCGGCCGACAGGACGCCCTGCCGCGGCGTGTCGGCGAGGTGCACCCCGCGCACCGGTCGCCGCACGTCGCGTCGGTCCTCACCTCCGCGGTGATCAGCATGCTCGTCGCGGTCACCGCGATCGCCGGGCTCGACCCCGTCACGCAGGTGTACGCGTGGTTCGGCGGCGCGGGGACGCTCGGGCTGATCTCCCTGCTCGCCCTCACCTCGGCCGCGATCGTCGTGCACTTCCTCCGGGAGAGGACGACGAGCCTGTGGCGCGGCACCGTCGCCCCCGTCCTCGCACTTGCCGCGCTCGGGGCGATCCTCGTGCTGGTCGTGAGCAACTTCGACGTACTCATCGGCTCGGCCACCCTCGCGGACGTCTTCCTCGCCGTGCTGGCCGCCGCGTTCGTCGCTGGCCTCCTGTGGGCGCTCGCGCTGCGCCGCAACCGTCCGGACGTGTACGCGACCCTCGAATGACACCGCGTACAACATCGGCCGCCTCTCCGGAAACATCTTCCCCCACTACCGATTAGGACACGCCATGCAAACCACTACCAGCCCTCCTGCCCCGGTCACGGGCGACGCCCGGGTCGTCATCGACGACACGGGCGACGCCCGGGTCGTCATCGACGACGATGCGACGCCGATCGTCCGGCTGCTCGGCCGCACCCTGCGGGACTCGTTCCGGACCGGACACGCCGTCGATGCGCTCGAGCGCCTCTCGGGCTCCGTCGCCGTACGGTCGCACAACACCCCCCAGGCCGCCACCGTCGTCGTGGGCGACGGTGCCGCGACCGTCACCGGTGGCGTGACCGGCGGCACGGACGCCGCGCTCGTCGTCGACCTCGACTCCCGCGTGGCCGTCGTCGCCTCCGACGGCGATCCCCTGCTGGCCGAAGCTGTGCGGCAGGCGCTGTACCCGCAGCCGCCGGCGTGGCGCGACGCGGCCGCGCGGTTCTGGGACCTCACCCGCGGAATCCGCGGAATACCGGACGTCCTGGTCGCGGTGGCGCTGGGTCCGGACGGCCCCGAGGAGGCCCACTTCGGCGCGGGCCCGGACACCTACCGCATCGTCGGCAGCGCGGATCAGCTGGCCGGCGTGTTCACCGGAGCCGACTACCTGCTCTCCGCCCTGGAGCACGGCCTGCGCGTGCAGGGGACTCTCTCGCAACTGTCCGTCATGACCGCCGCCTCCTGGAAGGTTCGATTCGATGTCTGATCTCGCCGCACCCGTAGTGAACGCCCCCGCCAAGGCCTTCCGCCTCGAGGCCACCAACCACGACGGCAGCTTCATGGGCAAGAACGTGACACCGGCGAAATTCGCGTCGGGCCGGGAATCCGGCTTCGCGTTCGCCGACATCCTGTTCGCGATCGACATGGGTACCGACATCGTTTTCGGCGACGCCTACCCCGACTGGCGCGGCAACCTCTACGACATCTCGATGATCCCCGACATGAGCACGCTGGTGCGGTGGAAGCCCGGCGTCGATTCCGTGATCGGCGACTTCTGGCTGAAGGACGGCCGCCCCGTGCCGATCTGCCCGCGGAACATGGTCCGCCTGCTGATCGACCGGCTCGCGGCGCTGGGCTACACCGCCACCGTCGCGGTGGAGATCGAGACCACGCTGTTCGAGGAGTCGATCCAGGAGGCCCGGGCCCGCGGATACCGCGGCCTGACTCCGCTGGGCGGCGACACCGGCTCCACCTACTGCCTCGCCCGGTCCGCCGACTGGATCGACTACATGGAGGCCGTCACCGACCGACTGGACCAGCTCGGCATCGTCTGGGAGGCGTGGACCGACGAGGCCGCGCCCGGCCAGACGGAGCTGAACATCGCCCCCACCGAGCCGCTGGCGCTCGCCGACGCGTGGGTGCGGACCAAGCAGGTCATGCGCGAGATCGCCTGCGAGAAAGGTTGTTCGGTCACTTTCATGGCCAAACCGACCGCCGGTTTCGGGCAGGGCGCGCACATCAACCTGTCGCTGCAGCGCGACGGCGTGAACCAGTTCTACTCGCCCGACGGTCCGTCCGAGGTGATGCTGCAGGCGGTGGGCGGACTCATGGCGACGATGGCCGGCAACACGCTGCTCGCGCTGCCGCAGATCACCTCGTACCGGCGCCTGGTGGATGTGTCGGGGCCGCCGACCACCATCTCGTGGGGCGTGAACAACAAGACCGCGGCGCTGCGTGCCATCGCCGGTCACCCGAATTACTCGCGCCTCGAGTACCGCGTGCCCGGATCGGACGTGAATCCGTACTACGCGCTGGCCGGCGTCCTCGCGGGTGTCATCGCGGGCATCGAGCGGAAGATGCAGGCCCCGCCCCAGGTCGACGATATGGCGTGGTGCCTGCCCGACTACTGCGGCGTCGCGCGCATCCCCGACTCCATCACCAAGGCGATCGCCGCGCTCGACGCAGACGAGATCCTCCGCGAATATCTCGGCGACGAGTTCGTCGACTTCTGGACGGCGTCGCGCCGCTGGGAGTGGATGGAGTTCCACACCAAGGGCGGCGACCCGTACACCGAACTCTCCGAGTGGGAATCCCGACGCTACTTCGAGTTCTCATGAGCCGCCGGCCACTGATCGGGATCACCGGCCGCCGTTTCGAACTGAGCCTGATCGCCGGATCCGACCCCCGGTACGGCAAGGCGTGCATGGACTCGTTCATGTCCGCGTTCGCGACCCGCATCGCGCAGGCCGGCGGCGTGCCGGTGCATCTGCCCTACGACGCCGCCCCCGACGACGCCAGCGAGTGGCTGTCGGGCGTGGTGATCACCGGCGGGCAGGACGTCCATCCCTCCCGCTGGGGCGGCGACACCTCCGTCGTGCGCGACGTGGACCCGCGCACCGACACCAACGCGCACGATCCGGAACGCGACGAGTACGAGTTCGCCCTCACCCGTGCGGCCATAGACCGCGGGATCCCCGTGCTGGGAGTGTGCCGCGGCCTGCAGGTGCTCAACACCGCGCTCGGGGGCACGCTGATCGCCGACCTTCCCGCGGGGCCGATCCCGCACCTGTCCCCGCAGTCCGCGCCCACCGACGGCGACGCCGTCCACGTGGTGCGGTTCGAGCCGGGCTCGACCGCGGCGCGGGTCTTCGGCCCCACCATGACCACGAACTCGTGGCATCACCAGGCCGTCGACCGATGCGGCGACGGCCTGATCGTCACGGGCCGGACGTCCGACGGTGTCGTCGAGGCCGTCGAGATGCTCGGCGCACCGATCCTCGGCGTGCAGTGGCACCCCGAGTGGATGGACAGCGACGACCCGGCGATGAGCTGGATCGTCGACGAATCGAAGAGCCGACAGGAGGCCTGGCAGTGACAATCACCTCGCACACCGACGACGCCGGGCGGCGGGTCGCCGTCGATCCGAGCGAGTTCGGCGACGCCCCGCGGATCGGCACCGTCACCGGACTTCTGGCCGACGGTGCCGCCCGCACGCCGGGCGCGGAGTTGCTGCGGTTCGGCGGCGAGTCGTGGACGTACGAGCAGGCCGATGCGGCGTCGTCGCGGCTCGCGCACCTGCTGATCTCGGACCACGGCATCGTCCCTGGAGACAGGGTTGCGATCATGCTGCCCAACGTCGCCGGCTGGCCGCTCACCTGGTTCGCCGTGCTCAAGGCCGGCGCGGTCGCCGTGCCGGTCAACTCCGCCTACCGCGCGACCGACCTGCGGTTCGTGCTGGAGGACTCCGGCACCCGCGTGATCGCGACCGATGCGGACCACCTTCCGCTGGTACGGGAGGTGATCGCGAGCGATCCGGCGGTCGCCGGCGTCGGCGTCGTCGACATCGCGGAGACTACCGGCACAGAACACCCGTCGACCGCCCCCGCCGTGGACATCCGCCCGGACACCCTGTCCAACCTGCAGTACACGTCGGGCACCACCGGTTTCCCGAAGGCGTGCATGCTCACGCACGACTACTGGACCCGGATCGGGTGGACCTGCGCCGGAGCGGCCGGCCTCGGTACCGACGACGTGCTGCTGACTGCCCAGCCCTTCTCGTATATGGACCCGCAGTGGAACGCCGTGCTGGCGTTGACGACCGGCGCTCCGCTGGTGGTGCTGCCGAAGTTCTCGGCGTCCGGATTCATGCGCGACGTGCGCCGCCACGGCGCGACGTTCTGCTATGTGCTCGGATCGATGCCCACGCTGCTGTTCAAGCAGCCGCCCGGCCCGGAGGACCGGGACAACCGGCTGCGCGGCGTGTTCTGCTCCGCGATCCCCGTGGCGCTGCACGCCGCGCTGGAGGAGCGCTGGGGCGCACCCTGGCGCGAGCTCTACGGCATGACGGAAAGCGGGATCGACCTGTTCAGCCCGTTCGCGGACACCGCCGCCGTCGGCAGCGGAACCCTCGGACATCCCGTCCCCACCAAGCAGGTCCGGATCGTGGACGCCGACGATGCCGAGGTCCCGGCCGGGACACCGGGCGAGCTGACCGTGGCCGGAACGCCGATGATGCTCGGCTACTGGAACCGCCCCGAGGAGACCGAGAGGACCCTGCGCGACGGCCGCCTCCACACCGGTGACGTCGCCGTCAAGGACGAGCACGGCGGGATCCGCCTCGTCGGCCGCCTGAAGGACATGGTGCGGCGCGGCGGGGAGAACGTGGCCGCCGCGGAGGTGGAGGCCGCGCTCGAGCGCGACGAGGCCGTGGTCGCGACCGCCGTGGTCGCCGAACTGGACGACGTGCTCGGCGAGGAGGTCAAGGCCTTCGTGCAGCTCGCGGTGGATGTCCCCGCGGACCGTTCGATGGCCGAGGCGATCGTCGCCCGCGTCGCGGAGCACCTCGCCCGATTCAAGGTTCCGCGCTACGTCGAATTCGTCGCGGACTTCCCGCGCACCCCGTCCGAGCGGGTATCCAAACCCGCACTCAAGGCCCGCGCCGCGCAGGCTCCCGGCACCGTCCATGACCTGCGCGCGTCAGCACCGTCGACCAAGGAGATTTCACATGGATAACACCGACCAGGCGACCGAGAACGTGCTTGTCGAGGTGACCCGGGAGGTCGCCGTCATCACGCTGCGCCGCCCCGAGAAGCTCAACGCTCTCACCGCGCCGATGCGCCGGCGCCTTTCCGCGCTGATCCGCGAGTACGGCACCGGCGACAAGGCCAGGGGCGTAGTGCTGACGGGGACCGGACGCGCGTTCAGCGCGGGCGAGGACCTCGCCGCCGCGCCCACATCGTTCGAGGAGATGCGGGAGAGCTTCGAGAGCTTCCACGACGTGACCCGCGCCGTGATCGAGACCCGGGTGCCCGTGATCGCGGCGATCAACGGCATCGCCGTGGGCGGTGCGTCGGAGATCACGCTGTGCTGCGACGCCCGACTGGGCACGCCCCGGACGGAGTACTACCAGCCCGAGAACGGACGCGGCCTGACCATCTCCAACGCGTCCAGCATCCTCCTGCCCCGCATCGTCCGCGGCCACGCGATGCGCATGGTCCTGGCCTCCGAGCGCGTCCGCGCCGACGAGGCGCTGACCATCGGCCTGCTCGACGAGATCGTTGAGCCGGAAGCACTGCTGGACCGCGCCATCGACACCGTGCACGCGTGGACCCCCGAGGGCGTCAACAACACCGCCCTGCACCTGGAGCTACTGCGGCCGTCAATCGAGGAGATCGAGCGCGCCTTCGAGCGCGAGGACGCCGCGGCCGACGAGTCCTGGAACAGCGGCGCGCTCACCGCCGGCGTCCAGGGCTTCTGGGACGCACGCACACCCGCCACCGCGAACGTAGCGAACCGATGATCATCACCCGCGCCGCCGTGCTCACCGAGGTGGGCCGGCCCCTGCACCTGACCGACATCCGTGTCGATGATCCCGAGCCGCACGAGGTGCGGGTCGCCGCCACCCACGTGGGGCTGTGCCACAGTGACCTGCACTATATGACCGGAACCGTCGAATCCGAGGTCCCGGTCGTCGTCGGGCACGAGGTGGCGGGCATCGTCGAGTCAATCGGCTCGGCCGTCACCGACCTGAAGCCCGGCGACCGCGTGACCGGCGCGCTGACCCCGTCGTGCGGACACTGCGCGAACTGCAACGCCGGCCGCTCCACCCAGTGCCAGCGGCAGGCGGAGATCCGGCGCCGCCCCCGGCCCGCGTACGCGCTGCCCGACGGGACGCCCGTCGCGCGCCTCGGCGACGTGGGCGCGTTCTCCGAGCACATCCTGCTCCGCGCGAACGCCGCGGTGAAGCTGCCCGACGACGTGCCCACCCGCGTCGGCTGCCTGCTGTCCTGCTGCATCGTGACCGGCGTCGGCGCGGTGTTCCGCGGGGCGCAGGTGCGCCCGGGTTCCACCGTCGCGGTGATCGGCTGCGGCGGAGTCGGTTCGGCCATCATCCAGGGCGCGCGGCTCGCGGGCGCCTCGGCGATCGTCGGCATCGACCTCGACGACGCCCGGCTCAAGGCCGCGCACGAGTACGGCGCCACGCACACCATCAACGGTGCGGGCGAGGTGCGGGCCGACATCACCGAGCTGCTCGGCGACGGGGTGGACTACGCCTTCGAGGCCGTCGGCTCGGCACGCACCGCCGCGACGGCGCTCGCGATCGTGCGGGCCACCGGCACCGCGTGCCTGGTGGGCATCGCACCCGACGGGACCGACGTGCCCGTCCCCGCCTCCGACTTCTTCTTCAGCGAGAAGCGCCTGATCGGCTCGTACATGGGCTCCGGCCAGGCACGCGAGGACATCGGGCAGTTCGCCCGCCTGTACCAGCAGGGCCGACTGCTGCTCGACGAGATGGTCACGGACGTCATTCCGTTCGAGGAGATCAACGAGGGCTTCGAGGCCATGAAATCGGGCGACGTCACGCGGATCGTCGTCGCCATGCCCACCAGTTCCGAGACCGAGGTGACCCAGTGACCACCGAAACCACCACCCTCGCCCAGCCCCGCAGCTACATCGCCGGGGAGTGGGTCGAGTGCGAGACGCTCGACACCTGGAACGTCGACCCGAACACCGGCGAGCCCGTGCACCGCGCGGTGACCACCACCCAGGCCGATCTGGACCGGGCGCTGGACCTCGCGCAGCGCGTCTACGACGCGACGGATTTTACCGCCGACGACGTCCGGATCGAACGCGCCGAGGCGCTGGAGCGGGCGGCGGCGAACGTCGAGCAGCGGCTCGGGGAGATCGCGCGGCTCGACGCGCTCACCAGCGGCACGGCGATCGGCGCCACCCGCAAGATCGCGGCGTTCCTCCCGCACCGCCTGCGCGGCGCCGCCGCCGAGGCGCGGAACATCGCCCGCGTCACCGCTCTCCCCGCGGGCGGCCGCGACGTTCGGCTGTACCGGATCCCGTGGGGTCCCGCGGCGATCCTCACCCCGTGGAACGGCCCCAGCTTCATCCCGGCGGCGAAGGTCGCGAGCGCGATCGCCGCCGGCTGCCCGGTGCTGCTCAAGCCGTCCGAGCACGCGCCCGCCAGCGCGCAGGTGATCGCCGAGTGCTTCGTCGACGCCGGCCTGCCCGACGGGGCCCTCCAGCTCGTGCACGGCCCCGGCGACATCGGCGCCGCGCTGACGGGCGACCGCCGTGTCCAGGTGGTCTCGTTCACGGGCGGCCCGGGCGCGGGCCGAGCGATCGCCCGGGCGGCGGCGGAGGACTTCAAGGTCCTGCAGCTGGAGCTGGGCGGCAACAACCCGGTGATCGTGCTCGACGACGCCGACCTCGGCGTGACCGCGGACGGGATCATCACGGGCATAACGAACCTCAACGGCCAGTGGTGCGAGGGCCCGGGCAAGGTGCTCGCGCCGCAGCACCTGGTCCAGCCGCTCCGCGAGGCGCTGGGAGAGCGCATCGCGAAGCTGCGGATCGGGCACTCGCTGGACGAGGCCACCGACATCGGGCCGATCTCCAACGAGCCGCACTTCCGCACGCTGCGAAAGCGGATCGACGGCCTGCGCGCGCTCGGGGCCGAGATCGACCAGCCGGGCGAGCGGCCCGCGCTGGCAGGGTTCTTCCTGTCCCCCACGGTCGCCACCGGTTCCGACCCCGCCCGCACGACGGCGGAACTGTTCGGGCCGGTCGTCTCGCTGCACGGCGTGGACTCCGAAGAGGAGGCGCTGCGGGCGGCGAACGCGCACCCGTCGGGCCTGGACGCGTACGTCTTCGGCACCGACACCGACCGCGCGATCGCAGTCGGCGCCCGGATCAAGTCCGGCGAGATCCGCGTCAATGGCGCGAAGGTCGCCGACCTCGGCGACGACTCCGCGCAGAGCTTCTGGGGTCCGTCTGGCATCGGCGGGCACGGTCCGGCCGAGTCGATCCGGGTGTTCTGCGGCGACCGTGTGGTCGGCGTGGACTCGCCGGACCTTCCGATGTAGGCCGTGACCGAACTCGAACGAAGAGGAGGAACACCGATGGACAAGAACACCACTCATGACGTCACGGTGCTCGGCTGCAGCGGTCGAGGCCGCACTCGCACGCACACTGGCCGGCGCCGGCCACAGCGTCGCCGTGTGGAACCGTACACACGCCAGGCCGAGGCGCTGGCGAGCGAAGCGATCACACCCGTGCAGGAGGTCGCCGACGCCGTCGGCGCCGCACCGCTCGTGCCGGCCTGCCTGTCCACCTACGACGATGCGCTCGCCGTCCTGCGGGACGTGCCGGGCTGGACCGGCGCCACGCTCGTCAACGTGGGCAGCGGCACGCCGGTGGAGGTCGACTCGTTCGCAGAGTGGGCCAGTGGACGCGGCACCGACTACCTGGATGGCTCGAGCCTCGGCTATCCCGCCGGCATCGGCACCGAGGCGGCGGCGATCCTCTACTCCGGATCCGAAACCGCGTGGGCCGCACACGGCGAGACGCTCACGGCCCTGACTCCAATGTCGGTGTGGGTGTCGCCGGAGGTCAGGACCGCGAGCGTCCTGAACGCGGGACTCGTCGGCATGTTCCTGGTGCCCGCGGTCAGCGCGTACGTCGAGGCGGCGACCTATGTGCTCGGTCAGGGTGTCGATCGGTCCCTGCTCGACAACCTCACGCCGGCGGTGTTCGCATCGACCCAGGCGGAGACCGCCACGGCCGCGATCGACGGCGACGACTTCGCGACGGACCAGGCGACGATCGCGACGTACGCGCAGGGCCTCGACGGGGCCGCCGCCATCATGGCGGAAGCCGAAGCCGGAATCCGGAATCCGGGCGCGCGTGTTCACCGCCGCCATCGAGAACCTCACCGCCGCTGTGGACGCCGGCCTCGGCGATCTCGGGTTCGCGGCCCAGGCGAGGATCGTCGCCGTGGCGGGGTAAGCCGGGGCGAGACGGCCCGGTCGGGACGCCGCGGGTGTCAGTCGCGCAGCTGCACGAGCATGAGCGCGGCGACGACGCTCGCGGCGCTCTCGGCGAGCGGCACAGGCAGGAGTTGGTCGGCTCGCGCCAGCCTCCGCTCGACGGTGTTCCTGTGCGTGAACAGGCGCTCGGCGGCGGCGGAGCCGTTGAACCGCTCCTGGATGTAGGTAAGCACCGTCTCGCGCAGCGCCGGGTCGGCGATGGCCAGGTCGCCCAGCGTGTCGGTGACGAACTGATCGGCCTGCGCCATGTCGGCGGTGAGAACCGAGACCAACGCGACGTCCTCGTAGCGCACGACGATCCGGTTCGAGCCCAACCGGGCCAGCATCCGCTGCGCGGACGCCGCGTCGAGGTGGCTGCGACGAAAACCTTCGAGGTCCTGTCCCGGGCGTCCGAAGGCGAGGTGGATCCCCGGTGTTTCGGCGACGATCCGTTCGGCGACCTCGGTCGGAGGGACCACGTGCGCCGAGACCCACACCCACAGGGCGGTGGTACTCGCGTTGAGGGTGAGCCGGCGCCCGGCACCGCACATCCGCATCACTGCCTCCGCAGCGGTGTCGAGGCCCGCCGCCTCGTCTGCCGAATCGCTCCAGATGATCGCGGCCACGTGGTCCCCCGTCAACGCGTAGCCGAGACGCGATTCCGCCCTCGCGCGACCGATCGGCGCGCCTTCGAGCAGCAACTGGACCGTGGCGTGTCGTTCGGCGTTCGCCCCCTTGGCGAGATCGACGCGCTCCCTCTCCACGAACTCGTCGAGCGCGGCGATCGAATCGTCGATGAATGTCGCCATCGAGCGCTCAGACACCTTTATCAGTTCCCGGAGTTCGTCGAGGTCGGTGGTGGCGGCGAAGCAGCCGTCGACCCACATCGACCACGCGCCGTGCTGAGCGCCGCGCCAGGAACCTAGGTCGTGCAGGTCCAGTCCGCGGCGCACGACGTCCCGCGCGAACTGCAGGATCTCCGGATCCATGCTCGGCGGAACCCGCATGCCGGGATCCTGCATGTTCGCGGACAACCAGTGCAGCATGTTGGTCCTGTTCATCCGGCGGTCCGCCTCCACGAGCTGCGGATCGTCGAGCACCGCGCGGTAATCCGCTGACTCGTGTGCTGCCGCCGTCACCTCTTCCGCAGCGGTGTCGGCTGCAGCGAGCATGTGCTCGGCCACCAGCCGGATGAGCGCCGAGATGCGCACGCTCGGGCGCGGCCACGATGTTCCCACTGTCGCACTGTAGCGCTGCGCCGGTCCGGCCGCGCAAACGCTGCGCCTCACGGCGGCATCTAATCCGAAAATGGGGTGACGTGCCTGCGGTGCCGGCACGTGCGTTGTCCCGGCGGCACGTAGCGGAGCCGGGAAGGTCGTGGTGGTGTTGTGCGGGTCAGGCGGCCGGGGTGAGGGTGACGGTGCAGCCGAGGGCTTCGAGTTGACGGATGTGGTTGCGTTTCTTGGTGTCCGGGTTGATGTGGCGGGTGTAGGTCGGGGCCGAGGTCGTGGAAGGTGGTCTGGTCGTCGGAGAACAGGTGCCAGACGATGGACATCGACCCCGACGGCTTCGTCGAGAACGTCGCCGGACAAACTCGGAATCCTCACTCATCGCGTCAAAACGGACATGAAGAACTTCAAGGAGTTCATCGAGTCCCGCGGACACGAAACCGGCGCTTGGCGCGGCAACGTCGAACGCCCCGACCAGATTCGCCTCGACGAAGCATAAAACCCTTCCGATCTTCATTCGACCGGACCGCGAATTCGTCGAGGCTTCGGCGCCGACTCAGGATGACGCACGTCTGAAGGCGCAGGCACCCGCTCGCGGGTAAACCCGGGCGTGAACTGCTGCACGGCAACTACTTCGGAAGCGTGGGCGTGGGGAGTGGAATCCGCCGCACGATTTTCGTCGCCGTCATGCATCTAGAGTGCGCCATCGGCCTTCGCAGCCTTCGTCAAATGGCTGTCCGTCACGTTCTGCGGAGGTGTCGAGATCAGTTGATACAACCGTTGGAACACAGAGGCTGCCCCCCGGCCTATCTTAGAAACCGAGGGCAGTCGCTTCGCGTACAGTGCTGTTCCGCTTGTTTTCGATCCTCTCGCCCAATAGGGAATGTCGGCAATACCAACCGTCAGCGAGGTAGGGGAACTGTTCGAGATCTTTGACAGACTCAACCCGCCGTGCTCGCAGATCACAGTGCTCAGCTACGTCGACGGACCCCGATCCCTTCCTCCGCGAAGCCGCCCGCGCAGCACGACCCCCTACATGACGACAGTCGCCGAGTTGGAAGCATCCGAACAATTCCGCCGCGCCCGTAGCTCTGGGTGGCCACACGGTTCTTTGTCGTGACCAGACTCTATGCACTTTCCTCGTCATCTCTGCTCCGGGCCGCGGACAACCGGACCCTCCCGCGAAAGGGAAGCCGTGGACCTGGCAGAGCAGTGATCCGCCCTCCACCAGGTAGCGGCCACCCCACACCCCCGCCGCTTCCCCACGAGCAAGGGCGCCCGCCAAACACTCCGACATATGGGAACAACTGCGACACAATGACATCGCCCTCGACAGCTCCTCACGCGCCGAAGAAAACCACCATTCCGGATCGTGCGACCGACACGGAGCAGTCACTACGTGTTCCAAGCCCACTCGGCGCTTCCCCAGTCCTGCCTAGGCTATTTCGTGTCGAAATCGGATTCGGTGCACGAGGCGGATGCACCGGCACCATTGGAGGTGTTCTCCGTCAACACCTTCCGTCGACAATGAACGCGCACGTGATCGCCCCGTCGTCATCGAACCCGTTACTGGCGGTCACCGTCGCAATCTTCACCAGTCCCGTCACCGTGACCTCCTTGGTCCACGGCCATGTGCGCTTATTCTTCGGCGGGTACTGCTGACCCGTACTGCGGCGGATACCCCTGGCGTGGCTGCTGAACCGTAGGGCTGTTGAGGCGATTGCCCGTAAGGCTGATGCGGGTCTGGACCATACGAATTGGGTCCTGCGGAGGCGGCGTCATGATGGCTTTCTTCGGCTCTGCGCACACCCATCATCTGGGGGCTCTCCCATAGGAGTACCAGAGCAACGCCCCCATACGGGCAGCTTGCGAAAACCCGCTACCTCAACCACACGACGATCCCAACGAACAACTCACCACAGGAATCACTGCCTACCCTTCACGTGGCAGGTGCCCAGCCCTGCGCGTGGCACGGGGAAGCCTGTTTCCCGCATGCGCTGAGCGGGTAGCTCACCCAGATGAGCACCGGACACGCACCAACCGGCGACGGAGCCCGGCCGCAACGCCCACGCCCCGAACCGCGTCCCGAGGCCACTGCACCGCCACGCGCCGATTCAGAATGGAACTATCGCGTCCGCCACGAGACACCCACCCAACGTCTCGACCGCAACTGGTCCCACATCCTCCAAGAGCTCCGGGTAGTCCAGACCGGCATGCAGATCCTCACCGGCTTCCTCCTGACATTGCCCTTCCAACAACGCTTCTCGGATCTGCAAGCTTTCGAGAAGGACTTGTATCTGATCACGCTGGCAATGTCTACGGCAGCGACGATCGTGCTCGTATCACCTGTCGCCATGCACCGCCTACTCTTCAGGCGTCACGCCCTCCCCGTCCTCGTCGAGCAGGGTCAACGATTCGCCGTCACCGGCCTTCTCCTACTCGGCGGCGCACTGACTGGCGTTCTCACCCTGACTTTCGATGTAGTCGTCAACAAAAGCACAGGCCTGATCGCCGGCGGCTGCGCCGTACTTCTGGCAATCACATTGTGGTGCTGCTACCCACTTCTCTTCGCACACCAGCTGCATCTCGGCCGCCCCGAGAAACAACCCGACGAACCACAGCACCCACGCAACCACCATTAGACCGCGGATGCTGACGCATCACGCATCCGAATACACCATCCGCCGATGTTTCAGCCCGCCGGCCCCTCGGTAACTACCCCACGCGGCGAACGGTTCGGTGAGTCGCACACAGGCCCTCACCCGCACTCTGTCACTCACGACGGTGGACACCTGACCCGAACAAACGGCACTCCAACACTTTTTGGTGTCGCCAACCGCACCGAAACAAACGGGCGACGCACCGCCGCGCCTCCTATCCCCGAACGCTGCGACAGGCATCCCTCAACCGGCGAAAGGTTGTTCGGTTGTGAGTCAAGTGCGGTGCTGCATCCCGAAACCGTCACCGCCGCATACCGGAAGTTCGGATCCGCCACACCCAGCCGATCAGCGCTCCCGGAAGTCCAGGCGCGCAACGACAGCCAACCCTATACACAACACGATCACCAGCACTGCAACATTGATCATCACGATCTCCCCTCTGGCAACCGTGTGGGGTCAGTCAGTCCCAACGCACGGTGAACCAGACTCATACGGCAGTCTGGGCGAGCCTCGACGAATCTACGCAGCGTGCAGAATCCGAGAAGAGGCGTCCTCGATACTCCGATTCGGTGTCATCGTCGACGTCGCGGCACCCGCGCTGCCCCCTGTGACGACCTGACGCCACCACGCTTCACGTTCCTCGGATTCCGGCCACACCACCACATCGAGGTCATCGACATCCATGCGAGTACTCCTTCATGTCCTCTGACCACCTGTTACCCCGCCTACGGTCCTGTAAACCCTTCACAGCTTCGACGTCGGATCGACCGTCGACTCCCCCACCAGCGCCGGGCTCGGCATGCCGATCTTCGGGCACCATGTGCCGCGGTGCCCGCCGGGAGGCAGTTTCGTGGGCAACAACGCCCCGAGGTGGTCGTAGCGCTGGACATGCAATCCCCCACTGCTGCCGCCGTTGGCTGCCGTCGCCGCCACGATCGCCTCGTTATCCGAATCGAAGAACTCCTCGGCGCTCGATCCGTCCGCGAACGTGAACCTGTACCGTTCCATCACGCGACCTCACCGTTTGTCGAAAATAACTCGTAGACATTGTGTTCGGACGAAACTCTGCACGGTGTGCGTTCACGCTGCGCGCCGGAAAAGGTGATTGCCGAGCCGGTCACACTTCTCGCACTCTTCACCGTCCAAGGCCTGTACCCACTACCTACCGGGTATTCGCAGAAGACGTCACAGTGTGTGAGCGTCTCGGCAACCACCGCACAAGAACCCGCGGACCCTGCCCGCAAGTCCTCACACCCGAGGGTCCCCCGCTGCGCCGTCGAGGGCCGGGCAACGAGAAACCCGCCCACGCCCCTAACCCTGTGGAGGGGAGCGTTGGGTCGCCCGCGGCCGCATCACCGGAACCCGATACGTATACCGGGACATCATGATCGGCGGGGCCACCAAGCCGGGGTCGAGGGTGCAGCCGGCAATCCGGGTGAGCAACACCCACGCCGCCGGAGTGAGCGCATCGGCGAGAATCCGATCCGAATCCTCTACCACGGCAGCATATTCCAGTTCGTGCCAGAGGTGGATACCCAGCCTCTCCCACTCCGAGTCGCCGCGCCGACCCCTGCCGGCTACTTCACGCTCGTCCTCGGCGATGCGGTCGATCTCGACGTCATCGACCCCAGTCATTGTCGCTGCACCCTCTCGAAACCTGCTGTTGTGGACTGCGGACTGTTCCGGCGTGCTGTTCACGCATCGATCTGCTTGCTCTCCTGCTTGTGGCCCACCTCCTTGCTGCTCCCGTTGCTGTTCCCGGCGCTGCTGATCTCGATCTTGCGGGGCTTGGCCCGCTCCGCGAGCGGGATCGTCAACCTCAGCACCCCAGCGTCGTAGCCGGCCTCGATATTGTCGGTGTCGAGGTTCTCGCCCAGGAACAGTTGACGACTGAATACCCCGCGCGGGCGCTCAGCCGCAATCATCTCCGCCTCGCCGGCGCGAACCGGCCGCTCGGCGTGCACCGTCACCACGTTGCGGTCCACATCGAGGTCGAGTGAATCCGGGTCCATGCCGGGAAGATCGAACTCGACGACGAACTGCTCACCTTCCTGCCATGCATCCATCGGCATCACCGCCGGCTGCGACGCAGTACCCAACAGCTGTCGGGTCAGGCGGTCAAGATCACGGAAAGGATCGGTGCGCATCAACATTTTCGGTCACCTCCAGGAAAAGTCACTGGAACCGTTCACTGACTACCACCACCGCATCCACCGAACTTCTACAGTAGATGCTGTAGATTTGGTATATCATCAAACACACATCGGATCAAGAGCTTGCCCGCAGATATCGAAATTTCTTTGATGGGAGGACCATCATGGCGCGCAACCCCGCTATCGCCGAACCCCCTGGCCTGTACGCGATCTCGGTGACATCGGAGCTCTCCGGATTCACCGCCGGCACACTGCGACTCTACGAACAGTACGGCCTGATCACCCCCGCCCGCACCCGCGGCGGTACCCGCCGCTACAACGACGAGGACCTCACCCGTCTGGGCCGCATCACAGAACTCATCGCCGACGGCATCAACCTCGTCGGCATCAAACGAGTCCTCGAACTCGAAGACAGCACCGCCCTACTACGCCGCGACAACACCCGGCTACGCGCAGACAACGCCCACCTACGCCGGAAAAACACACACGACACAGAGAAACGTCCGTGATCGCCCGACAGAGAAAGGACCACCGCCATGGAAGACAACCGCATTCGCTCAGCCCTCGACGCGACACCCGACACCGACTACCTCGAACAAACCATCCCAGCCGACCCGAATGCAGTGGATGCCGTCGACCTCGAAGCCCTCACCACTGAACTCGACACCCCATGGCCGACGCCCGAGGGAGATCTGCTCGAACAATCGACACCCGCCCCCCTCGACGACGAACGCTGAAATTCCCTGTCCGCCGGTGCACTACACCAACCGGGCAGGGAACGCCCTGCCGACCCGAGGCATCTCTGTATCCGAATACGTTGTCTAACAGCTCTTTCGAGAACGACTGCACGACCGGATCCGAGAGTGCATACGATACGAAAACCTCCCGGTAAGGATCACTTCATGCTCGTACCACCTAGGAGGCTCTACCTCACCGGGCATCCGGGTTCGCCAACACCAACGACGAGTACGCCCCGGCGCTGATCCCTCGTCGCCGCGCGTTCTCCGCCAACCGTGCAGTTGCGAGTTCGATCGAAATACCGTCGAGTTCGGCGATCATGCCGACTGCCTGTTCCACGTCGCCGCGGACCGCGATCAGCTTCTTGACCGCCGTCACCACCTGCGAATGACGATCCTGACGACTGTCCGTGGACAGAGTCAGAGCGGCCAAATCTGCCATCGACTGCCCGTATGCATTACTACGCTCAGCGCTGTGCCACGAATCGTGAGTAAAGACCACGAGTGATCCGAGCGATGTCCGACCCAACCTCATCGGAAAGCAGCGGCACCCGCCCAGCCCATGTTCGAGTCCTGAGCGACCGAATTTCCGCCACCGCTCCCCCACGTCTTTGAAGCTGTCGACCATCACAACCGCTCCACTCTCAGCGCTCAGCGCAGCCGGACCCGATATGGCAAGAGTCCGGTCGGGAACGAACTCGGCATTTGCCGACTCCACCAACACATCGAGATAACCTTGCTCCCCGTTTCGCACCACGAGGACGCACCACACACCGCTCAGATTCTGTCTCGATCGCTCAACGATCGTCTCGAGTACACGCAGGGAATCGAAGTCGGTGGTGAGAAGATGAGTCACCTCGGCAATGCTCAATTGTATTGCGGGGGTGTTCATCCTGGGCTCCCATCGTCAAGTACTGCAGAGACATTGCGCGATCTTTCCGAATCAGATGTCATCCGTCCTCACCACCGTGTGCGAATCGGATCCGCCTATTCACGACATCTGCGGCGATCTCCCAGATCGGCCTCCCCGAGGAGTACGCGGCGGCTCGAAGCCGAGAAAGCGACTCTTCGACCGAGACACGAAGTTGGATCGCGATCATCCCGACTGCCTGGTTCACCTCGGGTCGGTGAAATGCATTGACGAGCATCCCGGCGTCCAGATCACCGGTGACAGGAAGTTCGGCAAGAA
>NZ_JAANTF010000039.1:0-2098 GCF_011290655.1 Rhodococcus sp. D-46 | reverse complement strand
GCTATGTTGCCTCAGCGAAATCTCAACGTACAGAAAGTTTCCCAGTACATCGCGGCGCAGCCAACCCTCGGCCCGCTATTCGACAAGCTGGAGTTGTTCGACGTCTTTTCCAGCTTCTGGTTCACTGCGATCTATGTCCTGCTGTTTCTCTCTCTCATCGGCTGTCTGGTTCCACGCTTGCAGGCGCATCTCGGCGCGCTTCGGAGCCAACCTGTGCGAGCGCCTCGAAATCTGTCCAGGTTGCCTCACCATTTTCGCGGCGTAGTTGACATCTCGCATGACGAGGCCCTCACCAGAGTGCGGCAGTCGCTCAAGGGCTGGCGGGTAGCGGTCAGGTCCGAAAAGGATTCCGAGGTAGCGGTTTCCGCGGAGAAGGGGTATCTGCGTGAGGCCGGGAATCTGGTGTTCCACTTCTCGCTGATCGGGTTGCTCGTCACCGTCGCGATCGGCAAGTTGGTGGGGTACGAGGGTTCGGTGATCGTCATTGCCGACGGCGGCCCCGGTTTCTGTAATACGTCACCTGCCGTGTACGACTCGTTCCGCGCGGGAAGTGCTACTGACGGCACGGGTCTCGCGCCCTTTTGCATCAAGGTCAACGACTTTTCCGCAGATTATCTCGATACCGGTCAGGCCGAAATGTTCACCTCCAACATTTCGTATCAGAGCGGGCAGGATATCGCGACCAATACCTGGAAAGACTATCGTCTTCGGGTCAACGAACCGCTGCGTACCGACGGTGCCCGTGTTTATCTGACCGGCCATGGGTACGCGCCGCAGTTCACCGTCACTTTTCCCGACGGACAGTCCCGTACCGAGACGATGCAGTTTCAACCGGACGATGCGGTCACGTTCCTGAGCAGTGGGGCGTTGCGGTTCGATCCGCCAGGTGGATCGTTTCCGAATCCGGACGAGCGCCGGAAGAATCAGATCGCCATCGAGGGACTCTTCGCGCCGACCGCTTCCTTCAGCGGGACGCTTCTGACTTCGTCGTTTCCCGATGCGCGTGACCCTGCGGTCGCGATCGACATCTACAAGGGCGATACGGGTCTGGACACCGGCATCCCGCAATCGATCTTCTCGTTGAACAAGGAAATGATCAACCAAGGAAGGCTGGTCAAACAAGATCGTGTGAACCTCCGCCCTGGAGAGACGCGGACTCTCACCGATGGAACACAGGTTCGGTTCGACGGCGCCAAGGAATTCGCCAATCTGCAGGTGTCGTACGACCCTGCGCAACAGTGGGTTCTCGTCTTTGCGATCACGATGATGCTCGGACTTCTGATCTCGCTCGTGATCAGGAGGCGGCGAGTGTGGATCCGCCTACGCCCGGGGACGGGACCGGAGCAGGCTGATCTCGAACTCGGTGGACTCGCGCGGACCGATCATGCCGGCTGGGGCGGCGAATTCGACGATCTCTGTGAGAAATTGTTGACTGACCAGCGCAGTTCTCCTTCTACGAGAGCGGGCCTGTGAGGGTCCTTTCGGTCGACCGTGCGATCACTGCCGACAGTGAATTAGATGCATGCCTGAAGAGTGGTCGCCCCAAACGGCACCACGGTGGGATCGCTTTGCGTCTCGCTCTTTCGGTGGGCGCTGGGTGGCTGCTGTTTCTCAGCTTTCCGCCGCGCACGCTGTGGTTTCTCGCCCCTGTAGCCATCGCCCTGCTGACCGTCGTTCTCCAGGGGCGCAGTCTCCGTGCGGGTTTCGGATTCGGCTATGCCGCGGGACTGGGATTCTTCGTTCCCTTGCTGCCATGGGTCGGAGCGTACGTGGGTGCAACGCCTTGGTTGGCGTTGGCGGCGATTGAAGCGCTCGCGTTCGGAGTGTTCGGCGTACTGGCGGTGGCCGTCGGCCACGCTCCGCTTTCCCCGGTGTGGATTGCGGGTGCATGGGTCACCGCAGAAGCACTTCGTAGCCGAGTTCCGTTCGGCGGTTTCCCGTGGGGGCGTTTGGCCTTCGGGCAGGCAGACGGCCCGCTGCTGCCGTTGGCTTCGATCGCGGGGGCGCCAGGTCTTTCCTTCGTGACTGCACTGATCGGAACACTCATCGCCTGGTCACTGGCTGGGCCCTTGAATGTTCGATGGCAAGCATTGGCGAA
>NZ_JAANTF010000038.1:0-2581 GCF_011290655.1 Rhodococcus sp. D-46 | reverse complement strand
TGTCGACGGCCATCGTAAGCTCCCCACTGGCGGCCATTTATGGCGCATTTTGTGGCCATGGTTTCTCCCCGCGTACGGCCAGATAGTTCCCCACCTGCTGTGAGTCAGATTCGGTCCCGGCAACGCTGGGTGGATGAAATCGAGCAGGGAGATCATGGAAATTTTGGAGGCGTACGACCTCACGGGTAGTTATCGGGCGGCGGCGGAGCTGGCTGGGTGTGATCACCACACGGTGGCCCGGTATGTGCAGATGCGCGCTGCGGGGCAGCCGCCGGACCGCCGGCGGCATCGAGCGCGGGCGATCGACGACTTTCTGCCGAAGATCGAGGAGTTGGTGGTCCGCTCGCAGGGCAAGGTCCGCGCGGATGTCATCCACGAACGGATCGTCGCGCTGGGGTTCACCGGCGGTGAGCGGACCACGCGCCGGACGGTCGCGGAGGCGAAGGCCCAGTTTCGGGCTGGTCGGCGGCGAGTGTATCGGCCGTGGGTAACCGAACCTGGGCTGTGGTTACAGTACGACTTCGGTGACGGGCCAACGATTTCCGGCCGGAAGACGACGTTGTTCTGCGCATGGTTGGCGTGGTCGCGATTTCGGGTGGTGATCCCGATCTGGGACAAGACATTGCCGACGGTGGCGGCGTGTTTGGATGCGACATTCCGCCGCTTGGGCGGGGTTCCGGTCTATGTCCTCACCGACAACGAGAAGACCGCGACGATCGATCACGTGGCCGGGATCGCGGTCCGCAATCCGGAGATCGTGGAGGTGGCACGGCATTACGGCACGACGCTGCGGACGTGTTTACCTGCTGATCCGGAGTCGAAGGGAGGAAGTGAGGCGACGGTGCGGATCGCCAAAGCCGACCTGTTGCCGAAGGAGGTGAACCTGCGCGAGCAGTATCACTCTTTCGGTGAGCTCGAGTCGGCTTGCCGGCAGTTCTGCACCGACGTCAACACCCGCGTCCACAGCTCTACTCGGCGGCGGCCGGTCGAGCGGCTGGCCGAAGAGTTGCAGCGGCTGCATCCGCTGCCGAAATCTCCGTTCACCGCGGTGTTCGGCACTACCCGGCGGGTGAACTGGGAGTCGACGATCTCGGTGGAAGGGGTGCGGTATTCGGTGCCGCACACGTTGATCGACACTCGGGTCTGGGCCCGCTTCCATGGTGAGGAGCTGATCGTGACCGCCGTCGACAATGATGGCGGTGCAGTCGAAGTCGCGCGGCACCGCCGCGGCCAACCCGGTTCACCGGTCCTCGACAACGACCACTACCCACCCCGCCCAGACCGCGACGCCGCCGACCGGGTGCCCAAGCCTCGTACCGCCGCCGAGCTCGCCTTCCTACAGTTGGGCCAGGGTGCCAACAGCTGGCTGGTCGAGGCTGCCGCCGCGGGAGCGCGCCGCATCAGGGCGAAGATGGCCGAGGCCGTGGACCTTTCGAAGCTGCACTCCCCGGACGCAGTCGACAGAGCGTTGGGGACGGCGGCGATGACCGGCCGGTTCGCCGATCGGGACCTGATCTCGATCCTCGACTACCAAGTCACCCACGAACACGCTGATCCGGTCCGTCGCAGCGAGAACCACACTCTGCAACCGGGCACCGCCGCCTGGTCCACCTTCGGCCAGACACCAGCGCCGGCCAGCCCAGCCACTACTGACGATGAAAGCGATGACGCCTGATGAGCACCCCTTTGCGCACTGTTACCAGCGCTAACGGCGACCCGTTGGCCGAGGCGATCGACCTGACTAAACGCCTGAAACTGCCCCATATCCGCAGGTCCTTGAGCGATATCATCCCGACCGCGAAAGCCCAACGCTGGGACCCCGCCGAAGTCGTGCGGGTTCTCCTCGCTGAGGAAGCCGCCGGCCGGGACCGGGCGAACCTGCACACTCGCCGCAAACGCGCGGGTTTCCCTACCGGCAAGACCTTCGGCGACTGGGACGAAACGAAATCGTCGATTCCCCGCGCCACCCAGGACGCGCTCCGCACCCTGGAGTGGGTCGGGCGGCGTGAATGTTTCTGCGTCTGTGGGCCTTCGGGAACTGGCAAGTCTCACTTCACCGAGGCACTCGGGCAGGCCGCAGTCGAAGCTGGGCTGGCGGTGTCTTGGTTCACCATCGAAGACCTCGGTGCCCTGGTCCGCCGGCACCGTGCCGACGACTCCATCGCCCGAGCCCTGACGAGGATCATCCGCTCCGACCTGATCATCGTCGACGACATCGGTCTGCTCCCGGTCTCTGAAGACGCCGCCGAAGGATTCTATCGCCTCGTCGACGCTGCCTACGAACGCCGAGCGATTGCCGTCTCGAGCAACCTGCACCCCTCCGGCTTCGACGAGATCATGCCCAAAACATTGGCCACCGCCACCGTTGACCGGCTCCTGCACCATGCGCACGTCGTCGTCACCGACGGCGACTCCTTCCGCCTCACCGAAGCCACCACCGGCAAGGGGGTGAAGCCCTTCAGCTAACCCAAATCAGAAAGCGGGTGGGGAAAAACAACTGGCCGCCACCGGGGAGAACCCGTGGCCACCAGCGGGGAGAACTACTGGCCGCCTACGGGGAGAACTTCGTGGCCATTGACAC
>NZ_JAANTF010000037.1:0-2615 GCF_011290655.1 Rhodococcus sp. D-46 | reverse complement strand
TGTACTGACCGGACACGTTGGTCAATCGTGAGAAGGGCGGCTGGTTGCTGCAGGCTGTGTGGGGCCGGTGATGGTTGTAGTAGTGCAGCCAGCCGTCGAGTTCGCCGCGACGCTCCGTCTCGGAGGTGTAGCAGCGGGCGTAGGCCCAGCCGTCGGCCAGGGTGCGGTGGAAGCGCTCGATCTTGCCGTTGGTCTGCGGGCGATACGGCCTGGTCCGTTTGTGCCTGATTCCCAGCTCGGCGCAGGTGTCGCGCCACAGGTGTGAGCGATAGGCGCCACCGTTGTCCGACAGGACCCGCTCGACGGTCACCCCGCGGGCGTTGAACCACTTGACGGCCCTGGCCAGGACCGCTGTGGCGGTGTGGGCTGTTTCGTCGTCGTGGATCTCGGCGTAGGCGACGCGGGAGTGGTCGTCGATGACGGTGTGGACGTAGGCCTTGCCCATCAACGGGTCGTAGTGCTTGTTCTTGGGCTTGTCGGGTGTGGCTGCGCGGTTCTTCTCGCCTTGTCGTCGGCCGACGTAGCGCCAGCCTCCGCCGTCTGGGATGTTGCCGAGCTTCTTCACGTCGACGTGCAGCATCGCCCCGGGGTGGTCGTGCTCGTAGCGACGAACAGGCTCTCCAGTGGCACGGTCGACGTGCGACAGGCGGTTCAAGTGGACGTCGACCAAGATCCGGTGGACTGTCGACGGAGCAACGCCAATCCGGTATGCCAACTGAACCGGACCTTCCCGCAGACGCAGCCGGAGCTGGATACAGCGCTTCGCAGTCGTGGGGCTGGTCTTGTTCGGGGAGCGGTGAGGCCGTGAGCTGCGGTCCTGCATGGACTGACCGGCCCGGTAGCGGTCAGCCCAGCGCTTCACGGTGGGCCAGGAGACCTGGAACCGGGCAGCGACCTCGCTGATCGGCCATCCGTGGTCAACAACCAGCTGGGCAACCTTGAGGCGGTGACGCGGAGTGAGGGCGGCATTGGCGTGGGACATGGTGGTCTTCCTGGTGACGAGCGGGTGGAGACAGTGATGGGGCTGCACCCTGTGGTGCAGCCCCATCGATTCGGTATGTCAGTTGCCGTCCGTGTCCTCGCTGTTCGGCGCTGAAGAGGCAGCCGTCTCGGTGGGTGTTCCCTGCTCGCTCTGGGGCTGGTCGTCATCGTCGGGCACGATCTGGGCCCCGCAGCAACTGCTGTCCTGCTTGCGTGCGGTGAAGAGGTCCTTGAGTCCCATGGTTGCTTGTTCTCCTCGTGTGGTTGGGAATGTGGTGGTTGGGTCAGGCGATCAGTGGGATGAGGTAGCCGGCGGCGATGGCCGTGCCGATGACAGTGACCACGAAAGTGACGACCAGTCGGGGCTTGAACAAGGCGGTGAGCATCGAGATCTCGGGGATCGAGGCTCCGGCGCCGCCGATCATCAGCGCGAACACTGCACCTAGCCCCATGCCGGTCGAGCTGAGGGCCAAGCCGATGGGCAGCATCGTCTCGATACGCACGTAAAGCGGAACGCCAAGCACGGCGGCCAACGGCACGGCCCACGGTTTGTCGTCGCCAGCGACCGCGGCGAGTTGGTCCTGAGACACGAAACCGTAGATAAATGCACCGACCGAGACACCCAGCACCATCGGGACGAGCAGCGGTCTCAGATCGGCCCAGGCCTCGCCGAGTGCGGGCCGGATCTCGTTGCGCAGGCCTGCCCAGGGGTGGGGGGTGCTGTCGTCGCCGACGACCTTGACTCGCTTGAGCTGGCTGGCCATGCCGAGTCGTTCCCATACTAGGGGGGCGAGCAGGGACCATGCGGCGGTGACCACCGTGTAGACCAACGCGATACGCCAGTCGAACAGCAGCACCACCCCGGCCACGATGATGGGATCCAGCAGCGGTGACGAGATCAGGAAGGTCATCGACGTCCGGAACGCCACCCCCGACTTCAACATCCCAGCCAGCACCGGCAGCGTCGAACAGGAACAGAACGGCGTGATCGCCCCCAGCAGTAGCCCCTTGAGCGGGCCGGGAAGGCGCCCATCGGCCATCCAGCTCTGGATCCGATCCGGCCCGAACCGCCGGTTCACCAGCGCAACGAGCACCGAGATCAGCGAGAACAGGACGAGCAACTGGACCAGGATCAACCCGAAGGTCTGTACCGCATGAATCACCGCGCAGCACCCTCAGTCGATGCCTGACCCTCCCCTGCTGGGGCAGTGCAGCACGCCTTCTGTCCCTCTGGAGTGAGAGTCGCCAAGTGAGCGAGCCACTGCACCGGCGCCGCCAACTGCTCACAACACAGCGCGTAGATGTTGGACCGGCCCTCGGCCCGCACACTGATCAGCTGCGCTTGCCGCAAGGCTGCCACATGGTGACTCACCAGCGCCTGGCTCAACCCGGTGGCCTCCTGCAACTTCTTGTTCGAGCACGCCCCCGCCGCAAGCGTCAGCACGATCATCAGTCTGTTCTCGTCTGACAAAGGCTTCAACAACGGAGCAAGCATCCGCGCGTGATCCCGCGCCGACAGGTCCGTGCGCGGCAGGGCAACATCCAGTGAAACTGTCATACCCACACTATAGACAAGCGTGGCCTTCTGTCACAAGTGGCGACTTGTCTATCGATCAACGTGTCCGGTCAGTACA
>NZ_JAANTF010000036.1:0-2652 GCF_011290655.1 Rhodococcus sp. D-46 | reverse complement strand
GTGTTCGGCGGTGTCCTACTCTCCCACACCCTGTCGAGTGCAGTACCATCGGCGCTGAAGGGCTTAGCTTCCGGGTTCGGAATGGGACCGGGCGTTTCCCCTTCGCTATGACCGCCGTAACTCTATGAAACTGTCACAGTAACCTTCTTCTGATCACCTGGTTTCACCACCCGTCAACACCAGTTTCTGGTGTTGGGGGATGGAGAAAACAGGGTTTCTCATCAGTATCTGTGTGTTGTTTCAGATACCGCACAGTGGACGCGTAGCTTCTTTGTGGTAAGTCCTCGGCCTATTAGTACCAGTCACCTGCATGCATTACTGCACTTCCAGTTCTGGCCTATCAACCCGGTGGTCTGCCGGGGGCCTTACCCCCTCGAGGGGGTGAGAAACCTCATCTTGGAACAGGCTTCCCGCTTAGATGCTTTCAGCGGTTATCCCTTCCGAACGTAGCTAACCAGCGGTGCTCCTGGCGGAACAACTGGCACACCAGAGGTTCGTCCGTCCCGGTCCTCTCGTACTAGGGACAGCCTTCCTCAAGTTTCTAACGCGCGCGGCGGATAGAGACCGAACTGTCTCACGACGTTCTAAACCCAGCTCGCGTGCCGCTTTAATGGGCGAACAGCCCAACCCTTGGGACCTACTCCAGCCCCAGGATGCGACGAGCCGACATCGAGGTGCCAAACCATCCCGTCGATATGGACTCTTGGGGAAGATCAGCCTGTTATCCCCGGGGTACCTTTTATCCGTTGAGCGACACCGCTTCCACTTGCCGGTGCCGGATCACTAGTCCCGACTTTCGTCCCTGCTCGACCTGTCAGTCTCACAGTCAAGCTCCCTTGTGCACTTGCACTCGACACCTGATTGCCAACCAGGCTGAGGGAACCTTTGGGCGCCTCCGTTACATTTTGGGAGGCAACCGCCCCAGTTAAACTACCCACCAGGCACTGTCCCTGAACCAGATCATGGTCCGAGGTTAGAGGTCCAATTCGATCAGAGTGGTATTTCAACAACGACTCCACGATAACTGGCGTCACCGCTTCACAGTCTCCCACCTATCCTACACAAACCGAACCGAACACCAATACCAAGCTGTAGTGAAGGTCCCGGGGTCTTTTCGTCCTGCCGCGCGTAACGAGCATCTTTACTCGTAATGCAATTTCGCCGAGTCTACGGTTGAGACAGCTGAGAAGTCGTTACGCCATTCGTGCAGGTCGGAACTTACCCGACAAGGAATTTCGCTACCTTAGGATGGTTATAGTTACCACCGCCGTTTACTGGGGCTTAAATTCTCAGCTTCGCTCCCGAAGGAACTAACCGGTCCTCTTAACCTTCCAGCACCGGGCAGGCGTCAGTCCGTATACATCGTCTTACGACTTCGCACGGACCTGTGTTTTTAGTAAACAGTCGCTTCTCACTGGTCTCTGCGGCCCCACCCAGCTCAGACAGTAAATGTCGTCACCAGACAGGGCCCCCCTTCTCCCGAAGTTACGGGGGCATTTTGCCGAGTTCCTTAACCATAGTTATCTCGATCGCCTTAGTATTCTCTACCTGACCACCTGTGTCGGTTTGGGGTACGGGCCGTGTGAAAGCTCGCTAGAGGCTTTTCTCGGCAGCATAGGATCACTGAATTCGCCTCAATCGGCTACGCATCACGTCTCAGGCTTGTGTGCGACCCGGATTTGCCTAGGTCACGCCCTACACGCTTACACCAGTATTACCACTGACTGGCTCAGCTACCTTCCTGCGTCACCCCATCGCTTGGCTACTACCAGATCAGGTCCCATGCATCCACCAACTCGAGACCCGAAGGTCTTCTCGTGGCTTCAGGATGGTTAGTATCACTGATTCACCATGGGCGCGTTCACACGGGTACGGGAATATCAACCCGTTGTCCATCGGCTACGCCTGTCGGCCTCGTCTTAGGTCCCGACTCACCCTGGGCGGATTAACCTGGCCCAGGAACCCTTGGTCATTCGGCGGACGAGTTTCTCACTCGTCTTTCGCTACTCATGCCTGCATTCTCACTCGTGTGGCCTCCACGGCTAGGTCACCCTGCCGCTTCCATGGCCACACGACGCTCCCCTACCCATCCACACACCTGCCAGAAAATCCTTGGATCAACTGGGGGCTATTGCGTGAATGCCGCAGCTTCGGTGGTGTACTTGAGCCCCGCTACATTGTCGGCGCAGGATCACTTGACCAGTGAGCTATTACGCACTCTTTCAAGGGTGGCTGCTTCTAAGCCAACCTCCTGGTTGTCTTCGCGACCCCACATCCTTTTCCACTTAGTACACGCTTAGGGACCTTAGCTGGCGATCTGGGCTGTTTCCCTCTCGACTACGAACCTTATCGCCCGCAGTCTCACTGCCGCGCTCTCACTCACCGGCATTCGGAGTTTGGCTGATTTCGGTAAGCTTGTGGGCCCCCTAGACCATCCAGTAGCTCTACCTCCGGTGAGAAACACGCGACGCTGCACCTAAATGCATTTCGGGGAGAACCAGCTATCACGGAGTTTGATTGGCCTTTCACCCCTACCCACAACTCATCCCCTCAGTTTTCAACCTAAGTGGGTTCGGTCCTCCACGACGTCTTACCGTCGCTTCAACCTGGCCATGGGTAGATCACTCCGCTTCGGGTCTAGAGCATGCCACT
>NZ_JAANTF010000035.1:0-3629 GCF_011290655.1 Rhodococcus sp. D-46 | reverse complement strand
CCGCGCGGATCGGGCAAGAAATCATGAACTTCGACAGTTCTCATCCGCGCGCGCGACCGTCGGCCGCCTTCGCGCGAGCACAGGGTCGCGAGCCGCGACTCATCGATCGCCTCGAACAATCTCTCTCGATACCGGCTGATTCCCCGGATCGAGTCGTGGAGTTGATGATTCGATGCACGATTGCCGCCGTCGATCTGGTTGTCGGTGTTGATCACGCCGGTGTCACGGCATCCCTGGACAGCGAACCGTTCACCGTCGCCCCTACCGATGAACGTGTAGAAGAATTCGATCGCACGCAATATCTTCTCGGTGACGGACCCTGCCTGTCAGCATCGCGTACGGGTCGGTCGGTCCGAATGTCGGTCGAGCAGTTAGGTACACGGTGGCCCACTCTCGGTATTGCTGCGCGCAACGCCGGATTGGAAGGTTTTCTCGCGGTACCACTGTTCAACTACGACGTGCCGGTCGGGTCGCTGAACCTGTACTCGCATTCAGCGGTGGCAGAGACGGACCGGGACCGTGATCTCGTCGTCGTCATCGCCGAATATCTGGGAGCGGGGCTCGATGCCATCGCAACAGACCATCGACTCGAACGTGCCGCCAACGCCCTGCGCCGAGGAATCGCCTCACGTGCCGACATCGAACGAGCAGTCGGAATCTTGATGATCCGCCGAGATACAGACCCCGAGACCGCGCTTTCCGAACTCCAGGCTTCAGCACGTCGTGAGTCCAGGGATTTACAGGACGTTGCACGTCAGATGATCATTTCAGCCGATGACGAACGCACATAGAGCTAGAGCTTCCGATCGACCGGTCAGGACGCTGCGACGGCACGAAGCGGCGTGCCGTCGATAGGCGGGAGAGCTCACCATCGCCGCGTTCGCGGGGCCTCGTCATCTCTAGGTGATGCGCACACTCGCCAGCAGATCCTCTGCCACCGCCCGCAGTTTCGTGTTGGTGCGTTGAGACGTCTCGACCAACATCGCGAACGCCCCATCCGCATCGACACCGTGCACCGCCATCAACACCCCCTTCGCCTGATCGATCACCGCCCGCGAATCGAGAGCACGCTCGAGCTGCAGAGCCAACTGCCGGGCACCCCGGTAGCGTTCGGTACTGCCGATCGCATACCCAGCGGCAGTGGTGAACAAATTCATCAACGCCACCTCAGAACGGGCGAACCCGTCCGCACGGCTGCCGTACACGTTGACCGCACCCGCACGCACCCCGGGCTCGAGCGCAGGCAACGGAATCGACAGGAAACTCTGCACCCCGAATCGCCGGGCCTCGGACGCCAGACCCGGCCACCGCTCACTGGCAGTCGTGCGGTCCGCCACCACGATCTGCTCGCTCTCCGCGGCCTCGATACACGGACCCGCCCACGACCGATACTGCAGCTCGTCCACCATGACGACCTCACGGGACGTGCGCGCCGCCGTCGACGCAGCGCCCTCCTCATCGAGAACCGTCACCCCCGCCATGTCCGCATCCTCGATCAACTCCACCGCATGCTCACACAACCGGTTCAGATACTTCTCGATGTGACCGGCCGGATTCAACACCCGATACAGATCCTGCAACGCTTCGGCAGCCGCATCGAGCGGAGGAAACCACCCATCACCGACGGCAGCGCTTCGTACGACATCCATCCCACACCCCACACGCACTCCCAAGAGACCGTGACGGCACACGACGAAAAACGGCAAAACCCCGATCTCCACTTGTCAACAACTCACGAATGCCCGAACACGCCACCGCCAAACCCATGGCGGGGCCCGCCAGACCGGCAACCAAAAAAGGGAGGGTTCACCAGCGGTGAGGGGTACCGGCGTCCAGCGGACGACTGCTACACCCGAACTCGTTAGCGGGAGCCGGATCCCGCAAAAAAATCGCCGAACCACTCGTGGAGACCCATCACTTTGCTGCGAATAATGGCCCTCCTCGCGCCCGGCCAGTCCAGCGATTTCCACCAGTCTTCCCGTATCTGCTTGACCGGGTCTATCTCGCCAACGGTGTTTCGGCCAGTTTCCATCAGTATGTTTCCGATCCGGGCCAACGATCGGCGAACGTGATCGCAAACGCGTTCAGAGCAGGCTTCCACCGCACAATCCATCGTGCCTGGCCCTTGCCGGTCGGGTCCAGCGAACGCGTCACCAAATAGAGGCATTTCAGTGCGGCAGCTTCCGTGGGGAAATGCCCGCGCGCTTTGACTGACCTCCGATATCTGGCGTTGAGTGACTCAATCGCGTTGGTGGAGCAAAGCACTCGCCGTATCTCGGTGTCGTAATCGAGGAACGGGATGAACTCCTGCCAGGCATTGGTCCACAACCTGATGATCGCCGGATACCGGTTCCCCCAGCGCTCGGCGAGATCGTCGAAGGCTGCCCGCGCTGCCGTCTCGGTCGGGGCGGTATAAATCGGTTTGAGATCGTGTTTGAGCCCGTCCCAGTGCTGACGCGACGACAACCGAAAGGTGTTGCGAATCAAATGGATCACGCATGTCTGGACCGTGGTGGCCGGCCAGACGTTTTCGACGACTTCCGGTAGGCCTTTCAATCCGTCGCAGACCAGGAAGAACACGTCCCGGGTGCCCCGATTTCGGATATCCGTCAGCACCGACATCCAAAATTTGGCGCCCTCACCGCCGGTGCCGGCCCACAATCCGAGCACGTCACGGTGGCCGTCGAGACTGACGCCGATCGCGGCGTAAATCGGCCGGTTGGCGACCTGACCGTCTCGAACTTTGACGACGATCGCGTCGATGAAGATTGCCGCGTATACCTCATCGAGGGGTCGGGCAGCCCAGTCCTGCATTTCCTCGAGCACTTTGTCTGTGATCCGCGAGATGGTCTCTTTCGAGACCGAGGCGCCGTAGATTTCGGCGAAGTGGGCGCTGATCTCACCTGTCGTTAATCCTTTGGCATACAACGACAACACGATCTCATCGACCCCGCTGAGGCGTCGTTGTCGCCTTTTGACGATCTGCGGCTCGAACGTCCCCTCCCGATCACGAGGGACGTCGATCGGAACGTGACCGCTGGCCTCGGTCAACACCGTTTTCGATCTGGTTCCGTTGCGAATATTGGACGATTCCCGATCCGGCGGAGCGTGGTTCTTGTCGTGCCCGAGGTGCTCGGTCATCTCCTCGTTCAGCGCGGTTTCCAGGACGGTTTTGGTGAACTGCTTGAGCAACCCGTCCGGCCCGGTCAGCGACAGGCCCTGCTCCTTGGCCAGGCGCACCAACTCCGCGGCCGCCGCAGCTTCCGCGGAGGGCTCGGTCCTCTTCTTCGTCACATCTTCCAGTGTCGTCATCTTGGCACCTCCTCGCCGAGCATTCACTCAGCGTCTCGGGCCGAAACACCGATCTAGGGACAGTCCCGCTTGACCACCAGCAGGTTTACGGATGGCACGCAGACGGTCACGCTACGGGCTATTTCTCGATTCGAACCCCAGAAACTACTGAGCGAGTTGGGTTGCGGGTGACAACCGTGCAGGTTCTAGAGTTCAGCGGGCAGTCGGGAGTTCGACGGCGCCGTTTTCGAGGAGAACGTGTGCGTCGATCATCTGACCGCCCCGTTCGACGTAACCCATCAGGTTCGCTCCGGACCCCCAGCCGAGCAGTCGCTGTA
>NZ_JAANTF010000034.1:1684-5716 GCF_011290655.1 Rhodococcus sp. D-46 | reverse complement strand
GCTAGATCGTCGTCGAAACCTACGAGTACGCCGAGCTCGGTGAGCGTGTCATCGCCGGTATCGACTCGTCGCAATGTGTGTGGCATGGTCCGAGCGGTATCGGCGATGATGAACGCATCGCGGGCGTCTTCTCCGAACTAAAAATGATCTTGCAATTTGAGGGTTGGAATCTTGTTCGACGAGTTCAGTGATGAGGTTGATGGCTGAGCGGGGTCGTGATGGTGCGGCCGGCGGAATCGGCGAAACTGGGGATTCCCAAGGTGACCGCGCTGTTGCGGCGGGCGGCGATCTGATCCATCTCGGCGAGCTTGGCGCGGGCACCGACGAGGCTGACCTTCAGGCCCTCGGCCTCGCCGAACCAGCGGTGGGATTCGGCTTCGGCGATACGGGCGAGGAGGTTGTCCCGGATCTGCTCGAGGCGAGGTCGGGCGGCGGGGTCGGGGCGCAGAAGCGGGCAGCGCAGACAGCTGTGTTCATGGATGCAGGGAGTGTCGTACGAGCGGCCGCAGTCGCCGACGGCGACCTTGCGTTGTTCGAAGTGGCCGACGAATTGCGCCCATTCCTCATCGGTCGGGGTGCGGTATTCCTCGCTGGGGCGCAGCGCGCGGCGGCGGGCGATGAAGGCTCGATGACCGTTGATCACCTCTTCGGGGTAGACGGCTTTGTATCCAATGGTGGTGTTGATGTCACGGTGTCCAGCGACGAGTTGGGCGATGTGCGGCGGCATCCCGTGAGTGATCGCATCGGTGATGAACAGTCGACGGAAGTCGTGGAAGGTGTAGCGCAGCGGGCGATTACTGGCGTCTTTGACGCCGATCGCAGTCAGCGCGTGGTCCAGATATTGGCGTAGCGCCCTCTCCGATACCGCACGGTTCTCGAGTCGTCGGTGCCATTGGAACAACAGCGGCATGGGTGGGTTGTAGACGCGTTCGTTCTTGTCGTAGGAGACCACCAGCGGCACGTGCGGCTGGCCGAGACGGATCCTGGCGATGATCGCGGACAGCACGTCGGCGAGTTCGGGTGAGATCACCAGCAGCCGTTCGGTGTCGGTCTTCGACGGGGTAATTTGCAGCAACGGGATCAGCTCGCCGGTGGCCGGCAGCCGGTACTGGATCAGGCTGTGGTGGGACAGCTCGGTCAGTTCCTCAATACGAATTCCGGTGTGGCGCAATACCTCCACCACAGCCCACGTCCAGAACCCGCGGTGTTCTTCGAAACTGAGATCGCGGCGCGGTCCACTCTCAGGATCTTCGGCCCAGATTCGGCCGGTGGTTTCTGTCTTCATCTGCGACCGGCGCAGGGTCGCCCCGGCGGCGGTGAACAGTTCACCTGGCCTGGCGCGTTCGGCGGCTGCGAGCAACTCGGCGGCGCCGGTGCGTTCGGCCGCCACCCAGGAGACCAGCGCTGGCAGCACCGGGAGCCGTTCGCGGGTGCGGGCGTCCATGCGGGACTTTCGTTGTGACCGGTCTTTCTTGTGGGAGGCGTCGCTGGCGCTGACCGGGCAGCGCACCGCCCATGGCCCCCATCGGGCCGGATCGTCGTCGGCCCACTCGGCGATGTCGAGGTAGAAGGCTCGCACCGCGGTGAGCACGCTGCGCCCGTCCAGTCGCGCCGAGGCGACATCGACCCGTTCACCGTCGTGGGTGGTCCTCGTGCGGGTGAGCGCGCGTTGCTTCCACGCCGCAGCGACGTCGCGAGGCAGTGTGAGCGAGTCGATGCCAGGGTGGTGGGCCTGCAGATCGGCCCAGAACAACTTCCCGAGCAGGTAAGCCAGGCGTTGCAACGAGGAGAAGTCCACCGACAGCTGACGTTCCCGCAGGTAATCGACCAGCACGTCCCGCACCGGCCGGCAGGCGATCCGGTAGCGGTCGATCAGCTGCTCACAGCTCGGTTGCCCGCGGCCGGAGAACATCTCGATGGCGGCGGGCGCATCTTCGCTCAGGACACCGTGCGCGCGCAGCAGCTGGTAGAACAACGGGCTGTGGGCGTAAGCCTCGGATGTGGCGCGCATGCGGGCTGCGATCCCGAGAAGCTCAACGCAGTCGCCGACGCGCACCGCGTCGACCGAGCCGCCCTTGGCGGCCATGATGACCGCGATCCGGGTCAGTGCCTGCTGCCCGCTCTGCAGTCCGACCCCGCCATCCGTGCACAACTGGGCGAGTGCGGCGAAGGCTCCCGGGTCCCGGGTGCGGGCCATCTCGGTGGCGAGGTTGCGGCGCGCCGGCGCGAACCGCAGCAACCACTCCTGACTGGGCCGGATGACATCGGCACAGATCAGCACCAGCAGCCCGGGGCTCAAGTGCGGCAACGGTTTCGCGCGCAGGGTGTCGGGCCTGACCAGATCCCGCCAGTCCCGCTGCTCTTCCGCGTTGCTGGCCCGCCACCGCTGCTGCCAGCTGTCCCCGGACTGGGTCTGCAGCCAGCTCAGCACCGCCAGGATCCCCAGCCGCCGAGTCTGTTGGCTGTTCGGGTTGTCCAACGCCAACGGCGCGGACAGGACCCGACCGAGTACCTCGGAGCGGCTCGGCTCGGTTGCCGACCACGACACGGCGACAGGCCGGGGCGGGAACGAAGCGAGCAGTTGCGCCCCGGTCGGATTCGCCGACTCGGTGATTGCCAGCGGGGCGTCAACGGTTGGCGTCCAGATCCTCTGGCCGCTGGCGGAGGTCACGTCGCGTCCTTGCCGAACATAATCTGCAGACTCTCGGCGCGGTATTCCGGAGCTGGCGGTGCGTCCGGGGGACGGTCGCGGCGACGCGAATGGAAGGTGAGCATCCCGGCGATCACTTCCTCGGTCACCGGATTCAGGTAGCGCTGTGTGGTGGACAGGTTGGCGTGGCCCATCACCCATTGAATGTCGGCCAGCGGCACCTGCGGGTCGCGAGCCATCCGATACGCGGCGGTGTGGCGAAGGTCGTGCAGCGACCAGTTCGAACCCAATGCTGCGTTGGCGCGGGTGAACATCGCCCGTGCCGCGTCATAGCGTAGCGCCCGAAACGGGCGCCGCAGCGTCCACCACAACGGCTCGTCCCGGCCGGACGGAACGAGACCGTTCAGCTGCGCCTGATACAGCCGAAGCCACACGAACGCGTCAGGTGCGGCGGGCAACGGTTGCAACACCCGGGTTCCCTTCCGGATCACGGTGATCAACTGTTGTCCAGGGTCGACATCGGAGACCTTGGCGCCCAACAACTCCGAGGCCCGCGCCCCGGTCGAGACCCAGAATGCGACCAGTGCCCGGTCGCGATGAGAACCTAGCTGCGCGAACAACTCGTCGAATCGGTCGTCCGGGATGCAGCGCGGCGCCCGCGTCACCACCTTCGGGCGATACCGGCCGCTGCGTTGCCCGGGGAACGGATCCATCGGGTTGTGGTGCGCATTCGCCCGACCTTCGCGGCGGTGCCGAGACAACGGGAACGGATTGACCATCGGCCCAGTGCCTGCCTCCAGGTGAAAGTCGTAGAAGCCCCGCAACACGCTCTCACAGTGCGCAACCGTCGCCGCCTCGTACCGGTCACCGCGAATGGCCTTGCCGGTCAACGAATTCGACCCCGACGAGGCCTGCTGCAAACCCGACTGCAGGGCATCGCCGTCGGGATAACGCCAATGCGGTCGCGCCGGTTTGACCGCGATCTGCAACCAACGGCAAAAATCACGTGCCTCGGTTCGAGTCGCCTGGTCCCAGTCCACCTCGAGCACCCACAAGAACCGGAACCAGCGCAATAGATCCATCCCATACGAACGATGCGTCGTCGCCGGTCTCCCGCACGCCGCCAACTCGGCAAAGAACGCCGCTACCGGCGCGACCACCGTGCCATCACCGTCAACGAGTCGATACGGCTCGAACAGATCTTCCGTCGCCTCGAGCAACCCCAGCGCCGGGACCACCAGTCCGGACAACTCGCGCGGCACGTCCCTGTCGTTGGTCATGAGAAACGAACCTAGCGAGCCCAGTCGAGCCCCGCACGCATCTTCGGAAAGGCCGACACGGTAGTTCGGTCAACAGGTCGGTCTTGGCTTGCCCGGGATTAA
>NZ_JAANTF010000034.1:0-1590 GCF_011290655.1 Rhodococcus sp. D-46 | reverse complement strand
ATAAAGATCAGCGATTCGGCGCATCGACAGACCCGGTAGATATGCCACCTGGTGCCCGTATGCGCGGGCTACGGTGACTGGTAATGCGCCGATCGTGTTGGGCTGATCCACCACGATCAACACTGGTCCGTGCGTTGCGAGATGGTCGAACACCGCACGCAATCGGGTTTCATCGTTGGGCAACGCCTTGTCATACAGGCGGGTCCCGCGGTCGTCCAGTCCAACGGCATGATGTTCGGATTTGCCGACGTCAATGCCACAAAACACGGCGTAGCTCGTGTCCATGAAGCAGTCCTTCGTCCGGTCCTGCCGGTCGCCGATCAGACGTCAATACCCGACACCCACGTTATGAAGAGACCTGCTCACGATCAGCGGCCCTGTCCCTATCAGCGGTTTATCGACGCCACCACACCCGGCGACACCACCCCCCGGATCATTGATGACAGGGGCAAGAAGTCATACCAGGTCTGGCGACCGCAGCCCTCAATTTCAAGGACCTTCTAAAAGATAACGGGGAGATCGTCGCCTACCGACTGATAGAGGTCGACACCGAAGACCGGGTCGATGTCGCGAAGTAACTGCAGCGAACGAACAACGAGAGCGGCGGTGACACTTTCGGATGCTGGCGGCCCCTCAGGCGACACTGCTCTCAAGGTCAGTCCGTCCGTCATGGTTCGGAGCAGTGATGTCGACGGCATTTTCACTCCTTTCCGTCGTGGCTCAGGCGAATCGTTCGCTGATTTGCGGGTCGTAGAGTCGGTAGCCGAGTGAGTGCATCGCGCCGATGATCTCGTTGGCATGCTCGCCTCGGAAGCTGTAGCCGATGAACTCGACCAACTGCTCACCTAAGGACACGTCATAGGCCGGCGTTCCTTCGGGGTCAGTCCCGGGCGGGCGCAGGAACTGCCCGTCCCATGTCCAGCCTGGGAGGTCCTCCGCAAAAGCCCGCAAGACACGGTCCCGGTCCACCACGTCGACACCATTGACGGATTGCTCGTCGTTCAGGCGCGTGTAGACGTTGTCGGGGTCGAGATCATCGCCTCCAGCCCAGAACGCCAGGTTGTAGCTCATGCCGCCTAGTATGCCTGCCCTGACCATCGGGGGCGGGGTTGATGATTGCGACGTTCGCGGTGATCTCTCTGTACGAGCCGGTGAGGATGGTGGGGATCGCGCGTCGTCGGCGGATGATTCAGCTGCGCTGGACATGATCGGTTCTCCCCCGCGAAATCCCGTTCGTCTGAGGGGGATCGACGGACCTGCAAGGTTCACGCTGCTTAAATCGACGGATGACGATCACCGGTTTGATCAGCGCTGGGCACCACACGTTTCTCATCTCCGCGGCCGACACCGATCCCACGGAGACGTACACCACGGGCCAGGTTTTCGATGCCGGCAACAATCTCATCTCGGTCCACACCGGCATCGCCTACGGCCCGGTCAACGTCACACTCGAACTGCTCTCCGGCGAAGACCACATCTTCGAAAATGGTGGACCCTACATCGATCTCGATGCATGGGACAACATTGAGGAAGTCACCGTCGTATGCCGTGAACCGATGCTCTTCATCACCTTGGAGAACGAGATCGTCG